>NZ_BSYI01000010.1 GCF_030270585.1 Paralimibaculum aggregatum
GACCGGAAGGAGCGGTCGCAGACCGCCACCAGCCGGTTGACGGAGATCAACGGCGCCGCGCCACCCGGCTGCTAGGCTGCGCGTTCACAGCTCCGCAACGGAGGAGGAAACGCCCATGCTCACGCTCACCGAATGCATCGAGATGTGCGATCTGACCCGCGAAGAGGTCGACGCCATCGCCGAGCACGAGCACCTGCCCGAGGTCGCCGCCGCGGCGCTGGCCGACTATCTCATGCACCTGCCCGATGGCCCGCATCAGGTGCGCGACATGATCCGCGACGATGTCCGCGCCGCCCTCGCCCGCGGCGATCATGGCCATGCCGCGGAGCTGGTCGCGGCGCTGCGCCATTTCGTCGGCGAGCACCCGGAGCTGCGCGGCATGGCGTGAGGGCGCGCCCGCCCGGTCGCGCCTGTCCGGTCTCGCCTGCCCGGCCTCGCCTGTCCGCCCGCGCCCGCCCGGTCGCGCCTGCCCGCCCGGCCCGCGCCCGCGGCTCAGCCGGTGCTGCGCGCCCGCACCATGGCGTCGAGGGCGAAGAGCTCCGGGTCCTCGATGCCGATCTCGCGCAGATGGTCGACCGTGTTGTGCAGATAGGCGTCGTTGGGCCCGGCCGGCCCGACCGCCCGCGCGATGATCTCGGCCTGGCGCTCGAGGCTGAGCGCACCGGCATATTGCCGGTGCGTGCGGTCGAGCACATAGGCCTGCGCCGGCACCCGGCGGCCGTCGTCGAGCGTCACCTCGCGCACCAGCTCGATATAGCTGCGGGTCACCATCTCGCGGTGGTGGAGATAGTCGCGCACCGCCGCCTCCTCGCTGCGGCAGACCCGGAACGCCACCCCGGCGCAGACCGCCCCCGGCCGCCAATCGAGCCCGAGCACCAGCCCCGGCGCCTCCGGCGTGCCGCGATAGCGGATCGAGCTGAGCGCGAAGGCCCGGGCGTAGCCGTGCAGCCAGGCGCGGTGATGCTCGAGGCACTGGAAGCCCGGGTTCCACATCAGCGAGCCATAGGCGAAGACCCAGAAGCCCGGCTCCGGGGCCGTCTCCGGGGTCGCCTCCGGGCTGGCATCCGCATCCGCGGCTCCGGGCGCCCGCCCTGCCGGGGTCATTGCTGTCTGAGGCATTCGAAGGCGCGCGTCCTCGTGTAATGCTTGGTGATGCGGCCGAACTCGTCGGCACCGACGAGGTCGCCGGCCAGCTCGAAGGGCACCGCGATGCCCTCCTCGAGCCGGTTGCCCTTCAGCGTCACGGTGGTGCCGTTGGCGGCGTTGCGGCCGAAATGCCAGGTGCCGTTGCCCTGGTAGACCCGGCCCTCGGGGTCGCGCCCGGTGAGCGCGAAGGCGCCGGTGCGGTAGAGCGCGAGGTTGAAGAGATCGGGCACCTGTCCGGCATCGCCGCTCTCGTATTCCTCGACCGAGCAGGCCCAGTTGCCGGTCACGTCGGGCACCTGGGCCGTGGCGGCGGTGGCGGTGGCGGCGAGCGCCAGCGCGCAGGCGGCAGGGGCGGGCAGCCATCGGGTCATGCAGTCCTCCGGTCGCGGGTGTCGGGCGGTGTCCCCACCATTACCGGCGACCGCCGCCCCGCCTCAAGCCCCCTTGGCGCCCGCCTCACTCCGCCGCGACGGCGGTCTGCGCATCGACCAGCGCGACGATGTCGGCCATGATCCGGGTCAGCTCGAAATCCTTCGGCGTGTAGACCCGTGCCACCCCGAGCGCGCGCAGCCGTTCGGCGTCCTCCTCGGGGATGATGCCGCCGGCCACCACCGGCACGTCGTCGAGCCCGGCCCTGCGCATCCGCGTCACCACCTCGCCGATCAGCTCCATGTGGCTGCCGGAGAGGATCGAGAGCCCGACGACATGCACCCCCTCCTCCAGCGCCGCGTTGACGATCTGCGCCGGGGTCAGGCGGATGCCCTCATAGACCACCTCCATGCCGCAGTCCCGCGCCCGCACGGCGATCTGCTCGGCGCCGTTGGAGTGCCCGTCGAGCCCCGGCTTGCCGACGAGGAACTTGATCCGCCGCCCGAGCCGGGCCGAGACCGCCTCGACCGCGGCGCGCACCTCGGCCTCGGCATCGGCGCCGCCGGCCGGCTCCGGCGCGGCGGCGGCCTGGGCGACGCCGGTCGGCGCGCGGTATTCGCCGAACACCTCGCGCATCACCGCGCCCCATTCGCCGGTGGTGAGCCCCGCCTTCGCCGCCGCGATCGAGGGCGGCATGATGTTGGTGCCCTCTCGCGCGGCACGCGCGAGCGCGGCGCGCGCGGCCTCGACGGCCGCCGCGTCGCGCGCCCCCCGCCAGGCCTCGAGGCGCGCGACCTGCTCGGCCTCGACGCTCGGATCGACCACCAGGATGTCGCCCTCGCCGGCGGTCAGCGGGCTCGGCTCGGTGGTGGTGTAGCGGTTGACCCCGACCACCACGGTCTCGCCGCGCTCGATGCGGCCGAGCCGGGCGGCATTGCTCTCCACCAGCGCGCCCTTCATGTAGTCGATCGCCGCGACGCAGCCGCCCATGGCGTCGATCCGCGCCAGCTCCGCGCGCGCGCCGGCCTTCAGCGCCTCGACCTTGCCCTCGACCGCCGGGTTGCCGTCGAAGAGATCGCCGTATTCCAGCAGGTCGGTCTCCAGCGCCAGCACCTGCTGCATGCGCAGCGACCATTGCTGGTCCCAGGGCCGCGGCAGCCCCAGCGCCTCGTTCCAGGCCGGCAGCTGCACCGCCCGCGCCCGCGCGTTCCGCGAGAGCGTCACCGCGAGCATCTCGATCAGGATGCGGTAGACGTTGTTCTCCGGCTGCTGCTCGGTCAGCCCCAGCGAGTTCACCTGCACGCCATAGCGGAAGCGCCGCGCCTTGGGGTCCTCCACCCCGTAGCGCGTCGCGCAGATCTCGTCCCAGAGATCGACGAAGGCGCGCATCTTGCACATCTCGGTCACGAAGCGGATGCCGGCATTCACGAAGAACGAGATCCGCGCCACCAGGGTCGGGAAATCCGCCTCCGGCACCCGGCCGCGCACCTCGTCGAGCACCGCGGTCGCGGTCGCCAGCGCATAGGCCAGCTCCTGCTCCGGCGTCGCGCCGGCCTCCTGCAGGTGATAGGAGCAGACATTCATCGGGTTCCATTTCGGAACCGACCTGTAGGTATAGGTCGCGACATCCCCGATCAGCCTGAGCGACGGCGCCGGCGGGAAGATGTAGGTCCCGCGCGAGAGATATTCCTTGATGATGTCGTTCTGCACCGTGCCCTGGAGCCGCGCGACATCCGCCCCCTGCTCCTCGGCCACCGCGATGTAGAGCGCCAGCAGCCAGGCGGCGGTGGCGTTGATCGTCATCGAGGTGTTCATCTGCTCGAGCGGGATCTGCTCGAACAGCGTGCGCATGTCGCCGAGATGGCTGATCGGCACGCCGACCTTGCCGACCTCGCCGCGGGCCAGCGGATGATCGCTGTCATAGCCGGTCTGCGTCGGCAGGTCGAAGGCCACCGAGAGCCCGGTCTGGCCCTTGGCGAGGTTGGCCCGGTAGAGCGCGTTCGAGGCCGCGGCGGTGGAGTGCCCGGCATAGGTGCGGAACAGCCAGGGGCGGTCGCGCGGCGGCGTGGCGGTGTCGGTCAAGGCGGCCTCCTCGGGCGGGGATTGCGGGTTCTGTTGCACCGCACCCTAATCATATCCGGGGCCCGCGCAAGATGGTTTCGCGAGATTGCGGACCGGCGCAACATCCCGAAGTGCCGGCCCCCCGCAGGCCCCCGCCGCCGCCCCTGCAGCGCGGCGCAGGCCGGTTCGGCCGCGGCCGGCCGCACGGCGCCGGTCGTGTGGATCGCGCCGACGGCCAGCACCGCGTCCGGAGCGATCGCCGCGGCACCGCGGCTGCTCCCGCCGAGCAGCCGGACGCCGCCGCCCCGCGCCCCGGCGCGCCGCCCCCGGCCGGCCAGCACCGGCACCGGACGGCACCCGCCGTCGTCGACCAGCACCGGAACCGGGCGGCGCCCGCCGTCATCGACCAGCACCGGCACCGGACGGCACCCGCCGTCATCGACCAGCACCGGCACCGGGAGGCACCCGCCGTCATCGGCCAGCACCGGCACCGGGAGGCACCCGCCGTCATCGGCCAGCACCGGCACCGGGAGGCACCCGCCGTCATCGGCCAGCACCGGCACCGGACGGTGCCCGCCGTCATCGGCCGCCATCGCCGATTGCCGCCCGCTGCGCCGCGGCCGCGACCCGTGATGGGCGATGCGCGAGGATCCCGCAAAGCCCTGCACGGCTTTTCGGGCGCGGCAGCACCTCGGCCCAGCCCGCCGGCGGCCGGGCGAAGGCCGCATCGGACGGCGCGAACGCGGTGCAGGCCCCTCGCCGAGAACCGATCCACCGGCCCGCCGCCGTCGCCGCGGCAACCGGCGTCCCGTGTCCCTTCGCGGTCACCGCGGTTCCGGGAATGCTGCGCCGCCCCGCCGAGGGCCGCCGGACCCGGATCGGCCGCCTCGGCTCCGAGGACGAAGGCCATGCGGGCGGCGCCGGGCAGACGGCCCAGACAAGGCGCGGCTGGCGCCGGCGCATGGCGCTCGGATTGCCACCGGATCGCCTCCTTCCGCGCGCCCCCCCGCGGCGCCATCTGCGGAAAGCCTCCCGGCGCCCCGAAGGATGCAGGCCCACCCGATCTCTTGATTCCGTCTGCGCCCTGCGCGGCCCCAACCCGCGCGCCGCCGCGCCGCGCCCGCGAGCATCGCCATGCCGAGCAGCAGCCGCCCCGCCGGCAGCGCCACCACCCCGTTCACCGAGTCCCCAACCACGATCCTGCCCACGACCAGGTTGTCCGGAGTCACCGAAGCGCCTTGCAGCACCTGAACATTCGGCACCTTCGGAGAGCCCAGCATGCCGCCGAGCGCCAGGGGCAGTCGCCCGGCATCGCGCCGAGCGGGATCGGGACGGTGAAGGTCGCGACCCGCCGATCGGTGGTGCCCACGATCCCGCCAAGCAGGCTGACCGGCAGGGCGAAGGCGACGGCATCGGGAGCCGCGGCCGCCGCGCTGCCGAAATCCGCCGGGTCGACAGCGCCGCCGAAGCTCATCGTCGTCGGGCCGATCGCCGCGCCGGGCCCGGCAACGACCGGCATCCCGCCGGACAGGCCCTGCACCGCGCGCGCATGCGGGCCATCCACCCCGACGTCGAGATCGACCCTGCCGCCGGGCAGCGCGCCGCCATCCGACACCCGGAAAACCCCCGCCCAGGCGGGAAGTCCGGCGAGCGCAGGCATTCCCGGAAGAGCGGCAGGTCGCCCCACGACACACTCCGATACCGCTCGCGATCACTGGCCTCGGGGAATCTCACCCCGGCTCACCGCAAACGCGAAAATGTCTCAGGCCGTGATCCACCTTCGGGCCCGCCCCCGCCCGCCGCCGCGCCGTCTCCCGGCGCGACCTGCCGCTACCGCTGCCGGCAGGGGCGCCGCAGCCGCCGCCTGGCGCAGCGCCCCGCCGCCTCCCATGGGTGGGCTCTTGAAACCGCGCTCCGGGGGCGGAGGGTCGACAGGGTGGGGGAGGCGGCGGCCCCGGCCGAAGCCGGCGCGGGCGCCGCCGTCCTACTCCGCCGCCTGCGGCGCGTCGTCCGAGAAATCCACCGCCTCGAGCCGCGCCGCCCGCCGCCCGGCCCGCTCCGCCGAGAGCCGGACCCCGTCGAGCTCCGCCCCGGCCAGCCGCAGATGCCGCTCCAGCGCCTGCGCCCGCTCGCCGAGCCGGCCGACATCCCGCGCCAGCAGGCCGAGCTCGCGCCGGATCCGCGCCCCCTCGGCGCGCAGCCGGGCATCCTTCATCACCCCCCGCATGGTGTTGAGCACCGCCATCAGCGTCGTCGGCGAGACGATCCAGACCCGCGCCTCCAGCCCGGCCCGCACCACGTCGGCGAAATGCGCATGCGCCTCGGCATAGACCGCCTCCGAGGGCAGGAACATCAGCGCGCTGTCCGCGGTCTCGCCCTCGATGATGTAGCGCTCGGCGATGTCGCGGATATGTTTCATCAGCGCCGTGCGGAAGGCGCTGCGCGCCGCCTTCTCGGCCCGCTTGTCCGGCGCCGCCGCCAGCGCCTGCCAAGCCTCGAGCGGGAATTTCGCATCCACCGCGATCGGCCCCGGCGGATGGCCGAGCCGCACCAGGCAGTCCGCCCGCCGCCCGTTCGACAGCGTCGCCTGCGCCTCCCAGGCATCCGGCGGCAGCGCCCGCCCGACGATCTCCATCAGCTGGATCTCGCCGAAGGCGCCGCGCGCCTGCTTGTTGTCGAGGATCTGCCGCAGCCCGAGGATGTCGCCGGAGAGCGCCTCCATCCGGGCCTGCGCCCGGTCGACCGCCTCGAGCCGCACGCCGAGCCGGCCGAGCGAATGCGCGGTGCGCGCGGCGCTCTCGGCCAGGGTCTCGCCCATCCGCCCCTCGACATGCGAGAGCCGC
Organism: Paralimibaculum aggregatum; assembly: GCF_030270585.1. Taxonomy (GTDB): domain Bacteria; phylum Pseudomonadota; class Alphaproteobacteria; order Rhodobacterales; family Rhodobacteraceae; genus Thermohalobaculum; species Thermohalobaculum aggregatum. The sequence goes on from NZ_BSYI01000010.1 coordinate 6,420, forward strand.
GCATCGAGCGCGGTGGCGAGCCGGACCTGCGCCGCCGCCTGCGCCTCGGCGACCTGCCCGAGCGCCCCGGCCAGCCGCTCCTGCCCGCGGGCCAGCGCCTCCAGCTCGTCTGCCGGGTCGCGGCGCCGGCGCAGCGCGGCCACCAGAAGGGCCAGGAGCAGCCCGCCCAGCATGCCGAGACCGCCGAGCACCGCCGGCCCCCAGGGCCCGGCCAGCGCCGCCACCGCCCCGGCGAGCCCGGCGCCCTCGGTCACCGCCCGAACAGCCGCTCGATCCGGTCGAGGCTCAGATGTACCGAGGTCGGCCGGCCATGGTTGCACTGCCCCGAATGCGGCACCCGCTCCATCTCGCGCAGCAGCGCATCCATCTCCGGCACCGTGAGCCGCCGCCCGGCCCGCACCGAACCGTGGCAGGCGATGGTGGCGAGCAGGTGGTCGAGCCGCGCGCGCAGCCCCTCGGCGGTGCCGAGATCGGCGAGCTCGTCGGCGAGATCGGCAACCAGCGGCGCCGGGTCGATCGGCCCGAGCGGCGCCGGCGTCGCCCGCACGCAGACCGCCCCGGGGCCGAAGGGTTCGAGCTCCAGCCCCCATTCCGCCAGCGTCTCCGCGGCGTCGGTCAGGCGCTCCGCGGCCTCGCGGCCGACCTCGAGCACCGCCGGCGCCAGCAGCGGCTGGCGCGGCACGCCGCTCTCGGCGCGGGCCGCCTTGAGCCGCTCGTAGACCAGCCGCTCATGCGCGGCATGGCCGTCGATGATGGCGAGCCCGTCGGCGGTCTCGGACAGGATGTAGAGCCCGTGAAGCTGCGCTTTGGCATGGCCGAGCGGCGGGATCTCCACCGGCGCGGCGGTTTCCGGCCCGGGTTCGGGCGCCGGCTCCGCCCTTGCCGCCGCCGGGCGGAGCTGGGTCTCGAGCGCCGCCTCGGCAAAGCCCGAAAGCGGCGCCTGGGCGGCCAGCGCCGCCTCCCGCGCCGCCGCGCCGGGCCGGGCCGGCGCCCAGCCGCCGCCGCCGCCACCGCCGCGCCCGGGCACGAAGGCGCCGAGCGCCGCGCCGCTCATCACCGTGCTGCTGCGATGCCCCGCCGCCGCCAGCGCGTGGATGATCGCCGAGATCACCAGGCCGCGCACCACGCCGGGGGCGCGGAAGCGCACCTCCGCCTTGGCCGGGTGCACGTTCACGTCCACCATCTCGGGCGGGCAGTCGAGATGCAGCGCCAGCGCGGCATGGCGCTCGCGCGGCAGGAAATCGGCATAGGCCGCCCGCAGCGCGCCGGAGAGCAGCCGGTCGCGCACCGGGCGGCCGTTGACGAAGACATGCTGCGCCACCGCCGAGCCGCGCGCCGCGGTCGGCAGCCCGGCATGGCCGGTGAGGCGCAGCCCCTCGCGCTCGGCCGCCACCGGCACCGCGTTCTCGGCGAAGCCGCGGCCGATCACCCGTTCGGCGCGGGCGAGCCGGGCGGCATCCTCGGGCCCCGGCTCCGGCTCGGCGCGGAACAGCAGCCGCGGCTCGGCGGAGACCTCGCTCAGCCGGATGCCGACCCGCGGCACCGCCAGCGCGAGGCGCCTGACGATCTCGGAGATCGCCTGGGTCTCGGCCCGGTCGGATTTCAGGAATTTCAGCCGCGCCGGGGTGGCGTAGAAGAGATCGCGCACCTCCACCGTGGTGCCGCGGGGATGGGCCGCCGGGCGCGGCGCCTCGAGCCGCCCCGCGGCAGCGCGGATCTCGCGCGCCTCGGTGCCGTCCGAGGAGGTCAGCCTGAGCCGCGCCACCGAGCCGATCGAGGGCAGCGCCTCGCCCCGGAAGCCGAAGGAGGTGATGCTGAAGAGGCTCTCGCCGTCGATCTTCGAGGTGGCGTGCCGGGCCAGCGCCAGGGCGATCTGCCCGCCGGGGATGCCGCTGCCGTCGTCGCGGACCCGGATCAGCTCGCGCCCGCCGCCGGCGATCTCGATCTCGATGCGCGTGGCGCCGGCGTCGAGCGCGTTCTCGACGAGTTCCTTGACCACCGAGGCCGGCCGCTCCACCACCTCGCCGGCGGCGATGCGGTTGGCGACGGCCTCCGGCAGCTGGCGTATGGCACGCGGCGATATGTTGGGGCTGGCTCCATCCATCCCACCATTGCTAGCATGGGATGCGGCGCTTTCCAAGCCTTGGCAGAGGTCGGAAAGGCCCGCCGCCTCCCCCACCCTGTCACCGTCACGCCCCCGGAGCGCGGTTTCAAGAGCCCACCCATGGTCGGCGGCGGGGGAGCCTCCGGCGCCGCGGCTACGCCGGCCCGGCCGAGGGGCGAAACGCGGGCGCGGGGAAGTGCTGCGGGTGCCGGGCCAGGCCCCTCTCGGGCCGCTGTTCAGGCGGCGGTTCCGGCGCGCCGCCGCCCGCTTGCCGCCGGCCGGCTTCGCTCTCTGCGGCTAGGTGACGGCGGCGTTCCGCGGCCCCGGCATCCGCTCCACCGCCTGCGGCGGCGCAATGCCCGGTCAGCGCGCCATCGGGACCCGGCCGCCGGGCCTCGCTCCAGCGCGGAGCGCGGCCGGCCGATCGGGCGAGGCCCGTGCCGCCGCCCGGCGAATTGCCAATGCCCGGCAGACCGCCAATGCCCGGCGGATCGTCGCCGCCCGGCAGACCACCGCTGCCCCGCAGACCGCCGCTGCCGCGCATGGGGCGGCCGTCGCCCGGCCTTGCCGGCGCCGCCGGGGCGGCCCGGTCCGGGCGCCGGCTCAGGCGGGTGCGGTCTCCGGCGCCGCGGCCTCGGCCGGCGCCTCGTCGAGCCAGCCCTGCGCCTCGCTCCGCACGATCGCCTCAATCATGTCGAGATGCGCCGCGTCGTCGTTGAGGCAGGGGATGTAGTGGAAGTCCCTGCCGCCGGCATGTTCGAAGGCCTCCCTGATCTCGCCGTTGATCTCCTCGAGGGTCTCGACGCAGTCCGACGCGAAGCCCGGCGCCATCACCGCGATGCGTTCGTGCCCCTCGCGGGCGAGCTTCGCGACGTAGTCCACGGTGTAGGGCTGCAGCCATTCCTCCGGCCCGAAGCGGGACTGGAAGGTGGTGTGGATCGCCGCCCGGTCCCAGCCCAGGCGCCCGGCCAGCAGGCGCGAGGTCTTCTGGCAGTGGCAGTGATAGGGATCGCCCTTGGCGAAATAGCTCTGCGGCAGCCCGTGATAGGAGGCGACGAGCGCCGTCGGGCGGGTCTCCAGCCCGGCATAGGCGCGCTCCACCGAGGCGGCGAGCGCAGCGACATAGGCCGGATGGTCGTGATAGGCCGGCACGGTGCGCAGCGCCGGCTGCCAGCGCAGCGTCATCAGCGCGCGGAAGGCCTGGTCGTTGGCGGTCGCGGTGGTGGCGGCGGCGTATTGCGGATAGAGCGGGAAGAACAGGATGCGGTCGCAGCCCGCGGCCTGCATCCGCCGGATCACGCTCCCGGTCGAGGGATTGCCGTAGCGCATGCAGAACTCCACCATCACCCGGTCGCCGTGGCGCGCCGCCATGCGGGCCGCCAGCGCCGCGGTCTGGCGGCGGGTGATGGTGAGCAGCGGGCTCTCGTCGCGCTCGGTGTTCCAGATCCCGCGATAGGCGGCGCCGCTGGAGAACGGGCGCCTGGTGAGCACGATGCCCTGCAGGATCGGCTGCCAGATCCAGGCCGGCCACTCGATCACCCGCCGGTCCGAGAGGAACTCGGCGAGATAGCGCCGCATCGACCAGTAGTCGGTGCCGTCGGGCGTGCCGAGATTGGCGAGCAGGATGCCGGTGCGCCGCGCCGGAACCGGGGGATGCTGCTTCGGCGCATGGGCGAGGCGGCCGCGGCCCGGGCGCTCCGGGGGGATGTGGTCGAGCATGGATGTCCTCCGCTTGAGGTGGGGCGCATGGCGTCTCGGTCCGGAGATAACCCCGCGGGCCCGGGTTTCAAACGCCCGGGCCCGCGGTCTTGTCGCACCGTGCCGGGGCAGCGGCGCGGTTCAGCGGTTCAGGCGAGTTCGGCGATCCGCGCGAGGCTCTGGCCCCAGCCCTCGCGGAAGGCGTCCGGCGTGAAGCGGATGCGGCGATGATGCACGGTCACCCGGGTGCCGGTGCCGGCGGGCTCGAACAGCACCTCGGCCTCGGTCTCGTTGCCGCGGGTGCCGTCGCCGTCGACATGCACCCAGCTCTGCACCACGCGGCGGCCGGGCTCGAGCGCCAGGAACACCCCCTCGACATGGAACGGCCCCTTCGGCCCGGTGGCGGCGAGCTTCCAGGCGCCGCCCACCTGCGGATCGACCTCGCAGCCGGTGTTGGTGATGCCGTCGATGCCGAACCAGCGGATCATCGCCTGCGGGTCCAGCCAGAGCGCATAGACCCGCTCGGGGGCTGCGGCGATCTCACGGCTCACCGTGACCTCGGTCGGCGTCTCCGGGGGCGTCCCGGTCGGCGCGGCGGTCTGCGTCTCGGTCGTCATGGCGGGTTTCCTCCTCGGCCATTGCTGCCAGACGGTCGAGCGACGCCTCCCAGACCCCGCGATAGCTGCCGAGCCAGTCGTCGAGCGTGGCAAAGCCCTGCCCGCTCAGCTCGCAGATCCGCCGCCGCCCCTCGGCCCGGCGCCGGATCAGCCCGGCCCGCTCGAGGATGCCGAGATGCTTGGTCACCCCCGGCTGGGTCAGCGGCAGGCGCCCGACGAGCTCTCCCACCGCCCGCGGCGCCTCGCGCAGCATCGCGAGGATCGCCCGGCGATGCGGGTCCGCCAGCGCGGCAAAGATCAGGTCGTGTCGGCTTGCTCGATCCATGCAAATCATATCGCTCATCAGTTATATCAGAGTCAAGTTATATTACCATACAGGTATATGAATCCGGCGCCCGCCGAGGCGCAGGCCCGCCGCCGGCGGGTGGGCGGGCGGGGCCGGCGGCGGGCCTGCGCCGTCACCGCCCGCCCGCCTCGCCCGGGGGCTTCTCGCCGGAGGGGATCTCCACCGTGCCGAGCACATCGGCGAGCCGGGTCGTCGCGCTGCCCGGGCGCAGCGCCTCCGGCTGGCCCGGCCCCGGCGCCCAGCCGGTCAGGAAGACCAGCTCGAACACCGCCTCGACGCGCCCCTCCGCGGTCCCCCAATGCGCCGCATAGAGCTCGGCGGCGCGCGCCAGCACGTCGCGCCGCAGCAGGCCCCGGGCCCGCCCCTTGAGGATGTTGGTCTCGCCCATGGCGCGCAGCTCGCGCATCAGCGCCAGCGGGTCGGCATAGCTCGCCGTCAGCGTCTCGCGATCCGCCACCGGCATGGCGAAGCCCGCTCGCTGCATCAGCGCGCCGAGATCGCGCAGCTCCGCCATCGGCGCGACGCGCGGGGTGATGCCGCCGAGGATCTCCGCCTCGGCGCTGGCGAAGGCGGCGCGCAGCCCGGCCAGGCTCTGCCCGCCGAACAGCACCGCGATCGCCAGCCCGTCCGGCGCCAGCGCCCGGCGCAGCTGCACGAGATGGCCGACCGGATCGTTCTGCCAGTGCATCAGCAGCACCGAGAGCGCCAGATCCGCCGCCGCCGGTTCGAGCGGCAGCGTCTCGCAGGGGTCCACCAGCGCCCCCGGCCCGGCCGCCCGCGCCATCGCGGCGGAGGGGTCGAGCTGCAGCAGCCGCTCGCTCCCCGCCTTCGCCGGCAGCGCCGCGGCCACCGCGCCGGCCCCGGTGCCGAGCAGCACCGCCCGCGGAAAGCCGCGCGGCGTGTCGGCCAGCCGCTCGGCGATGCCGTCGGCGGCGATGCGCCAGAGGAAATCCGCGCCATCGGCGAAGCCGCAGGCCATCGCCCGGTCGCGCCGCCGGCCGAGCGCCGCGGTCTCGAAGATTTCCGGTCTCGTGTCGCCCATGCTTCTCCCCTTCCGCGCGACGGTATAGGCTGGGCGCGCGCCGGACCCAACCGCCGCACCGCCGAAATCCCGCCGAAACCGCCGCCAGGGGCGCGACATGCCGACCCGCCGATGCCAGACCCGCTGCTGACCCGCCTGGCCGACACGCTGTTCCCGCCGCTCTGCCCGGTTTCCGGCGCCGAGCTCGACCGGCTGCACACGCTGAGCCCCGCCGCCTGGAGCGATCTCGCGCTGATCACCTCGGACTCGCGCTGCACCGCCTGCGGGCGCGAGCTGCCGGGGGCGCGGCCGGCGCCGGACCTGCGCTGCGACCACTGCACGCGCAGCCCGCGGCCCTGGCAGCGGGGCGCCGCGGCGATGCGCTACGAGGGCAGCGGGCGCCAGCTCGTGCTGGCGCTGAAGCGCGGCGACCGGCTCGACCTCGCGCCGCTGATCGCGCGCTGGATGTGGCGCGCGGCGCCGGCGCTGGTGGCCGAGGCGGATCTCATCGTCCCGGTGCCGCTGCACTGGCGCCGGCTGCTGGCGCGCCGGGCCAACCAGTCGGCCGAGCTGGCCCGCGCGCTGGCGCGCCAGGCCGGGCGGCGCGATGCCTATGCCCCGCGGCTCCTGCGCCGCATCCGCCACACCCCGAGCCAGGGCGGGCGCGATGCCGCGGCGCGGGCGGCCAATGTCGCGGCGGCCTTCGCGCCGGCCGCCGGCGCCGCGGCGCGGCTCGCCGGGCGCCGCGTGCTGCTGGTCGACGACGTGATGACGACGGGCGCGACGCTCGCCGCCTGCGCCGAGACCTGCCTTGCAGCGGGCGCAAGCCGGATTGACGTGCTTGTGAGCGCTCTGGTCTCCTTCGAGGGGCGCGCCTATCTCTCCGCGACCGGAACGGAGGACGACACCAATGGCTAATGTCGAGATCTACACCTCGCCGCTCTGCGGCTTCTGCCACCGCGCCAAGCGCCTGCTCGACAGCAAGGGCGTGGCCTATACCGAGATCGACGTGCTGATGGACCGCAGCGCCAAGGCCGAGATGATGCAGCGCGCCGAGGGCCGGCGCACGGTGCCGCAGATCTTCATCGACGGGCGCGGCATCGGCGGCTCCGACGAGCTCGCGGCGCTGGAGCGCGAGGGCAGGCTCGACGCCCTGCTGGCGGCCTGAGCCATGACCCTGCGCGCCGCCCTGGTGCAGCTCACGAGCTCCGACGACCCGGGCGAGAACCTCGCCCGGCTGCTGCCGGTGCTGCGCGCCGCGGCTGCCGAGGGCGCCAGGCTGGCGCTGACCCCGGAGGTGACCAACTGCGTCTCGGCGAGCCGCACGCGCCAGCGCGAGGTGCTGCGCACCGAGGCCGCTGACCCGACCCTGGCGGCGGTGCGCGAGGTGGCGGCGGAGACCGGGCTCTGGGTGCTGATCGGCTCGCTCGCGCTGAAGGCCGCCAACGACCCGCAGGACCGCTTCGTCAACCGCTCCTTCCTGATCGACGGCGCCGGCGCGATCCGCGCGCGCTACGACAAGATCCACATGTTCGACGTGGAGATCGGCGGCGCCGAGAGCTATCGCGAGAGCGCCGGCTACCGCCCCGGCCAGCGCGCGGTGCTGGCGGAAACCCCCTGGGGCAGGCTCGGCCTCACGATCTGCTACGACATGCGCTTTCCCGCGCTCTACCGCCGCCTCGCGCAGGCCGGCGCCGAGATCCTGACCGTGCCGTCGGCCTTCACCGTGCCGACCGGCCGGGCGCATTGGGAGGTGTTGCTGCGCGCCCGCGCGATCGAGACCGGCGCCTTCGTGCTGGCGCCGGCGCAGACCGGGCGCCATGCCGCCGCCCGCGGCCGCATCCGCGAGACCTGGGGGCACTCGCTCGCCATCGGCCCCTGGGGCGAGCTGCTGGCCGATGCCGGCACCGATCCGGGCATGACGCTGGTGGAGCTCGACACCGCGCAGGTGGCCGAGGCGCGCGGGCGCATTCCCTCGCTCTCGGGCGACCGCGCCTTCGCCGGGCCCTGATCGGCCCACGCCCCCTCTGGCCCTGCGCCGCGCGGCGCGCTAATGAAGCGCAAAACTCGGAGGGCAGGATGGAGAGGCGCACCACAATGCATCGCGACTGGCTGGCCACGGCACGCACGCTGTCGGAGGCCCTGCCCTATCTGCAGCGCTACGACGGCAAGACCGTCGTGGTGAAGTTCGGCGGCCACGCCATGGGCGACGAGACCGCGATGGCCCGCTTCGCCCGCGACATCGTGCTGATGAAGCAGTGCGGCGTGAACCCGGTCGTGGTTCATGGCGGCGGGCCGCAGATCAACGAGATGCTGACCCGGCTCGGCGTGAAGTCGGAGTTTGCCAGCGGGCTGAGGATCACCACGGCGGAGATGGTCGAGGTGGTCGAGATGGTGCTCGCGGGCGTCATCAACAAGCGCATCGTCGCGGCGATCAACGGCCAGGGCGGGCGCGCGGTCGGGCTCTCGGGCAAGGACGCGCATCTGATGGTCTGCCGCAAGGCGACCGCCACCACGCGCGACCCGGACAGCCATATCGAGCAGGTGCTCGATCTCGGCTTCGTCGGCGAGCCGGTGCGGATCGACCCCTCGGTGCTGCACACCGTGCTGCAGAGCGAGCTGATCCCGGTGGTGGCGCCGATCGGCGCGGGCGAGACCCCGACCGAGACCTTCAACGTCAACGGCGACACCGCGGCCGGCGCGCTGGCGGCGGCGCTGAAGGCCGAGCGGCTGCTGCTGCTGACCGACACCGAGGGCGTCAAGGACAAGGCCGGCACCGTGCTCACCCGGCTGACCGCGGAGGACATCGCCCGGCTGATGGATGACGGCACCATCGCCGGCGGCATGATCCCCAAGGTGCGCACCGCGCTCGCGGCGGTGGAGGGCGGCGTCGGCGCGGCGGTGATCCTCGACGGCCGCGCGGCCCATGCGGTGCTGCTCGAGCTCTTCACCGAGCACGGCGCCGGCACGCTGATCGTCGACTGACCCGGCGGCGCCCGACCCGGCGCCGCCCGCCCCCCCGGCCCGGCCCGGCCCGGCCCGGCGTGCAGCCGGCCCGGCTGGGCGGCGAGCGCACGCGAGCGTGACCGGCCGGCGAGGCCCCGGGGCTTGACCCGGGCCAGCCGGTCCGCACCTCTGGCCACAGGAGGTGCCTGCCCATGTCCGAGACCGCGATCCGCCTCGGCGTCTTCTTCGGCCTGTTCGCGCTGCTGGCGGCCTGGGAGCTCGCCCGCCCCCGGCGCCGCGCCGCGATGCCGCGGGCCGGGCGCTGGCTGACCAACTGGGCGGTCTCGGCGCTCGACGCGGTGATGGTGCGCCTCGTCTTCGGCGCCGCCGCGGTGGGGGCCGCGCTCGATGCCGCGGCGACCGGCACCGGCCTCTTCCACGCGCTCGCCTGGCCCGGCTGGCTCGAGGGCCTCATGGCCTTCGTGCTGTTCGATCTCGCGATCTGGGCACAGCATGTCGCAAGCCACCACATCGGCTTGCTTTGGCGGCTGCATCGGGTACACCATTCCGACCGCGACATGGACGTGACCACGGCGATCCGCTTCCACCCGCTCGAGATCGCCCTCTCCATGGCGCTGAAGATCGGGCTGGTCTATGCGCTCGGCGCGCCGGCCATTGCAGTCGTGGCATTCGAGATTGTCCTGAACGGGGCGGCTATGTTCAATCACGGAAACATCCGGCTCCCCGCACGGGTCGACCGCCTCCTCCGCCTCGCGATCGTCACGCCGGACATGCACCGGGTGCACCACTCCACGATCCGGGCCGAGCATGACAGCAATTTCGGCTTCAACCTCAGCCTCTGGGACCGGCTCTTCGGCACCTATCGCGCGGCCCCCGCGGCCGGGCACGAGGGCATGACCATCGGCCTGCCGGAGTATCAGAGCGCGGCGCCGACGCGGCTGCTCTGGACCCTCGCCCTGCCCTTCCGGCGGCGCTGAGCCGATGCGCCGCGCCCTCCTCCCCCTCGCCGTCCTCGCCCTCTTCGCCGCCGCGGCGCCGCCCGGCGGGGCCATCGCCCAGAGCCGGGCCGGCGCCGCCACCCCGGCGCCGGCGCCGGCGCCGGACCGGGCGACCAGCGTCTTCGACCTGCCACGGCTCCAGCAGGGGCTCGTCACCGCCGGGCGCTTTCGCGCGCGCGGCCGCCTGCAGCAGGCCCTCGCGGTGCTCGACAGCCTCGCCCGCCAGTTCCCCGACCAGCCCGACCCGCTGACCGCGATCGCGGTGCTGCGCGCCGAGGCGGGCGACACCGCCGGTGCCATCCGGGCGCTGTCCGACGCCGTCGATCTCGGCTTCGACGGGCTCGACCGGATCGCCGCGCGCGGCGCCGGCTCGCTCGCCGAGGCGCCGGGCTTCGCCGAGATCCGGGACAGGGTCGCCGCGCGCGGCGGCGAGGCCCCGGCGGTGCCGGCCTTCGCCGAGGCGCAGCCGGCCCTGATCACGGTGGAGGGGCTGAGCGCCCCGGTGCGCGAGGACAACACCGAGTGGGACCCGACCGCCGGGGTCTTCCGCAGCCTCTTCGAGATCCCGCCGGTGCTGGCGCGGCGCCCGGTGCTCGGCCGCTCCGAGCTGCTCGGCCGGATCGCGCCGTTCCTCAACCGCTGGTACGCCGCCGGGCGCGCCGCCGGCAATGTCGGCGATCTCTACGACAACCGCGACCGCAGCCACTCGCCGCTCGCCCGCGGCGAGTTCCAGCAGCTGCTGCATGTGGATTACGGGCCGGAGGTCGCCGCCCGCGGCTTCGACTACGGCCCGCAGCGGCTCTTCGAGTTCGGCCGCATCACCTTCGGCAACTCCTCCACCGCGCTGGTCGACAGCCCGGCCTGGCGCAGCCAGACCCGGCGCTTCCTCACCGAGCCCGGCGGCGCCGATGCGCTGTTCCGCCAGTACAGCCGCAACCAGCTCTACATCTATCCCTCCAAGGACGATTACGGCCCCGAGCATGGCGACCTGATGCCGGCGAACACGCCCTACGGGATCACCAGCCACGGCGCCTCGCTCTCCGACCAACCCTTCCTGCGCGCGGTGGCGGTGGCGCTGGCGGCGCTGCAGCCCGGCGTCAAGCGGCGCCTGCGCGAGGAAGGGCTGATCGCGCCGACGCTGCAGCGCCTGATCCGGCGCAGCCTGAAGCCGGTGCAGTCGGAGACGGACTATCTGAGCCACAAGGCGCATCCGAGCGTGTTCGACGCCGAGGAGATCGATTTCATCCGCCTGGTGCGCGCGGCCAATGCGCTGTCCATCGAGCAGATCCCGCCGATGGTGCGGCTCACGGTGCTGCGCGACAGCCCGGCGCGCGACGGGCGCGAGCATTTCTCCGCCGGCCTGGGCGAAGAGCTCTTCGACACGCCCTCCGCCATCGCCCGGATCCACCGGAGCAGCGCCGGCCGGCGCCGGATGACGGTGAGCGCCCGGGCCACCCGCGACCCGGCGGGCAAGCCGCTGCGCTTCGTCTGGCGGGTGCTGCAGGGCGATGCCGACCGGATCGAGATCCGCCCGCAGACCGAGGACGGCAGCGTGGTCGAGCTGGAGATCCCCTGGCATGACCGCTTCGCGGTGCCCGGCCGGCCGGGGCTGACCACCACGCGGGTCGACATCGCGGCCTTTGCCGTGACCCCCGGCGGGCATTCCGCGCCGGCCTTCGTCAGCGTCACCTTCCCGCCGCAGCAGAAGCGCGTCTATGACGCGGAGGGGCGGCCGCTGCTGATCGACTATGCCGACAAGGCGCTGACCGCGTCCTATGCCGACCCGAAGCTGTTCCCGCTCCGGCCCTGGCGCGACAGCTACCGCTACGACGATGCCGGGCGCCTGCTCGGCTGGGTCCGCGAGGGCGACGGCGCGCCGGCGGAGTTCGATGCCGAGGGCCGGCAGATCCTCAGCCGCGACGCCGAGGGCCGGCCGCTCGAGGTCGTCGAGATGCGCTACGAGGCGACGCTCGACCGCAAGCTGAAGCGCCAGGTCATCGGCCAGGAACCGGGCGGCCAGCGCTGGCGCTATGCCTATGCCGGCCCCGAAGACCGCAGCGGCCGCGCCGAGCCGCTGGCCGACTGAGGCTCTCGCCGCGCTGCAGGAAGATGGTCGGGGCGCCCAGATTCGAACTGGGGGCCTTCGGTACCCAAAACCGACGCGCTACCAGGCTGCGCTACGCCCCGACCTGCCATGAGGGCCGCCGAAGCGGGCGCGCGCCGCCTGCGGCGCGGTCCGGCTCCCCCGACCCGTGATGCCGGCGCCCCGAGGGGCCGCACGACAGACACGGTGATAGAGGCGCCGCCCCCCCACTTCAAGAGCGGCAGGCGCAGATTGGCGCGCTTTCCCGGCGCGCGCCGGCCGGGCGCTCAGAGCGCGACGAGATGGTTGTCCCAGTTGCGGTCGCCGTGGCGCGCCAGCGGCGCCGCATCCGCGCCCGAGAGCCGCGAGACGCCGCCGAGGCCGTCGGTGGCGAGGAAGCCGGCCGGGCCGGCGGCGATGCCGCAGATGTCGCCGCGCAGGATCTCCGCGGCCAGGCTGCCGCTCTCCGCTGCGAAGACATGCGCCCGCCCGCCGCGCGGCGCGGTGATCGCGATGCCGGTGCCGTCGCCCGAGAAGGCGACGCTGCCGGCATAGCCGCGGAGCCTGAGCTGGCGCGCCGGCTCGAGGCCGAGAAGCCGCGGCGCCTCGCCCCGCCGGTGCAGCCCGAGCAGCGGCACCGGCTCGCCGAGCGCGCCCTGCCACTGCATCGCGAAGCCGATCAGCCCGTCGCCGCGCGCCGCGAGATGGCGGATCGAGTTGCGCGCGAGGCCAGGCGGCAGCTCGACCTGCTCCAGCAGGTCGCCGTCGCCCGAGAGATAGGCGAGGCTCGGCCGCATGCTGGCGAGGTTGAGCTTGGCCCGGCCGCTGTCCGGATGCGTGAGGATGCCGCCATTGGCCACTGCCAGCACATCGCTTCCCGGCAGCCGCAGCAGCTCGTGCGGGCCGATCCCGCCCGAGGGCACCTCGCCGAGCCGCCGATAGCCGCCGGCCGCATCCCAGATGCCGATCCGCCCGGTGCCGAGGTCATAGGCGTTCTCGCTGGTGTAGAGGCGGCTGCCATCGCGCGAGAAGGCGCCGTGCCCCTGGAAATGCCGGCCGCGCGGAGCGGTGAGCCGGGCCGCGACGCGCCCGCTGCGGCAATCCAGCACCAGCGCATAGGTGCCCGGGCGGCGGGCAAGCGCCACCGCCTCGGGGCGCAGCGGATGCGCCGCCGCCGCATGGCCCCGGCCCGGAAGCGGCACGCGGAACACGTCGCGCCCCGCCGCGTCGATGCCGAAGAGCGCATGGGCCTCCGGCCCCACCCGCGCCGCGGCGAGATAGGCCGGGTTGCCGGCCTCGGCCCAGCCGGTGGCGGGCGCGGCGGCAAGCGCGAGGCCGCCGAGCAGGACATGGCGCCGGTCGGGCATCGCTCAGTCCCCGTCCAGCGCGTTGAACCCGGCGGAGACGCCGAGCGCCGGGCCGAGCCGCGCGGTCACCTCGGCCCTGGCGTCGCGGATGCGCTGCTGCAGCGCCTCGACGCGAAACCGGCCCTGCGGCGTCGCGACCCCGGCGAAGACCGGGTCGTCGAGCGCCGCGGCGGCGCCGCGCGCGCCATCGAGGGCGGCGGCGATGGCCGCCCGGTCCGGCGCCGGCGCGGTGACGGCGAGCGCCAGCGCCAGCTCCTCGATCGCCGCCAGCGAGAGCCGCACGATGCGCAGCGACCGGCCCGACCGGTGCGCCTCGGCGCGCAGCGGCCGCGGCCGCTCGAAACTGCCCATCGGCCGGCCGAGCCGCACATCGGCGTTGAACTCGAGACCGGTCGCCACCGCGGTGAAGAGCGTGCGCAGCACCTCCATCTCGCTGGCGTAGAGCGCGTTCTCCGGCCCCGGCGCGCGCATCAGCGGAGCATGCAGCGCCCAGGCATCGGCGAGCCCGGCGGCGGTGCCGGCAATGTCGCGGGACACGGCGCGGATGACCCCGCAGGCCGCCGGCGCGGCGCCGGGCGCGTCGTAGAGCAGCCGCTCGAGCGCCAGCAGCCCGCGCGCCGCGACCGAGACGGTGGCGAAGGCCGCGGGGTCGGCGAGCAGGGCCGGGTCCTCGCCGAGCAGGCGGGCGAGGCTGCGCGCGGTGGCGCCGCGGGTGTCGGGCCAGAAGGCGAGCGCATAGCCCCGGTCCGCCTCCTCCATCGGGCCGAAGCGCAGATGCGAGACCCCGGCCCAGGCATCATAGGCGGCGTGGTAGGCGGCGCGCAGCGCCTCCCCCTCGGGCGCGCAGCGCGCCTCCGCTGCCGCCGAGAGCGCCGCCCCGGCCTCGGCGAGGCGCGCGACGCGCGGCAGCACGTGCCCGTCCAGCGCGGCATCCACCGAGGGGCCGGCCGCGGCGGCGGCGGGCCAGAGCAGGGCGAGGCAAAGGGCGAGGACACGCATCAGAGGCTCTCCAGGAAGCGGATCAGGGCGTCGCGGTCGGGCTTCGGCATGGCGACCACGGCATCCCGTGCCGCCTGCGCCTCGCCGCCATGCCAGAGCACCGCCTCGAGGAGCGAGCGCGCCCGGCCGTCATGCAGGAACTGGGTGTGGCCGTTCACCACCCCGGTGAGGCCGATCCCCCAGAGCGGCGCGGTGCGCCATTCGCGCCCCGTGGCGCGCGCCTCCGGGCGGTGGTCGGCAAGCCCCTCGCCCATGTCGTGCAGCAGGAGATCGGTATAGGGCCAGATTAGCTGGAAGCTCTGCTCGGGGCGGTCCGCCAGCCGGTGGGTGACGAATTTCGGCCGGTGGCAGGCGATGCAGCCGGTCTCGTGGAACACCCGCTTGCCGCGCAGCACCGCCGGGTCGCCCATGTCGCGCCGCGCCGGCACCGCGAGGTTGCGGCTGTAGAAGGTGACGAGCGCGAGCATCTCGGCATCCACCTCGAGCCCGCCGCGGATCGCGGCGCCGCCATCGGGGGCGGCGCGGCAGGCGGCCTGCGCCGGGGTGCACTCGCCCCAGCCGGCGGGATGCAGCGGTGTCGAGAGGCCGATATCGCCGGAGAAGGCGGCGGCGGACTGTTCCCTGACCGTGGGCGCGCCGGCCTTCAGCCCGAAGCGGCCGAGCATCGGCCGGGCGAACTCGGCCGACCAGACGATCTGCGCCCGGCCCGAGATGCCGTCGCCATCGGCGTCGTCCGGGTCGGCCAGGGCGAGGATATCCGCCGCCGGGATCGCCTCGAGCAGCCCGAGCCCGATCATCTGCGGCGCGACGCGGGGGGAGAGCATGGCCTCGGGGTGCAGCGGGCCATAGCCGGGATCCGCCGCGCGCCAGGCCGGCTTGCGCAGCGTCGCGGTCTCGCCGCCGGAGAGCGGCACCGCGATCTCCTCCCAGTCCACCGCGAGGCGGTATTCGGCGGGCAGGCCGAGCAGCGCGTGATCCTGCAGCTGGCTGCCATAGACCGGCTCCGGCCGGGTCGCGAGATAGCCCTCGATGGCCCGCAGCTCCGGCGCCAGATCGCCGGGTTCCGCCGGCACCGAGACGCGCAGGAACATCGACACCGCGCTGTCCTCCGGCCCGGCCGGCGGGTGGCCGCGCCCGTCCTTCAGATGGCAGCGCTGGCAGGAGCGGGCGTTGTAGAGCGGCCCGAGCCCGTCCGACGCCTCGGTCGAGGCGGGCGCGCTGACCCAGAGCTTGCGGAACAGCCCGTTGCCGACCTTGAAGTCGAGCTCGCGGGCGAAGGAGATGTTGGCCGAGGGGTGCGAGAAGGCGTTGCCGTCCGCCCGCTTCTGCGCGGTCGCGGCGCCGGCGGGGCGCGCCTCGAAACGCTCGGGCGCGGAGAAATCGGTTGCCGGGCGGGTGATGGCGGCGATGCGGGCAGCCTCCTCCGGGGTGCGGGGCAGCACCGCGAGATGCGGGTCCGCGGCCACGTCGCCGGGGCCGATCCGGGGCAGATCCCCGGCCAGCGCCGCCGGCGCCAGGAGAAGCGCCGCGAGCCAGCGGAGAATGCGGAGGGGGCGGCGCGAGCGGAGGCGGGAAGCCATGGCGATATCCGTTGATCTTGCCGGGCAGGACCTAGCGGGCGCCCTCCCCGCCCGTCCAGCCCTGCCGGGCATCGAGCGACCATCTGGCGCGGCCGCAAAGGCGCGCGGGCGGCGGCCGCCCGCGCCGGGGGCGTCACTGGAAGACGGCGTCCGGGTCGTCGAGGCTGTCCGAGCCCTCGAAGGCGATCGGCTGCAGCGCGAGCGCCGCCACCGCGCGTTCGATCTCGCGGGTCTGCGCCACCAGGCCGTCGACCGCGTGCTGGATCAGCGCACCGCCCTCGGCATTGCCGCGGGCCAGCATCTGGTCATAGGACATGCCCGCCTCGGCCACCCGCTTGATCTCCGACAGCGCCGCCACCGACCGGTCGAGCGCCGCGCGCAGCGCCGCATCGGTCTCCGGCGAGGCCGCGGCCACCAGCTCGGACAGCGACGGCCCCTCGACCACGCGCCCGTCGATCCGGACATAGCGGCCGAGATAGACGTTCCGCACGCCGATGCCGTCGTAGTAGTGGCTGTTGTGGGTGTTGTCGGAGAAGCAGTCGTGCTCCTCCTCCGGGTCGTTGAGCATCAGGCCGAGCTTCATGCGCTCGCCGGCCTGCTCGCCATAGGAGAGCGAGCCCATGCCGGTCAGCATCGCGGCGATGCCGGCATCCGGGTCGGCGGTGACCGCGGCACGCGCCGCGCCGCCCTCGGCCCACTGCGCGGTGATCCATTCGAGATCGGAGACCAGCAGGTCGGTCGCCGCCTCGAGATAGGCCGCGCGGCGCTCGCAGTTGCCGTTGGTGCAGGCCTCGTGCCTGGCATAATCGGTCCAGGGCCGGTCGCCGGCGCCGGGCCCGGTGCCGTTGAGGTCCTGCCCCCAGAGCAGGAATTCGATGGCATGGTAGCCGGTGGCGACATTGGCCTCGATCTCGTCGGCCTCGTGCAGCGCCTCGGCGAGCAGCGCCGGCGTGATCTCGGTGGCGTCGATCTCCGTGCCCGAGAGCGTGAAGCGCGCGTTCGCCACCACGTTGATCGCGGCATGGGGGTTCTCGTCGGTGGCGCCGGGATAGCTCGAGGCGGTGTAGTCGATCAGCCCCTCGTCGAGCGGCCAGGCGTTTACCTTGCCCTCCCATTCGTCGACGATCGGGTTGCCGAAGCGGAACACCTCGGTCTGCTGATAGGGCACCCGCGCCGCCAGCCAGGCCGCGCGCGCCGCCTGCAGGGTGGCGGCGGAGGGCTGGGCGATCAGCGCATCGACCGCGATCCCGAGGCTGCGCGCGGCGATCAGGCTGTCCTCGTAGCCGGCATGGGCGATATCGGCATAGGTCTCGAGCACCGCGGCCTTCCCGGCGGCGAGGCCCTGCCCGGCAATGCCGGCGAGAATGGCGCCCGCAACGAGCGGATAGGTCAGTTTCATTGGCTGGAACCTCCTGGAATTCGGATGGCTGTGTGACGGCATGACCGCTCCGGGCTATTCCTGACTTTAACCATCGGATATGTCAATCGGGCGGTGCGCGGGCGCGACCGCTGGCCGCCCCCTCTGGCCTTGCCCCGCCCGGATGCGCCATTCTGGCAGGATGCGGGCGGGCGGGCGCCGCGCCGCACGGGAGGACGGGAATGGATGCGACAGGCGGCGACGGCGCCGGCCCGATGACGGGCGACGACTGGCTCAGGGCGATTCTGCGCGCGCCGGTCTATGACGTGGCGCGGCAGACCGCGCTCGACCCGGCGCCGCGGCTCTCGGCCCGGCTCGGCAACACGGTCTGGCTGAAGCGCGAGGACCTGCAGCCGATCTTCAGCTTCAAGATCCGCGGGGCCTATGCGAAGCTGGCGGCGCTGGCGCCGGAGGAGCGTGCGCGCGGTGTGGTCGCGGTCTCGGCCGGCAACCATGCGCAGGGCGTGGCGCTCGGCGCGCGCCAGCTCGGCCTCGATGCGGTGATCGTCATGCCGGTGACCACGCCGGCGATCAAGATCGCGGCGGTGCAGGCGCTCGGCGCGCGGATCGAGCTCGCCGGCGACAGCTATGCCGATGCGGCGCGGCGCGGCGCCGAGATCGTGCGCGCCGAGGGGCGGGTGATGGTGCATCCCTTCGACGACCCGGCCACCATCGCCGGCCAGGGCACCGTGGCGATGGAGCTGCTGGCGCAGCACCGCGGGCGGATCGACGCGGTCTTCGTCCCGGTCGGCGGCGGCGGGCTCTGCGCCGGCATGGCGGCCTATCTGAAGGCGCTCGACCCGGCGATCCGCATCGTCGCGGTGGAGCCCGAGGATGCCGCCTGCCTCGCCGCGGCGCTGGAGGCGGGCCGCCCGGTGCCGCTCGATCAGGTCGGGCTGTTCGTCGACGGCTGCGCGGTCCGCCAGATCGGCGACGTCACCTTCGAGGTGCTGCGCGAGCGGGTCGACGAGGTGGTCACCGTCGGCGTCGACCGGATCTGCGCCGCGATCCGCGACATCTTCGAGGAGACCCGCACCGTGGTCGAGCCCGCCGGCGCCCTGGCGCTCGCCGGCATGAAGGCATGGGTCGCGCGCACCGGCACCAGCGGGGCCGATCTGGTCAGCATCCTCTCCGGGGCCAACATGAACTTCGACCGCCTCGGGCACATCACCGAGCGCGCCGAGATCGGCGAGAATGCCGAGGCGATCTTCGGCGTCACCATCCCCGAGGAGCGCGGCAGCTTCCTGCGCTTCTGCCGCAGCATCGGCAAGCGCGCGGTCACCGAGTTCAACTATCGCCACCGCGACGATGCCCGGGCGCAGATCTTCGTCGGCATCCAGCTCAAGGGCGGGCTGGCGGAGCGGCGCGAGATCTCCGCGGGCCTCCGGGCCGCCGGCTATGCGATGGAGGACTACACCGAGAACGAGGTGGCGCGGCTCCATGTCCGACACCTGGTCGGCGGCGGCGGCGGCGCCCGGGCGGAGCGGCTGTTCCGCTTCGAGTTCCCCGAGCGCCCCGGCGCGCTGCTCGATTTCCTCGAGACCCTCGGCACGCGCTGGGACATCACGCTGTTCCACTACCGCAACCGCGCCGCCGCCTATGGCCGGGTGCTGGCGGGCTTTGCGGCCGGGCCGGAGGACGAGGCGGCGCTGCTGGCGGATATCGACCGCCTCGGCTTCTGGTACCGGCAGGAGAGCGACAACCCGGCGCTGCGCCAGTTCCTCGGCTGACCGCGCTCAGGCGGCGCTGCGGGCCCGGCGCCCGGCCAGCGCCGCGGCGAGCCGCTCGACCTCCGCCTCGGCGGCCGCCACCGAGCCGCGGTGCCGGGCATCGCCGAACTCCTGGTACTCGATGCCCACCCGGTGGATCTCCGCCGCGCCGAGATAGCGCGACACCGTCCGGAGATGCGGCGTCAGATGGTCCATGCCCGCGCGGCTCCCGCCGGGAGCAAAGCCGAACTCGCCGGCGCTGGTCAGCAGCACCAGCGTCTTGCCCGAGAGCACCGGATCGAGCGGGTGGTCGCCGCGGGCGAGGTCGAAGGTGAAGGTCGCGTTCACCCGCACCACCTGGTCCAGCCAGGCCTTCAGCGCCGCCGGCATGGCGTAGTTGTACATCGGCGTCGCGATCACCACGGTCTGCGCCGCCGCGAGCTCGCCGATCAGGGTGTCGGAGAGCGCCAGCACCGCGCGCTGCGCTCGGGAGCGCTCGGTCTCGGCGGTGAAGGCGGCGGCGATCCAGTCCTGCGAGATCGCCGGCGGCGGGTTGGCACCGACATCGCGGGCGATCACGCGGTCCTCCGGGCGCCTCGCCCGCCAGGCCTCGAGAAAGCGCGCGCCGAGGCCGCGCGAGAGCGAGCGGTCCTGCCGCGCGCTGGCGGTGATATAGAGAATATCCGTCATCCGTCGTCTCCTTGTGGCTGTGCCGGTGGATGGCCCCATGCGCCTCGGAGATGGCGAAACCCGCGCAGGCGGACAAACGGATAATGCTTGCCAACGGACGAGATATTCTCATCTATGTCTGCATGTTCGCCCGCCTGCCATCGCTCTCCGCCCTGCGCAGCTTCGAGGCCGCGGCCCGGCTCCGCAGCTTCAAGGCGGCGGCGGCGGAGCTCTCGGTCACGCCCACCGCCGTCTCGCACCAGATCCGCGGGCTCGAGGCGCAGATGGGGCTTGCCCTCTTCACCCGCGGCACGCGCAGCGTGGAGCCGACGCCGGCGGGCCTGCGCCTCGCCGGCGCGGTGCACAGGGGGCTTGCCGAGCTTCTCGCCGGTGTCGAGGAGGCCGCCGAGGCGGAGACGGTGCTGACCGTCACCACCACCCCGGCCTTCGCCGCGCTCTGGCTGGTGCCGCGGCTCGCGGGCTTCCGGCAGGCCTGCCCGCGCATCCGCCTGCGGCTGGAGACCGATACCGATCCGGTCGATCTCCGGCGCGACCGGCGGGTCGATCTCGCGATCCGCTACGGTGCGGCGCCGGCAGCGGGGCTGGAGGCGACCGCCCTGCCGCCGGAACGCATCGGCGCCCATGCCGCGCCCGGCCTTGCCGGGGCGCTGGAGGCATCCGCCCCGGTCCTGCTCGAGACCGCATGGGCCCGCCCCGGCCTGCCGGAGGCCGGCTGGCCCGCCTGGCTCGCCGCGGCCGGCCTCGGCGGCCTCGCGGCACGGGCCGAGATCCGCCGTTTCGACCAGGAGCACCACGCGGTGCACTGCGCCCTCGCCGGACAGGGGCCGGTGCTGGCCAGCGGCTATCTCGTCTCCGATCTCGCGGCGCAGGGGCTGCTGCGCCCGCTGCGCCCGGAGATCCACCTGCCCGGGCCGGGCTACACCCTGCTGGCGCGGCCCGATGCCGCGGCCTCGCGCAAGGTCCGGGCGTTTCGCGACTGGCTGCTGGGCGCCTGCGCCGGCGCTCAGCCGGGGTAGCGCGCACCGACAGCGGCGCCGACCGGCAGGCGGGCGTCGAGAAAGGCCCGGTCCGCCTCCGTCAGCGGCACCGCCAGCGCAGCGAGATTCTCCTCGAGCCGCGCCACGCGCTTGGTGCCCGGGATCGGCACGATGTCGGCGCCCTGCCCCAGCACCCAGGCAAGCGCGAGCTGCGCCGGCGTGCAGCGCTTCGCGCGCGCCAGTTCCGCCACCGCATCGGCGAGACGCAGGTTGGCATCGAGGTTCTCGCCGCTGAACCGGGGCGCGGCGCGGCGCCAGTCGTCCCCGGCGAGGTCCTCCACGCGCCGGATCGCCCCGGTCAGCATGCCCCGGCCGAGCGGGCTGTAGGGCACGAAGCCGATGCCGAGCCGCCGGCAGGCCGCGAGGACGCCCGCCTCCACGTCGCGGGTCCAGAGCGAGTATTCCGTCTGCAGCGCGGCGATCGGGTGCACCGCCGCCGCCCGCTCGAGGATTTCCGGGCCGACCTCGGAGAGCCCGACATGCCGGATCTTGCCGGCGCGGACGAGCTCCGCCATCGCGCCCACGGTCTCCTCGATCGGGGTGTCCGGGTCGATCCGGTGGAGATAGTAGAGGTCGATCGTCTCCACGCCGAGGCGGCGCAGGCTCGCCTCGCAGGCCTCGCGCACATAGGCCGGCCGGCCGTCGAAGCTCCGCGCCTCGCCGTCGCGCCGGATGCCGAACTTGGTGGCCAGCACCACCGCGTCGCGCCGGCCCCGGATCGCGCGGCCCACGAGCTCCTCGTTGCGGCCGCGGCCATACATGTCGGCGGTGTCGAGGAAATCCAGCCCCAGCTCCAGCGCCCGGTGGATCACGCGGATCGCCTCCGCCGCGTCGGTGGCGCCGTAGAACTCCGACATCCCCATGCAGCCGAGCCCGAGCGCCGAGACGCGCAGGCCAGAGGTTCCGAGGTTTCGCTTGTCCATTCCGGTTCTCCTTCTCCGGTGTGGGCGCGCCGGCGAGGGCGGGCGCGCCATCGGCCCGCCGCGCCGCGGGCGCCGCGGGTGTCGTTCAGGCGAGCCGCGCGCGGGCATCGCGCAGCGGCCGGTGTGGTTGCCCGGCAGCCCGAGCCCTTTGCCGAGGGGCGCCTCCAGGAACCGCCGCCCGGAGACCGGGAGGCCGGATCTCTTGGAGACGCCCCCAAGCCTGCCCGGCGCCTCCGCCTGCACCGGACGGAGATCGGGGACGGAGCGGCTCCTCTCCCCGGCATCGGCCGGGTGTGTCCCCGCCACCTCCGCAGCGGCGTCCGGCGCAGGGGCGGTGAACCCTGCCGGGTTCGGTCTCCCCGATCGCATGGCAGGATCTCCCCCGGACATCCGCGCGGGCCGCGGCGCCCCGGTGACCGCCCGGATCTATCATTCCAAGAACGGGTGTTTAAGAGACAGCTTCGGCAGCCTATTTTCCAGAAACGGAAAGCATCGCGGGGGCTCGCATGGACTGGGACGATCTGCGCTTCTTTCTCGCCACCGCCCGCGCCGGTGGGCTCACCGAGGCGGCGCGGGGGCTGCGCACCAGCGCCTCCACCGTGTCGCGCCGGATCACCTCACTCGAGACGGCACTCGGCGCGCGCCTCTTCACCCGCCATGCCCGCGGCTATCTGCTCACCGACGAGGGCCGGCGGATGCTCGACCGGCTGGAGGCGGTGGAGGGCGAGATAACGGCGCTCGAGGCGCATCTGCTCGGCAGCGATGCGGCGCTTTCGGGCCCGGTGCGGCTGGCCGCCCCGGTCACCGTGGCGAACCTGCTGGTGATGCCGGAACTGCCGAGGCTGCGCGCGCGCCATCCCGGCATCGAGCTCGAGATCGCCACCGCCATCGGCAACGTGAACCTCACCCGCCGCGAGGCCGATCTGGCGCTGCGCCTCGCGCGGCCGGCGCGCGGGCGGCTCCGGGTGCGCCGGGTCGGCACGGTGGCCCACGGGCTCTTCGGCGCGCGCGACTACGTGGCGGCACACTGCCCCGGCCGGAGCATGGACGAGATCCGGGGCTGCGACTTCGTCCTGTGGGACGAGGCGCTGCGCAACCTGCCGATGGCGCGCTGGCTCGAGGCGCATGTCCGCCAGCCCCGCACCGGCCTCGTCACCAACGATCTGACCACGCAGATCGCCGCCGTGCGCGCCGGGCTGGGGCTCGCCGTGCTCCCCTGCTTCTGCGCCCTGCCGGAGGACGGGCTGGTCTGCCTGATCCCGCCCGGGGCGGCGCTGCGGCGCGCGCTCTACCTGGTGATGCACGAGGAGGTGCGCAGCTCCGCCCGGGTGCGCGCCGTCGCGGATTTCCTGGCCGATGCCATGCGCCTGGCCGCACCGCGCCTCGAGGGGGCCGGTTTCGCGGCCATGGAACAGTCCTGATCGGAGATCATAAAATACAGTCGAATTGACAACACACTGATTTCATTCATAATACTTTATTTAAATACAGTAATAATACCGATTCCGCCAATCGGGAATCGAACAGCGCAATTTCGCGCCGCGCCCGGAGATGGCGACGATTTGCACCCTCCGGGCCCCCGGCCTGTCAACGAGAGGGAGTGGCCGCCATGGCCCGCAAGCATGCACTCTGCATCGGCATCAACGACTATCCCGGCACCGGCAGCGATCTCTACGGCTGCGTCAACGACGCCAACGACTGGGCCGATGCGCTCGAGCGCCGCGGCTTCGCCTGCGAGCGCCTGCTCGACGCCGCGGCCACCGGCGACGCGATCCGCAGCGGGATGGCAGCGCTCGCCCGCACCGGCACCCGCGGCGACATCGTGGTGATCGTCTTCGCCGGCCATGGCTCGGTGGTGCCCGATCTCGACGGCGACGAGGCGGACGGCAACGACGAGTGCTGGTGCCCGCACGATGTCGCGAGCAACGGCGTGATCACCGACGACGAGCTCAACGCCGTCTATGCCCGGCGGCAGGATGGCGTGCGCTGGGTGCTGATCTCGGATTCCTGCAATTCCGGCACCATGTCGCGCCGCTCGCGGCTCGACATCGCCACCGCCGATCTCGCCGCCGCAATGCCGCGCTCGCGCTTCCTGCCGCCCAACTGCTTCCTGTCCGCCGACCGCGTTGCCACCGCCAGCATGGCCGCCGTCGCAAGGGGGCATGTCGCCCGCATCAATGCGAGCCCGCCGGGCCGGCGCGGCGCGCTGCTGCTCGCCGGCTGCCAGGAGGATCAGGAGAGCATGGACGCCTGGTTCGGCGGCCGGCCCAACGGCGCCTTCACCTGGGCGGCGCTGCGCACGCTGGAAGAGCTGCCACCGGAGGCCGATTACGAGGCCTGGTTCGCCGCCATCGGGGACTACCTGCCCTCGTCCCGCTACCCGCAGGAGCCCAATCTCTACGACATCGCCAACCGCCGGAAGAAGTGGCGCGTTCTGGCCGCCGAGAACGAGAACCCCGCCCGGCCCAAGGCGCCGCGCCCGGCGCCGCAGAGCCGCGAGGACGCGCTCTCGGTCGGCCGCGCGCTCGGCGCCGAGGCGCTCGGCCAGGCCAGCCGCAAGCGCGACCGGGCCCGCGCCCGCCGCCGCCCGGTGATCGCCGAGGGCGATTCCTGGTTCAGCATCCCGATCTTCGCCGATCTGCTCGACGAGCTCGAGGACAGCCACGGCTTCGACATCACCAGCGTCGCGCATCACGGCGACACGCTGGAGAGCATGGCCTTCGCCTTCGCCCAGCGAAACGGCTTCACCCGGCAGTTCCTGAAGATGCTCGACCGCGACACGCCCCCCGAGGCGGTGCTGCTCTCCGGCGGCGGCAACGACATCGCCGGCGAGCAGTTCCGCCTGCTGATCAACCCGGCGCGGGGGCTGCATCGCGGGCTGAACGCGGCGATCCTCGACGAGCTGGTGCATGTCCGCCTGCGCGAGGCCTATGCCACGCTGATCGGCGCCATCGGCTTCCTCGCGCGGGAGCGGATCGGCCACGAGATCCCGATCTTCCTGCACGGCTATGCCCATGCGGTGCCGGACGGGCGCGGCTTCGGCTGGATCAACATCGCCGGGCCCTGGCTGCAGCCGGCCTTCCGCGCCCAGGGCTACGAGGAGCTCGACGAGACCCGCGAGATGGTCGCCGCGATCATCGACGCCTTCAACGCCATGCTCGCGAGCCTCGCCGGCAGCCCCGGCATGGCGCATGTGCACTACATGAACTTCGTCGACGTGATGCCGACAGAGGGCGACCACCGCCGCTGGTGGAACGACGAGCTGCACCCGACCGACCGCGGCTTCCGCCTGCTCGCGGAGCGGCTGGCAGCGCGCGTCGAGGCGGTGCTCGGCGGCGGCTGAGCGCCCCCGGGCCGGGTCCCCGGTTCGGCGCCGCCACCAAGCGGGGGCCGCGCGGAACGGGTCGGCCCAGTGGAGGGCGGCGGGCGCGTGCTCCCCCGCCCAGCACCGCCCGGAGCAGGTCACGCGCCTGTCCCCGGCGCCCTGAGGTGCCGCATCGGCATGGCCTGCCGCAGGCCGCCGGGTCACCGTTTCGACCCGCCGAGCCGCCGATCCGCATCGAGAACCGGGGTCTGCCGGACGACCGGCCTCCGCCTGCCATCGATGCGCGGGACGAAACGGGAAATCAGGCGGGAGAGGCGGCAATGGCTCACAGGCATCGGTGTGGCCCGCGGCAACCCTGCGCCCGGCTCTCGCTCGGCCCATCCGGGCACCCGACAAGCGCGCTGGCGAGATGGAATTGGGCAAACGGTAGCCCGAACGGTCCGCCTTACCCACCTCGAGCCAAGTTTCTCAACAATAGCGATCTTTAACCAAATCTTAGACGTATGGGGATAAATCCATATTCATCATTTCAAGTACCTCCACCGCTCCGGCTTCCTTCGTCGCCGCGAAAAGCGGGACGGGCGGACCATGTGAGCCCCGGCTGCGGAAACGGGCACGACGCGCACCCCGGCACCCGCCGCGCGCGGCCGGCTCATACACTACGTCCAGGGACACAAGCCTCGAACGACACCCGCGTCACGGTTATCGAACCGGACCCGCTGGCCCGCCGCGGGGCCACCGGCCGGGCGCGCCGGCTCCACGTCGTGGCGGCCGTACCGTGGAGGACCCGTATCAGGTGATCGCTGTTGAAAGGCCAGCCCGTGCCGCCGGCGGGTCGCCCTAGCTCACGCCTTCCTATGCGGCGTGCGGGTCAGGCCTTCGAGCACCCACGGGCGCCCGGCCCTCACGCCACGCCGCTTGCCGGCCTGTTCGGCACCCCGCTCGGGCGGCGCCTGCGCTGGTCGAAACGGCTCGCCCGCTACGGGCCGCCGCTGCACCGCGGTCTCCCGACCAGCGGACAACGCGGTTCGCCCGTTCGCCGCTCCGGCCGCCGCGAGGGCCGGGGTCGTGCCGACAGGTCGGCCTCAGAGATCGGTCAGCGTGCCGGCATGGGCCTCCGCCGCGAAGGCCAGGGTCTCGGAGAGCGTCGGATGCGGGTGGATGGTGCGCCCGATATCCTCGGCATCCGCCCCCATTTCCACCGCCAGCGCGGCCTCGGCGATCAGCTCGCCCGCCCCGGGGCCGACGATCCCGGCACCGAGCAGCTTGCCGGTCTCCGGGTCGAAGACCAGCTTCGTCAGCCCCTCGCTGCGGCCGAGCGAGAGCGAGCGCCCGGATGCGGCCCAGGGGAAGACGCCCTTCTGCACCGCGATGCCGCGCTCCCTCGCCAGCGTCTCGGTGAGGCCGACCCAGGCGACCTCGGGATCGGTATAGGCGACCGAGGGGATGCCCGCAGGCTCGAAGGCCACGCGGTGCCCGCAGGCCGCCTCCGCCGCCACCTTGGCCTCGTGCACCGCCTTGTGCGCGAGCATCGGCTGGCCGACCACGTCGCCGATCGCGAAGACATGCGGCTGCGCCGTGCGCATCTGCGCATCGACCGGGATGAACCCGGCCCCGTCGAGCGCGATGCCGGCCGCCTCCGGCGCCACCCTGGCGCCATTCGGCACCCGGCCGACGGCGACCAGGATGCGGTCATACGCCCCGGTCCCGGCGCCCTCCGGTCCCTCGAAGCTGGCGGTGAGCCGGGGGCCGGCCGTCACCGCGGTGAGCCTGGTCCGCGTGCGCACGGCGCCATAGAGGCTCGCGATGCGCTTCGCCAGCGGCGCCACGAGATCGCGATCCGCCCCCGGGATGATCTGATCGGCCAGCTCGACGATCTCGATCCGGCTGCCGAGGGCGTGATAGACCTGCGCCATCTCGAGCCCGATGATGCCGCCGCCGACCACCAGCAGGCGCTCCGGAATGTCCGGCAGCGCCAGCGCCCCGGTGCTGTCGACGATTCGCGGGTCCTCCGGCAGGAAGGGCAGCCGCACCGGCTCCGAGCCCACCGCGACGATCGCCTGCTCGAAGCCGAGCGCCTGCGGCTCGGGGCCCTCGATGGCGAGGCTGTTCGGGCCGGTGAAGCGCGCCGTGCCGCGGATCACCCGGACCTTGCGCCGCCTCGCGAGCCCGGCGAGGCCCCCGGTGAGCCGCGCCACCACGCCGTCCTTGAAGCCGCGGAGCGCGTCGAGGTCGATCGCCGGCGCGCCGAAGCCCATGCCGTGGCCTGCGGCCTCCTCGACATCGCCGCGGAGTTTCGCCATGTGCAGCAGCGCCTTGGAGGGGATGCAGCCGACATTGAGGCAGACCCTGCCGAGGCTCTCCCGCGGGTCGATCAGCACCACCTCCCGGCCGAGATCGGCGGCGCGGAAGGCGGCGGTGTACCCGCCCGGCCCGGCCCCGATCACCACCAGCGAGGCGCGGCTTCCGGCCTGCCCGGAGACAGCGGCGGCGGGCGCGGTGACTGCGGGCGCGGCGGCGGGTGCGGCGGCATCGGGCGCAGTTGCAGCGGGCGCGGCGGCGGCGGGCGCGGCGGCGGCGCTCTCGGTCTCGATCCGCATCACGAGGCTCCCGGCGCTCACCCGGTCGCCGATGGCGACCAGCAGTTCCGCCACCACGCCCGCAACCGGCGCGGGGATGTCGAGCGTCGCCTTGTCCGACTCGAGCATCAGGATCGGCGTGTCCACCGCCACCCGGTCGCCCGGCGCCACCGCGATCTCGATCACCGGCACATCCGAGAAATCGCCGATATCGGGGATCGTCACATCGGTCAGCATGGCACCCTCCCTCAGACCGCGATGCGGCGGAAATCGCCGAGCGTGCGGGCGACATGGGCGAGGAAGCGGGCCGCGGCGACGCCGTCCACCACCCGGTGATCCCAGCTCAGGCTCAGCGGCTGCACCAGGCGGGGCTGGAAGGCGGCGCCGTCCCAGAGCGGCTGGGTCTCGGCCCGCGTCATGCCGAGGATCGCGACCTCGGGCGCGTTGATGATCGGCGTGAAGCCGGTGCCGCCGATGCCGCCGAGCGAGGAGATGGTGAAGGTCGCGCCCTGCATTTCGGCGGGTTTCAGCCGTCCGGCGCGG
Source organism: Paralimibaculum aggregatum (assembly GCF_030270585.1). GTDB lineage: Bacteria > Pseudomonadota > Alphaproteobacteria > Rhodobacterales > Rhodobacteraceae > Thermohalobaculum > Thermohalobaculum aggregatum. The sequence continues at coordinate 34,423 of NZ_BSYI01000010.1, forward strand.
GCGGCGGCGGCGAGGCCGGCCATCTCCGCGGCGATCTCGCGGATGCCCTTGCTGTCGGCGGCCCTGACCACCGGCACCACGAGGCCCTCCGGCGTGTCGGCCGCGACGCCGATGTTCCAGTAGCGCTTCAGCACCACCTCGCCGCCATCGAGCGAGGCGTTGAACATCGGATAGGCCTTGAGCGCGGCGACCACCGCCTTCACCGCGAAGGCGAGCATGGTGATCCTGGCGTCATCGGGCCCGGCCTCGGCGTTCAGCGTCCTGCGGAAGCTCTCGAGCTCGGTGACGTCGGCCTTGTCGAAGTTGCAGACATGCGGGATGACCAGCGCGTTGCGCGCGAGCGCCGGGCCGGAGATCCGGGCGATGCGGCCGAGCGGCTGGCGCTCGACCGGGCCGAACTTCGCGAAATCCACCTCCGGCCAGTCCGGCAGGCCGGCGAGCGCGGGGCCCGCCTGGGGCTGCGCCGCGGGTACCCGGGCGGTCATGCGGGCCTTCACATGGGCCTCGATATCGGCCCGGGTGATGCGGCCCTTGGGGCCGGTGCCGCCGACTTCCGCCACCGCGACGCCGAGGGCGCGGGCATAGGCGCGCACCGAGGGCGAGGCATAGACCGGCCGGCCCGGCTCGGTCGCGGGCGGCGGCGTGGCCGGCTCCGCCGGCGCTGCCGGAGTGGGAGCGGGAACGGGGGCGGGCGGGACTGCCGCGGCCGGCCTTGCCCGCTCGCCGCCCTGTGCGGGGGCCGGTGCGGGAGCTGGTGCGGGAGCTGGTGCGGGGGCCGGTGCGGGCGCCGCTGCCTCGGCGGGCTCCAGCGTCAGCACCGGGGTGCCCTCGCTCACCCGGTCGCCCTCGGCCACCAGCACGGCGACCACGCGGCCGGCGCGGGGCGTCGGGACATCGAGCGTCGCCTTGTCGGATTCGAGCACGATCACCGTGTCGTCGGCGGCCAGCACATCGCCCGGCTGCACCGCGATCTCGACGACGGGCACGTCGCGGAAATCGCCGATATCGGGCACGCGGATCTCGATCGCTGCGGACATCGCTGCCTCCCTCACGCCTGCCACGGCGCCGCGGCCGCCGGGTCGATGCCGAGATCGGCGATGGCGCGGGCCAGCACCTCGCGGCCGAGGCTGCCCTCACGGACCAGCGCGTCGATGGCGGCGAGCGCCACGTGCTGGCGGTCCACCTCGAAGAAGCGGCGCAGCGCCACGCGGCTGGCCGATCGGCCGAAGCCGTCAGTGCCGAGGATGGTCATGCGCGCATCGAGATAGGGCGCGATCTGCCCCGGCACGGCGCGGATGTAGTCCGAGGCCGCGACCACCGGCGCGGTGCCCGCCAGCAGGGTCTCGACATGGGAGCGGGCCGGCGCCTCCGCCGGCATCAGCCGGTTGCGCCGCTCGACCTCGGCGGCCTCGCGGGCAAGCTCGCTGAAGGAGGTCGCCGAGAAGACCTCGGAGGCGATGCCGAAATCGCGCTCGAGGATCTCGGCGGCCGCGATGACCTCGCGCAGGATCGTGCCGGCGCCGAGCAGCCGCACCCTCGGCGCTCCCTCCGCGCCGCGCGCGGCGAAGCGGTAGAGCCCGCGCAGGATGCCCTCCGCCGCGCCCTCCGGCAGCGAGGGCTGGGCATAGTTCTCGTTCATCACGGTGATGTAGAAGAACTCGTCGCGCTTCTCGTCGAGCATCCGGGTCATGCCATGCTCCATGATCACCGCGAGCTCGCAGGCGAAGCAGGGGTCATAGGCGCGGCAGTTGGGGATCGCGGCGGCCCAGAGATGGGAGGACCCGTCCTGGTGCTGCAGCCCCTCGCCGGAGAGCGTGGTGCGCCCTGCCGTGGCGCCCAGCAGGAAGCCGCGGGCGCGCTGGTCGGCGGCGGCCCAGATCAGGTCTCCGACCCGCTGGAAGCCGAACATCGAGTAGTAGATATAGACCGGCAGCAGCTCGGTATCGTGCACCGAATAGGCCGTGGCGGCGGCGGTCCAGGAGCTGATCGCGCCGGCCTCGGTGATGCCCTCCTCGAGGAGCTGCCCGTCGGTCGCCTCCTTGTAGTAGAGCATCGAGCCGGCATCCTCCGGCTCGTAGAGCTGGCCCTTGGGCGCATAGATCCCGACCTGGCGGAACAGGTTGTCCATGCCGAAGGTGCGCGCCTCGTCGGCGACGATCGGCACGAGGCGCGGCCCGAAGCCCTTGTCCTTGAGCAGCGCCCCCATCATGCGCACCGCGGCCATGGTGGTGGACATCTCCTTGCCGCCGGCCTCGAGCGCGAACCTGGCATAGCTCTCCGGCGCCGGGCGCTTCGGCGCGTCGCTGGAGGCGTTGAGCGCGCGCCGCGGCAGAAAGCCCCCGAGCGCCGCGCGGCGGTCCTTGAGATAGGCGATCTCGGGGCTGTTGTCGGAGGGCCGGTAGAACTCCAGCGCCTCCACCGCCCGGTCGCTCAGCGGCAGGTCGAAGCGGTCGCGGAAGGCGCGCAGCGCCTCGACGTCGAGCTTCTTGGCCTGGTGCGCGGTCATGCGCGATTCGCCGGCGCCGCCCATGCCATAGCCCTTCTTGGTCTTGGTCAGGATCACCGTCGGCTGGCCCTCATGCGCCCTGGCGGCGGCGAAGGCGGCGTTGAGCTTCTTGAGATCGTGCCCGCCGCGCTTCAGCGCGTGGATCTCGGCATCCGACATATGCGCCACCAGCGCGGCGCTCGCCGGATCGGCCTCGAAGAACTTGTGGCGGTTGTAGTCGCCATCCTTCGAGCCGAGGTTCTGGTATTCGCCGTCCACCGTCTCGGCGAAGCGGCGCAGCAGCACGTGGTCGGCGTCGCGGGCGAAGAGGTTGTCCCACTCCGAGCCCCAGAGCACCTTGATGACGTTCCAGCCGGCACCGACGAAGAGCGCCTCGAGCTCCTGGATGATCTGGCCGTTGCCGCGCACCGGGCCGTCGAGCCGCTGCAGGTTGCAGTTGACGATGAAGGTCAGGTTGTCGAGCCCCTCCCGCGCCGCCAGCGTCAGCGCGCCGACGCTCTCCGGCTCGTCCATCTCGCCATCGCCGAACACGCCCCAGACATGGCGGCCCGCGGTGTCGGCCAGCCCGCGCGCCGCGAGATAGCGCATGAACCGCGCCTGGTAGATCGCCGACATCGGCCCGATCCCCATCGAGCCGGTCGGGAGCTGCCAGAACTCCTTCATCAGCCAGGGATGCGGATAGGAGCAGAGCCCCTGCCCCGGCACCTCCTGGCGGTAGTTGGCGATGTCGGCCTCCGAGAGCCGGCCCTCGAGGAAGGCGCGGGCATAGACGCCGGGCGCCGAATGCGGCTGGAAATACACCAGATCGCCGCCGAAATCCGGCGTGCGGGCCCGGAAGTAATGGTTGAAGCCGACCTCGAAGATCTCCGCCGCCGAGGCATAGGAGGCGATGTGCCCGCCGAGCTCGCCATAGGCCCGGTTGGCGCGCACCACCATCGCCAGCGCGTTCCAGCGGATCAGCGAGGTGATGCGCTCCTCGAGCGCGAGATCGCCGGGATAGGCCGGCTGCTGGGCCAGCGGGATGGTGTTGCGATAGGCCGAGAACGGCAGCCCCGCCGTGGTCACCCCGAGCCGTCGCGCGCGCTCCCAGACCTGGCCGAGCACGAACTGCGCGCGGTCGCGCCCCATCTCGCGGGTCAGCGACTCGAGTGCGTCGAGCCATTCCGCCGTCTCGGTCGGATCGGGGTCGTGCATGACATTGGGCAGGCGGTGGGTGGCCGTCATTCTTTCCTCCTGGGCTTGCGCGAGGATAGACCGCAGCGCGCGCGCGGTGTCGGCAAATTATCGGCACCGGATGATGTCTTGCGCTAGGATCTTGCGCGATCGGGCGGAACAACGCAGGGAACGGGCACGGATGGCGCATGAACTGGACGATATCGACCGGCGGATTCTCCGCGAGCTGCAGGCCGACGGGCGCCTCACCCATCAGGAGCTGAGCGACCGGATCGGGCTCTCTCCGTCCCCCTGCGCACGGCGCATCCGCAAGCTCGAGACCGAGGGCTACATCACCGGCTATGCCGCGCGCATCGACGAAGCCTCGATGGGCTTCGGCTTCAGCGTCTTCGTTTCGGTGCGGCTCGACCGGCAGGTGGACGACCGGCTCGGCAGCTTCGAGCGCGAGATCGCCCGCTGCGACGAGGTGGTGGACTGCTGGCTGATGACCGGCAGCTTCGACTACCTGCTGCGCGTCGCGGTGCGCGACCTGCACGAGTTCGAGCGTTTCCTGACCGGGCGGCTGACGCGGTTTCCCGGCGTCGCCTCGATCGAATCCTCGATCCCGATCCGCCGGGTCAAGGGCGGCACGACGCGGCTCGGCTGAGCCCCGCCTCAGCCGGCGAACTCGGCCCGGATCGCCGCGCTGTGCTCGCCGAGCCGCGGCACGGGCCGCATCTCCGGCGCCGCGCCCGCCACCAGCGCCGGCGGGGCAATCACGTCGAGCGGCCCGGCCTCGGTCGGCACCGAGACGGTGCGCAGGGCAGGATGCGCGATCAGCGCGTCGATGTCGTTGAGCCGGCCACAGGCGAGCCCGACCCGCTCGAGCAGTTCCATCGCCTCCGCCCCGGTCAGCGCGGCGAAGCGCGCCGCCACCAGCCGCTCCAGCGCTTCGCGATTGGCCAGCCGCGCCATGTTGTCGGCGAATTCCGGCGCCCGCGTGATCGTCTCGTCGCCCAGCACGCCGGCGCAGAAGGCGACCCATTCCCGGTCGTTCTGCACCGAGAAGATCACCGACAGACCGTCGGCGCAGCGATAGGCGCCATAAGGCGCCAGCGAGGGGTGCTGCACGCCGGCGCGCCGGGTCTCGCGGCCGCCGAGGCTGCGCTGCAGGAAGGGCACGTTCATCCAGTCCGCCACCGCGTCGAAGAGCGAGACCTCGATCTGCCGGCCGAGGCCGGTGCGGCCGCGCGCGATCAGCGCCTCGAGGATCGCCGCATGTGCCGACATCCCGGCCGCGATGTCGCAGACCGAGACGCCGACCCGGGCCGGCCCGTCCGCCGTGCCCGTGATCGCGCAGAGCCCGGTCTCGGCCTGCACGATCAGGTCATAGGCCTTGAGCGAGGCATAGGGTCCCGCCTCGCCGAAGCCGCTGATCGAGCAGGTGATCAGCCCCGGCGCCTCGGCCCGGAGCGCCGCCGGCGCCAGCCCCATGCGGCCGAGGGCGCCGGGCTTGAGGTTCTGGATCAGCACGTCGGCCGAGAGGATCATGCGGCGCAGCAGCGCGATGTCGGCGCCGTCGCGCAGGTCGAGGCAGACCGACTCCTTGCCCCGGTTGAGCCAGACGAAATAGGCGCTCTGCCCCCTGGCGAGGGTGTCGTAGGCGCGGGCGAAATCGCCGGTCTCGCGCTCGATCTTGATCACCCGGGCGCCGGCATCGGCCAGCCGCGAGGAGGCATAGGGCGCCGCCACCGCCTGCTCCACCGCCACCACCGTGAGCCCTGCAAGCGGGCCTTCCGCCGTTTCCGTCATGCGCTGTGCCCCCTGTCCTGCGGCGCCTCGATCTCGGCCAGGCTGTCGAGGATCGGCGCGCCGCCCTTGATGATGTCCTCCTCCATCGCGGTGGCCAGCCGATCGGCATCGCCCGCCGCCAGCGCGTCGAGGATGTGCTCGTGCGGATGGCGGCCATCCAGGCTCACCGGCCTGCCACGATAGAGAAAGTTGAGGAACGGCCCGGTCTGCACCCAGAGCTGTTCGATGAGCGAGATCAGCGTCTCCTGCCCGCAGGCGCGGTAGATCTCGAAATGGAAGGCCCGGTTGAGCGCCATCGTGTCCTTGTAGCGCCCTTCCTGCTTGGCCCGGATCATCCGGTCATGCACCGCCCCGAGCTCGTCCAGCAATGCCTGCGGGGCCACCGCCATCGCGTTGCGCGCCGCGAGCCGCTCCAGCGCCACGCGGATGTCGCAGAGCTCGGAGAACCGCGCGCGGGTGAGCTGCGGCACCCGCGGCGAGCGCCCGGGCTCCACCGTCAGCGCATGTTCGGCGACGAGCTGCATCAGTGCCTCGCGTATCGGGGTCTGGCTGGTGCCGAGCTGCTCGGAGAGGGTGCGCAGCTTGAGCGCCTCGCCGGGTTCGAATTCCCCGGCCATGAGCCCCTTGCGGATCTCGTGATAGGCGCGCGAGGCGAGGTTTGTCCGCGGAAACTCCTTCATGCATCTCCAATCCGCCCTGGGCCCTCGGGCCTTCCCAGCATTTCAGATCGCAGGCTGTCAATCACCTTCGCCATGATTTTTATAAAATATCCCAACAATGTACAGGGTGTCGCCGACACGCCTGCCGCCGGCCGGTGCACGACCGTGGCGGGCCGGCGCCGCGTGGAAAACCCGCTTGACCAATACCCGGCACCGATGTATCGAATTCTGAATTCAGAGTTCGGAATGCGCTCATGCTCCAACCCGCCCCCAGCCTGAGCGATCAGGTCTATGACGCCATCGTCGACGAGGTCTGCAACGGCCGCCTCGCCCCCGGCACGCATCTGGTGCAGGAGCGGCTGGCGGAGCGCTTCGGGGTCTCGCGCCAGCCGGTGCAGCAGGCGATGAGCCGGCTCAAGGCCGATGGCATCGTCGAGGAGATCGGCCGGCGCGGGCTCTTCGTCTCGCGGCTCGATCCGGGCCGGATGCGCGACCATTACGGCATCCGCGGCGCGCTCGACGGCTGGGCGGCGCGGACCGCCGCGGTGCGCGCCGGGGCCGACCGCGCGTTCCGGCAAGCGCTCGGCGACGACGGGCGCAGCTTGCTCGCGGCGGGCCGGGCGGCAGCGGCGGCGGGCGATGTCGCGGCACTGGTGCGCCACGACCTCGACTTCCACTTCCTGCTCTACGGCGCCTCCGGCAATGCCCTGCTGGCGCCGACGGCCGAGCCGCACTGGCGGTTCCTGCGCCGCGCCATGGGCGATGTCCACCGCATCGCCGAGGCGCCCGAGGCGATCTGGGCACAGCACGCCGCGATCCTCGAGGCGGTGCTGGAGGGCGACGGCGCGGCGGCCGAGCGGGCCGCCATCCTGCATGTGGAGAACGCCGCGCGGCTGCTCGCCCGGGTGCTCTCCGAAACCGAGACCCCCGCCGGAGAGGGAGGCACCGCATGACCCCGATCCCCACCGTCGGCCAGATGCTGAGCGCACAGGCCCGGCTGCAGCCCGACCGCATCGGCGCGCGCGACCTCTCCCGCGCGATGTCGTTCCGGCTCTGGAACGCCCGCGCCTGTCGGCTGGCCAATGCGCTGACCGGGCTCGGCCTCGCCCAAGGCGACCGCATCGGCGTGCTCGCCTGGAACCGGGTGGAATGGCTCGAGATCTATGCCGCGGTGGCCAAGGCGGGCCTTGTCGCGGTGCCGGTGAACTTCCGCCTGGTGGCCGGGGAGATCCGCTTCATCCTGCAGGATTGCGGCGTCGCGGCGGTGATCGCGGAGGACGGGCTGGCCGGCGCCATCGAGGAGATCCGCGGCGATCTCGGGCTGCCGGACAGCCGCTACATCCGCCTCGGCGCCGCCTCCGCCCCGGCCGGCTGGCACGACTACGAGGGGCTGATCGCCCGCGCCGCCGAGACCGAGCCGGACGCCCGCGTGACGCCGGAAAGCCCCTGGTGCCTGATGTATACCTCGGGCACCACCGGTAACCCCAAGGGCGCCATCCGCGGCCATGGCGGCGCCGGGCTGCTGGCGCTGATGACGCAGGTCGAGCTCGGCCTCGCGCGGCGCGACGAGGCGCTGCTGGTGATGCCGCTCTGCCATGCCAACTCGCTCTACTTCTTCGTCTCGTTCCTCTATTGCGGCGCGGCGACGGCGGTGTTCTCGCGCCCCAGCTTCGATGCCGAGCTCTGCCTCCGCGCCTTTGCCGAGACCGGCGCCAGCTTCACCTCGCTGGTGCCGACGCAATACGAGATGCTGCTGGAGGCACCCCGCCCCGCCGGCGATTTCGCGCGGGTCGAGAAGCTGATGATCTCCTCGGCCCCGGCGCGGGTGGAGACCAAGCGGCGGGTGATGGAGATGTTCCCCAATTCCGGGCTGTTCGAGCTCTACGGCTCCACCGAGGCGGGCTGGGTGACCATGCTGCACCCGGACGAGCAGTTCGACCATCTCGGCACGGTCGGCCGCGAGGTGACCGGCTCGCGCCCGGTCAGGCTGCTCGGCGACGACGGCACCGAGGTGCCGGATGGCGAGCCGGGGGAGCTGTTCTCCTGCGGGCCCTATGCCTTCGACGGCTACTGGAACCTGCCCGAGAAGACCGCGGAGGCGTTCCGCGGCGACCATCTCAGCGTCGGCGATGTCGCCCTGCGCGATGCCGACGGCTTCATCCGCCTGATCGACCGCAAGAAGAACATGATCATCACCGGCGGCGAGAACGTCTATCCCACCGAGGTCGAGGCCGTGCTGGCGCAGCACCCCGCGGTGCGCGACGTCGCCGTGGTCGGCCGGCCGGACGAGCGCTGGGGCGAGCGCGTCGAGGCGGCCATCGTGCTCCGCGCCGGTGCCGCCGCCTCCGCCGAGGAGCTGATCGACTGGGCCCGCCCCCGCCTCGCCGGCTTCAAGCGGCCCCGCGCCATCACCTTCCTCGCCCCCGACGAGATGCCCCGCACCGCCACCGGCAAGATCCAGCACGGGGTGCTGCGCGACCTGATCGCCCGCCGCGGCGCCGCCGGATGAGCCCTTCCCCAAAGGAGACCAGAATGACCGAAACGCAGGACCTCAACGCCGACGAGCGCAGCGTCGCCGCCTGGATCGCCAGGGCGCTGGCAATGCGCGGCATAGACCGGATCTTCGGCCTGCAGGGCGGGCATATCCAGCCGATCTGGGACCATGCCGCCCGCCAGGGGCTGCGCATCGTCGATGTCCGCCACGAATGCGCGGCGCTGCACATGGCCCATGCCCATGCCGAGCTGACCGGCGGCCTCGGCGTCGCCATGGTGACCGCGGGCCCCGGCGTCACCAACTGCGTGACCGGCATGGCCAACGCCGCGCTGGCCCGCGCGCCGGTGCTGCTGATCGGCGGCTGCACCTCGCGCCCGCAGGCCAACATGGGCCCGCTGCAGGACATTCCCCACACCGACATCATGCGCCCGGTCAGCCGCTTCTCGCGCACCGCGCGGGTGCCGGACCAGGTGCTGCGCGAGCTCGACGAGGCGATCGCGCGCGCCATGGGCGACGGCGGCGAGCCCGGGCCGGTCTATCTCGAGATCCCGACCGACGTGCTCCGCGCCCATCTGCCCGAGACGCTGGTGCCGGCCGACTGGCTCGCGCCCAAGCCGGCGCGCCGGCCGGTGCCGGTGCCCGAGCGCGTCGCCGAGGCGGTGGCGGCGATCCGCGCGGCGCGGCGCCCGCTGGTGATCTCGGGCCGCGGCGCGCGCGGCGCCGGGGCCGAGCTGCAGCGCTTCCTCGAGGCCGCGGATGCGCTCTATCTCGACACCCAGGAGAGCCGCGGGCTGCTGCCGCCCGGCCATCCCGCGAATGTCGGCGCGGTGCGCGCCGCGGCGATGGGCCAGGCGGATCTGGTGATCACCCTCGGCCGCAAGCTCGACTACCAGGTCGCCTTCGGCTCGCCGGCGGTGTTCCCGGATGCACGGTTCGTCCGCATTGCCGACACCGCCGGAGAGCTGATCGACAACCGCCGCGGCGAGCCGGAGATCCTCGCCGATGTCGCCCTCGCCCTCGAGGCGCTGAGCGATGCGCTCGGCAACGCGGCCGGGGAGCGCGACACCGGCTGGCTCGAGGGCCTGCGCGCCAAGCACCGCGAGCGGATCGAGCGCGGCGCCGCCACCCCGGCACCGCGCACCGGCGGCGACGGGCACATCCACCCGATGGCGATCTTCGAGGCGATCCGCGGCGTGGCGGATCCGGACTATCTCGCGGTGGCCGATGGCGGCGATCTGCTCAGCTTCGCCCGCGTCGGCCTCGCGGCCCGGACCTACATGGATGCCGGTGCCTTCGGCTGCCTCGGGGTCGGCGTGCCCTTCGCGATCGCCGCGGCGCTGGCCGAGCCCGGCCGGCAGGTGATCTCGGTGAACGGCGACGGCGCCTATGGCATCAACGCCATGGAGATCGACACCGCGGTGCGCCACGGCGCCCGGGCGGTGTTCATCGTCTCCAACAACGCCGCCTGGAACATCGAGCGCTACGACCAGGAGGCGAACTATGGCGGCCGGGTGGTCGGCACCACGCTGCAGCACGGCGACTATGCCGCGATGGCGCGGGCCTTCGGCGCCCATGGCGAGCGGGTGGAGGACCCGACCGAGCTGGCCGGCGCGATCCGCCGCGCGCTGGAGAACGCGCCCGCCGTGGTCGATGTGGTGACCTCGCAGGACGCGGTGTCCTCCGACGCGCAGAAGGGCCTCGGCTTCGTGCCCGACTACCAGGCCCTCACCGCCTGGGACGAGGCCGAACGCCGCCGCCGCGGCGAGCTCTAGCGCCTTCCGGCCGGCCGTCGCCCGGTCCCTGCACCGACGCGCGCAAGCCCTCGTGCCCCCGCGGGGGCATCGGCTCATCAATGCCGGTGCGGATACGCGCGAGCGCCCCTCGCGCCCGCGCCCGGGGCATCGGAGACCATGCCGATGCCCCCCGAAGCGCGCCGCGGTTTCCCTGTCACCAGCCGCCGGCGCCCAGGCCAAGCGGCTAGCGCCCCTGCCCGCCCGCGCCAGCGGCGGATGACGGAACCGGCCATCACCCGCCCGATATGGCTCTCCGGCCGGTCGAACCGGCCGGCGCGGCACGGTACACCGCTTCGTCCCGCCGACGGCCGCGGCACTGGCCCGGCGGATCGAACCGATACCGAACCGGCCACTCCCGGCCCTGACGGATCCCGCATCGATCCGGCCGGGGTCGCCAGGGGTCCCGCCCACCATGCCGTGCCGACCAATCTGCGCGAGCGCCGCCCCGCGCCCCTGCCCGCGGCCAAGACCGTCGCCAACGCGATCATCGGACGACTAGTCCCCCCGGCGCGCGTTGAGGCAGGTTCTCATCGCTCACGGTGACCGGCGCCGGCAATCCGACAACGCCCCGCTCGCCATGGACGCCTCCCCGACCACCACCACCGCGGCAACGGCTCCCTCGCCATGCGCTTGCAGCAGGAGGTTGCGGATGCCGGCGATCGGCCGCGCCCTCTCTGCCCCCGAGGCAAGGATGCTGGCCGGGCTGCCCATGCGCTCCCCTGATACAGGCGCAAGGCAGCCGATCTCCGCGCCCCAGCCATGCATTTCGGAGAGACAAGCGAAGATCATGCCCACGACGCACCAGCACGCGCCCTCGCGAACCGGCACCACGATATCCGGATGGTGCCGCCCCATCACCCGCATCCGCGCCATGACGCGGACCGGCCAGCCGCTCCCGAAACCGGCTTTGCGCTCCCGCCCGACGGGCAACCCGCCACCGGTGGCCCGCGCCTCACGCATTGATCCGGGCCGTGCGGTTCCCGGAACCGAGGAAGGGCGCACCTCCGACCTGCCCCAGACACAGGCAAGCCACAGATGCCAGACCGCCCGGAGCCGCATGGCCGCCGTGCAATGGGCCCCACCGAACCCGGCCCCCAGCAGCGCACCGTTCCCGGCATGACCAGCGGAAGAGCGCTAAAAAGACCTCCGCGCACAACCTGGCGTCGCCACGCGCCCAAGGGAGGCGCCAAGCTACAGCCACCGGACGAGGTCGACCTCCACAGTTCCGGTCCGGTTCACCATGAAGAAGCCGACAACAGCCACGGTAAACCTGCCACCAACAGGCGCTGCCGATCGGCCCGGAAGGTCGAAACCTGCGGTGTTCACGCGATCCGGCTGCTCGATCAGGATCCGGGCATCCCCCTCACGAACCATACCGCCGTTGGCCCGGCCCTGACGCTGGAGGCCGCACTCTGCCACCACCCGGCGATGCATCGGCGGCGCGGGGTCGGCACCACGGCAGCGCGACTGCAACCACTGGGAAGGGAGAGTTCCACCGCGCCGTCATCGCGGCGCTGTCACCCAAGCCGCTGCCGAGGGTGCACGCGGCGATCGGACAAGCCGATCCGGCGAGCCATCTCCGACTCGCCACCGCGGTCACGAACGGCCCGCCCGGATAGTCGGTGGCGGGCGGGGCGGAGATGGCGGTCGGCACGATCCAAGAAATGCCATCGAGGCGGCGCAGGTACAGCCGTCTCCGATGGTCGCGCCCCGCCCGGTGGCGGCGGCGCCCTTGTTCCAAACTTGGGATCGGCGTGGCGCGAGAGCCTCCTCGCCTGCGATCGGCGACCGGTCGCGGTCGCCTCTTTGCCGGGAAAGACGGTGCTAGCGAGGGCCGGGATCGGGATGCCGGCCGTGGTGCCATGCCCTGTCGCGCCATCGATCCGGAAAACAATGACGGCGGGCACGGATCTGCCTGCGCCGCAGGTGTCGCGCAAGCCGTTGTGCGCCGCTCCGCCCGGAGCAGACGGCGCTCGCTTGCGAGAGAGCGTCGCAGCCCGGCCGGAGAATGGACCCGAACAGGAGGAACCAAAGCGGCCGCTGACCGCCAGCACAGAGGCTCCGGCGCACTAGCGGCTGACGCCGGGCCGGAGGACCGCCGCATGCCCCGCGCGACGGCGCTCTGCCAGAGGGAGAGGTCCGGCCCTACGGGCCGGGACGTGTTTGCCCCACGCGGATGTGCCTCGAGGCCTATCGCCGCGCTGTCGACAGGTTCGCTGCGCTGCCGGCCGCGGCCTCGAAAACCCGCCTCGTGCGCATCGACCACAACGCCTTCTCGATCCCTGCCTCGGCGATGGGCACCCCGCCGAGTTTCGGGCGAGTGCCGCGCGGATCGAGGCTTGCCGGAACGGAAGGGAGCGAAGCGAGCACCGGTGCGCCTTGTGGCGTGGCATGGCGGTCCACGTCGCCTAGCCCCGCGGGCCGGTGCTCGATCGGTGGCTAGGGCAGTGGGAAACGGCGCCTCCATCAAGGATCGGGCACTGCCGGATGCGCTCGGCAAGCCGGTCTCCCCCTCCGGCATGCGGCGACCGGCAGATGGTCGAGACCCCCGGTGCCGGACCGACCGCCGGGCTCCGCGACGGGCTCCCAGCCATCGTGGTGGTCTGGGCCGTGGCCCTCGCAGTTTCCGCAGCCCCCTGCCTCCGGCCGGAGAGCCCCGCTCCACCGGCGCGGCCCTGAACGGACACACTCGCCTGCGTGAGCCAACGCCAACTGGCCCGCCGGCGCGTACCTGCATCAGCCGCGGCGATCACGACGTCCGAGCGTCGCGGCCCACCTCTGCGCCGGCGCCCGATGATGCAGCGCACCCCTTCGCCATGCCCCTCGAAACGATGGCGAAAAGAGGCTCGACCCTTGCCACCATGAATGCCCTGACGCCCTCCGGCATGACGGCCGACTCTTGCGGACCACGGGGGGATCGCCGCCGCAGCGGCCAGGCGCCGATACATGCCGGATCGCGTCAGCGGCGCGCCGTTGGCCACCGAACTGGGCGGCGAGGAGCGACGCACGATCGGGTGAGCTTTGCCTAGGCCGATCCTTCTCGCGCCAATCGTCCGGGAGTGATTGGCGAAGGGATGCATCGGCCATCGACGATGCGCCGACCGGCGAGGCCCCGGCCCGCGAGCCCGCCGGCAGAACCTTCGCCGAGCAGCAGCAGCGCCCGGAGCCAATCCGCGGCACAGGCACAGGCACCGGCAGGGGGCATCCCGCCGCCGGCATCGTGACCGCTGCATCGACACCGATGCCGGTGCCGGGAGACGCGTCTTCAACGCCGCCGACCACACGCAGAAGCGCGACACCGCGGCCCGCGCTGGCCGCCTGGGCCGCATTGCCGGTGGCCATTGCCGGACCAACCTTGCTCTGCCCGGCGGACGCGATGACCAGCTCTTCGCCACGACCGGCGACGAGTTCCCGTTCCGCCCGATCGCCTTGAGCGGTTTCCGAACATTCGGGTTCATGTCCAGTGGGGGTAAGGAAGGCGCGGGCTTCGGATGCAATGATGCGGCCCCTGCCGGTGGCGATGGCCGTGCCGCGGGTCTGTCTGGCTTGCGCGGCTTGTTTGCGGGGCCCGACCCTGAGCATTGGGAAGGCCGGCTCGATCGGGGTGAAGTCGGGGTTGCAGGGCGGCAGGGGGCGAAGATGCGCGCCGGCGGCCTCGATGGCCTCGGCCACGGCGGCAGGCTTGTGCGCCGGCAGGGCGCCGAAGACGGCAATGCTGCCGGGCCGCAATGTCGCGGCATTGAGGCCGGCCCCGGGCGAGGAACGTCTCGCCATCGATCGCCCGGGGCCCATCGCGCCCGAGAGCCGGAGCGCGCCGTCGAAAGCGTGGTCGTCCAGTGCCCGTGCGGCACCGGCCCTCGACATCGCTCTCCCTGCAGAGCGTGGCCATGGGTGCGGGCCATCAAGCGCAAGGCGCTGCATTCGTCGATGAACACCAGCTACAAGGGCCAAGGTCGGGCCGGGCGTCGAACCGGGCCGGGCGCGGGTTCTCACATCCGTCCGCTCCCGCACGCAGGCATGCGCAGTCCTTCCTTCCGCGTGAACTCGTGGTGCTGGAAGACGCGGCAGATCCTCCTCGGCCGCGGGCGCTGGCTGACGGTCTGTGCCAGGCGCTCCGCGACCTCTGCCAGGGCCAGGTCCGGCTCCTCGGCGACCCGGCCGAGGATCAGGCCCCGGTGCCAACCGATGCGGTGCGATCGGCGGCTCTCGCCTCACCTGTCCGGCTCAGGATGCCCGCCTGTGCGGGCCCCGCCGATCCACCGGAGGGCCGAGGATACACCGACGCCGAACCGCGCTGCCGCCCGTCGGCAGGAGAGCTCGGCCTCGAGAGCATCCGCAACACGCCGGCGCGGATCGACGGAAAGGGCTGTGGCCATGCGGGCTGGCCCCATCGGCCCTCGGCGGGAACCGTACCTGGAACCGCTCGCCCCCCAGATGCACATGCAACTCGATCCGCACTGGAGCGACGGCTCCGGTCCCGTGGTGATCCCGGTCATTGGCACCGGCCTCGCTCTGGGGAATGGCCGCGCATCCTCGGCAGTGCAGGATGAGCGCGGCGCCCATCGGGCGACTGCATGCCGTCGCAGGATCGTCGAGGCCAGTGGCGGGACCATGCGCAAAGTGCCGCGCCCGACCCGCTCAAGACCATGCCGGGGCAGGCCCCCTTCGCTCACGGCTCCGCGGCGGCCAGGCTCGGGCAAGAACCGGGGTGCCGAGGGAGGCCTTCGACGCCGGTCCGCGGCGCCGGGCCGATGCGGTTTGACAGGCAGGATGTCGGGATGCGCGCCTTCCGGTGTCGGGCGCAGGGCCTCCTGGAGAGGGTGGTGGCTGGCTGTGGCGGACCGGAGCGGACACAGAGCCGGACCCTCCCTGCTGGATCGCGATGGACCGTCTCCGCCTGCATCGCAAGGCAGATGGCGATCCTCGTCGGCCCCGGCTGGGGTGCCCGTCGGGCCACATGGCTGCCGACGGACACCGTTGCGGGCGGCTGTTCCCGCGCGCCGTTGCGCGCCTCCCGCCGCGAGGTTAGCCGACCCATGCGCAGCGTCGGCCCGCCCGGGCGTCGGGAGGCGGTGCCGTCAGCACGCGGTGGGAGCCCGGCGGGGGCTTGGCGGGCCCGGCCGGGCCACCGAGCACCCGAAAGGGACTCAGCCGGTGCTGCCGAGGCCCGAGGCGACGGCGTTGACCGA
Organism: Paralimibaculum aggregatum; assembly: GCF_030270585.1. Taxonomy (GTDB): domain Bacteria; phylum Pseudomonadota; class Alphaproteobacteria; order Rhodobacterales; family Rhodobacteraceae; genus Thermohalobaculum; species Thermohalobaculum aggregatum. The sequence continues at coordinate 50,028 of NZ_BSYI01000010.1, forward strand.
GAGCAGGATCTCCGGCAGCAGGGCCTCTGCCTCGCCCGTCCGGCCGCCGTCGCGCAAGCCGCGCCAGCGGCGCAGAAGGTCGATCTGCCGGCCATGCAGCGGGGTCAGCGCCTGGTTGCGCCGGTCGATCATCTGCTGGATCGCGGGGCGGGTCTCCGCCACCGGCCCGCCATAGAGCGCGGCCAGCATCGCGCCGGTGCGGGCATGCTCCTCGAGGACCACGCCGAGAAAGCGGGCACGGATCGCCTCGTCCTCCACGAGCGCCGCATAGCGCGCCATGATCTCCGGCGAGGCCCCGGCCCAGGCGGTGGCGGCGTTCGACACCAGGTAATGCAGCGGCGGCCAGCGATGCGCCTCGGTCTTGGCGCGCACCAAGGCGGCGAAGATCTCCGGCTCGCGTGCCTGCAGGTCGGCGAAGGCGGTGCCGAGGCCGAACCAGCCCGGCAGCCCGAAGCGCGACTGGTTCCAGGCGAAGACCCAGGGGATCGCGCGCAGGTCGCCGAGGCTGCGCTTGCCGCTGCGGCGCGAGGGCCGCGAGCCGATGCGGTTCTGCTCGATCGCGTCGATCGGCGTGGCGCGGTCGAAGAAGGCGAGGAAGCCCTCCGCCTGCACCAGCCCCTCATAGGCGCGCCGGCCGGCCGCGGCGAGCCCGTCCATCGCGCGCACGAGGCGCTCGGGGTCCTTCCGCTCCTCGAGCGTCGCGCCGAGCACCCCGGCCAGCAGCAGCTCGAGCTGATGCGCCGCGGTCACCCGGTTGGCGAATTTCTGGCTGATCGTCTCGCCCTGCTCGGTGGTGCGCAGCCCGCCGCGCACGGTGCCGGGCGGCAGCGCCCGCAGGAACCGGTGGGTCGGCCCGGCGCCGCGCCCGATGGTGCCGCCGCGGCCGTGGAAGAAGCGGATGCGCACGCCCTTCCGCCGCCCGAGTTCCGCCATCGCGGACTGTGCGCGATACAGCGTCCAGATGCTGGCGAGGAAGCCGCCGTCCTTGCCGCTGTCGGAATAGCCGATCATCACCTGCTGCACCGGCTCCTCGTGGCCCGCCGCCACGGCCTGGAGGCGCAGCGAGCGGCGCACGATGGGCTCGTCGAGGAACCGGTCGAGGATCGCCGTGCCGTTCTCGAGATCCTCGATGGTCTCGAGCAGCGGCACCACCGGCAGCGGGCACCAGGGCGCGCCGGCACCCTCGGCGCTGTCGTCATAGCCCAGCAGCCCGGCCTCGCGCGCCAGCAGGAACACGGCGAAGAGATCCTCCGCGGTGCGCGTCATGCTGACGATCAGCGCGCCGAGGCCGTCGGTGCCGCGGTCGCGGATGTGTTCGGCGAAGACGCGGAGCACGCCGACCGTGCGGTCGGCCTCCTCGCCGATCGGCCGGCCCGGGGTGACGCAGGGGCGCGGGGTGCCGAGCTCGCGGGCCATCACCGCATGGCGGCGCGCCGGGCTCCAGCCGGGATAGTCGTGCCCGTCGGGCTCGCCCACCGCGGCCAGCATCTGCCCGAGCGCACGGTCGTGGAAGGCGCTGTTCTGGCGGATGTCGAGCGCCGCGAGGTGGAAGCCGAAGACCTGCACGCGCCGCGCCGCCGGGTCGAGCACCTGTTCGGCCAGCCGCCGGGCGCCGACATCGAGCAGCGACGCGCGCAGCAGCGCCAGATCGGCCCCGAGCTCCGCCGCACGGCGATAGGCGCCGGGCGGCGGCGGCCCCTCCGCCGGCGGCAGCGCCGCGATCATCAGGTTGACCGCCTGGCGCCACGGCTCCACCGGGTTGCGCCGCAGCGCCGCCGCGCCGGCCTCGCCCAGCGCCGCAACACGGGCCGCCAGCCAGTCTGCGAGGCGCGCGGGCGTCGGCTGCAGCCGCCCGGAGAGGCTGAGCGCACCGGCCATCTCGACCAGCCCGCGCCGCTGCAGCTCCAGCGCGCGGGCGCGGAACACCGTGAGCGTCTCGCGCGTGGTCGCGACATCGACGAAGGGATGCCCGTCGCGGTCGCCGCCCACCCAGTCGCCGAACGAGAGCCGCGGCAGCGCATCGCCGATCAGCGCCGGCTCGAAGCCGGCCCGCCGCCAGGCCGCGCGCAGGCGGTTGTCGATCCAGGGCAGCGTGTCCGGGAAGACCTCGGTGAGGTAGTGCAGGATGTTGCGCCGCTCGTCGGCCACCGTGGGCTTCTCGATGAAGATCTCGCCGGTGCGCCAGAGCTTCTCGATGCAGGCCCGGGCGCCGGCCTCGAAGGCGCCGCGCTCGGCCTCGGTCCACATGTCGTTCTCGAGCTCGACGATGATGCGGTAGAGCGCGCGGTGATGCTCGAGCACGGTCTGGCGCTTGGCCTCGGTGGGATGCGCGGTGAGCACCGGCTCGACGCTGAGCCGGCCGAGCGCGCGGGCGATCTCGGCAGGGCTGCGCCCGGCCTCGGCGAGGCGCGCGAAATGCTGGTCCCAGGAGCCGGCATCGGCGGCCAGCATGCCCTGCGCCTCGGCGCGGCGGCGGCGCTGGGCGACGGCGTTCTCCTCCGCCTGGTTGAGGAACTGGAAGGCGATGGAGCAGGCCTGCAGCAGCCGCTGCGAGGGCTCCGCCGGCCAGTCCGGCTCGGTGGCGCCCGGCCCGCCCCAGAGCGAGCGCCAGGGCAGGAGCGCGGCGACATCCGCCTCCCCGAGCTCGATGAGCACGGTCTCGAAGCTGCGCATGAGAAAGCTCAGCGTCCGCTCGAAGCGGCTTTCCTGAGACATGGCGTCGAGCATGGCATCGCCTCCCGAATCACGATCCGAGAGCTGACACTGCGGTGTGCCGGACCCGCGCGGAATTCAAAAATTGTGCACGGTGCGAAAGGCTGCCCCGGGGCCGGGCGCGCCTCAGCCCAGGCGCGCGAGGAACGCCCGCAGGCTCATCGGCGGGTGCCCCGCGAACCGCTCCACCGTGTCGCTCAGCACCGCGAACTCTCCGGCCGCAATGCCGGCATAGCTGGTCACCCAGCCGTCGAGCTCGAATTTCGGCGCGTCGAAACCGGCCCGCGACGCATAGGCCTCCTCGATGGTCTCCTTGACATAGGCGACCGGGCGGCCGGTCGCCTCGCCGAGCAGCGCCGCCGCATCCGCCATGGTCAGCAGCTCCGGCCCGGTCACGTCGAAGGCCCCGGTGGGCGCGGCCGGGTCGATCAGCAGCGCGGCGGCCACATCGGCCACGTCGTCGCGCGCCACCGGGGCGAAGCGCCCGTTGCCCGCCGGGCCGCGGATCGCCCCGTCGACCGGCAGGCGCGGCACCATGTCGGCATAGAAATTGTTGCGCAGCGCCGCGAAGGCGAGGCCGCGGACCGTCATGTACTGCTCGGTGTAGTAGTGGTCGTGCGCGAAGGTGAAGACCGCATCCGGCCGGCAGTTGACGAAGGAGGTGTAGACCACCCGCTCGCCCCCGGCGCCGACGAAGCTGTCGATGGCCGCCTTGTGCTGGGCGAGCCGGTCGGCGGCCTCGAAGCCGGAGACCAGGAACAAGGTCCCGATGCCGGTCGTGGCGGCGATCATCGCCTCGCGATCGGCATAGCTGGCCACGGCGATCTCGGCATCCGGCAGCTTCGGCGCCCGCGCGGGATCGCGCACGATGAGCCGCAGCGGCACCCCGCGTTCCGCAAGCTGGCGCGCGACGCGCCCCCCGATCCCGCCGGTTGCGCCCGTAATCCCGATCCGCGGCTGCGGCATTGCTCAAATCTCCCTCCGGCCGCGCCGGGGCGGCGTTCCAATCTCTCGGGGCGGCCGGCCCGGCGCCCTGCAATCGCGCCCGCCGGCGCCCTGCCAGGATCTCCGCCGGGAGCCGCCGGAACAATATGGCCCGGCGCTGCAGACCCGCTTCGGCAGGTGCCGGCCGGCCGACGCAGCGAGATAGCTGGTTGCATCCCTTTTAGGCAAGCCAACGGCCCCGTCGAGGGCCCGGAGGCCGATACCTTGCATGGGTGCCGTATCGATACTGCGGCAGGCGTCGCCGCCCTGCCCCCGCCGGACGGCGGGCGGCCAGCCCGGCCAGAGCACGGGCCGGCGCGCCGCCAGCGATACCGGGCCGGCCTTCGGCCGCTCTCCTGCCGGCCGGGCGGGAGGCGGCCGGCCTCAGCCCGCGCGCAGGCGCGTGTTTCCGGGGTCGTAGCGGCAGGGGGCGACCACCCGCACCGGCACCAGGCGGCCGAGGATCAGCGCCTCGAAGACCGTGCCCTCCGCCGCCAGCGCCGGCTCGACGAAGCCCATGCCGATGTTCTCGCCCACCCGGTGCCCCCAGCCGCCGCTGCTGGCGGTGCCGACCACGCGGTCTCCCTGCATCAGGCTGTCGCCGGCATGGATCGGCGCGGCGCCGTCCTCCACGACGAAGCTCACGAAGCGCCGCCGCGGCCCCTGCGCCTGCCGCGCGAGCAGCGCCGCCTTGCCTGGGAAATCCGGCTTGCCGAGATCGACGAAGCGCTCGAGCGCGCTCTCGAAGGGGTCGAACTCGGTGATCAGGTCGGCCTTCCAGTGGCGATATCCCTTCTCGAGCCGCATCGACTCCACCGCGAGGTTGCCGAAGCGCCCGAGCCCGAGCGGCGCGCCGGCCTCGACCAGCAGGTCATGCACCCGCAGCAGCCCGGCATTCGGCACGTGCAACTCCCAGGCCAGCTCGCCGGAGAAGCTGACCGCCAGCGCGATCACCTCCACCGGGCCGACGAAGACCCGCCGCGCCGCGAGCCAGGGGAAGGCCTCCGCCGACCAGTCGGTGCGGGGCGAGACGCTGGCCATCAGCGCCCGCGCCTTCGGCCCGGCGACGACGAGAATGGTCATCTCGTCGACCAGCGGGCGCAGGGTGATCGAGCCGTCCGCCGGGAGCCGCTCGGTCAGCCAGTCGAGATCGTGCAACTCGGCCGCCGCCGCCGAGCCCCAGAGCAGCCGGTCCTCCGCCATCAGCGCGACGGTGGCCTCGATCTTCACGCAGCCGGTCTCGGCCAGCGCATAGCAGAGCCCGACCCGGCCGGTGCGTTTCGGCAGGCGGCCGCAGACCAGCCCGTCGAGCCAGTCGCGCGCACCGGGGCCGGCGATCTCGATCCGATTGAAGCCGTTGACCTCCGCGAGGCCGACCCGGTCGCGCACCGTCTCGACCTCGCGCGCCACCACGTCATGGGTCTCGGTGAAGCCGAAGCCGTGGGTCTCGGTGAAATCGGGCGCCGGCTTGTAGTAGAGCGCCCGCTCCCAGCCATTGACCACGCCGAACTCGGCCCCCGCCGCGGCCAGCACCGGGGTGAGCGGCGTCGTGCGCATCCGCCGCCCCGCCGGGCGGTGCTCGTGCGGGCGGTGGAAGCGGAACTCGTTCTGGTAGTCCTCGACCGCCTTCAGCGCGGTGAACTCCACCGTCGCCCAGGGGCCGAAGCGGCGCGGGTCGAGGCACCAGGTGTCATAGACCGCCTCGCCATGCACCATCATCTGCGCCAGCAGCCAGCCGTGGCCGCCGCCCTCGCCGAGCCCGGCGCGCAGCCCGGTGATGCACCAGGCGTTGCGCCTGCGGGGGATCCGCCCGACCAGCGGCAACCCGTCCGGCGTGTAGGTGATCGGGCCGTTGATGATGGTGTGGATGCCGGTCTCGGTGAGGCAGGGCATGCGCTCGAACACGTTCTCCAGCACCGGCAGCACGCGGTCCGGGTCGTCCGGCGAGAGCGCCATGGTGAAGCCGGGGTCGATGCCGTCGAGCCCCCAGGTCCGGCAGTCCTGCTCGTAGAAGCCGACCAGCAGCCCCTGCTTCTCCTGCCGGGCATAGAAATCGTCGGTCGGGCAGCGGATCAGCGGCACGCGGCGGCCGAAGGCCTCGATCCCGGCCAGCGGCTCGGTGAGGAAATACTGGTGCTCCATCGAGGCGACCGGGAGCTGCACCCCCATCATCGCGCCCACCTCGTTGCAGCGATAGCCGCCCGCGTTGATCACGTGCTCGGCATGGATGTCGCCCTTCGGGGTGTGCACGATCCATCCGTCGGCGGTCTCGGTCAGGCCGGTGACGGGGGTGTGGCGGTGCACCTCCGCGCCGGCCTTGCGGGCGCGCCGGGCCAGCGCCTGGCAGAGCTGCGCCGGGTCGATATCGCCGTCCAGCGGGTCCCAGAGCGCGCCGAGCAGCCCGCCCGGCACGATCAGCGGATGGCGGCGGGCGCATTCCTCGGCATCGATCAGCTCGAACTCCACCCCCATGCCCCTGGCCACCGACATGAAGTGCCGGTAGCCCTCGATGTGCCAGGGCTCGGAGGCAAGCCGGAGGCCGCCATCGGCGTGGTGGTAGTTGATCGGGTAGTCCGGGTCCTCGGCCAGTTCCTTGTAGAGCGCGATGGAATGGCTCTTGAGGCCGACCATGGTCTGCACCGCGCCGAAATTGGTGACCTGCGCGGCGGAATGCCAGGTGGTGCCGGAGGTCAGCTCGTCACGCTCCAGCAGCATGACATCCGTCCAGCCCTCCTGCGTGAGATGATAGAGGGCCGAGCAGCCCCCGATCCCGCCGCCGATCACCACTGCCCGTGCCGTAGTCCGCATCATCGCCTCCACCATGCATCGGCGGCGATCCTTCCGCCGCGCGGGGCGGGCAGGCAAGGGCGCAGCGATCCCCTGCGGGAAATCCGCAGGCGGCCTTCGGATTTTCCGCCGAGGCAGACGCGTGCTGGACCGCGGGACCGGCCCGGCGCCATGCTCCGGGGAAACAGGGCGACGGGGAAACAGGGCGGAGGTGCGGCATGGAACGACGGGAGAGCACGGCGCGGCGGCGGGGGCGGGCAACCCGGGTGGCATCCCGCAGGGGGCCCGAGCCCGAGGCCAATCCTGCGCCGCCGGGCCAGAGCGGCGGGCGCTATGCCCCGCTCACCGAGCCCGAGCTCGTGCAGATCACCGAGGCCGCGTTCACGCTGCTGGCGGAGCTCGGCATCGGCGAGGTGCCCGCGGTGGTGCGCGAGGCCGCCCATGCCCGCGGCGCCAGCACCGACGAACGCGGCCGCCTGCGCCTGCCCCGCGCGCTGGTCGAGGAGATGGTCGCCGGTGCCGCGAAGGAGTTCACCTTCCACGGCCGCGACCCGCGCCACGACATCTCCATCGGCGCCGAGCGCGTGCATTTCGGCACCGGCGGCGCGGCGGTGCAGGTGCTCGAGCCGGAGACCGGGCGCTACCGCCCCTCGACGCTGGCCGACCTGCGCGCCTTTGCCCGGCTCGCCGATGCGCTGCCCAACATTTCCTGGTTCACCCGCTGCTGCATCGCCACCGATATCGAGGACAGCTTCGCGCTCGACGTGAACACCGCCCATGCCCTGCTCTGCGGCACCGCGAAGCCGGTCGGCACCGCCTTCACCCTGGCCAGCCATGTCGGCCCGATCATCGAGATGTTCGACATCGCCCTCGGCGGGCCGGGGCGTTTCCGCGAGCGGCCCTTCTGCAAGGCGCACATCTCGCCGGTGATCTCGCCGATGCGCTTCGGCGAGGATGCCGTGGAGGTGACGCTGGAATGCATCCGCCTCGGCGTGCCGATCAACTGCATCATCGCCGCGCAGTCCGGCGCCACCGCCCCGGCGACGCTGGCGGGCTTCCTCGCGCAGTCCCTCGCCGAGACGCTGAGCGGGCTGGTGCTGGTCAACCTCTTCGCCCCCGGCCATCCGATGATCTTCTCCAACTGGCCGCTGGTGATCGACCTGCGCACCGGCGCCTTCTGCGGCGGCGGCGGCGAGATCAGCGTGATGAACGCCGCCGCGGCACAGCTCGCCAACCGGCTCGGGCTGCCCTCGGGGGTGGCCTGCTCGATGGCGGATGCCAAGGCGGTGGATGCGCAGATGGGGGCCGAGAAGGCGCTCTCCGCCGCGCTCACCGGCATGGCCGGCGCCAACATGGTCTACGAGGCCGCCGGCATGACCGCCTCGCTGCTCGGCGCCAGCTTCGAGGCGATGGTGCTCGACGACGAGATGCTCGGCCATGTGCACCGCGCGATCCGCGGCATCGAGGTCAATGACGAGACGCTCGGCCTCGGCGCGATCCGCGAGGCGGTGCTGGGCGAGGGGCATTTCCTCGGCGCGGCGCACACCATGGCGGCGATGCAGCGGGACTATCTCTACCCGAAGCTCGCCGACCGCGACGCGCCCGCGGTCTGGGCCGAGAAGGGCGCGCGCGATGCCGCCGCCCGCGCGCGGGAGCGGGTGCGCGAGATCCTCGCGGCGCCGGATGCCGGGCACCTCGCGCCGGAGGCCGATGCGGCGATCCGGGCGCGGTTCCCGATCCGGCCGGGCTGAGACGCGCTACCCCGCCGCGGTGAGCTTCTCGAAGAGCCGCGCCACCGCCTCGGCGCCGGGATCGTTGTGCCCGGCAAGGCTCGCCGCCGCGACATAGCTCGCCCGGCCGGCGCGCGCCCGGGTGATCGCGGCCGTTGCATCGGCCCCGCCCCGCGCCGCCCCGGCCGCCGCCGCGAGCCCGTCCGGCAGCGCCTCGAGCGCCGGCTGCAGCGCGTCGATCATCGTCCGGTCGCCCGGCCGCGCGCCGCCGACCTGCTGCACCCGGTCGAGCCCGGCCTTCAGCGCGCCGATGCCGTCCTTGCCGCTGGCCGAGGCATCCCCCGCCGCGGCGAAGAAGATCGCCAGCAGCACGCCCGAGGAGCCGCCCATGGTCTGGCTGAGCTCGAGCCCGATGGCGCGGTAGAGCTGCGTGCGGTCCGCCAGCGGCAGCCGGTCCATCGCGCCGATCAGCGCCCGCGCCGCGGTGGCCAGGGTGCTGCCGGTGTCGCCGTCGCCGGATTTCGCGTCGAGCGCGTTCAGATCCGCCTCCGCATCGATCAGGATGCCGCAGCAGCGCTCGATGAAGGCCCGCGCCTCGGGGTTGGCCGAGGGGATCGGCTGGATCGGCGTCAGCCCGTCCGGCAGCGCCGCCACCGCCACCTCGCCGAGCGCGAGGCAACCCGGCCAGGCCGCCGGCGCCACCGGGGCGAGCAGCGCCGCCTCGTCGGCCTTGGTCACCGGCAGCAGCGAGACCGAGAAGCCCTGCATGTCGAGCGAGGTCATCAGCGGCGCCGGGCCGATCAGCCAGTGTAGCTGCCCGCCGATGCGCGAGCGGCTGAGCTCCTCGGCCAGCACCCCCATCTCGAGCGGCGTCGCCCCGCCGAGATTGTTGAGCAGCGCCGCATGCGGCCCCGGCCCGATGGCCGGCGCGAGCCGGTCCACCACCATCTCCATCGCGTCGAGCGCGGTCGAGAACTCCACCTGCTCGATGCCCGGCTCGCCATGGATGCCGAGGCCGAGCTCCGCCTTGCCGGCGCCGATCCGGTCCTCCTTGGGCGAGCCCGGGATGGTGCAGGTGTCGAGCGACATGCCGATCGAGACGACGCCCTTCACCACCCGCTGCGCGGCCTCGGCCACGGTGTCGAGATCGGCCCCCTGCTCGGCCAGCGCGCCGGCGATCTTGTGCACGAAGAGCGTGCCCGCCACGCCGCGCGCCTGCGGCAGGTCGGGCAGCGCCACGTCGTCGTCGACGATCACCATCGCGACCTTCAGCCCCTGCGCCCGCGCGCGCTCCGCCGCGAGGCCGAAATTCAGCCGGTCGCCGGTGTAGTTCTTGACGATCAGCAGGCAGCCCGCCTTGCCGGTGACGGCGAGGATGCCGGCCAGCACCGCATCCACCGACGGCGAGGCGAAGATGTCGCCGCAGACCGCCGCCGTCAGCATCCCCTGGCCGACGAAGCCGGCATGGCTCGGCTCGTGCCCGGAGCCGCCGCCGGAGACCAGCGCCACCTTCGAGCGGTCCCAGTCGGAGCGCACCACCACCTTGATGTGCGGATAGCCGTCGAGCCGGGCGAGCCGCCCGCCGCCGGTACGCAGCGTGCCGTCGATCGCTTCGGTGACCAGCGTCTCCTTCGCGTTGATGAACTGCTTCATGGGTCGGGTCCTCTCCTCAGATCCGGTCGCCGGAGACATCGAAATAGAGCGCGTTGCGGGGCTGGATGGCGAGCGCGTCGCCCGGCTCCAGCGGGGTGTGGGCATCGGCCAGCGTGACGATCTCGTGGCCGTCCAGGGTCAGGTGCAGCCGGGTCTGGTCGCCGAGATGCTCGATGCGCGCGACGCGGGCCTCGCGGCCCTCGCCTTGGGCGATGTGCTCGGGGCGGAGCCCGATGGTCGCCGCCCCCGCCGGCGCCCCGGCGAAGAGATCCGCCGGCAGCGCGTTGATCCGCGGCAGGCCGAGCCGCCCGGCGACATAGAGGCTCACCGGGTTCTCGTAGATCTCCCGCGGGCTGCCGAGCTGCACCAGCCGGCCGGCATCGAGCACGCCGACATGGGTCGCCATGGTCATCGCCTCGATCTGGTCGTGGGTGACGTAGAGCATGGTCGCCCCGAGCCCGGCCTGGATGCGCTTGAGCTCGACCCGCAGATCGGCGCGCAGCTTGGCGTCGAGCGAGCTCAGCGGCTCGTCCATCAGGTGGATCTCCGGCTCGCGCACCAGCGCCCGGCCGATCGAGACGCGCTGCATCTCGCCGCCCGAGAGCGCGGTGGCCCGGTTGTCGAGCTTGTGGGCGATGCGCAGCACCTCCGCCACCTCCGCCACCTTGCGCCGGATCTCGTCCTCGGGCGTGCGCAGGATCGGCGAGCGCAGCGGGAAGGCCAGGTTCTCCCGCACCGTCATGTGCGGATAGAGCGAGTATTGCTGGAACACCATCGCGACATTGCGCGCGGCCGGGCTCTCGCCCGCCACCGAGCGCCCGCCGATCAGGATGTCGCCGGCATCCGGCGCCTCGAGCCCGGCGATCAGGCGCAGCGTCGTGGTCTTGCCGGCGCCGGTCGGACCGAGCAGCACCACGAAGGCGCCATCCGGCACGACCATCGAGATCGCGTCGACCGCCTGCGTCGGTCCGAAGGCCTTGGAGACCTCGCTGAGCACAACCTCAGCCATGGGAGAGCACCCCCTCGTTCAGGTCCGAGCGGATCGCGCGGCCGGTCTGGTTGTCGAAGAGCGTCGCCGTGGCGCCGTTGAAGGCGAGCCCCACGGTCTCGCCCACCCGGGCCGGCTGGTCGGAGGCGATGCGCGCCTTCACCTCGCCGTTCGGCGTCGCCAGCGTGACGATCTGCGTGGTGCCGAGATACTCCGCCGCGACGATCTCGCCGCGATAGCCGGCGCTGTCGGAGAGCCGCACATGCTCCGGCCGCACGCCATAGACCATGTCGCCGTCGAACGGCTCGCGCAGCGCCGGGATGCCGAGCGGCTGATGCGAGAGCACCGCCTCGGTCGCCCCCGCCTCGAGGCTGCCATGGAAGCGCAGGAAGTTCATCGAGGGCGAGCCGATGAAATCCGCCACGAACAGGCTCGCCGGCTTGTCGTAGATGTCCTGCGGCGTGCCGAACTGCTCGATCACCCCGTGGTTCATCACCACGATCTTGTCGCCCATCTGCATCGCCTCGAGCTGGTCATGGGTGACATAGACGGTTGTCGCGCCCATCCTGTCGTGCAGTTTCCGCAGCTCTTCGGACATATGTTCGCGGAACTCGGCATCGAGCGCGCCGAGCGGCTCGTCCATCAGGAAGCATTTCGGCTCGCGCACGATGGCCCGGCCGAGCGCGACGCGCTGGCGGTCGCCGCCCGAGAGCCCGCCCACCGGCCGGTCGAGGATCTCCTCGATGCCGAGGATCTTCGCCACCTCCGCCACCTTCTCGCGGACCTGCGCACGCGGCATGCCCTGGCTCACCAGCGGATAGCTGATGTTCCTGCGAACGTTCATGTGGGGATAGAGTGCGAACATCTGGAACACGAAGGCGATGTCGCGCTCCGAGGCCGGGCGCTGGCCGACCTCCTCGCCGCCGATGTAGATCTCGCCCGAGGTCGGCAGCTCGAGCCCGGCGATCATGCGCAGCGTCGTCGTCTTGCCGCAGCCCGAGGGGCCGAGCAGCATGAAGAACTCGCCGTCCTCCACCTTGAAGGAGGACGACTGCACGGCGGTGAACTCGCCGAACTCCTTGCGCAGGTTGCGGATCACGATCTCAGCCATGACTCACTCCGGGAAATGGCTGACGACGATGAACATCACCGTGCCGGTCAGCGTGACGATGAACGACCAGGTGAAGGCCCAGAGCACGAAGGGCTGCATCAGCATGAAGACGCCGAGCGCGATCAGCACCGAGGCGACAATCTCCCAGGGCCCGCGCCGGAGCCGCAGGAGGCCGGAAAGGAAACCCGTCATTTGCGCACCGCTCCGAAGGTGATCCCGCGCAGCAGATGCTTGCGCAGCAGGATGGTGAAGACCATCACCGGCAGCAGGAACAGCGTGGCACCCGCCGCCACCGCCGGCCAGTCCTGCCCGCCGACGCCGATGATCGTGGGGATGAAGGGCGGCGCGGTCTGCGCCGTGCCCGAGGTCAGCAGCACCGCGAAGGCGTATTCGTTCCAGGCGAAGATCAGGCAGAAGATCGCCGTCGCCGCGATGCCGGTGGCCGCCTGCGGCAGCACCACCTTCCGGAACGCCTGGAAGCGGGTATAGCCGTCGATCAGCGCCGCCTCCTCGTATTCGCGCGGGATCTCGTCCATGAAGCCCTTGAGCAGCCAGACCGAGAGCGAGAGGTTGACCGCCGTGTAGAGCAGGATCATCCCGGCATGGGTGTCGGAAAGCCCGAGCGAGCGGAACATCAGGAAGATCGGGATCGCCACGGCGATCGGCGGCATCATCCGGGTCGAGAGGATGAAGAACAGCAGGTCGTCCTTCAGCGGCACCCGGTAGCGCGAGAAGGCATAGGCCGCCAGCGTGCCGAGGAACACCGAGAGGAAGGTCGAGCCGAAGCCGATGATGACAGAGTTGAGGAACCGCTCGCCGAAGCGCGAGGGCCCGGCGATCACCATGCCCTTGGCATGCACCATCTCCTCGTACCAGCTCTCCGGCGGGTTCTCGGCCAGATAGGCCTCGGTCTGCCGGGTCTGCGTGGTGAAGAGGTTCACATAGCCCTCCAGCGTCGGCTCGAAGGCGAGCTTCGGGGGATAGGCGATGGCGTCCGAGGGCGACTTGAACCCGGTGGTGAAGATCCAGAGCAGCGGCAGCAGCGTGATCACGGCATAGAGGGCGACCAGCACCCCGGCGATCCATTGCTGCCGGCGGCTCGGCGCGGTCACGGAATAGGCGCTCATCGTTCCTTCACCCTGTTGAGGGCCTTCACATAGATCGAGGCGAGGCCGAAGACCGTGACGAAGAGGATGATCGCATAGGCCGAGGAATAGCCCGTGCGCCACTTCTCGAAGGCCTCGCGCTTCAGGTCGATCGAGGTCAGCGTGGTGATGTTGCCGGGCCCGCCGCCGGTGAGCTGCACCACCAGGTCGAACATCTTGAAGTTCTCGATGCCGCGGAACAGCACCGCCAGCATCAGGAAGGGCAGCACCATCGGCACCGTGATGGTCCAGAACTGCCGCCATTTCGAGGCCCGGTCACACTCTGCCGCCTCGTAGATGGAATCGGGGATCGAGCGCAGCCCGGCGAGGCAGATCAGCATCACGAAGGGCGTCCACATCCAGGTATCGACGATCACGATGGCCCAGGGCGCGAGGCCGGTATCGCCGATCATGCTGAAGCTGGTCGGGTCGGCCCCGGTCAGGAACGCCACCGAATAGTTGAACAGCCCGATCTGCGGCTGGTAGAGGAAGGTCCAGAAGTTTCCCACCACCGCCGGCGAGAGCATCATCGGCAGCACGATCACCGTCGTCCAGAAATTGCTGCCGCGGAACTTCTGGTTGATGAACCAGGCCAGCGCGAAGCCGAGCAGCACCTGCAGCACGATGGTCCAGAACAGGAAATGCGCCGTCGCCTGCATGGTCAGCCAGATGTCGCTGTCGGTCAGGATGCGCTCGTAGTTGCGCAGGCCGATCCACTTGACCTCGGCATTCGGCCGGTTGGCGCGGAAATTGGTGAAGCTCAGCCGGATCGTCCAGATCAGCGGGAAGATGTTCACCGCCAGCAGCAGGAAGATCGTCGGCGCCACGAAGATCCAGGCGATGGCGCGGTCGGAAAGGCCGCGGATCCGTCGCGCAAGCTTCGGCGGCGTCGCCTTTGCGGCGCGCTCGATGGTGGTCTCGCCCATGGGATGTTCCCCGGATGGTCGTCAGCTTGGGGCCGGAAGAATGCCCGGCCGCGGCAGCCCGTGCCCGCGCGCGGCGGGCACGGGAGCGCTCCTCAGAGCTTGCCTTCGTCCTCGAAGACCTCGACCCAGTCCTCGACCAGCTTGTCGAGCGCCTCCTGCGCGGTGCCCTCGCCGGCGATGACATACTTGTGCACCCGGTCCTGCATCGAGAGCAGCAGCGAGGCATAGGCGGGCTCGGCCCAGAAGTCCTTCACGATGGCCATGCTGTCGAGGAAGGTCTGGGCATAGGGCTGGCTGGTGGCGAAGCCCGGGTCCTCGACCACCGCGCGCAGCGCCGAATAGCCGCCGAGCTCCCACCACTTCTTCTGCACCTCGGGCTGCGCGAACCACTTGATGTATTCGAGCGCCGCCGCCTGGCTGTCGGAGTAGGAGACCACCGAGATCCCCTGCCCGCCGAGCTGCGCGAAATGCCCGCCCGGCCCGGCCGGGTTGGGGAAGTAGCCGGACCTGTCGCCGCCCACGTTGGGGTCGGCATTCACCCCCGGCCAGATGAAGGCGAAGTTCATCTGCAGCGCCACTTGGCCCGACTTGTAGGCGTCGATGTTCTCCGACATGTACCAGTCCGACGAGCCCGGCGGGGTGCAGCAGTCGTAGAGCGCCTTGTAGAACTCGAGCCCGGCCGCCGCCTCCGGCGAGTTGACATAGCCGTCCATGTCATAGGGCTTGTCCGGGTTCTCGTAGAGGAAGCCGAAATTGTAGAGCGCGTTGGTCACGCCCATGGTGATGCCTTCCGAGCCGCGCTCGGTGTAGATCGCCGCGCCGTAGACCGTGGTGCCGTCGATCTCGCGGCCCTGGAAGAAGGCGGCGATGTCCTTCAGCTCGGCCAGCGTCTTCGGCGGCGCGAGGTCGCGCCCGTGCATCTCGCGGAACTCGGCCTGCAGCTCGGGGCGCTCGAACCAGTCCCTGCGATAGGTCCAGCCCACCACGTCGCCGAAGGCCGGCAGCGCCCAGTAGTTCGGCGTGCCCTTCGGCCACTCGGAATAGCCGGTGACCGTGGCGGGGATGAAATCCGCCATCGAGATGCCCTCGGCCTCGAAGAAGTCGTTGAGCTTGACATAGTGGCCCGCCTCGGCGCCGAGGCCGATCCACTGGCTGTCGCCGATCATCAGGTCGCAGAGCTGGCCGCCGGAGTTGAGCTCGTTGAGCATGCGGTCGGCAAAGTTCGGCCAGGGCACGAACTCGAAGCTCATCTTGTGCCCGGACGTCGCCTCGAAATCCTTCGACAGCTCGATGAGCGCGTTGGCCGGGTCCCAGGCCGCCCAGCAGAGCGTGAGATCGTCGGCCCGCGCACCGGTCGTGCCGAGCCCGGAGACCAGCGCGAGCGCCGTCGCCGCCATGAGATGCGTCGTCTTCATCGGATATCTCCTCCCGTCTGGCGGGCGCATCTTGGTCTGCTGGTTCGCGCGCCACGCTGTCGCACCATCTCGCGATGCCTCCAGCAAGGTAACCGAGCCGCGCGGCTCCTGTCCACGAATTTTTGAGGTGCGTACCTCAGAATTGCATCGGGAAACCCCTCAAGGGGGGCCGGGCGATCAGGGAAGGTTTTCGCGTACCACGATCTCGATGCGGATCCGCTCCTGCGCCTCGAAGATCGGCGTGCGGTCGCAGAGCGTGCGCAGAACCCGCAGCGCGCTGCGGATCAGGTGGCCGACATTCTGGGTGATCACCGCCGTCACCGCGCCGCTCTCGAGGCCCCTGCGGGTGGCCGGGGTCAGCTCGTGCGCGATGGAGACCAGCTCCCCTGCCCGGCCGCTCTCGCGCAGCGCGTCGAGGATGCGGGTGTTGCCGGTGCCCATCGAGTAGATCCCCACCAGCCGCGGCCGGCTCCGCAGCACCTCCGCCACCACCGCCTCCATTCGGCGCGGGTCGTCGAAGGACTCCACCGTCGGCAGCACCGCGAGGCCGGGAAAGTCGGCGGCGATCACGTCGTCGAAGCCGAGCCGGCGTTCCAGGCTGTCGCGCGAGCGCAGCGAATTGGTCGCCACCAGCACCTCACCGCCCGCCCGCGCGAACCGGCCCATCAGCAGGCCGGCCGTCCGACCCGCCGCTATGCTGTTGATACCGATGAAATAATCCCGCGGCGCATTCGGCAGGTCCGACACCAGCGCGACCACCGCGAGCCCGGCATTGCGAAGCCGCGCCACCGCATCGCGCACCTGCGGCGTCTCCGGCGCCATGATCGCCACGCCGTCGAGCCGCGCCGGGTTGAGCCCCTGCAGCACCCGCACGATGCCATGCGGGTCATGCGCCGGGATGGTCACGATCTTCACCAGCAGCCGGTCGGCGATCTGCGCCGCCGTGGCCTCCCGCAGTGCCGCCGTCAGCGTGTCGACGAACTGGCTCGGCCCCTCCGGCAGCACGAAGACGAAGCGGTATTGCCGCTGCCGCGCGAGGTTGGCGGCGGAGGTGTCGCGTACATATCCGAGCCGCGCGACCGCCTCCTGAACCCTTGCGATGGTCTGCTTGCGCACGCCGGGGCGGGCATTGAGCACACGGTCCACCGTGGCCAGGCTGACCCCCGCCTCCTTCGCGATGTCATGGACGGTGGGCTTGTTCACGACCTGCTCTCCGATCCCCCAAGGGGTAGAGGCAGGGATGAGGCACGTCAATCAGTTATCGGCACGGAACCCGGCAGCGCCCGGCCCATGCCGGACAGCCCTGCGCGCGGCCCCCAGGCCCGTGCGCAAGGCCCCCAAGGATTGCCTGATAAAACGGCTTCCGCCGGCGCGCGCACCCGGTTGTGACGGGCGTCACCGGCCGGCGCGGTTTCCCCGCCATGCGCCCGGCAGAGCCCGCCTTTCACCCTCTGACCGCGGCATCTCCCCCCTCCAAGGACGGCCACCGTCCAGCAACCGAAACGGCCGGAAGGCAGACCCGAGCGGCGCCCCGGCACGAAATGGAGATCGAGAGAATGGCAGCCCCCACCCCCCTCAAGCCCATCATGCAGCCCGGCGTGAAGCTCCCCGGGGTCGACTGGAACAAGTTCAAGCTGATCATCGAAGGCAGCGAGAAGGCCGACCGCCTGAGCGGCAACCGATTCGACAACCACATCACCAGCGTCCAGGGCGACGACACCATCGTCGGCTCCGAGGGCAACGACCATGTCGACGGCGGCACCGGGCAGGACACGGTCGACTACACCTGGCTCGACGGCAGTGTCGATGTCGATCTCGTCGAGGGTAAGGGCGTCAAGAGCGGCAAGCTCGGCACCGACACCTATTTCAACATGGAGCATGTCACCGGCACCCGGTTCGCCGACGTGATCCTCGGCAATGCCGCCAGCAACCTCCTCCAGGGCCTCGGCGGCCACGACTATCTCGGCGGGCGCGCCGGGCATGATACGCTGCGCGGCGGCGGCGGCCACGACACGCTCGAGGGCGGCTCCGGCGCGGATGTGCTCGAGGGCGGCTCCGGCAGCGACACCGCCTCCTATTCCGCATCCGCCGCCGGCGTGACGGTCAATCTCGGTGGCTCGGTCCAGTTCATGTTCGACACCTACGAGGCCGGCGCCGCGATCGGCGGCGACGCCGAGGGCGACAGCCTGAGCTCGATCGAGAACCTCGCCGGCTCGGCCCATTACGACACCCTGATCGGCAACTATCTCGGCAACCGCCTCGCCGGCGCCGGCGGCGACGACAGCCTGTTCGGCCGTGCCGGGGCAGACACCCTGGAGGGCGGCGGCGGCAACGACTTCCTGCTCGGCGGCGACGGCGCCGATGCCAACCATGGCGGCGCCGGATGGGACATCGCGGCCTATCTCGACTCGGCGACCGGCGTCACCGTGCGGATCGACGGCACCTCCTCCGGCGGCACCGCCGAGGGCGACACCTATACCGGAATCGAGCAGGTCTACGGCTCGCATCACGACGACACCTTCCACGGCGGCGCCGGCAACGAGAGCTTCCTCGGCCTCAACGGCGACGACAGCTTCCACGGCAGCGCCGGGGCGGACACGCTGAACGGCGGCGGCGGCATCGACACCGCCAGCTACGAGGACAGCGACGACGCGGTCTTCGTCGACCTCCTGTTCGAGACCGGCGAGGGCGGCGATGCCGAGAACGACGTGCTGAAGGGCATCGAGAACCTGATCGGCAGCCATGCCGCGGAGAACACGCTCTATGGCAGCATGGAGGCAAACCACATCGTCTCCCACGGCGAGGACGACACGATCAACGCCCGCGACGGCGACGACGAGATCGAGATCCGCGGCCAGTTCAAGTTCGTCAACGGCGGCGCCGGCGACGACCTGATCACGATCATCGACGACCAGACCGAAGCGGTCTGGCTCGACGAGTGGTTCGCCTGGGGCACCGAGATCTATCACCGCGATTATGCCGGCGTGGAGATCAAGGGCGGCAGCGGCATCGACACGGTGGATTTCGACATCCCGTCGAACTGGATCGAGATCCCCGGCGGCGAGACCTCGTCCCATCCCGGCGCCTTCGTGACGCTCGGCTACGGCTACAGCTCCAGCATGAGCTTCACCCTGCGGGGCATCCACTACAACGGCGAGACCACGGCGGACGGAACGCAACTTGGCGACCGGCACCAGACCGAGGGCAAGATCGAGGACGTGGAGAACCTGATCGGCACGCAGTATGCCGACAGCTTCTCCGGCAACGACGTGGCCAACCATTTCCAGGGCCTGAGCGGCGACGACACGCTCAAGGGCAAGGAGGGCGACGACACCCTCGAGGGCGGCAACGGCGCCGACCTGCTCGAGGGCGGCATCGGCTCGGACCTGCTGATCGGCGGCGCCGGGGCCGACGTGATCCGCGGCAACGAGAACTGGTCGAGCGAGGAGGACAGCGGCTTCGACACGGTGAGCTATGCCGGCAGCAATGCGGGCGTGCAGGTCAGCCTCACCTCCGGCACCGCCTCGGGCGGGCATGCCGAGGGCGACACCTTCGAGGATATCGAGAACGTCACCGGCAGCGCCTATGACGATGTGCTCGAGGGCAACGAGGGCCGCAACCTCTTGGCCGCCGGCGGCGGCGCGGACGTGCTCGACGGCGCCGGCGGCGACGACACGCTCGAGGGCGGCGCGGGCGCCGACGAGTTCATCTTCGGCTCGGAGTTCCACTTCCAGGACAGCGACGTGGTCGTCACCGATTTCGAGCTCGGCGTGGACCGGCTCGACCTCAGCCAGCATGCCGACAGCGTCGCCGAGATCCTCGACGGCTTCACCCAGAGCGGCGCCGACGCGATCTACTACTACGAGGACTCGAGCATCCGCCTCGAGGGCATCGACATGGAGGACCTGACCGCGGCGGACTTCATCGTCTGACCCCGCCGCCGCCGCGCCGGACCCCGGCCCGCCCGCGCCCCGCGCAGGCGGGCCGAAGCGTCGGCCCCCGTCAAACAGGTCTTGAAACCGACCCCGCGCAGGCGCGATCCTCCCGTTTCCGTTCCAGTGGACAACGACAACGGGCGCAAGACCCGGCCGGGAGGAGATCATGACCGAGACACGCCCCCCGCGGGCGGCCGCCAACATGTCGCTG
Source organism: Paralimibaculum aggregatum (assembly GCF_030270585.1). GTDB lineage: Bacteria > Pseudomonadota > Alphaproteobacteria > Rhodobacterales > Rhodobacteraceae > Thermohalobaculum > Thermohalobaculum aggregatum. The sequence continues at coordinate 69,625 of NZ_BSYI01000010.1, forward strand.
GCGCTGCGCGCCTGGAACATCCGGCGCAAGGCGCTGCGCATGGGCGCGGTGCAGGGCCAGGGCTATATCGGCCAGGCGCTCGGCATCGCCGACGTGCTGGCGGCGGCCTATTTCCACGCCCTCGACCATCGCCCCGAGGCGCCGGACTGGGAGGGCCGCGACCGCTTCCTGCTCTCCATCGGCCACTACGCCATCGCGCTCTATGCCGCGCTGATGGAGGCCGGGGTGCTGCCGGAGGAGGAGCTCGAGACCTATGGCATGGACGACAGCCGGATGCCGATGTCGGGCATGGCCTCCTACACCCCGGGCATGGAGATCACCGGCGGCTCGCTCGGCCAGGGGCTCGGCATCGCCGTCGGCATGGCGCTGGGGCTGAAGCGCAAGGGCAACCCGGCCTTCATCTACAACCTGATGTCGGATGGCGAGCTTGGCGAGGGCTCGACCTGGGAGGCCGCGATGGGCGCGGCGCATCACCGGCTGGACAATCTGATCGCGCTGGTGGACTTCAACAACCAGCAGGCCGACGACAGGTCCACCGCGGTGCTCTCCGCCGAGCCCGTGACGGCGAAGTTCGCCGCCTTCGGCTGGCATGTGCAGCGGGTCGACGGAAACGATCTCGACGCCGTGGTCGCGGCCTTCGACAGCGCCCGCGCGGTGGAGGCCCCCTGCCCCCGCGCCATCGTCTTCGACACCCGGATGTGCCGCGGCGTGCCCTTCCTCGAGGCGCGCGAGATCACCCATTTCGTCCGCGTCGAGCCCGACGAATGGGCCAAGGCGCTCGCCGTTCTCGACGAAGGGAGGCCGGAATGACCCGCGATTCCATGGCCCGCAAGCACCAGCCCCGCAAGGCGCCTGAGGGCCCCCGCGCCGCCACCTCCGCCATGATCGCCTCGCTGGAGGCGGAGGGCTACGATACCGTCGCGGCGCCCTTCGGCCATGCGCTGGTCGAGGCCGCGAAGGCCGACGGGCGCATCGTCGGGCTCACCGCCGATCTCTCCAAATACACCGATCTGCATGTCTTCGCGCAGGCGATGCCGGATCGCTTCTACCAGATGGGCATGGCCGAGGCGCTGCTGATGTCCGCCGCCGCCGGGCTGGCGCGCGAGGGGTTCGTGCCGTTTGCCACCACCTATGCGGTGTTTGCCTCGCGCCGGGCTTACGACTTCATCGCGATGGCGATCGCCGAGGAGGTGTTGCCGGTCAAGATCGTCTGCGCGCTGCCGGGGCTGACCACCGGATACGGCCCGAGCCACCAGGCCACCGAGGATCTCGCGATCTTCCGCGGCCTGCCGGAGATGACCATCATCGACCCCTGCGATGCCGACGACATCGCCGGCATGGTGCCGCAGATCGCGGCGCATCCGGGGCCGGTCTATGCCCGGCTGCTCAGGGGGCGCGTGCCGCGGGTGCTCACGCGCTGGAAGCCGGACTACCGCTTCGCGCTCGGCCGCGCGCAGATGATCCGCGAGGGCGGCGACGTGCTGGTGATCTCCACCGGTTTCATGACCATGCGCGCGCTCGATGCCGCCGCGCTGCTGGCGGCGGACGGGATCGAGGTGGCGGTGCTGCACGTGCCCACGGTGAAGCCGCTCGATACCGCGACGATCCTGGCCGAGGCCGGCCGCGGTGGGCGCCTCGTGGTGACGGCGGAGAACCACACGGTGGTCGGCGGGCTCGGCGAGGCGGTGGCGGCGCTGCTGCTGACCAACGGCGTGGCGCCGGCCTTCCGCATGATCGGGTTGCCGGATGCCTTCCTCGAGGCCGGCGCGCTGCCGACGCTGCACGAGATCTATGGCCTGACCCCCGCGCTGGTGGCCGAGCGGATCAGGGGCTGGCTGTGATCGGGCTGGAGCCTGCAACCCGCCCCGGCCCTCGCGGCCTGCCGCACCGGCACCGGGCCCGCCGGCACGCTCCGCCCGCCGGTCTGCCGGGCGCACGGCCCTGGCCGCCGCGGCAGCCGCAGGCATTCAGGGCATGGCCCAGGGCGGCGCCTTGCCGATCTTCTCCAGCAGGAAGTCGATGAAGATGCGCACCTTCACCGTCAGCACGTTCGATTTCGGATAGACCAGCCAGAGCACCGAATTGTCGGCGACCTCGTAGTCGGGCAGCACCCGCACCAGGCTGCCCTCCTCCAGCTCGCGGTGGACGCTCCAGATCGAGTTGTTCGAGATGCCCGCGCCGGCCATGGTGGCGATCTTCTGGCTGAGCCCGTCATCCACCACCATCCGGCAGTTGCCGCCCCGCGTGTCGAAGGTGCCCGCCGGACCATCGGGGCCCATGATCTCCCGCGGCTGCTGGTTCCGGAAGGCGACGAGGCGGTGGCCGGCGAGATCCTCCGGCACCCTCGGCATGCCGTGGCGCGCGATGTAGTCCGGCGAGGCGCAGAGCAGCCGCGTGTCGTCGGCGAGCTTGCGGCCCTTGAGGCTGGTGTCGAGCAGCGGCGTGTTGCGCAGGGCCAGATCGAAGCTGCCCTCGATCAGGTCGAACTGCGCATCCGACAGGCGCAGATCGAGACTGATCCCGGGATGGCTCTCGAGGAACTCGGGCAGGAGCGGCGCGATGTAGAGCTGGGCGAAGGTGCTGGAGGCCGCGAAGCGCAGCGTGCCTATGGCGGTCGGGCTGCCATGGCCGAGGGCGGCGCGCGCCGCCGCCTCCTGCGCCAGGATCTCGCGGGCATAGGGCAGGAACTCCGCCCCCTGCAGCGAGAGCGAGACCTTTCGCGTGGAGCGGTGCAGCAGGTCGGCGCCGAGCTCGGTCTCCAGCTTGGCGAGCCTCGTGCTGGCGACCGCCGGCGCCATGCCGAGTTCCCGGCCGGCGGCGCTGATGTTGAGCCTCTCGGCGGCGAGCACGAAGAGGCGGAGGCTCTGAATATCCATCCAATTGCATTCCTGATGCGAATTATCAGGCCGATAATTGGTCGTTTATATGGATCCTGCAAGCCTTCTCTCCGTCCTCGCACGCCCGGAACGGGAGACCGCAAACATCGCGAATCCCGGCCGGATCGCCGCGGGCGGGGCTCGCATTGCAAGGCACGGGGTGTCCAGCGGGGAGCGGGGAGCTTGCTTGGGGGGCAAATGACGCCGCCGGCGCTCAGATCGTCAGCCGTGCGAATTCCTCGATATAGTCGAGCAGGGCATCGGAGGCCGCGCCCGCCGCGCCCGGCTCTCCCTCGGCGATCGCCACCGCCACCGCCTGGTGCAGCCGGGCACAGCGCGGCAGGTCGAGCACCGCCTCGTAGTGCCGGTACCAGAAGCGCCGCGACAGCCCCTGGATCTGCCGCATCGCATTGGCGGCATACTCGTTGTGGCTCGCCTCCACCGTCAGCCGGTTGAAGCGCCGGTCGAGCCGCATGAAGGTGACCGGGTCGTCCTCGTCGGCCGAGCGGCCGAAGGCCTCGGCGATCTGCCGGAACGCCGCCCGCTCCGCCGCCGAGGCCCGCCGCGCCGCCGCCTCGGCGATGAAGCGCTCGAGCACCCGGCGGATCTCGAGCAGCTGGAGATGCCGGCTGATGTTGATCTCCGAGACCAGGATGCCCCGCCGCGGCAGCACCACCACCAGCCCCTCGGAGGCCAGCCGCTGCAGCGCCTCGCGCACCGGGGTCCGCCCGATGCCGAGTTCCGCCGCGAGCTGCGCCTCGGAGAGCACCTGCCCCGGCGCGTAGCGGAGCGTCACGATCAGTTCCTCGAGCCGGCGATAGGCGCGATCGGTGAGCGTGGCGCCGCTCTGCTGCTCGGGCTCCGCCGCCCCGTCATCGGGGCGCTCGAACTTCGCGCTGTCGTCGGTCAAGCCGTCCTCCCTCGGGGCTGCCGCGCCCCGGGCCCTGGCGCCGCCCGGCGGCGGCGCATCCGTGTCAGTATAGCCGCCTGCCGGCGAGCCGGGAAAGCGACCTGCCTCAGCGCTTCTTCAGATCCTCCTTCTTCGGCTCGGGAAAGATCCAGAGGCCGATGACCATCACCACGACGAGGCCGACCAGCAGCCAGAGCGGCGCGCCGAGGCCGGTCACGTCGCGGAAGACATGCGCGGCGAAGATCGCGCCGACGATGAAGCAGGTGACGAGGATCTTGTAGATCGGGGGCATGGTTTTCTCTCCCTCAGAAAAGGCTGTCGGCAGGCAGCGCGACGAGCACGAGACAGCCGAGCACGGCGAAGAGGCCGAGCCCGGCCTTGGTGTCGCGGATCCGCTCCGGCACCGGCTGCACCAGGAAGGGCGCGAGCAGGAAGGCCGAGCCCGCCGCCACCACCGCGACCGCCCAGTCGAGCCGCGCCGCCGCGACCGCGACCGCCAGCACCGCAATGAGGGCGGTGAGGGCGACCCCGAGCCAGAGCAGCAGCCCGCCCAGCCCGCCGGCCACCGCCTCGGGCCGCGCCGCGCGCGGGAAGAAGCCGGAGATGAACACCGCCCCGGCGCTCACGAAGAGCGCGGCGGCGCTGAAGCCTGCGAGCACGCCGAGATCGAGATTGGCGAGCGGTCCCATGGCGCAATCCTCCTGTTGCATCAGATATTCTACTGATATATTACATGCTGGACAGGCTTGGCAAGGGAATCATTGGCCGGATGGAGGAACCAGAGGTGGCAGGCACCGAGACAGGTACCGGGAAGCGCTATGTGGGCGAGCGGACGATCGACGGATGCCAGGTGCTCGTCGACGGAGAGCCGCTCGACGAGGCGCTGGAGGTCCGCGCGATCAGCAGCGACGGGTTCGAATGGAGCTATGAGGGCGAAGGGCCGGAGCAGCTCGCCTTCGCGATCCTCTACGACCACTTCGGCGATGCCGAGCGCGCCAGCGCCCGCTGCACTTCCTTCATGCGGGCCGTCGTCGCGAACTTCAACAACGACTGGGAAATGACCACGCACGACATCGATCGCGCGCTGGAGAACATCGGCACCACTGCCTGAGACGGAACGGAGCACCGGAAGAGGAGCTATCTGATGGCGACCGAGCTTACCGACACCCCAATGACCGACCGCCAGCGGAAATACCGCGAGATCTACCGCTCGCGCGTCGTCGGCTGGTACAATGGCTGGCTGCACGTGGCGATCATCTACACGATCGGCATCGCCGCCATGACGATCTACATCGAGAGCATGAACGACATCCAGTGGTACGAATGGCTGATCGTGCCCGTCGTCTTCCTCGGCGCGAACTTCTTCGAGTGGTTCCTGCACCGCTACATCATGCACCGGCCGTCGAGCTTCGCGCCGTTCCGGGCGATCTATCAGCGCCACACGCTGATGCATCACCAGTTCTTCACCGACGAGGAGATGCGCTTCGCCGGCAGCCACGACTTCCGCGTGACCTTCTTCCCGCCCTATGCGCTGGTGACCTTCCTCTGCATGTCGATCCCGATGGCGCTGGTGGCCGGCTGGCTGTTCACGCCGAATGTCGGCTGGCTGCTGATCTCGAGCACCACGGTGATGTACCTGCTCTACGAGTTCATGCACGCCTGCTGCCACATCGAGGAGAACTGGCTGGTCCGCAACGTGCCCTTCATCAACACGATCCGGCGCCACCACACCGCGCATCACAACCAGTCGATCATGATGGAGCGGAACATGAACCTGACCTTCCCGATCATGGACTGGCTGTTCGGCACCTCCGACCTCGACCGCGGGCTGATCGGGCATCTCTTCAACGGCTATGACACGCGCCACGTGAAGACCGACATGCGCAAGACCTCGCGCACCCCGGACGGGCGCCCGACCCGGTCGATGGCGGCCACCGCGGCCGAGTAACCCCGGTCCTGATCCCGAGACCGGCACATGGCGCCGGTGCCCCGCAGGGTGCCGGCGCCCTTTTCATGCGAATTCCACGAAAGGGGAGAGAGATGACCGAGCGCAAGAAGCGGACCATCGAGGAGATCCGCAACTCCAAGACCAGCGGCGAGAAGATGGTCTACACCTCGGTGCCGGACTATACCTCGGCGCAATGGGCCGAGGCCGCCGGCGTCGATGTCGTGGTGGTGGGCGACAGCCTCGCGATGATCGCGCACGGGCACAGCTCGACCATCCCGGCGACCATGGAGATGATGGTGCTGCACGCCCAGGCGGTGCGCCGCGGTGCGCCCAACACCTTCTCGCTCGGCTGCATGCCCTACCAGAGCTACCACACCGAGGAGAAGGCGCTCGCCAATGCCACCCGCTTCATGCAGGAGGGCGGCTGCGACGCGGTGAAGCCCCAGGGCGGCAAGAGCCAGGCCCATGTGCTGAAGGCGATGGTGGCCGCCGGCATCCCGACCGCGAGCCATATCGGCATGGCGCCGCACCGGGTGGCGATGTATGGCGGCTTCCGGATCCAGGGCCGCACGCCAGAGGCGGCGATGGAGATCCTCGAGGACGCGCTGGCGATCCAGGATGCCGGCTGTTTCATGCTGGAATTCGAGGCGGTGCCGGCGCCCATCGCCAGGCTGATCTCGGAGCAGCTCGAGATCCCGACCATCGGCATCGGCGCGGGTGCGGGGACCGACGGGCAGATCCTGCTGTCCTACGACCTGCTCGGCGTCTTCACCGATTTCAAGCCGAAATTCACCAAGCGCTATGCCAACCTGACCGAGGTCGCGGTGGACGGGCTCAGCCGCTATGTGGCGGATGTGAAGGGCGGCACCTTCCCGGACGACGACCACTCCTACTCGGCCAAGCCCGAGGTGGTCGAGGCCTTCGCCGAGATGATCGAGAAGCGCCGGCAGATCTGAGCCGCGCGCCGTCCCGGGCGGTGCGCCGCCCGGGGCTCAGCGCTCCAGCACCCGCTCGGCGAAGCGGTTCACCGCGGCATGGAGCAGGATGGTGAAGACCGCCAGCACGATGAGCGCGGCGAACATCAGGTCGGTCTTGGCGCGGCCATTGGCCAGCAGCATCAGGTAGCCGAGGCCCTTCGAGGCGCCCACCCATTCCCCGATGATCGCGCCGATCGGGGCATAGACCGCGGCGAGCCGCAGACCCGAGGCAAAGCCCGGCAGCGCCGCCGGGATGCGGATGTGCCACATGATCCGCATCGGGCTCGCCCCCATCACCCGCGCGAGGCCCAGCCAGTCCGGGTTCGTCCGCATCAGCGCGTCGAAGAAGGCCGAGGTCACGGGGAAATAGATGATCAGCAGCGCCATCGCGACCTTCGACATCAGCCCGTAGCCGAGCCAGAGCGTGAGCAGCGGCGCCAGCGCGAAGACCGGCACGGCCTGGCTGAACACCAGCATCGGCCGGACCAGCGCCCGCGCCAGCGGCGAGGCCGCCAGCCCGATCGCCGAGAGCCCCCCGAGCAGGGCGCCGAGCAGCAGGCCCATCAGCACCTCGGCGATGGTGACGACCGCGTTCTCGGCGATCAGAACCCGGCTGGTCCAGAGCGTCTCGGCCACCAGCGCCGGCCCCGGCAGGATGAAGCGCGGCAGCCCGGTGGCCCAGACCAAGCCCTGCCAGAGGGCGATGCCGAGCAGCGCCGAGGCGAGCCCGGCCCGCCAGCCGGCAAGGGCGCCTGCCGCGGTCACGGCCGCACCGGGAAGCCGGCCCAAGCGGCATCGAAGAATGCCCGCTCGAGCCGCACCGCGCGGGTGAACATCGTCTCGACCTCGCCGCGGGCGTCCGGCGCCAGCCCCTCCCAGGCGGCGTCGAGCTGGGCGCGGAGATAGGCCACCACCCCCGCGAAGCCGTCGCCGGAATGCAGGGTGATCCACTCGCCGAGCCAGAACGGCAGCGCCTCCGCCCGGTCGGCATGGGGGCTGGCCCAGTCGAGATAGCTCCACTCGGCGACCGTCAGCACCGCCAGCATCAGCTCGTAGCGCCCGGAGCCCCGCGCTTCGGCCATCAGCCCCTGGAACGCCGCGGCCTCTGGGGCGGGCCCGGCCTCCGAGGCGACGCCGAGCGCCTCGAGGCTGCGCAGGAAATAGGTGTTCTCCGGCCCGGTGATCACCGCGAGGAACTGCGCCGCCGGCACGCTGTCGGCAAGGCTCGGCGCATGGGCGATGGCCGAGGCCAGCAGCCGCACGAAGCCGTCGACGAAGAGATAGTCCTGCTGCAGATAGCCCGCCATCTTCTCCGGCGGCAAGGTGCCGGCGGCCAGCGCGTCGGTGAAGGCATGGCGCGTGGCGGCCTGCCAGTCGTCGGCGGCGAGGGCACGCAGGTGGTCGGTCGGGCGCATCAGCTCTCCTTTCTCAGCCGGGCCAGCAGGGATGCCTGCGCCCACAGCACATGCTCGTCGTCGACCGGGCGCGGCGGCGCGCCGGGCGGCGGCGGCACCTCCTCGATGCCGTCCTCGGTCATGATGCGGATGACGTCGCCGAGCCGCGCCGCCTCCGCCGGATCGTGGGTCACCAGCAGCACCGTGCGGCCGGCGAGCAGCCGGGCGGTGAGCTCCTGCATCTGGGCGCGGGTGCGCGCATCGAGCGCCGAGAAGGGCTCGTCGAGCAGCACCACGGGCCGGTCCTCCATCAGTGTCCGCGCCAGTGCGGCGCGCTGGCGCTGCCCGCCGGAGAGCTCGCGCGGCCGGCGGTGGAACATGCCCGCGAGGCCGACCGCCGCCAGCACCTCCCGCGCGCGGGCCGTATCCGCCGCCTCGCCGCGCAGGCGCGCGCCGAGGGTGGCATTGCCGATGAGGTCGAGCCAGGGCAGCAGCAGATCGTCCTGCGCCATCAGCGCGACGCGGCCCGCGAGCGGCCCGTCGGAGGCGGCGCAGGTGCCCTCGTGCACGACGCCGGTGGCGAGCCCGGCAAAGAGGCGCAGCACCGTGGTCTTGCCCACGCCGCTCGGGCCGAGCAGGCAGGTCCAGCGCCCCGCCGGCACCGCGAAAGCGATGTCGCGGAAGAGCGGCTCGCCGCCGATGGTGGCCGAGCCCGCGAGCGACAGCGCCGGCGGCTGGGTCACGGCGCCAGCCCCATGTCCCAGAACCCGATCTCGAGGCGGGTGGCCCGCACGAAGCGCCCGGTGACGGCTTCCCAGCGCGGCGCGGCCTCCGGCGCCTCGCCGATGCGCCGGGCGGCCGCACCGTCGATCAGCGCGCCGACCTCGCAGCAGAGCGCCTGGTACTCCGCCCCCGCATAGGTGCCGATCCAGCCGCCATAGGTCTCGGCATGGGGCTCCCGCCCGAGCCGGGCGCCGATCTCGCCATAGCCGAGCACGCAGGGCGCGAGTGCCGCCAGCAGGTCGAGCAGATCGCCCGAATGCCCGGCATCGAGCACGTAGCGCGTGTAGGCCAGGTTCTCCGGCCGTTCCTCGGCGGCGAAGAGCGCGGCCTCCGGGATCCCCGCCTCGGCGCAGATGCCGACATGCAGGCTCAGCTCCTCGTTGACCAGCGCGTTCACCGTGCCGGCGCAGTGCCGCAGTTCCTCAAGCGTCTCCGCCTTGGTGACGGCGAGCGCCCAGGCCCGGGCGAAATGGATGAGGAACACGTAGTCCTGCACCAGATAGTGCAGGAAGGCCGCGCGCGGCAGCGTGCCGTCGCCGAGCCGGCGGACGAACGTGTGCTCGACATAGGCCGTCCAGTGCTCGCCCGCGGCGGCCCGCCAGAGCGGGAAGGTGCGCCCGTAGCTCATTCCGCCCCCAGGTCCACGGCAAGCTTCGAGACCGGCCGGGTGCCCTCGATAAGCCCGGCCTCGGCGAGGAAGGCCTCGAAACGGGCATAGCGGCCCTCGTCCAGCGCCTCCGGGCGCAGCGCGAAGCGGGGGAAGGTATCGGCCCAGGCGCGCTCGTTGAGCTCGTCCTGCAGCTCGGCGGAGGTGGCGGCGAAGAGCTCCCAGCTCTCCTGCGGATGGTTCACGATGAACTGCGTGGCCAGCTCGGTGGCGCGCAGGAAGCGGCGGATCATGCCGGCATCCATGCGCTCGGGATTGGCGACATAGATCAGCTCGTCATAGGTCGGCACGCCCTCCTCCTCGATGTAGAAGCAGCGGCCGGGTACCCCCTCGATATCCATCTGGTTGAGCTCGAAGTTGCGATAGGCGCCGAGCACCGCGTCCACCTGCCCCGACATCAGCGCCGGCGAGAGCGACCAGTTGACGTTGACCAGCTCCACGTCGTCCACGCCGAGCCCGTGCTGCCCGAGGATCGCGCCGAGCAGCGCCTCCTCGACGCCGGCCACCGAGTAGCCGATCTTGCGGCCCTTGAGATCGGCGATCTCCTTCACCGGGCCGTCCTCCAGCACCAGCAGGCAGTTGAGCGGCGTGGCGACCAGCGTGCCGACGCGCACCAGCGGCAGCCCCTCGGCCACCTGCAGATGCAGCTGCGGCTGGTAGGAGACCGCGAGATCCGCCTGCCCGGCGGCGACCATCTTCGGCGGGTCGGAGGGATCGGCCGGCGGGATCACCTCGACCGCCAGCCCCTGCTCGGCGAAGAACCCCTTCTCCTGCGCGATGATGATCGGCCCGTGATCGGGGTTTACGAACCAGTCGAGGATCAGGGTCATCCTGTCCTGCGCCACGGCGGGCGTGGCGATCAGCAGCGCGGCGGCTGCGGCGAGGATGCGTTTCATGCGGCGTCTCCTTGGTGTGGTTGGCAGGGCTGCGGGCCCTGCGTCAGGCGAGGGCCTCGAGCCAGGCCCGCACGCGGGCCTCCGGATCGGGATTGAGGGTGATGTCGGTGACTGCCGAGACAATGTCCGCCCCGGCCTCGATGGCGCCGGGCGCGCGCTCGACACTCATGCCGCCGATGGCGACGAGCGGAGTCGCGCCGATCAGCCCGCGCCATTCGGTCAGCCTGCCGAGGCCCTGCTCGTGCCACTTCATCTTCTTTAGGATCGTCGGGTAAACCGGCCCCAGAGCGACGTAATCAGGGTTCAGCGCCAGCGCGCGGCCGAGCTCGGCCCGGTCATGGGTCGAGATGCCGAGCTTCAGGCCGGCGGCGCGGATCGCGGCGATATCGGCGGTGTCGAGATCCTCCTGGCCGAGATGCACCCAGTCGCATCCGAGCTCGATGGCAAGGCGCCAGTAGTCGTTGACCACCAGCACCGCGCCGTGCCGCGCGCAGAGATCGCGCGCCTCGGCGAGCTGGGCGCGGGTGTCCGCCTCCGGGCGGTCCTTGATGCGCAGCTGCACCAGCCTGATCCCCAGCGGCAGCAGCCGGCGCAGCCAGGCGACATCGTCGAAGATCGGATAGAACGGGTGCAGCCGCATCAGAGGAACGCCTTTCCGAGCACCGGGGTCGAGGGGGCGGCCATGTCGCGCGGCTCCATCGGGTCGGCGGCATGGGCGAGCGCGCCGGCCTCCACCGCGCGGGCAAAGCCCTCGGCCATCATCGCGGGGTCGCCGGCTCTGGCGACGGCGGTGTTGAGCAGCACCGCGTCATAGCCCATCTCGATCGCCTGCGCCGCCTGGCTCGGCAGCCCGAGGCCGGCATCGATCACCAGCGGCAGCTCGGGGAAATGCGCGCGCAGGCTGCGCAGCCCGTAGATGTTGTTGAGCCCGAGCCCGGTGCCGATCGGCGCGCCCCAGGGCATCAGCACCCGGCAGCCGGCCTCCACCAGCCGCTCGCAGAGCACCAGATCCTCGGTGCAGTAGGGGAACACCTCGAAGCCTTCACCGACGAGGATGCGCGCCGCCTCCACGAGGCCGAACGGGTCCGGCTGCAGCGTGTCGGCATGGCCGATCACCTCCAGCTTGATCCAGCGGGTGTCGAAGAGCTCCCGCGCCATCTGCGCCGTGGTCACCGCCTCGCGCACCGAATGGCAGCCGGCGGTGTTGGGCAGCAGGGCGACGCCAAGCTCCTGCACCAGCGCCCAGAACGCCTCGCCCGCCCGCTCGCCGCCGGCCTCGCGGCGCACCGAGACCGTGGCGATGCCGGCGCCGGAGCGGCGGAAGGCCTCGGCCAGGATCGCCGGCGAGGGATATTGCGCGGTGCCGAGCATCAGCCGGGACGCGATCTCGGTTCCGTAGAAATTCGGCATCTCAGCCCCCCTGCCGCGGCGAGACGATCTCGACCCGGTCGCCGGGCGCGAGCGTGCGGGCCTCGCGCGCACCCATCGGCACGAAATCCTCGTTCACGGCCGTCGCGACCCTGGCCTCGCCCTGCCCGAGCTCCTCGAGCAGCGCCGCCAGCGTGCCGGCCGCGGTCTCGACCGCCTCACCGTTCACTGTGATCTTCATGGAAGTCCTCCGGTATCCTGCCCTCCAGCACGAGATCCGCCGCCATCACCGCCAGCGCGGGCGCGAGCAGGAAGCCGTGCCGGAAGAGGCCGTTGGCAAAGAGCCGCCCGCCCTGGCGCCGCAGCCGCGGGAGATTGTCCGGGAAGGCCGGGCGGGCATCGACGCCGATCTCCAGGATCTCGGCCTCGGCAAAGGCGGGGTGCAGGGCATAGGCCGCATTGAGCAGCTCCATCACCGAGCGCAGGGTGGCGCGCCGGCGCTCGCCGCTCTCGATCTGGGTGGCGCCGAGCATGTAGACGCCGTCGCCCCGTGGCACGATGTAGAGCGGGAAGCGCGGATGCAGGAGCCGCACCGGCCGGCTGAGCGTGATCTCGGGGCAGCGAAGCACCACCATCTCGCCCTTGACCCCGCGCAGGTCGGCCAGGCTGTCGCGCGCGGCGAGACCGCGGCAGTCGATCACCTGCCCCTCGGCCGGCCCGTCGGCCGGTTCTTCGGTGCGGAAGGCGACGCCCTGCCCGGCCAGCCGCGCGCGCAGGCCGGCGAGCGTGGCGCGCGGGTCGAGATGCGCCTCCGCCTCCATCAGCAGCGCCTCGGCGAAGCGCTCGCCGAGATCGGGCTCGAGCGCGGCAATCTCGTCGCGGCCGATCCGCCGGGCATTCTCGGCCCGGCGCGAGAAGGTGGTGAGCTCCGAGCGGTCGCGGCCGAGCGCGACCACCAGCGTGCCGTTGCGGATGACCTCGGCGCCGCGGGCCTCCCACCAGTCGGCCGCGCGGCGGCCATGGCGCACCACCCCGGGCTCGGCCGAGACCCCCTCGCAATCCGGCGCCAGCATGCCGCCCGCCCACCAGGAGCAGGCATGCGGCCCCGGCGCGCCGGCCGGATCGACCAGCCCGACCGCGGCACCGCGCGCCGCCAGCTCCGCCGCCACCGCGAGCCCGCAGACGCCGCCGCCGAGCACGGTGAACGCCGCGCTCACGCCCAGACCTCGTGGAAATGATGCACCGGCCCGTGGCCGTGGCCAACCGCGAGGCCGTCGGCGGCGCGGATCGCGGCATGCAGCCAGCCATGCGCCGCATCGACCGCGGCCCCAAGCGGCTGCCCCTTCGCCAGCCCTGCCGCGATCGCCGAGGAGAGCGTGCAGCCGGTGCCGTGCGTGTTCCTGGTGGCGATCCGCGGGGCGGCGAGCGGGGTCTCGGCGCTCTCGGCGATCAGCCAGTCGGTGCAGGTCTCGCCGGCGGCATGCCCGCCCTTCATCAGCACCGCCCCGGCGCCGAGCACGCGGAGCGCCCTGCCCTGCGCCTTCAGCGCCGCATCGCTATCGGCCTCTGGCACGCCGAGAAGCTGCGCGGCCTCCGGGATGTTCGGCGTCAGCACGGTGGCCCGCGGCAGCAGCCGGCTCCGCAGCGCCTCGACGGAGCTCTCCGGCAGCAGCACCGCCCCGGATTTCGCCACCATCACCGGGTCGAGCACCACCGGCCCGGCGAAGCGCTCCAGCGCCTCGGCAACGCAGGCGATCAGCTCCGGCGTGCCGAGCATGCCGATCTTGACCGCCGCGACATCGATATCGGCCAGCACGGCGGCGATCTGCGCCGCGACGATATCGGTGGGGATCGGGTGAACCGCGGTCACGGCCTGCGTGTTCTGCGCGGTGACGGCGGTGATCACGCTGGCGCCATAGACGCCCAGCGCGGAGAAGGTCTTCAGGTCGGCCTGGATGCCGGCGCCGCCCCCGCTGTCGGAGCCGGCGATGGTCAGAGCAATGGCGGTCAAAGCCGTCGGTCCTTCACGTCAATGGCAAGGACCGACAGGGGGAGAGGTCTTTCGGGGTCTCGATGCTCCGAAGGCCTGTTCCCTACGCCGGTCCTAACCGGTTCAGGTTCAATGGGTTCGCTTGCGCATCTCAGCCCCGGAGGGCACCCCAACAGAGTCCTTCAGCGTGCTTACACCCCTTTCCCGCTCAACGGAAGCCCAGAACCTGCTCCGGCAGCCAGAGCGCGGTTTCCGGGAATGCGGCAACAATGCCGAGCGCCACGATCTGGATCGCGATGAAGGGCACCACCCCGCCATACATCTGCCGCAGGCTGATCTCCGGCGGCGCGACGCCCCGCAGGTAGAAGATCGCCGGCGCCATCGGCGGCGTCAGATAGCTCGTCTGGATCATGATCAGCACCAGCATGCAGAACCACACCGGCTCCATCCCCGCCATCAGCACGAAGGGAATGAAGATCGGGATGAAGATCAGCAGGATAGAGATCCATTCGAGGAAGAAGCCGGCGATGAACACGATGCCGAGGAAGGTGATCAGCAGCCCCCAGTAGCCGAGGTCGAAGGCCTGGATCAGCTCGCGCATCATCTTCATGCCGCCATTGCCGACGAAGACCCCGGTGAAGAGGCTGCCGGCGAGCAGGATGAACATGATCATCGAGGTGATGGTCAGGGTCTTGATCAGCGCCTCCCAGAAGGTGCGGAGCGTGAGCTTGCCGTAGCACATCGTCAGCAGGAAGGCGCCCAGCGCGCCCAGTGCCGCCGCCTCGGTCGGCGCCGCCCAGCCGAGCATGATCGAGCCGAGCACCGCGAAGATCATCGCCAGCGGCGGCGCCAGTGCCCTCGCCGTGATCGCCAGCTTCTCGCCGAGGCTGGGCTCGTCCTCGTCCCGCGGCGCCACCGGGCCGGCACTCGGCGAAACCGTGCAGAGGATGACGATATAGACGATGTAGAGCCCGGAGAGGATCAGGCCCGGGAAGATCATCGCCACCATCAGGTCGCCGATCGAGACGTTGGCGATCGGCCCGAGCACCACCACCACCACCGAGGGCGGGATGATCGTGCCGAGCGAGCCGCCGGCGCAGATCGTGCCGGAGATCAGCTTGTTGGAGTAGTTGTGCTGCATCATCGCCGGGATCGCGAGCAGGCCGACCACCGTCTCGGTGGCGCCGATCACGCCGGTGGAGGCGGCGAAGATGATGCACATGATGACGGTGCCGATGGCGAGGCCGCCGGGCAGCCGCCGCGTCCAGAGATGCACCGCGCTGAAGAGCTCCTTGGCGATGCCGGAGCGCTCGAGCATCGAGCCCATGAAGACGAAGAGCGGCACCGCGGCCAGCACGAAGTTCGAGGCGACGTCCTCGATCTTCTGCACGAACTGGAAGAACACCGCGTCGCCAAAGGCATAGAGCCCGAAACCGAAGGCCACCCCGAGCAGCGAGAGCGCCACCGGAAAGCCGAGGAAGATCAGCGCGAAGAGCGCCGGAAACATCAGGATGGCAGCCATCTCAGCCCTCCTCGGCCGGCTGGAGCGGCGCGCCGCGCAGCACGGCGATGGCCTTCAGCGATTCCGAGACCACCTGCAGCGCCAGCAGCCCGAAGCTCGCCAGGATGATCGCCCGGAACGGCCAGATCTCCGGGTTCCAGGCCGACTGGCCGGTCCGCTCTCCTGTAGTCATGGCGTTGCTCGTATGCTCCCAGAAGCGCAGGCAGATCATCACCAGCGCCGGCAGCACCAGCAGCGCATAGCCCGCGAGGTCGATGATCGCCCGCCGCCGCGGCGGCAGCCGGGCATAGATCAGGTCGATCCGCACATGCTGCTGGCGCAGCAGCGTGAGCGCACCGCCGAGGAGGAAATGCAGTCCCATCAGCATGTAGCCGAGCTCGAAGGCCCAGATCGTCGGCGCGCCGAAGATGTAGCGCGCCAGCACCTCCCAGCAGGTCGCGAGCACCAGCGGAATGATGATGAGTGCGGCAACGCTCCCCACAACCGTGGAGAGCGTGTCGATTGCACGGCAAACACTGCCCATGCCGTCACTCGGCGCCGCGCGTTTTCACGTTGCGGTACTTGCCGGAATCCTTCCAGAGCTCGTCGAACGCCTTCTGGCTGTCGAGCACCTTCCTGAACCAGGCATTCTCGGCGGCGATCTGCTCGGCCCAGGCAAGCCCCGCCTCGCGGGCCTCGTACTGCACCTCGGGATCGAGCTCGATGATCTCGTTGCCCTGCGCGCGGAAGAAGGCGAGCGCCTCCGCGTCGTTCTGGCCGATGGTGAGCCAGGACTCCATCGTGGTCATGAAGGCGGCGTCGCGGATCAGCTGCTGATCGGCCTCGGAAAGCTCGGCCCAGCTGTCCTCGTTGATCACCAGCTCGAAGGGCGCGGTCGGCTGGTGGACGCCCGGGATGATCACGTATTTGGTGACCCGGTGGAAGCCCGGCGCCTGGTTCTCCCAGAGCGTGCCCCACTCGGTGGCGTCGATCGCGCCGCGCTCCAGCGCGGTATAGACATCGCCGCCCGGCATGGTCACCGGCGCCGCGCCCATGTTCTTCGAGATCTCGAGCCAGGCACCCGCGGTGCGCAGCTTCAGCCCCTCGAGATCGGCCAGCGTGGAGACCGGCTTGCGCGAATGCAGGAACACCTCGGCGGTGCGGATGAAGAGCGGCATCGAGACCAGCCCGAACACGTCGCGGCGGAACTCCTCCTGCAGCTCGGCGCCGCCCGCGCGATAGATCCAGTGCAGCATGCGCTCGCTGTCGAAGGAGCCGGCGAAACCGCCGAACAGCACCGTGGTGCGGTCGATGCCCCAGTCATAGCCCATCCAGGTGTGGCCCATGTCGGCGATGCCGTTCTTCACGGTCTCCGAGACCTTGAGCCCCGGGCCGAGCGTGCCGGCGGGATAGACCTCGATCTCGATCCGGCCGTCGGACATCTGCGCGACCTTCTCTGCGAAGGCCTGTGCGCCGATCTCCATCAGCGGCCCGCCCGACCAGCCGGTGGCCATGGTGAAGGAGTGGGTCTTCTCCTCCGCGATGGCCGCAGTGCCCAGTGCCACGGCCAGGGTGGCCGCGATCGCACGAGTGAACATCTTGTTTCCTCCCCTTTTCCGGCCGGGCTCAGGGTGCTTCGTGCCCGACCACTGATATGTTAGACGTATGTCATTGTTACTGGCACAGCAATCCCTGCGTCAACAGCAGCCGTGCGGCGACGCGGATTTCCTCTGAAATTCATGGGGAAGCGGGGATCGCGGGGATCGCGGGGCATGCGATTCAACGGTTCCGGAATTCACGAATCTTCAGATTATATCGCGAACGAAGATTGTGAACTCGGATCTCCGGCATTTACCTCCGCGGCAGAAGGGCCAGTTTCACGGCTCTTACCGGATCACCCGGGACTCCGTCATTGGAACCGAAAGGGCCCCATATGCTGGTCAGAATCAGGGATACCGCATTCGCGCCGATCAACCGTGGCTATGACGCGGTATTCCGGGCCGGCCGGCTGAGCGTCGGGCTGGTCGCGCCGATCACCGCCTACCCGGCGGGCCCGGTGCCGGCGATGGACGGCCAGGTGGCGCGCATCCGGCTCGCCGAGGAGCTCGGCTTTGCCGCCGTCTGGCTTCGCGACGTGCCCTTCAACGTGCCCTCCTTCGGCGATGCCGGGCAGCTCTTCGATCCCTTCGTCTATCTCGGGATGCTCGCAGCCGAGACCAGCCGGATCGCGCTCGGCGTCGCCAGCATCGTGCTGCCGCTCCGCCATCCGGCGCATGTCGCCAAGGCGGCGGCGAGCGCCGACGTGCTCTCGGGCGGGCGGCTGATCCTCGGCGTCGCCTCGGGCGACCGGCCGGAGGAATATCCCGCGCTCGACATGCCCTTCGCCGAGCGCGGCGAGCGGTTCCGCGAGAGCTTCGACTACATCCGGCGCATGGCGGAGCCTGCCCCCGCCTTCGACAACGCCTATGGCAGCCCGGGCGGCGGGATCGACATGCTGCCCAAGCCGGCCGGCGGCAGGCTGCCGATGCTGGTGACCGGCGGCAGCCGCCAGCAGCCGGACTGGTCCGCCCGGCACGCCGATGGCTGGATGACCTATCCGCGCAATCTCTCGGCCCAGGCCGCGGCGGTAGCCGACTGGCGCGCGCGGGTGGCGGCGGCAGGCCGTGCGCCGCTCCCGGTCATGCAGCCGCTCTATATCGACCTGACCGACGACGACGACGCGGTGCCGCAGCCGATCCATCTCGGCTTCCGGCTCGGCCCCCGCCATCTGCGCGACTACCTCACCGCGCTCGAGAAGATGGGTCTCAACCACATCGCGCTCAACCTGCGCTTCAACAGCGCGGACATCGAAGAAACGCTGCATCGTCTGGCCGAGGAGGTCCTGCCGGATTTTGCCACCCATGGAGGTCCGACACATGGCTAAGACGATCCTCATCACCGGCTCCACCGACGGCATCGGTCTCGCAACCGCACGCATGCTGGCGGAGGCGGGCCACCGGGTGATCCTGCACGGGCGCAGCCGCGAGAAGCTCGACGCCGCGGCCGCCGGGCTCTCGGCGTTCGCGGGCGGCCGGCCGGTGGAGCGCCACGTCGCCGATCTCTCGCGCATGCCGGACGTGGCCGCGCTGGCCGATGCGGTCGCGGCCGCGCATCCCCGGCTCGACGTGCTGATCAACAATGCCGGCGTCTACAACGCGCCGGTGACGCTGACCGCGGAGGGTTTCGATATCCGCTTCGCGGTCAACACCATCGCGCCCTATCTGCTGACCCGGCGGCTGCTGCCGCGGTTCGGGCCTTCGGGCCGCATCGTCAACCTCTCCTCCGCCGCGCAGGCGAAGGTCGATCACGAGGCGATCTTCGGGCGGGTGCGGATGAGCAACGGGATGGCCTATGCCCAGAGCAAGCTTGCGCTGACGATGTGGACGCGGGCGCTGGCGACGGAGCTCGGTGCCGGCGGCCCCGTGCTGGTCGCCGTCAATCCCGGCTCGATGCTCGGCAGCAAGCTGGTGCAGGAGGCCTTCGGCGTTGCCGGCGGCGATATCCGCATCGGCGCCGAGATCCTGACCCGTGCGGCGCTCTCCGACGAGTTCGCCGCCGCCTCCGGGGCGTATTTCGACAACGATATCGGCCGCTTCGCCGAGCCCCACCCGGATGCGACGGACCCCTGGAAATCGCGCGACCTGGTCAGGGCGCTCGAGGCCGCGCTCGGCGAGGGCGTGGACTGAGCGCCGGGCGCGGCCGCCCCGGGCGCCGGGGCAGCCGCTGGCCCGACCGGGCCGCCGCGGTCAGAACCGCACGCTCACGGTGAGCGCCACGCTGCGGCCCGGCTCGTTCAGCGCGATCACGCTGCCCGGGATGCCGATGCCGTCGGAGGTGCGGAAGGCATAGGTCTCGTCAAAGATGTTCTTGACGTCGAGCCGCACCTCGACCGCCTCGAGCCCCTCCGGACGCCAGGAGGCAAAGAGGTTGACCACCTCGTAGCCGTCGAGATCGACGCCGGTGCCGCCGAAATCGTCATAGTCGAGCGCGACCTGCGCCGTGCCCCCGAGCGTCACCCCGGTATAGGGCTGCCAGCCCGCCGAAAGGCCGAAGATGTGCCCCACCGGGCGGCCGTAATAGTAGGAGGTGGTCGGGATCGCCTCGCCGTTCAGCTCGACATCGGCATAGGTGTAGTTGAGCTCCGCGAAGAGGCTCTCGTCGGTGTAGCGCAGCGAGGCGTCGACGCCCTTCGAGGTCAGGTCCGCATCGCTGCGGGCGGCGGTGAGCACGTCGTCGATGTTCTCGATGCTGGTCCAGAAGAGGGCGGCATTGGCGGTGAACGGCCCGATCTCGTAGCGCAGCCCGGCGCGGCCGTTGTAGGAGCGCGAGGGATCGGGCCTGCCATAATCCCATTCCCCGCCGAGATTGATCAGCGAGGCCTCGCTGAGCTCATAGCCGCCCCAGACCGTGGAGCCGCCGAGGTTCAGCGAGAGCTGGTCGATCAGCCTGACATCCACCTGCCCGTTGGCGCTGACCCCGGCCCGGTTGTGCGTGGTGTCGTCGGCCAGCTCGAAACGCTGCGCATCGACGCGCGCGCCGTAGGAGAGCGAGACCCGGTCGCCGATGTCCTGGCGCATCTGGGCATAGAGCCCGATATTGCTCAGCCGCTCCTTCGCGTCGCCGAGATTGAGCTGGCCATGCCCCTCGGCGGTGTCGTGGAAGAAGTCGAGACCGGCGCTCAGCACGCCGCCGAGCAGCTGGAAATCGTTCTGCGCCTTGCCGCTCAGGCTGGTGTTGGTGCCGTGGGCGCCGCCGGCCTCGACGAGCTGCTCGTTGTAGGTGAGCTGCGCGGTCGGCGCCCACTGCCCTTCGGGCAGCTCGTCGGTGTAGTTGAAGGTCAGCGAGCGGCGCTCGCTCAGCGCCGGCAGATAGACCGAATCGCGCCCGACGACCCCGGCAAAGTCGGGCCGCGCAAAGTAGAGCCCGCCCGGGCCGGCCTGCATCGCGCGGTCGCCCTCGTCGCGGGTGATCGAGCCCTCGAGCTCGAAGCGGTGGCCGGCCCCGGAGGTGTAGGCGAGCTTGGCCACCCCCGCGAGCACATCCGCCTCGGTGCCGCGCACCGTGACGCCCGATCCGTCCTCATAGTCCTGCCCCGTGGTGCTGGCGGCGCTCAGCAGCACCTCGAAGCCCTCGTGCTGGCCGAACATCGTGCCGATCGCCCTGAACTCGCGGCCGTTGCTGCCGAAGGAGGTGGTGATCTGCCCGCCGATGGTCTCGTCCGGATAGAGCAGGTCGCGCGCGTCCAGCGTCTCGTAGGCGAGCAGGCCGGCCAGTGCGCCGGGGCCGGAATCCGCCGGCGCCAGCCCGGAGCTGACCTCGACCTGGCGCAGCAGCGCCGGGTCGAGCAGCACGTTGCCGGTGTGGTGGAAGGCCGACTTGTTCTGCCGCGCGCCGTCGATGGTCACCGAGAGCAGGCTCTCCTCGATGCCGTGGACGAAGATCTTCTGGGCGATCGAGGCGCCGCCGCTGACGGTGATCTCGGACTCCCCGTCGAAGACATCGCCGAGCGTCGTCGGGTTGCGCCGCGCGATGTCCTGCTGGGTGATCACGGTGTTGCCGAGCGTGTCCTGCGCGGCCTCCGATTCGACCCGGATCTCCTCGAGCAGGACCTGGTCCAGCCCCCGCTCCTGCGCCCCGGCCGTGACCGTGGCCGCCAGACAGGTTCCCGTGACGACACCAATTCTCCCGCACCGCTTCATCGGCCGGCCTCCTTCTGCACTCTCGTGATCGGTGATTGGCTGGCCGGCCTCCGCCGGAACTGGCTGGGCCCGGCGAATAGGTATTCCGACAAAAATGTTCAAGATAATTTTTTGGCTGCCGGAATGCGCACAAGCCCCGATTTTCGCTTGCAATTCCCGTCGCCCTCTCGATATCCGATAGAAAGAATCGGATAAAGGATAACCCCATGCTCAAGGCCTCGGCACGGTTCGAGACGGAGAACGCCTCGCGCTATCTCCAGCAGCTCTGCAAGCATTTCGCGCACAAGGTCCCGGTCGACTACGACGCGACGCGTGCCCGGGCCGAGCTGCCCCCGGGCCCGGCGCGCATGGCCGCGGATGCCACCGGCCTCGACATCGAGGTGACCGCCGCCGAGGCCGAGAGCCTGACCCGCGCGAAGTTCATCATCGAGGATCACCTCAAGCGCTTCGCCCATCGCGAGGCGCCCGCAGACCTCGTCTGGTCCTGACCGCCGGGCGCCGCCGCGGCGCCCGCATCCTCCCTTGACCGGGCGCGATGATGCATCGCAACATCACGCGATGTCGAACCGCCTGAAATCGCAGATCCGGATTGCCGTCGTCGAGCGCGAGCGCGAGCGCGCGCTGCTCATCGTCGACGGTCTGGCCGAGGCCGGCGATTTCGACGTCACGGTGATCGGCGACGATACCGGCCTCGCCCGCCGGCTCGAGGCGCTGGCCCCGGATGTCGTGCTGATCGACCTCGAGAACCCCTCGCGCGACATGCTCGAGGGGCTCGCCATCGCCACCGGAACGACCGAGCGCCCGGTGGCGATCTTCGTCGACCGCAGCGACGACGAGATGACCCGCGCCGCCATCGAGGCCGGCGTCAGCGCCTATGTGGTCGACGGGCTGAGGCCCGACCGGATCAAGCCGATCCTCGACACCGCGATCGCGCGCTTCAGCATGTTCAGCCGGATCCGCCGCGAGCTGGATGCCACCAAGGCGGCGCTGGCCGAGCGCAAGACCATCGACCGGGCCAAGGGTCTGCTGATGTCCGCCAGGGGGCTCTCCGAGGACGAGGCCTATGGCCTGATGCGCAAGACCGCGATGGCGCAGGGCAAGAAGATCATCGACGTGGCGAACGCGCTGGTCACCGCGGCGGATCTGCTCGGATGAGCCTGAAGACCCTTTCGGTCGGCTTCGTGCCGCTGGTCGACGCGGCGCCGCTGGTGGTCGCCGCCGAGCTCGGCTTTGCCGAGGCGGAGGGGGTGCATCTCGCCCTCAGCCGCGAGCCCTCCTGGTCGGCGGTGCGCGACAAGCTCGCGCTCGGCGCGCTGGATGCGGCGCAGATGCTGTCGCCGGTGCCGATCGCCATGTCGATGGGGGTGAGCGGATTGCCGAGCGCCATGGAGGTGCTCTCGGTGCTCTCGGTCAACGGCAACGTGGTGGGCGTGACCCCGGCGCTGGCGGCGCGGATGCGCGGCGGCGGCTGGCAGCCGGCACGGTCGGACGCTGCAGCAACCGGGCGGGCGCTGATCGCCGCGGCCGAGGGCGGGCTCACGATCGGCGTGCCGTTCCCCTTCTCGATGCATGCGGAGCTGCTCTACTACTGGCTCGGCAAGCTCGGCCTCGCCGCCCCGGCAGGGCTCGACGTGCGCACCATCCCGCCGCCGCGGATGGCCGAGGCGATGGGTGCCGGCGAGATCGACGCCTTCTGCGTCGGCGAGCCCTGGGGCTCGGTGGCGGCGGAGGCGGGCGCGGCGGAGATCGTGCTGGCCGGGCGTGCGATCTGGCAGTTCGCGCCCGAGAAGGTGCTGGCGGTCCGCGGCGGCTGGGCCGAGGCGGAGCCGGCCGCGGCGACGGCGCTGCTGCGCGGGGTCTGGCGCGCGGCGCGCTGGCTCGCCGATCCGGACCACCGGCTTGCGGCGGCCGAGATCCTCGCCGGCGAGGCCTATCTCGACCTGCCCTCCGAGGTGGTCGACCGGACACTGGCAGGGCGGGTCCTGACCGCAGCGAGCGGCGAGGAACGCCGGGTGCCGCAGCTGATCGAGTTCTTCGACGGCGCCGCGACCTTCCCCTGGCGCAGCCAGGCGCTCTGGATCGCCGAGCGGATGGCGGCACGCATGGGGCTCGACCGGGCGGAGGCCGCGCGCGCCGCGCGGCGCTGCTTCCGCGCCGATCTCCACCGGCAGATCCTCGGCCCGATCGGGGCCGACCTGCCCGGCGCCTCGGAGAAGATCGAGGGCAGCCTGCACCACCGCACCCCCGTGGCCTCCGCGACCGGGGAGATGTTCCTCGGCCCGGATGCCTTCTTCGACGGCATCGCATTCGATCCCGAGCGCGATACGCAGTCCTGAATTGCCCATATATCAGGCAGTGAATTTTTCTGCCCCGTTATTGAACTTTCCTCTTGATCTCGCGACTGCGAGATGGCCTATTCGGAGGGCCGGCGGGCAATGGCGTCCGCCTCCGACCTTCCCCGATGAAGCGGGATCGATGAGCAAAGCCGCTCGTGTGCGCGTGGATCTTCCACGCCGTCACACGGGCGGCTTTTTTCGTTTCCGGACGCCGGCACCGACCGCCGTCCCGCAATGGAGAGACGCAGATGAGTTTGCGCGCGACCACCGCCGCCGCGGCCCTGGCCACGCTGATGGCCGGCACCGCCCCGGGCCCCGCCCCTGCCGAGATGCTGCTGCCGGAGAAGGACGAGCTCACCTTCGGCTTCATCAAGCTGACCGACATGGCGCCGCTCGCCGTCGCCTACGAGCGCGGCTATTTCGAGGACGAGGGTCTCTTCGTCACCCTCGAGGCGCAGGCCAACTGGAAGGTGCTGCTTGACGGGGTGATCGACGGCCAGCTCGACGGCGCCCACATGCTCGCCGGCCAGCCGCTGGCGGCAACCATCGGCTTCGGCACCGAGGCGCATATCGTCACCCCGTTCTCGATGGACCTGAACGGCAACGGCATCACGGTCTCCAACGAGATCTGGGCGCAGATGAAAGAGCACATCCCGCACGACGCCGAGGGCCGGCCGGTGCACCCGATCTCCGCCGCCGCGCTGAAGCCGGTGGTCGAGCGCTATCGCGCCGAGGGCAAGCCGTTCAACATGGGCATGGTCTTCCCGGTGAGCACGCATAATTACGAGCTGCGCTACTGGCTGGCCGCCGGCGGGCTCGAGCCGGGCTACTACTCGCCCGAGGACATCACCGGACAGATCGGCGCCGACGTGCTGCTCTCGGTGACGCCGCCGCCGCAGATGCCCGCCACCATGGAGGCCGGCACCATCCACGGCTACTGCGTCGGCGAGCCGTGGAACCAGCAGGCGGTGTTCAAGGGCATCGGCGTGCCGGTGATCACCGATTACGAGATCTGGAAGAACAACCCCGAGAAGGTCTTCGGCATCACCGCCGAGTTCGCCGAGCAGTATCCCAACACCGCGCTGGCCGTGACCAAGGCGCTGATCCGCGCCGCGATCTGGCTCGACGAGAACGACAATGCCAACCGCCAGGAAGCGGTGGAGCTGCTCTCGCGGCCGGAATATGTCGGCGCCGATGCGGAGGTCATCGCCAACTCGATGACCGGGACCTTCGAATACGAGCCCGGCGATACCCGCGACGTGCCGGACTTCAACGTCTTCTTCCGCTACTACGCCACCTATCCCTACTACTCCGACGCGGTCTGGTACCTCACCCAGATGCGCCGCTGGGGCCAGATCGCCGAGGCCAGGCCCGACGGCTGGTATGACGAGGTGGCGCGCAAAGTCTACCGCCCGGACATCTATCTCGAGGCGGCGCGGCTGCTGGTCGAGGAAGGGCTGGCCCGCGAGGAGGACTTCCCCTGGGAGACCGACGGCTACCGCGCGCCGCAGTCCGAGTTCATCGACGGCGTCACTTTCGATGGCCGCAGGCCGAACGCCTATCTCGAGCAGTTCCCGATCGGGCTGAAGGGCGCCCAGCGCGTCGTCGGCAGCGGCGTCGACGGCTGAGCCACGGGCAGAGGCGCCCCGCGGGGCGCCCGCCACGGCCAGGCCCCCAGCATTCGCGAGGCATTCCATGACCGCAGTCACCGATACCACCCTGCCCGAGGACGCCGCGCGCGAGGCGCGCCGCTCCCGGCTCTTCACCCGCATCAACAGCGCCGAGCCCTGGTTCCGCGTGCTCGGGCTCAGCTTCGTCCCGCCGCTGCTGCGCGCGGCGGCCGGCGACAACCCGCGCGCCCGGATGCGCGAGGCGATGCAGCTGCTCGGCGTGCCGCTGCTCGCCATCATCGGTTTCCTGGTGCTCTGGGCCCAGCTCGCGCCGCAGTTCGAGACCTCGCTCGGCGCGATCCCCGGCCCGGCCGAGGTCTGGGAACAGGCCGGCACGCTGCACGAGGACGCCGCCCGCAAGGCCGAGAAGGAAGCCGCCTTCCTCGAGCGCCAGGAGGCGCGCAACGCCAAGCTCGTCGCCGCCGGCCACGGGGACCGCGTGAAATGGCGCGACTATACCGGCGCGCCCTCCTATTACGACCAGATCTGGACCTCGCTGCAGACCGTCTTCTTCGGCTTCCTGCTGGCCACGCTGGTGGCGGTGCCGCTCGGCATCCTCTGCGGCCTGTCGCAGACCGCCTCGGCCGCCTTCAACCCGCTGATCCAGATCTTCAAGCCGGTCTCGCCGCTGGCCTGGCTGCCGATCGTCACCATGGTGGTCTCGGCGGCCTATGCCACCAATGACGGCACCTTCTCGAAAGCCTTCCTGACCTCGGCGATCACGGTGACGCTCTGCTCGCTCTGGCCGACGCTGATCAACACCGCGCTCGGCGTCTCCTCGATCGACCGCGACCTCGTCAACGTCTCCCGGGTGCTGAAGATGTCCACCTGGAGCAAGATCACCCGGCTGGTGCTGCCCTCGGCGCTGCCGCTAATCTTCACCGGGCTGCGGCTCTCGCTCGGCGTCGGCTGGATGGTGCTGATCGCGGCGGAGATGCTGGCGCAGAACCCCGGGCTCGGCAAGTTCGTCTGGGACGAGTTCCAGAACGGCTCCTCCGACAGCCTCGCGCGGATCATGGTCGCGGTGTTCACCATCGGCATCATCGGCTTCGTGCTGGACCGCATGATGTACGCGATCCAGGCCGCCTTCACCCATTCGGCGACGCGGTGACCGGCATGAGCATCCTCTCTCTCAACGGCGTCTCCAAGGGCTATGGCGAGGGCGCAGCGCGCGCCGAGGTCCTGAAGGACATCGACCTCGAGGTCCGCGACGGCGAGTTCCTCGCGATCCTCGGCTTCTCCGGCACCGGCAAGACGACGCTGATCAACCTGCTCGCCGGGCTCGAGCATCCGGACAGCGGCGAGGCCCGCTTCCGCGGCGCGCCGATCGCCGGGCCGGGGCCGGAGCGCGGGCTGGTGTTCCAGTCCTACTCGCTGATGCCCTGGCTCACGGTGGAGCGGAACGTCGCCCTCGCCGTCGATGCCGTGCACGGGCGCAGCTCGCGCGCCGAGCGCCGGGCCCTGGTGCGGCGCTATGTCGGGATGGTCGGCCTCGGCCATGCGCTCGACCGGCGCCCGGCGGAGCTCTCGGGCGGCATGCGCCAGCGGGTCTCGGTGGCGCGGGCGCTCGCCATGAACCCCGAGGTGCTGCTGCTCGACGAGCCGCTCTCGGCACTCGACGCGCTGACCCGTGCCAACCTGCAGGACGAGATCGAGCGGATCTGGGAAGGCTCGGCCGAGGATGGCGGGCGCAAGACCGTGGTGCTGATCACCAACGATGTCGACGAGGCGATCCTGCTGGCCGACCGCATCGTGACGCTGACGCCGGAGGGCCGGCTCGGCACCGAGTTCGCCGTGCCGCTGGCCCGCCCGCGCGACCGCACGGCGGTGAACCATGACGCGGACTACAAGCGCCTGCGCGCCCGGGTCACGCAGTATCTCATGGATATCGGCATCGCGGCGAAGGCCGGCGGCACCCGCCGCCTGCCCGACGTCACCCCGCTGCACGCGCTGCCGCGGGCCTATGCCGAGGCGGCGAAGGCGCATTCCGACGAGCGCTACCTGCACTACTCGAAGCTCTCGAAGATCTATCCCACGCCCAAGGGCCCGCTCACCGTGGTCGAGGAATTCGACCTGACGCTGGCCAGGGGCGAGTTCGTCTCGCTGATCGGGCATTCCGGCTGCGGCAAGTCCACCGTGCTGACGATGACCGCCGGGCTCAACGAGATATCCGAGGGCGCGATCGTGCTCGACGGCAAGCATGTCACCGATGCCGACCCGGAGCGCGCGGTGGTGTTCCAGTCGCCCTCGCTGTTCCCCTGGCTGACCGCGCGGGAGAACGTGGCCGTCGGCGTCGACCGGGTCTATCCCAGGGCGAGCCGGGCCGAGCGCGGCGACGTGGTCGACCACTATCTCGAGCGGGTCGGCCTCGCCGATGCGATGAACAAGCCAGCCGCCGAGCTCTCCAACGGCATGAAGCAGCGCGTCGGCATCGCGCGGGCCTTCGCGCTCTCGCCCAAGCTGCTGCTGCTCGATGAACCCTTCGGCATGCTCGACAGCCTGACCCGCTGGGAGCTGCAGGAGGTGCTTATGGAGGTCTGGTCGCGCACCCGCGTGACCACGGTCTGCGTCACCCATGACGTCGACGAGGCGATCCTGCTCGCCGACCGGGTGGTGATGATGACCAACGGGCCGCGCGCCCGCATCGGCAGGATCATGGAGGTCGACCTGCCCCGCCCGCGCAGCCGCAAGGCGCTGCTCGAGCATCCCGACTATTACGGCTACCGCGAGGAGCTGCTCGGCTTCCTCGCGGAGTACGAGCACGGGCATGCGGCGAAACCCAGCAAGAAGGAGGCCGCGTGATGGCCGAGAAACTGGTCGTGATCGGGGCCGGCATGGCCTCCGGGCGGATGCTGGAGGAGCTGTTCGCAACCGCCCCCGGCGCCCATGAGGTGACGCTGTTCGGCGCCGAGCCGCGGGGCAACTACAACCGCATCATGCTCTCGCCGGTGCTCTCGGGCGAGAAGACCTACGACGAGATCGTCACCCACGATGCCGCCTGGTATGCCGCGAACGGCGTCACCTGCCGCTTCGGCGAGCCGGTCACCGGCATCGACCGGGCCCGCAGGGTGGTGGTCTCGGCCACCGGCGAAACGCCCTATGACCGGCTGGTGATCGCCACCGGCTCGGCGCCCTTCATCATCCCGGTGCCGGGGCACGCGCTGCCCGGCGTGCTGACCTATCGCGACCTCGACGACACCGAGGCGATGATCGCGGCGGCGGCGAAACCCGGTGCCAGGGCGGTGGTGATCGGCGGCGGTCTGCTCGGGCTCGAGGCGGCGGCGGGCCTGCGCCTGCGCGGCATGGAGGTGACGGTTCTGCACCTGATGCCGCATCTGATGGAGCGCCAGCTCGATCCGGCCGCCGGCTATCTGCTGCAGAAGGAGCTCGAGACCCGCGGCATCCGCATCCACACCCGCGCCAACACGCACGAGATCGTCGGGCGCGAGCGGGTCGAGGCGGTGCGGCTCGACGACGGCACCGAATACCCCGCCGATATCGTGGTGATGGCGGTGGGCATCCGGCCCGATACCGGGCTCGCCAAGGCGGCGGGGCTCGCCTGCGGCCGCGGCCTCCATGTCGATGACCGCATGATCACCTCGGACGGGAGCATCCTCGCGGTCGGCGAATGTGTCGAGCATCGCGGCCAGTGCTACGGCCTCGTGGCGCCGCTCTACGAGATGGCGAAGGTGGCGGCGAAGACCCTCGCCGGGGAGCCCGCCGAATATGCCGGCTCGGTCACCTCGACCAAGCTCAAGGTCACCGGGGTGGACCTGTTCTCCGCCGGCGACTTCGCGGAAGGCGACGACCGCGAGGAGATCGTGTTCCGCGACCCCGCCCGCGGCGTCTACAAGCGCCTCGTGATCCGCGACCAGCGGATCATCGGCGCGGTGATGTATGGCGACACGGCGGACGGCGCCTGGTTCTTCGGCCTTCTGAAGGACGCGGCCGACATCGCCGAGATGCGCGACACGCTGATCTTCGGCCCGGC
Source organism: Paralimibaculum aggregatum (assembly GCF_030270585.1). Classification (GTDB taxonomy): domain Bacteria; phylum Pseudomonadota; class Alphaproteobacteria; order Rhodobacterales; family Rhodobacteraceae; genus Thermohalobaculum; species Thermohalobaculum aggregatum. The sequence continues at coordinate 98,670 of NZ_BSYI01000010.1, forward strand.
CTATGCGGGGGGTGCCCCGCTGGACCCTATGGCGGCCGTTGCAGCCTTGCCGGATGAGGCGGAGATCTGCGGCTGCAACGGCGTGTGCAAATCCACCATCACCGAGGCGATCGCCGGCGGGGCGGGCAGCCTCGACGCGGTGCGGGCGGGCACCAGGGCCTCGGCCTCCTGCGGCTCCTGCACCGGGCTGGTCGAGCAGCTCCTTGCGGCGAGCCTCGGCGACGCCTATGCCGCCCCCGCGGCCCGGCCGGTCTGCGGCTGCACCGATCTCACGCATGAGGATGTCCGCCGGCTGATCAAGGCGCGGGCGCTGAAATCCATGCCCGCGGTGATGCAGGAATGCGGCTGGCGCACGAGCTGCGGCTGCCATGTCTGCCGCCCGGCGCTCAACTACTACCTGCTGGCGGACTGGCCGCTCGACTATGCGGACGACCCGCAGAGCCGCTTCGTCAACGAGCGCAACCATGCCAACATCCAGAAGGACGGCACCTATTCCGTGGTCCCGCGGATGTGGGGCGGCATAACCACGCCGGGCGAGTTGCGCGCCATCGCCGATGCGGCGGAGAAGTTCGCGGTGCCCACGGTCAAGGTCACCGGCGGGCAGCGGATCGACCTGCTCGGCGTCGCCAAGGAGGACCTGCCGGCGATCTGGGCCGACCTGAACGCGGCGGGGCTGGTCTCGGGCCATGCCTATGCCAAGGGGCTGCGCACGGTGAAGACCTGCGTCGGCACCGATCACTGCCGCTTCGGCACGCAGGATTCCACCGGCCTCGGCGTCGCCATCGAGAAGCGCATGTGGGGCGCCTGGACGCCGCACAAGGTGAAGATGGCGGTCTCCGGCTGCCCGCGGAACTGCGCCGAGGCGACCTGCAAGGATGTCGGCGTGATCTGCGTCGACTCCGGCTTCGAGGTCGGCGTCGCCGGGGCAGCGGGCATGGATCTGCGCGAGACCGAGCCGCTCGGCAAGACCGCGACCGCGGCGGAGGCCATCGAGCTGATCGTCGCCTTCGTGCAACTCTACCGCGAGCAGGCGAAATATCTCGACCGGCCCTACAAGTGGGTCGCCAAGGTCGGGCTCGACTGGGTGCGCGAGCAGGTGGTCGACGATCTCGAGAACCGCCGGGCGCTGGTCGCGCGCTTCGATCTCTCGCAGCGCGTCTTCCAGAAGGACCCCTGGGCCGAGCGCGCCACCCCCGAGACCGAGGCGCGCTGGCGCCCGCTGGCGGATCTGACCCTGGAGGCGGCGGAATGAGCGGCTGGATCGACATCGGCGCCCTCGCCGACATTCCCGTGCGCGGCGCCCGCGTGATCCGGACGCCGGCCGGCTGCGTCGCGGTCTTCCGCACCGCCGGGGACGAGGTCTTCGCGCTGGACGATCGCTGCCCGCACAGGGGCGGTCCGCTTTCGGAGGGGATCGTGCATGGCCGCAGCGTCACCTGCCCGCTGCACAACCGGGTCTTCGCCTTCGAGACCGGCGCGGCAGAGCGCCCGGAGGAGGGCCGGGTCGCGACCTATCCCGCCCGCATCGAGGGCGGCCGCGTGCTGATCGACGCCGCGCATCTCGCCCGGAGGACCGCGGCATGAGCGCCGGTGAGCCAGCGGCAACGGTCTGCACCACCTGCCCCTATTGCGGCGTCGGCTGCGGCGTGCGCGCCGCGCCCGACGGCCGGGGCGGCGCGGCGATCTCGGGCGACCCCGAGCATCCCGCGAACCGGGGCCGGCTCTGCTCCAAGGGCTCGGCGCTCGGCGAGACGCTGGATCTCGGCGACCGGCTGCTGGCGCCCCGGATCGGCGGGCGCGCGGCGGGCTGGGACGAGGCCATCGCCCTCACCGCCCGGCGCTTCTCCGAGACCATCGCGCGGCACGGGCCGGACAGCGTCGCCTTCTACGTCTCCGGCCAGCTGCTGACCGAGGACTACTACGTCGCCAACAAGCTGATGAAGGGCTTCATCGGCTCGGCCAACATCGACACCAACTCGCGGCTCTGCATGTCCTCTTCGGTGGCCGGGCACAACCGGGCCTTCGGCGCCGACACCGTTCCCGGCACCTATGAGGACCTCGAGCTGGCCGAGCTCGTGGTGCTGGTGGGGTCCAACCTCGCCTGGTGCCACCCGGTGCTGTTCCAGCGCCTCGCCGCGGCGAAGGCGGCCAATCCGGCGCTGCGGGTGGTCACCGTCGATCCGCGGCGCACCGCGACCAGCGAGCTGGCAGACCAGATGCTGCCGATCGCCCCGGGCTCGGATGTCGCGCTGTTCAACGGGCTGCTGCACGCCATCGAGACCGGGGGCGCGCTCGACCGGTCCTATCTCGCGGCCCATGTCTCGGGAGCCGAGGCCGCGCTGGAGGCCGCCCGCGGCTATCCGGGCGAGCGGGTCGCCGCGCTGACCGGTCTCGCCCCCGCCGAGATCGCCGCCTTCTACGCAGGCTGGATCGGCGCGAAGCGCGTCGTCACGGTCTTCAGCCAGGGGGTAAACCAGTCCTCCTCCGGCACCGACAAGGTGAACGCGATCATCAACTGCCACCTCGCCACGGGGCGGATCGGGCGCCCCGGCGCCGGGCCCTTCTCGGTGACCGGGCAGCCCAACGCCATGGGCGGGCGCGAGGTCGGCGGGCTCTCCAACATGCTGGCGGCGCATCTCTCGCTCGAGGACCCGGGCCACCGCGCCGCGGTGCAGCGCTTCTGGCGCGCGCCGCGGATGCCGGAACGGCCCGGCCTCAAGGCGGTGGAGATGTTCCGCGCCGTCGCCGAGGGGCGGATCAGGGCGATCTGGATCATGGCGACCAACCCAGCCGTCAGCATGCCCGAGGCCGATGCGGTGCGCGACGCGATCGCCGCCTGCCCCTTCGTCGCGGTCTCCGACATCACGGCCGAGACCGACACCGCGGCGCTGGCCGACGTGCTCCTGCCGGCGACCGGATGGGGCGAGAAATCCGGCACGGTCACGAATTCCGAGCGGATGATCAGCCGGCAGCGCGCCTTTCTCCCCGCCCCCGGCAGGGCGCGGCCGGACTGGCGGATCATCTGCGACCTGGCCGCCGCCATGGGCTGGGGTGACGCCTTCGCCTATGACGGCCCGGCCGCTATCTTCCGCGAGCATGCCGCGCTCTCGGGCGTCGCCGCAGGGCTGGGGCGCGACTTCGACATCTCCCCGCTCGCCGGGCTCAGCGATGCCGCCTATGACGCGCTCCCTCCCAGCCGCTGGCCGGCCGGGCCGGAGGGTGGCCGGACGCGCTTCTTCGCCGAGGGCGGCTTCTTCACGCCCGACCGCCGCGCGCGGATGCTGCCGCTGACCCACCGGGCGCCGGCGACCGCGACCACGCCGGGCTATCCGCTCCGTCTGAACACCGGGCGCGTGCGGGACCACTGGCACACGATGACCCGCACCGCGAAGGCGCCGCGCCTCAGCCGGCACATCGCCGAGCCCTTTGCCGAGATCCACCCGGACGATGCCGCCCCGCTGGGCATCGCGCCGGCCAGCCTCGTGACGGTGGAGAGCCCGCATGGCCGCATCGTGGTGCGCGCCCTGGTGACCGACCGGACGCCGCCGGGCAGTGTCTTCGTGCCGATGCACTGGACCGCGCAATGGTCCGCCGCGGGCCGCGTCGGCGCCGCGATCCCGGCCGCCACCGACCCGATCTCCGGCCAGCCCGAGAGCAAGGCCGCCGCGGTCAGGCTCGGCCGCTTCGCGGTCGGGTTCTACGGCTTTGCCGTGGCGCGCACGGCCTTCCGCCCGCAGACCGCCTTCTGGGCCCGGGCCCGGGTGCAGGGCGGCTGGCAGGCGGAGCTTGCGGACAGCGCGCCGCCGGCGGACTGGGAGGGCTTTGCGCGCCGCCTCTTCGGCATCGCCGAGGGCGACGCCACGATCCTCACCGATGCCGGCACCGGCGCCGCGCGCCTCGCGATCTCGGTGGACGGAGCGGTCGTCGCCGCGCTCTTCACCGCGCCGGAGCCGGTGGCGGTATCGCGCAGCCATCTCGCCGAGGCGCTCCGCCGCGCCGAGGGCCCGGCCGAAATGCTGGCCGGGCGCCCGGGCGCCGACCGGCCGGACCCCGGCCCAACGGTCTGCAGCTGCCGCGATGTCGGGGTCAACACGATCCTCGCGGCGATCGCCCGCGGCGGGCGCGCCAGCCTGGATGCCGTCGGCGCGGCGACCGGCGCCGGCACCTGCTGCGGCTCCTGCCGGCCGGAGATCGCCGCGCTGATGAGCCGCGCATCGGTCGCGCTGGCCGCGGAGTGACCCCCCGCGGCCCCTGCCCGTCACGCGCCCGGGCCGGCACGCCCGCCCGGGCGCCCGCCATCACCTGGCGACGGGCATGGTGAACTCGGCACCCTTCTCGATGCTTTCGGGCCAGCGCTGCATGATCGACTTCTGGCGGGTGTAGAAGCGCACGCCCTCCTCGCCATAGGCATGCATGTCGCCGAACAGGCTCTTCTTCCAGCCGCCGAAGCCGTGCCAGGCCATCGGCACCGGGATCGGCACGTTGATCCCCACCATGCCGACCTGGATACGCCGGCCGAACTCGCGCGCGACATTGCCGTCGCGGGTGAACAAGCTGACGCCGTTGCCGTATTCATGCGCGTTGATCAGATCGACGCCCTCGGCGAAGTCCTTCACCCGGACGCAGGAGAGCACCGGGCCGAAGATCTCCTCGCGGTGGATGGTCATCTCCGGGGTGACATGGTCGAACAGCGTGCCGCCAAGCCAGAAGCCGCCCTCGTGGCCCTCCACCCTGTGGCCGCGGCCATCGACCACCAGCTCGGCACCCTCGGCGACGCCCGTCTCGATATAGCCGGCGATCCGGTCGCGCGCCGCGCCGGTCACGATCGGGCCCATCTCGGCATCGAGCTCGAGCCCGTTCTTGATGGTGAGGCTCCGCGCCCGCTCGGCCAGCATCGGAACGATGCGATCGGCCACGTCGCCGACCAGCGTCGCCACCGAGATCGCCATGCAGCGCTCGCCGGCGGAGCCGTAGGCGGCGCCGACCAGCGCATCCACCGCCTTGTCGAGATCGGCATCGGGCATCACCAGCATGTGGTTCTTGGCGCCGCCGAGCGCCTGCACCCGCTTGCCGTGCCGCGCGCCGGTCTCGTAGATGTAGTTGGCGATCGGCGTCGAGCCGACGAAGGAGAGCGCCTGCACGTCGGGATGCTCGATCAGCGCGTCCACCGCCACCTTGTCGCCCTGCACCACGTTGAAGACACCGTCGGGGAAGCCGGCCTCCTTCATCAGCCCGGCATAGAGCAGCGAGGCGCTCGGATCGGTCGGCGAGGGTTTCAGCACGAAGGTGTTGCCCGCCGCGATCGCCACCGGGAACATCCACATCGGCACCATCACGGGGAAGTTGAACGGGGTGATGCCCGCCACCACGCCAAGCGGCTGGCGCGTGGTCCAGTTGTCGATGCCGGTGGAGACCTGCTCGGTGTAGTCGCCCTTCAGCAGCTGCGGCATGCCGCAGGCGAACTCGACGATGTCGATGCCGCGCTCGACCTCGCCGCGGGCATCGGTGAAGACCTTGCCGTGCTCGAGCGTGATCGCGCGGGCGAGCTCGTCCTTGTGCTGGTTGAGGAGCCCGAGAAAGCGGTTCATCAGCCGCGCGCGGCGGATCGGCGGCATCGCCGCCCAGGCCGGAAAGGCCGCCCGCGCCGCCGCGACCGCCTCGGCCACCTCGTCGGCCCCTGCCAGCGCCACCCGGCCCGTCACCGCCCCGGTCGCCGGGTTGTAGACCTCCTGCGCCCGGCCGCTGCGGCCGGCGACCTGCGCGCCCCCGACATAGTGACCGATCTCGGCGATCTGCTCGTTGTCCTTCATGGTGGTCTCCTCCGGCTTCAGTCGATCTGGCGCAGGATGTCGGCAAGCTTGCCGAACAGCGCCTGGATTTCGGATTCGGAAATGATGAACGGCGGCGAGAGCTGGATGGTCTCGCCGGCGGCGCGGATCATCAGCCCCTCGGCCCAGGCGCGCTTCATCGCCTCATAGGCCCGGGCGCCCGGCTGGCCGGGCCGCGATTCCAGCTCGATCCCGCCGACCAGGCCGAGATTGCGCAGATCGAGCACATGCGGCAGCCCGCGCAGGCTGTGGATCGCCTCCTCCCAGACCGGCGCGAGCGCCGCCACACGGGCGAAAAGATCGTTGGCGCGGTAGCTCTCCAATGTCGCCGTGGCAGCCGCCACCGCAAGCGGATGCGCCGAATAGGTATAGCCGTGGAAGAGCTCGATCGGCGCATCGGCATTGGCCATGGCGGAGGCGTGGATCTTCTCGTCCACGATCACCGCGCCCATCGGCACGACGCCGTTGGTCAGGCCCTTGGCGGTGGTGATGAGGTCGGGCTTGACGCCGAAATACTCCGCCGCGCTGGCCTTGCCGAGCCGGCCATAGGCGGTGATCACCTCGTCGAAGATCAGCAGGATGCCGTAGCGGTCGCAGAGCTCGCGCAGGCGCTTGAGATAGCCCACGGGCGGCAGCAGCACGCCGGTGGAGCCCGCCATCGGCTCGACAATCACCGCCGCGATGGTCGAGGGATCGTGCAGCTCGGCGATGCGGATGAGATCGTCCGCCAGTTCCGCGCCGTGCTCCGGGCAGCCGCGGGAGAAGGCGTTCCGCGAGAGGTCGTGGGTGTGGCGCAGATGATCGACACCGGTCAGCAGGCCGCCGAAATACATCCGGTTCTTGACGATGCCGCCGACCGAGATGCCGCCGAAGCCGGTGCCGTGATAGCCGCGCTCGCGGCCGATCAGCCGGGTGCGGGCGCCGTCGCCGCGCATGCGGTGGTAATGCAGCGCGATCTTCAGCGCGGTATCGACCGATTCCGAGCCGGAATTGGTGAAGAACACATGGTTCAGCCCCTCCGGGAACAGCGCCGCGACCTGCGAGGCCAGCTCGAAGGCCTGCGGCGTGGCGAAGTTGAAATGCGGCGCATAGTCGAGCGTCGCGATCTGGCGCTGCACCGCCTCGACGATCCGCGGGTCGTTGTGCCCGGCATTGACGCACCAGAGCCCCGCGGTGGCGTCCAGGATCTGCCGCCCGTCATGCGCGGTGTAGTACATCCCGTCCGCCGCCACGATCAGGCGCGGATCGGCCTGGAAATCGCGGTTCGGCGTGAACGGCATCCAGAAGCTCGACATGTCGTTGGGGGTAAGCTGGCGGTTCATCGGGGGGCCTCCCTGGCGCGCGTGGCTGTCGCTGCGGCTTCTCCCACGCGCTTCGTGCGCCGATCAATCCCGATTTGAGGACAAATTCATATTGTTGATCCGGCTGGATAAATTATCCTTCCGCTTCGGATCGGAAGCGGAAAATCACATGGCGGACAAGACAACGACCCATGACGCGATGGTCGCCCGTCGGCTACGCGTGGTGCGCCAGTCCAAGGGGCTCTCGCAGCGCGAGCTGGCCCGGCGCACCGGTGTCGGCAGCGGCACCATCAGCCAGATCGAGGCGATGGCGATGCAGCCCTCGGTCTCGGTGCTGAAGAAGATCCTCGACGGCGTGCCGATGGATCTGGCGACCTTCTTCAGCTTCGAGATGGCCGAGGAGACCGCGGTGGTCTATCGCCGCGGCGAGCATGTGGATATCGGCGCCGCCGGGGTGAGATACCTGCTGGTGGCGGCGGGGCGGCGCAACCGCAGCCTGCAGATGCTGCACGAGTTCTACGAGCCGGGGCGGGATTCCGGCCGCCGCGCGCTGTCGCACGAGGGCGAGGAATGCGCGATCATCGTCGCCGGAACCCTCGAGGTCACGGTCGGCGACGAGACCTTCCTGCTCGGGCCGGGCGATGCCTACTACTTCGCGAGTGCCACCCCGCACCGGTTCCGCAATCCGGGACCGGAGGTCTGCGAGGTGATCAGCGCCTGCACCCCGCCGAGCTTCTGAGCGCGGAGTCCCGCGCCGGGCCGTTGTCGGCTATCCTCGGGGGAGCGCATCTGTGAAGGCACCAGGATGACCGAGCGGGACGCCAATGCCGATCCCGCCGCCGACGAGCCCCCGATCGTCGCGGCGCTCCACCATCTGACCGGCCGGTCGCGGGGCCAGGTCTCCTGGCTCAGCCGCGAGGCGCACGGCGTGCATGTCTCGGACAGCGGCGCGATCCGCGTCACCGCCGACGGCCGGAGCCTCCCCGGCATGACGCCCTGCGCGAGGTTCCATCAGGCCGGCCGCTCCTATGTGCTCGACGCGGTCGGCGAGGCCGTGCTCTGGGTCAACCGGGTGCCGCTGCGCGAGCGGCATCTGCACCATGGCGACATGATCGAGTTCGGCGAGCAGGGGCCGCTCTCGCGCTTCGAGCTGATCGACGCGCAGCACCCGATCCGCCGCACGCTCCCGGAGATCCTGTCGGACATGATGGCCTATCTCCGGGTCAGCCGCCGCCCGCTGCACCGCCGCCTGCCGCGCGCGCTGGGCGGGCTGGCGCTGAGCCTTCTGAAGGAGACGACGATCCTGTTCCGCGTCAGCGTGGTGCTGGCGCTGGCCGTGATCATCGTGCTCGGCATCCGCCAGGGCCGCGAGATCGACCGGATCGAGGCCGACATGCGCTCGGGCGCGACGCGGCTCGACGCGATCTCCACCGCCATCGCGCGGGACCGCGAGACCGCGCTGCGCCCCGGCGATCTCGACGCCGTGCGCCAGGAGCTCGGCCAGGCCGTACAGCGCCAGTCGGCGCGGATCGAGACGCTGGAGTTTCGCTGGAAGGCCGGCGCCGAGGCGATCGCCGGCGCGCGCGGCTCGATCGCCTTCCTGCACGGGTCCTTCGGCCTGCGCGACGGCGCGACCGGCCGCATGCTGCGCCATGCGGTGGATGCCACGGGCCGCCCGCTCTCCTCGCCGCTCGGGCGCCCGCTGCTCACGCTGGAGGGTGACGGGCCGGTCGCCGAGCGCGAGTTCACCGGCACCGGCTTTCTCGTCGGCGGCGGGCGGCTGCTGGCGACCAACCGGCACGTCGCCCTGCCCTGGGAGCGCGATGCCGCCACCGTAGCCTCGGCGGGCATGGGGCTGGAGCCGGTGATGCTGGTGTTCCGGGGCTATTTCCCCGACCGGCCGGAGCCGCTGGAGCTGAGCCTGCGCGCCGCCAGCGACAGCGTGGATCTCGCCGTGCTCGACATCGGCGGGCCGGTCGACGGGCTTGCCGACCTGCCGCTCGCCGAGGCGCCGCCGCGGATCGGCGCCGAGATCATCGCCATGGGGTATCCGACCGGACTGCGGGCGATGCTGGCACAGTCCGGCGATGCCTTCGTGGCGGCGCTTCAGGCCGAGGCGCAATCGCTCGATCTCGAGGGCGTCGCCGCGCGGCTGGCGGAGGCCGGGCATATCCGCCCGCTGGCGAGCCGCGGCATCGTCGGGCAGATCTCGCCGGAGGCGGTGGTCTTCGATGCCGAGACCACCCATGGCGGCAGCGGCGGGCCGCTGCTCGATCTCAGCGGCCATGTGGTGGCGATCCAGTCGGCGATCGTGCCGGAATTCGGCGGCTCCAATCTCGGCGTGCCGGCGGTGGAGCTGCGCCGCCTGCTCGACACGCTGGAAAGCGCCGGCGTGCATTGACGCCGCGGCTATTCGGCCGCGGTCTTCTGCCCTTCCTCGAGCGCCGCGGCGTCCTCGGCGATCTCGAACACCGCCTCGCGGTTCTCCACCCGGACCGAGGTGATCGTCACCGTGGTCAGGTCCTCGCGGTCGAACAGCAGGCGCGAGATCGGGTTGATCAGGTATTTCTCAATCCGGTTGCCGATGCCGCGGCCGCCGTCGCCGATCTCCTCGGTGCAGAGGGCCATCAGCTCCTCCTGCGCCGCTTCGGTCAGCGTCACCGAGATGCCGTGCTCCTCCATCACCGCCCTGATCACCTTGCGCAGCAGCGCCTCGAAGATCACGAAGGCGTTCTTCGGGTTGATGAACTCGAAGACGACGATGTTCTGGCCCATGCGGTTGAACAGCTCCGGCCGCTTGAGCTGGAAGCGGAAATGGTCCGCCACCGCGTCGGTCAGCTTGTCCTCGAGCTGCTCGCCGCGGTCCGAGGGCGTCACCTTCTGGCCCGAGTTGTGGAAGCTGTCGCCGCCGACGATGCCGACATTGGAGGTGAAGATGATCAGCGACTCGGAGAAGTAGCCGGTCTCGCCGCGGCTGTCGGTGAGCCGGCCGTCGTCGAGGATCTGCAGGAAGGCATCGAGGATCCGCGGATGCGCCTTCTCGATCTCGTCGAACAGGAACACCGAGAACGGCTTGGCGCGCACCGCGTTGATCAGGTCGCCGCCCTGCTCGTAGCCCGGCGCGCCGGGCGGCGGGCCGATCAGCCGGCCCATGCTGGCCTCGTTGACGAATTCCGACATGTCGAAACGCTGCATCGCGCTCTCGTCGCCGAACAGCGCCTCGGTGACGCCCTTGGCGAGCTCGGTCTTGCCGACGCCGGTGGGGCCGACGAAGAACAGCACGCCGCGCGGGCGGTTGCCGCGGCTCGAGGTCTGCGCCGCCGAGAGCCCCATGATCGAGCGCACCAGGATGTCGTAGGTGCGCTTGATCGCCCGCGGCTGGCCCTTCACCCGGTTCTCCAGCAGCGTCAGCGTCGAGCGCACCCGGGCGCGCATCGCCTGCGAGGTCCAGGGGTTGCGCGTGGTGCCGATGCGAAAGCGCCGGATCGCCCTGTCGATCTCCCTCAGCGAGCAGCCATCGCCCTCCGCGAGATCGACCACCGCGCGCAGGTCGCAGAGCCCCATCCCGTCGAGGCCGAGCGCCAGCCGCTCGACATGGCTGCGCCGGTCCTCCGCGGTCATCTCCGCCGGGATCTCGAGGCGCTCGACCTCCGCCGATGCGAAGGCGATCCGGTCGGAGAGGTCCGGCAGCTCGATCATCAGGTCGCGCACCGCCGGGTTGCGGCGCATGAACCACTCCGGCAGATCCCCCGCGCGCTCGACGATCCAGAGGATCGGGTTTGCCGCCGGGCAGTCCCATTCCAGCTTCGGACGTGCCAGCTTCGGCCCGCGGGTCGCCTTGTCCATCGCCACGAAGAGCCGGTCGGCGGCGGCAGGGTCGCTGCGGAGCTGGGTCGAGGCATAGTCGACGATCAGCGCGACCGGCAGCCGCCGCTCGCGCGTCACCCGGTCGACGAGATCCGACATCGCCTCCACCGTGTCGGCGACATGGCCGATCGGCAGCCCGCATTCGGTGAGCACCTGGCCGAGCCGCGGGTCGCAGTCCTCGTGGAGCCTGAGCCCGGAGACCGGGTCATGGACCATCAGCGCCAGCACGCCCTTGGCCTGGAGCACGCGCCAGATCGCCGACGGGAAGGCAACGAACCGGGTCTCGTCTCCCTCGGGCACGGGGTAGATGTCGCGCACATTGCCCGACACCACGAACTGCGAGCGAACGGCGAGGGCGGAGGCGATCTCGTCGAGCCATGTCGGCGGCGCCGGCGCGAGGCGCGGCGCCTCGGCCTCGCCGTCCGGTTCGGCGGTGGCGGTCACCGCGCTCTCGCCATTCTCGGCCGCCGTCTCGGCAGCCTCCGGAACGATGGTCTCGGTCACGGTAATCTCGGTCACGGTGGTCTCGGTCACGGCGCCCCCTTCCCCGACACAGCCACGGCACAGGCGACAAGACCAATACAACCTTAAGATGAAGTTTGCACGTGCAAAAATACAATTTGTGAACCAATTGACCCTACGACAACGCCGGCAGCACGAACGAGGACAACACGCCCTGCCCGCCGCCCGCCCTCGCAACGCGCCACCAGGGCCAGCCTCTGCCCCGAGAGGTTGGCCGGAGCCCCGGCCTCGCTCTGCAGGGCCAGGGTGTGCAGCGCGTCTTTCCGGCGCGGGCCGCCCAACAGATGATCGGTGCCGGCGTACTGGCCGAGGCCGATACCGGCATCCGCGCCGGAACGGGGATGCCGTGCCTGACGTGTTCCGCGCTGCCGTCCGTGGCGACGATTCAGGCGGGTCTTCGAGGTGCCAGAGCCGAGCGCGCCCCCCGGCGCGGTCGGCATCCCCGTCGTGCTGTGCCCTCTCCACCGCGTTGAGCGGGTTCAAGCCGAAAGCGCGCGTGAACCGTCTGCAAATGATCGCCCGCTCCCACGACAGACCTTGCGGCCCGGCCGGCCTCCACTGCGGCGGTGCCGGCGACGGGGCAGGATCGGCACCGCGGGCGGGGCCGGCGGGCCGATCCTGCCGGCGTCAGTTGCCGACGGGCTCGACCTCGCTCGGCCGCCAGGACTTGTCGAAGAACCCGGCGAGCGGGCTGTAGAGGCGCAGCAGCATGACCCATCCCTTCTTCGGGTCGGTCTGGATCCAGTTGCCGCGGGCCACGCCCTCGGGCTGCTCGGGCGAGAACCAGACGGTGGTCGCGCCCTCCGCATCGGCCTCGGCCGCCGGCGAGGGATAGCTCTGGCTGCCGGCGCGGGGATATTTCTGCGGCGTCTGCAGCATCGAGCGGGTCTGGTTGTCATAGAGCGTGAGCGACCAGAACGCCGCCGCCGGGATGCCCTTCGGCAGCGTGACCTTGTAGGTGGCGGCGCCGTCGAAGAATTTGCCGTTCGCATCCTTGGTGGCGAAGAGGTATTGCGAGCCCACCCCGGTCAGTCGCATCGCCATCGCCGGGGTGATCCCGGTGGCATTGTAGAAGAACGAGGTGCGGGCGTCGTTCTGCTTGTAGCCGCTCGGCGGATAGGGCCTGGCGCCCTCGGCGGTGATCTCCGGCAGCGGGGTCTCGAAATTGTAGCCGCCGCCGAAGAGCGGGTTCCACCACTGCGAGTTCTCGTACCAGAACCAGTCCGGGTCGCGCGGATCGAAGCCCAGCGTGCGGCCGGTGGCATTGGCGACCGCGACGGCCTCGGTCAGGATCTTCCTCATCCGCGCATCCGGCGCGAAGTCATGCCCCTTCCTGATGCCGATCGCGGCGATCGGGCCCATCAGCTCGGGGTCGAGCACCGCGGCGGGCTCGCTCTGCACCAGCCGGTCGAGCATCTCGAAATAGCTGAAATCGTTGGGCGGGATGGTGTTGATCGAGAGGCCGGTGCCCTCGTGGAAGACCGGCGTCTTCGGCTCGGCATTGCGGCCGAGCTGCACCCCGCCCTCGAGGAACCGCGCGATCGGCAGCCCGACGCCGCCGGGGGCATAGGGATAGATCTTGAGGTTCTCGCGGATCACCCTGACCGTCGGCGCCGGGTCGTCTCCGGTCAGGAAGGAGCGGCCGAGCAGCACGACGCGGCTGGTCTGCGAATGCGCGACATGGAAGCCGCTCTCCGGCAGGAAGCCCTCATGGCCGGGCCCGACGAGCAGATACCTGCCGCCCTCGCCGCGATCCGGCCCCGGCCGGCCGAAATCGCTGACCCAGCGGAACCACACGTCGTCGAAGGTGCCGAGCGCGTCGGGCGGCGTCTCCACCACCATCGGCCCGTCCGAGAGATCGACGAAGCCGAGATAGTAGACCGTGTCGGCATTCGCGGTGAGGAACAGCGAGCTGGAATCCATCAGCTCCGAGAACAGCAGGATCTCGTTGTCCTTGATGCCGGCGGCCTCGAAGCCCTCCAGCACCGCACGCACGCTGACGCCCTTGAACGTGTCGGTGAAGGCACGGAAGGCATAGGTGAAATCGAGATGGTCATAGACCGCCGCGGCGGTCTCGGCGCTCGGCGCGCCATCGGTGAAGGAGAGTGCGCCGATCCGCGACTGGACGCTGTCCGGTGTCGAGATCGACCGGAGCTGCGCCTCGGTGACATCCGCCGCCGCGCCGGAGGACAGCAGCAGCGCCGAGGCGAGGGCGGTGCCGGATACGAGCTTTCGAAGACATGTCATCAAATCGATCCTTGCAACTTTCTGTACCGGAGGGCGCGCCGCCCTGTCCCGTCCCCGCGCGCCGGTGCATCGCCGAATCAACCGGCCAGCGGATCCGATATCTGTATAGCACCCGGCCGGTGACGCGTTTCGCCCCGTGTTCAGAAGCCTGCACGCCGGGCAGCCTGCGGTGACCGAGCAGCCTTGCCAATGCCCTGTGCCCGTCCGGATCTGGCGCCGAGGCCAGGGGGCGGACGCTGCCGCCAGAGCAATGCCCCGCGCCCGTCCGGATTTGGCGGCTGGGCCTCTCGGCCCCTTTCCGCCGCTGGCCGAGGGAGAGCGGGCGGCCTGCCGGCACCCCATGCGGCACCCGGCCTGCCCGTGGGCGCGGGAGCGATCCCCGCGCGCCGGTCCCGCTCACCAGCATCCGGGCGCCGATGCGCATCCCGGCCGGGCCAGCGGGGCCAAGCACCCCCTGCCGGGCCGTCGGCGATCCGTGCGGCGCGGGCACGGCGGCAGCCGCGAGACCGCCGGGCATGAAGCTCCCCGCCGCAGCAGTAAGAGCCGCCCGGAGGTCCCAGATCACTCGGATGCCGCCGTCGTGGTTGCCGGCGTTTCGATTTCGGTTCTCGGGACGGCCCGGGCAGAGCACCGGCATCGCCGCACGGTCGATGGGCCCGTTGGCGCCGGAAGCTGAGCCGGCACCGTCGGCACCGCGAAGCAGGACATTGCCGAAGGGAAATGGCCGCGATCGGACGGCCGCACCCGCCCGATCCCCTAGGGGGGCCCCCGGTCTCCGTACGGAAGCCGCAACTCGGCGCGCCCGCCGGGGCGTGGCGTCCACCCCCTCCCGGCCCGCAATTGCACTTGGGTCACCGTTTCGTCGCCCGGGTCCAGCGCGTATCAGCACATATGATGGGCGCGAACCTCGTGATCCATCGCCGCCGCCACCTCCGGAGGACGGGGGCGATATGGGCCAGCCCGGAAGTGGGGTTCAGGATCGGATCATGGCCCCCCCGACGACCGGGGATCTCGCGTTGCTGGCCGCCGGCCTGCCGGCAGGGCGTGCAGTGGCATTCTCTGGCCTATCCGTTTCTCCCGGCCAGCACGCGGGCCGATTTCGCCAGTTTCTTCGACAGGGACATCGAGCCGCTGCATGGCGGCGGCGGCCCGGCGCCGACCGTGGCACAGGCCTGACCCAGCTGCGCAACAATGCTGCGGTGGAGCGCGAATCCGGCACCACATGTGTCGCAACACTGAGACAGTGGCGGCGGCCGACCGGGATCCCGGACTTGCGCGCCTGCCGGACGGCCGGTTTCCTCGATCGATGCGGGCGATCGCCGGTTGCCCGGACAGCCGGAGGGCATGGCCCGAACCACACCAGGGGATCGGCATCCCCGGCGGCAGGGAGAACCGCATGTACTTTCCGGCCGATGGAGATAGGTTGGCGTAGGAGCAGCCTGCCCGGAGGACGAACGGCCGCATCCGGCCGCGAAAACGACCCAGTCGCCGATCATGCAACCCGCACCGGACAAGCGGGAGATCGGCGGCGGAGAGAGAGGCCGGCGCCAGCCGCCGGAGGAAGGAGCCCAGGATGACGAGGCACGCCGACAGCGTGTGGTCCGCCGTGTCGTCGCGCGGCGACCATGCGCCCCATACACTCTCCTGGCGCCGCTGCGTGATGCAGCACGGCCTCGATCCGGCCGCGCATCGCAGGCCGCCGCGCGTGACCGAGGCGGAACTGCGCATCGCCGCGGAGCGCGCGGGCGACATGGTCGCCGCCGCCGTTCCCGAGATGGACCGGCTGTTCGAGGCCTTCGGGCGCGCCGGGTGCTGCCTCGTCCTGACCGACAGCACCGGCCTCGCCCTCGAGCGCCGCGGCAGGCCGGGGGACGACGCGGAGTTCCGGTCGCTCGGGCTCTGGTCCGGCACCCTCTGGAACGAGGCGAATGTCGGCACCAACGGGATCGGCACCGCCCTCGCGGAGCAGCGCTCGGTGGGCATCCACCGCGACGCGCATTTCCTCTCGATGAACACCGGGCTGAGCTGCGCCACGGCGCCGATCCGCGATCATCGCGGCCGCCTCGCCGGGGCGCTCGACATCTCCTCGGCGCGCTACGACATGAACGAGGCGCTGCTCGGCGTCTTCCTGCATTCGGCACGGGGGGCGGCGCAGCAGATCGAGACGACGCTGTTCCGCAACGCCTTCCCGGGCGCGCGCGTGGTGCTGGCGCCGGGATGCGCCTCGCGCCATGGCCTGCTTGCCCTCGACCGGGACGATATCGTGATCGGCGCGACCGCCGCCGCCCGTCAGGCGCTCGGGATCGACGACGACTGGATCGCCGCGGGGCATGGCGCGGGCGACCTGCTCGACGAGGATACGGGCGAGCGTCCCGCCGGCTTCGAGGATGCCGAGCGGCGGACGGTGCGCACGGCCCTCGCGCAATGCGCCGGCAATGTCTCGGCAGCGGCCAGGATGCTGGGCATCAGCCGCGCCACCCTGCATCGCAAGATCAAGCGGCACGGCCTGCGCCGATAGGGCCCCGGCCTGTCTCAGCGCTGAGACAGGTCGGCGCAACCTTCTTTCGGAGCGACGCAACTTTCCGACCGAATCGACCGAGCATGACCCCCGGAGACGCAACGACAGCGAAGAAGGGAAAGCGCTCATGTTCGACGCCCAGCACGACAAGGCCCCGTTCAAAGAGAAATACGACAACTTCGTCGGCGGCGCCTGGCGCGCGCCCGCCTCGGGCGATTATTTCGAGAACATCTCGCCAGTCACCGGCAAGGTCGTCGGCCGCATCGCCCGCTCGAATGCCGCCGATGTCGAGGCCGCGCTCGACGCCGCCCATGCCGCCTTCCCGGCCTGGGCGCGCACCAGCCAGGCCGAGCGTGCCAATGTCCTGAACGCCATCGCGCAGCGCATGGAGGACAACCTCGCCGCGCTCGCCACCGCCGAGACCTGGGACAACGGAAAGCCGATCCGCGAGACCATGGCCGCCGACATCCCGCTGGCGATCGACCATTTCCGCTATTTCGCCGGCTGCATCCGCGCGCAGGAGGGCTCAATCGCCGAGATCGACGCCGACACGGTGGCCTACCACTTCCACGAGCCGCTCGGCGTGGTCGGCCAGATCATCCCCTGGAACTTCCCGATCCTGATGGCGGTCTGGAAGCTGGCGCCCGCGCTTGCCGCCGGCAACTGCGTGGTGCTGAAGCCCGCCGAGCAGACGCCGGCCTCGATCATGGTGCTGATGGAGCTGATCGCCGACCTGCTGCCGCCCGGCGTGATCAACGTGGTGAACGGCTTCGGGCTCGAGGCCGGCAAGCCGCTCGCCACCTCGCCGCGCATCGCCAAGGTGGCCTTCACCGGCGAGACCACCACCGGCCGGCTCATCATGCAGTATGCCAGCCAGAACCTGATCCCGGTCACGCTCGAGCTCGGCGGCAAGTCGCCGAACATCTTCTTCGCCGACGTGATGGATGCGGACGACGCCTATTTCGACAAGTGCCTCGAAGGCTTCGCGATGTTCGCGCTGAACCAGGGCGAGGTCTGCACCTGCCCGTCGCGCGCGCTGGTGCAGGAATCGATCTACGACCGCTTCATCGAGCGTGCCATCGCCCGCGTCGGGAAGATCGCCCAGGGCTCCCCGCTCGACAGCGCCACGATGATCGGCGCCCAGGCCTCCTCGGAGCAGCTCGAGAAGATCCTCTCCTATATCGACCTCGGCCGCCAAGAAGGCGCCGAGCTGCTGACCGGCGGCGCGCGGGCGACGCTGAACGGCGGGCTCGAGGGCGGCTACTATGTCCAGCCGACCGTGTTCCGCGGCCACAACGGCATGCGGATCTTCCAGGAGGAGATCTTCGGCCCGGTGCTCTCGGTGACGACCTTCAGGGACGAGGCCGAGGCGATGGAGATCGCCAACGACACGCTCTACGGCCTCGGCGCCGGCGTCTGGAGCCGCGACGCGAACCGCTGCTTCCGCTTCGGCCGGGGCATCCAGGCGGGGCGGGTCTGGACCAACTGCTACCACCTCTACCCGGCGCATGCGGCCTTCGGCGGCTACAAGCAGTCCGGCATCGGGCGCGAGAACCACAAGATGATGCTCGAGCACTACCAGCAGACCAAGAACATGCTGGTGAGCTACAGCCCGAACGCCCTCGGCTTCTTCTGAGTTCCCTGTCGCTTGCGGCCGCCCCGTGCGGCCGCGCCTTTTCCCGGAGAGCCCGATGACCGATACCGAAGCGCCGCCGCGCGTCACTGCCACCCAGCCCGCCCGCGCGCTGATCGCCGAGCTGACCGCCCGCCACGGGCCGGTGATGTTCCACCAGTCGGGCGGCTGCTGCGACGGCTCCGCGCCGATGTGCTTCCCGCGCGGGGAATATGTCGTGGGCGATGCGGACGTGCTGCTCGGCTGGATCGGGGATGCACCCGTCTACATCCATGCCAGCCAGCACCGGCTCTGGGCGCATACCCGGCTCATCATCGACGTGGTCGAGGGCGGCGGCGGGATGTTCTCGCTCGACAGCGGCACCGGCCGGCGCTTCCTGGTGCGCTCGCAGGTGATCGCCGATCCCGCGGAGCCGCGATCCGGCGATTGACCGCGCAGCACCGGCGGGCCGCGGCCCGCGGCGATGACCGCCCCGCTGCGCGCCCGCGCCGGGTCCGCGCCGTTCAGGGCGGCGAGAGGTCCATCTCCAGCTGGACCACATCGCCCGGATAGCTGGCCTCGGCCAGATAGATCACCCTGCCCTCGCGGTCGCGGATCACGCGCCGCAGGCAGGCAACCGGCGCGGCGATCGGCAGCCCGAGAAGCCGCGCGAGCTCGGGATCGGCGGCGCCGGTCCTGAGCACCTGCCGCACCGTGCCGATCGCGATGCCGGGGGTCTCGACCAGCACGGGGATGACCATCCGCGTGCGGAACGCGCCGGCGTTGCGCCGGTAGACATCCGAGGCGAGGTGGATGTCGATCGCGCAGAACGGCTCCTCCCCCCGGTAGTGGACCCGCTTCAGGTACTTGTAGGAGGCGGCGGCCTGCCCGTCCCGCGCCGTCAGGCCCGGCATCCGGTCGTTCGCCTCGACCAGCACGAATTTCGGGTCCAGCGTCCTGGTGAAGGCAACGAGCCCGTCCCAGTCCCGCGCCAGCGACAGCCAGTGCTGCTCGCGCGGGATCGCCGTCACCGTCGTCCCGACACCCCGCCGGCGGCTGACATAGCCCTCGTCCTCGAGCACCGCGATGGCCTGCCGCAGGGTCTCGGGCGCGACGCCGAAGCTCTCCGCCAGCCGCGCGATCGAGGGCAGGCAGGTGCCGACGGCATAGACGCCCGCATCGAGCCTGGCCCGGAGCATGGCGGCGATCTGCGCGTAGAGGGGGATCGGGTCGGTTCTGCGCAACGCCTCTCTCCGCGCCGGAAGTTACACAAACATATAGACCACTGTATGTTTGGGTGCTAGGCATCGCCGCCGTCAAGCGAGGGGCAAGGGAGGGATCAGTCCATGGACAACCGCAATGCGGAGCCGGTGCGCATCGCCAGGCTCGATGTTCACGTCTTTCGCGTGCCGATCACGGTTCCGGTCATCACCTCCTTCGGCACCATGCGGGACCGCCCGGCGGTGTTCCTGCGCATCGAGGACACCGACAGCGCCTTCGGCTGGGGCGAGATCTTCGCCAACTGGCCCGCCGCCGGCGCCGAGCACCGCGGCCGGCTGCTGATGGAGGACGTTGCGGACCTCCTCCTCGGCGAGACCCTTGCCGCGCCGGGCGAGGCGATGCAGACCCTCACCGCCAGGACGGAGATCCGCGCGCTGCAATGCGGCGAGTGGGGGCCGTTCCGGCAGGTGATCGCCGGCATCGACATCGCGATGCACGACCTCTTCGCGCGGCGCGCCGGGGTGCCGGTCTCGGCGCTGCTGGCCGAGGCGCCGGCCGACGCGGTGCCGGCCTATGCCAGCGGGATCGACATCGCGAGCTGGGCACGCGGGCTCGAGGCGGCGCGGGCTGCCGGCTTCCGGGCGTTCAAGTTCAAGGTCGGGTTCGATCTAGAGCGCGACCTCGCCCTCCTCCGCGACGTCCACGGCGCGCTCGGCGAGGGCGAGCGGATCTGTGTCGATGCCAACCAGGCCTGGCAGCCGGCCGAGGCGGCGGCGTTCTCGCAAGCCGCGGCGGAGATCCCCCTTGTCTGGATCGAGGAGCCGATCCGCGCCGACATGCGCCGATCCGCCTGGAAGGCGCTTGCCGCCGATGTCGGGCACCCGCTCGCCGGTGGCGAGAACATCGCCGGCTTCGATGACTTCGCCGCCGCCATCGACGACGGTGCGCTGCAGGTGATCCAGCCCGACATCGCCAAATGGGGCGGACTGTCCGGCTGCCTCGCCGTCGCCCGGCAGGCGCTCGAGGCGGGGCGGATGTTCTGCCCGCATTTCCTCGGCGGCGGCATCGGCCTGCGCGGCTCAGCGCATCTGCTGGCGGCGGCGGGCGGGCCGGGCCTGCTCGAGGTCGACATCAACCACAATCCGCTGCGGGACCTGACCGGCCCGCTTTCGGCGCGGATGCGGGACGGATGCTGGCAGCTCGACAGCGACCCGGGCCTCGGGCTCGAGGAGCTGCCCGGCGCGATCGCCCGGTATCAGACCGCCGCGGCATCGAGATCGATCTGACCCCGCCGCGACGGAGGCCGCCGGAGCCATCCCGCCGGCGGCGGGGCATGCGGGCGCCAGGCGCTGGCGCGAAGGAGCCCCGGCGACGAGGCCGGGGCTCCCTGATCGGTCTGCGGCGTTCGGCTCGGGAAGCGGTGGCCGCGCCCGGGCTCAGGCGCCTTCCATCGCGGATTCCTTCATCTCGTTGACCGTGTAGTTGTAGGTCTTGGTCGCCGCATTGGTCGCGCCGACGGCGGCCTTGAACAGGTCGACCAGTTTCGCGAGCTTGCCGACCAGCTCCTTCCGGCTCTTCTCCGATCCGGCGGGGCTGCCGAGATCCTTGATCCGCTTCTGCAGGCCCTTCACGTCGAAGTTCAGCTGCTTCAGCGTCTGCTGCATCTGCCGGTAGTTGTGCTTCTTCAGCAGCGCGGAGACCGCGGTGAGCGCCTTCTTGGTGACGGCCGAGGCATCGGCCGAGCCGGCCTCGAAGCTCGAGAGCCACTTCGAGTGGGTCGTCGAGATGCCGGTATTGGTGGCGTTCGCCCCGGCGAGCAGCTCCGTCGCCAGCTTGATACTCTGGTCGAGCTCCTTGCCGATCGGGGCCGCGGCCTTGGCGAAGGCGGCGAGTTCCCTGGCCTTCTTCTCCTGATCGGCGGCGGCCTTGGCCTCGGCCTGCTGGGCCTGGGCGATGTCGGCCAGGCGCTTCGCGGCATCGGCCTTGCGCTTGGGGATCACCGCGATATAGGCCTCGCACAGCTCCTTGGTGTGCGACTGGGCCTTGCCGCACTTGCCCTTCGCGGTCTTGAAGCAGCCGAGCAGCTTGTCGAACAGGGCGACGACCGGCTTGAGGTTGACCTCCTTGACCTTGTCGGAATTGCCCGCGGCGGTGACGCCATGCGACTCCAGAAAGTCCAGGACCTTCCCGATGTCAGAGCCGCTGGCGGCGCGGGCGCGGTAGTCGCGCCAGAACTGCTTGCGGAAGCCGACCTTGGCGACCTTGGGCTTCACCGTCTTCAGCAGCTTGTCATTGAGCGTGGGCATGGTTGCAGTCCTTCCTGTTCCGTTGGCGCGGTGTCGATCGGGCGCAATGGGTCTCTCACTTGCCGGCAAGGCAAATGCTCGGGATCTGGTCTCGGTCTGTCTGCATTCGGGCGTTACTGGCGGCGTTTGCCGAACAACGCTTCGTCTCTACGCATCCGGGTCAGGGACTTTGAATTCTCGCGCCGATCCCGGCGGGTGTTGATTTCGGTTTTCCCTGTCGGTGTGCAGAATAGATAGCAAGCGCACCCGCCGGGAACGAGACACCAGAATCTCGACTTTGTTGTCTCCGCGTCTCAAATGCGGAACGCGAGGCGAACGCCGGCCGCGCGGAAGGGCTTGCAAGCCCCCCGGCGTGCAGGGCAGGCTCTTTGGCGGGTGGATCCATCGCTCGAGGACCCATGACCGCACGATCCGGCGAAGGAACGCTGAGCCTCGACACCGGCGCCATGGCGTCCCGGTCGTCCGGGCTGTTGCGCCCCAGCACGGTGCTCGACTCCTCGGTGGTGGAGCCGCCGCGCCGCGCCGATCTCTACCGCAGCTATTTCTCGCCTCAGCTGCCGTTCGGGGTGGATGTCAGGAAGCCCGACTTCAACGTGCGCTCGGAAGACTGGCAGCTCCCCGGCCTCGTGCTTTCGAAGAGCCGGATCGACGCCTACAAGTCGATGTGGAACACCCGCCGCCCCGGCACCGGAAATTTCGGCATGGTGATGATCCGGCTGCTGATCTCGGGGGAGGTCTGGGGGCTGTTCGACGGCAGGCCGCGCGAGATGGGCCCCGGCGATCTCTACGTGATGGATTTCGATTGCGAGGCCACCAAGTTTCACCGGGCCTGCGCCTATCATACCCTCTACCTGCCGCACGAGACGCTCGGCTGCCGCCCGGGCCAGCTGCCGCGCTTCCGTCACATCCGCGGCACCTCGCCCACCGGCCGGATGCTCACTGCCACGGTCCGGGCCTTTGCCGAGGCGCTGCCGCTCACGCCCTTCGCCGAGGCCGGCGAGCTCACCGCCGGGCTGGCCCGCATGATCGGCGCGCTGCTCGTCGATGGCGGGCGCGATCTCGACCGCTCCTCGATCGACGCGCCGCGCCGCGCCGCGATCGATGCCTTCATCGACGACCATCTCGACGACGAGACGCTGGACGCCGCGACCCTGTGCCGGAGCTTCCACATGTCCCGCGCGACGCTCTACCGGTTGTTCTCGGAGGATGGCGGCATCGCCAGCCACCTCGCGGCCCGGCGGCTCGACCGGATCTATGGCGAGCTGGCCCGCACCCCCGCCGGCCGCGGCGCCGTGCGCCGCATCGCCGAGCGCTGGGGCTACGACAACCCGACCCATTTCTCCCGCTCGTTCCGGCGGCGCTTCGGGATCGCGCCGACCGATGCCCTCTACCACGCGGAACCATCCGGCGCCGGCGATCCGGCCGAGGCGGGCCCGCTATGCGCAGACGGTCCCGGCGACCGCTTCCTGACGCTCGACCTGCGCTCCACCGGCGTTGCCGTCTAGCCGCTCCGGGGCCTCCCCTCAGGACAAGTAGGGCCCGATCAGCCCCCGCCCTCCGGACCGAACCGCCGAATTTCCCGAGAGACCCTCTGATCGGGTCTGCTCGGGCCATACTGTGCCCACTGGATATCGGACCTTGCTCCGGCAGATCACCCGCCTTGCGTGGCGACCTGCGCATGACGACGGCAGGTGAGCGAGGCCGGAGATCGGCAGCGAGCCCGGCCGGACTGGGCCGCCGAGGATCGGCAGATCGGCATTCCCGTGCAGCCTCCGACACCAAGGAAGGCAACGTCGCCCCCGGCCAGTTCCAGACTGGCACGAAGGCAAGGACAGCGCTGATTGATGACCGTTCTGCCGCCCCTGCCGGTCTTGCGGCCGGGGATGCAGACGGGCGAGGTCTTGCCGACTCGGCACGGGCCGGTGATCAGCTCGTTTCGGTGCTTTTCGACCCTCCGTCCCGTGGTAGGGCCCCGAAACACCGCCCTGCCGAGCTTGCGAGAGCCCGGTGGACGAGTTGCTCGATAAGGTCATGGGCCAAGGCCCCGCCCACCGGCGTGTCATCGTAGACGAACTGGGCCCGTTCGCCGGCCAAGATGCGTGCCGCCGCTGGCACATCATGCCAGACGGCAGCATCGGTTGACCCGCCGGAACGGGCCAGGCGCGACCGCGTTCCGGATCAAGCGCTCCCGGACCCCCACAGACGCACAGCCAGTCCGGAACCGCTCGCGTGTCAGCCGGCCGAGGCGGAGGCGGTTGCCGCCGCCTTCAGGTCGGTTGCAAGTGTCCGCAGCTTGTTGCCTTCCGCCGTGAACGCCTTCAGGTCGTCGTCCATGATATCCATGACATTCCGTGCCTGGTCGCGGAGGTCGGCAAACTGCGGGTCCTTCTGCATCGCGACCGGAAAGCCCTTCACGTCCCGCAGCAGCGCCGACCTGCCCTGCTCGATCCGTCTCTTGCCGGTCTTCAGCCCCTTCGAGACCAAGGTCAGGGTGTTGGCAAGCTGCTTCAATGCCTTGCGGAGCTCTGCGGGATCGCTGATCGAGCGCACCGCCTGGATATCCCCGCTGGCCTTGGCGATGATGGCCCTAGACCGCTTCAGGTTCACCTCGCCGTCGGTGATTGCCTTCTGCGCGCGGATCAGGGCCTTCCGAAACGCCTCGGTATGGATCTTCGTCGTGTCCGCCGCGCCCCGCAGGATCCGGTAGATCTCCTGCTGCGCCACATTGGCCTGCTCGAGCGCGTATTCGACGGTACTGAGCACCGACCCGATGCCCTGGACGCTTATGTTCAGATCGTCCGCAAACTTCCTGTAGGGATCGGCCGATGGCTCGAAGAGCGTGCCGGGCTCGTAGGGCCATCCCATGACCGCCTTGCGCGCCTCATCGTGGATCCGGCCGACCTGAACCACCAGCGCCTCGATCTTGCCCACCTCGTCGTCGGCCTGCTTGGCCAGCGCCTTGGCAGCATCGGGTTTGCCCCCTGCCTGTTCGTGGAGGATGCGGTTCACCAGCTTGTCGAGGGCGGCCTCCGCCTTGTCGGCGGTCTGCTCAATCTTCTTGGCGTCCTCCCCGCGCTTGGCGAGGTCGGCCTTCAGCTTGTCCGCCCGGCTCCGCAGATTGGCCCGCGCGGTCTTCAGCATCTTCTCGCGATCGGCGAACTCCTTCTTGAGAGCGGCGAGTTCCTTGCGGAACACCGAATCGTACTTCTTGAGCGCGTCGAGGGTCTCCTTCTGCTTCTTGGGATCGCAGGCCGCGATCGCCTTCGCCACCGCCTTCGGCAGGTCGGTGCTCAGAAGTGCGGTCATCGCCTCGTGGATCGGCTCGATCTGAAAGGCGTGGGCGCCGGAGGCCACCGCTTTCGTCCATTTCTTGCGTTCGGCCTCGTAGGCACCGAGAACCTGCCCGAGCCCCGTCGACTTCAGACGCTTGGACTTGTTCTTGCTCCACCAGCTCTTGCTGAGTTCCGGGGTCGCTCCCGCCTTCATATCATCACTCCATGCAAATATCGTCTGTCGAGGTTACCATGGGATTAACGCCGCACTCAGCCGGGTTCTCTGGCCCTTCGCAGATCGCGCAGTATCCGCCCCCGGAAGCCGAGGCGTGTTTCCGTCTCGCCCCGCTTCGACCCGCCGCTTTCGGCGCGCGCGGTTGCTTTCTTCCTGACCGTCCCGGCCGGGATGGCCGCCTTCAGCCAGACGTCGGCATCACTCGTCATGCTCGCTTCCTGCACCCCACACCCGAACCAGCGCCGCCTATAGAAGAACTATTTTGCATAACCAGTGATGAAATTCACTATTGAATATTTGTGGAGATGACGGTATACACGAAAATTTCCGCTTCAATACTTAACCACACTGCCATACTTTGACCCCAACGCAGCACACCCGTTCGCGCCGGCGCCGAGCAATGGCGCGGCCGGCCAACCATCCTCAGGAGAGGAAGATACACGCAATCACCGTATACCTGTGATGCTGATTTCTCCCTGATGTGCGTCGAAAAATGCACCGCACGAAGGCGTGTCGGCGCCAGATCCGATCGCTCCGGGAACGCGCCGGGACCTGCTGTGCAGGCCCGGACGCCGCAGCCCTTGCCGCTCCGGCCGGCCAGGCCCGCCGGCTCGCGCCCGGGCCGCACCCCCCCCGCAGGATGGGACAGCGTCGGATCGATTGACCTTTGGCAAGACCTCGCCAAAGATCTGCACGTGCAATTCAGACGATAGATCTCCCGCAGGCCCCCGACGCGCGTTCCTCTCTGCGTCTGCCGGGTCGCGGCCAAGCCGACTTTTGTCATTGGAGCCAAGAATGAACAGCCCAGGGAAACTTGCAGGACCGCTCGCGGTTCTCGCGCTCATGGCCTTCGCACCCGGTGCAGCCATCGCGCAGGAACCGTCGGGTTCGCCGAACGATACCACCACGCTCGAGGGCGGCCAGCTGCCGCCGCCGCCGCCGGAATTCGGAGGCAGGATCTCCGAGCAGGCGCTGCAATCGACGCCCTGGTGGCCGCCGCGCGTGGTGCCGCCGGAGAAGGCGCCGAACATCCTGCTGATTATCACCGACGACGCCGGCTTCGGCGTGCCCAGCACCTTCGGCGGCGTGATCCCGACGGAGACGATGGACCAGCTCGCGGCGGAGGGGCTGCGCTACACCGCGATCCACTCGACGGCACTCTGCTCGCCGACGCGCGCCGCGCTCATCACCGGGCGCAACCACCATTCCGCCGGCTTCGGCGTGATCTCGGAGCAATCGACCGGCTATCCCGGCTACAACAGCATCATCGCCGAGGACAAGGCGACCATCGGCCGGATCCTGCGCGACAACGGCTACAACACGGCCTGGTTCGGCAAGGATCACAACACCCCGGCCTTCCAGGCCAGCCAGGCAGGCCCCTTCGACCAGTGGCCCACCGGCATGGGCTTCGACTATTTCTACGGCTTCGTCGGGGGCGATGCGAACCAGTGGCAGCCCAACCTGTTCCGGAACACGACGCAGATCTATCCGTTCAAGGGCCAGCCGGAGTGGAACCTCGTGACGGGCATGGCGGATGACGCCATCGACTGGATCACGCGGATGCACCAGATCAATCCGGAGCAGCCGTTCTTCGTGAAATACGCGCCCGGCGCGACCCATGCCCCGCATCACCCGACCAAGGAATGGCTCGCGAAGATCGAGGCGATGAACCTCTTCGACGACGGCTACAACGCGCTGCGCCAGGAGATCTTCGAGAACCAGAAGAAGCTGGGCCTGATCCCGGAGACCGCGCAGCTCGCGCCCTGGCCCGAGGACAAGATCAGGTCGTGGGACAAGCTCTCGGCCGAGGAGAAGAAGCTCTTCATCCGGCAGGTCGAGGTCTTCGCCGCCTATGCCGCCTACAGCGACCACGAGATCGGCCGGGTGATCGGGGCGATCGAGGAGCTGGGCGAGCTCGACGACACGCTGATCATCTACATCAACGGCGATAACGGGACGAGCGCCGAGGGCGGGCCGCTCGGCACGCCCAACGAGGTGGCCTTCTTCAACGGCGTCAACATGATGCCGGCCAAGCAGCAGATGCACTGGTACGACGTCTGGGGCACCGAGGAGACCTACAACCACATGTCGGCCGGCTGGTCCTGGGCCTTCGACACGCCGTTCGACTGGTTCAAGCAGAACGCCTCGCGCCTCGGCGGCGTGCGGCAGAACATGGTGGTGTCCTGGCCGAAGGGGATCACCGACAAGGGCGGCCTGCGCGAGCAGTTCATGCATGTCATCGACGTGGTGCCGACGATCCTCGAGGTCACCGGCATCCCGGCGCCGAAGGCGGTGGACGGCATCGAGCAGGCGCCGATCGAGGGCACCAGCTTCGCCTATACCTTCGACGCCGCCAATGCCGATGCGCCGTCCCAGCACCGGACGCAGTATTTCGAGATGATGGGCCAGTGGGCGCTCTATCATGACGGCTGGCTGCTCAGCACCAAGGTCAACCGCGCGCCCTGGGAAGCCTTCGGCGCGGCCAATCCCGACCCGCTCAACAACCAGATCCTGCAGCTCTACGACCTGACCACCGACTACACCCAGAGCAACGACATTGCCGACCAGCATCCCGAGAAGGTGAAGGAGCTGAAGGCCCTGTTCATCGAGGAGGCGAAGAAATACAACGTCTTCCCGATGGATGCCTCGGTGGCGGCCCGGATCATCGCGCCGCGGCCGAACATCACCGCCGGGCGGAGCGAGTTCGTCTATACCCGACCGATGACCGGGCTGCCGCAGGGCGACTCGCCGCTGCTGCTCAACACCTCCTACACGATCACCGCCGAGATCGACGTCCCGAAGGGCGGTGCCGAGGGCATGATCCTGACCTCGGGCGGCCGCTTCGCCGGCTACGGCCTCTATCTCCTCGACAGCAAGCCGGTGTTCGTCTGGAACATGCTCGATCTCGAGCGCATCAAGTGGGCCGGGACGGAGGCGCTGGCGCCCGGCAAGCACGTCATCGAGTTCGACTTCAAGTATGACGGTCTCGGCGTCGGCACGCTCGCCTACAACAGCATGAGCGGGCTCGGCGGCGGCGGCACCGGCACGCTCAAGGTCGACGGCAAGGAAGTCCAGACCAGGAAGATGGACAAGACCATCGGCATGATCCTGCAATGGGACGAGTCCTTCGACATCGGCTCGGACACGCTGACCGGCATCAACGACGAGGACTACACGCCGCCGTTCGCGCTGACGGCGAAGCTTGAGAAGCTGACCGTCAAGATCGACCGGCCCGAGCTCTCCGATGCCGACAAGGCGAAGCTGAAGCAGGCCATGCTGAAGGCCAGCGACTGAGGCACGACACCGGGCGGGGCGACGAACCCCGCCCATCTCCGCCAGGAGCCGGCGTCCCCCACCGCGCCGGCTCGGGTTTTAACCCCAGCGCAGCCGCCCAATCCCCATGCCGCCGCAAACCCGGTACCGCCAGCGGCACGCCGCGCCGGCGAGGTCTCGACCACCGGCATACCTTGCCCCGTCAGCACCGCGACCCGGTGCGGCGTCATGGCAATCTTCTCAGGTCAGTATCGCACCCACGCCGCAGGCGGCCGCGACGGCGGTCGGCAGCCCATGCGCCACCGAGCCGTGGGAAAGCCACAGCCTGATGGCTGGAGAGCAGAACAACCGCTGCGCATCGATCGTCCCGGCCGCTGCCACTGGCGTGTCGGCCGCCACTGTCCTCGACCCACGGCGCGGCCTCCCCCTGTGGCAACCCCGAACGCCCCCGGCGCCGCCGCGAAGGCACGCCGGAGCGCCATACCGAGGGCCGCGAGGTCAGCCCTCGACGGGAGATCAGCTTTGCGCCGCCCGCTTCCGGAGCCAGCCGAAGCTTCCCAGCGCGCCGATCAGGCTCGCGAGGAGCGGGAGCGAGGCCGGCACCGGCACGTCGGCAGCGCCCTCGACCACGAGGAAGCTCGCCGTCAGCGGAACCGAGTTGATCGTCGCCTCCGAGGTCAGGAAGCTGGCCTCTCCGCCTTCAAACCCGGTCAGGGAGAACAGGAAGGTCTGGTCGTCCCGCACGAAGGCTTCCGAACGGGGCAAGGCCGTGCCGATGGTCACGATGTCGGCGCATCCTGCAACGTTGGCGCCGATGCCGTTGGCGGTTCCGCCAGGGCAGGGATCGTCGAGGTTGAAGGTCTCCTGATGATCGAAGCGAAGGGCCTGCTCCACCAGGAATGCGGAACCCGTCGCCGCCGGTTCCGGAAACACCCGCCCGGCGATCACCAGGTCGAGTGTCGCTCCGTTCAGAAGCTGGTCGTCGATCGGGAAGTTGTAGTGGAAGAAGGTGCCGATATCGAACGTCTCGCCCGGCGCAAAGGGGCCGATGGCCGCCGGCGCGGCGCCCTCGAAGGCATAGGCACTGCTGCCGGCCGCGGTGAGCGGAACGCCCCAGTCGATCCTGGTCGTTCCCAGGCCATCGACCGGGGCGCCCTCCGCATCGGTCCAGATGCCGGTGATCGAGTCGATGCGCAGCTGCGCGGCATCCACGGTCTGCGGCAGGGCGGCCAGGGCCGCGACGGCCACCGCAATGGCGACCATGGACCGCGAGAC
Organism: Paralimibaculum aggregatum; assembly: GCF_030270585.1. Classification (GTDB taxonomy): domain Bacteria; phylum Pseudomonadota; class Alphaproteobacteria; order Rhodobacterales; family Rhodobacteraceae; genus Thermohalobaculum; species Thermohalobaculum aggregatum. Next base: position 128,147 of record NZ_BSYI01000010.1, read on the forward strand.
TTCGGGCGATCTGCCGTGCCGGGCCGGGCGGCCGGCACGATCCGGGAAAGGTTGGGGTCGAAGGACGGTCATGGTCTGCACTCCTGAAATGTCGGCTCGCCCCGCTCCGGGGCTCGCCAAGCTGCTGCGGCGCGAGGGAGCGCCCTGTGCCCGGAGCAGCAGAAAGCGTGCCAGCAGGGGTTGGTCCGGGCGCCTCCCGTAACCTGTTGATCTGGCGTTGTTTTGCCTTCGACTGCCTGCGCCTCGCGGCGGCGGCGCGGGCGGGGATGGTCTTGCCCCGGGAGCGCCTGCCGGAACGGCTCCCGATCCGGGAGCAGGCGTCTGCAGTGGACGCGGGGGAGGCCAGGATCGGGGCGGGGCCTGCCGGCTGGTGGCAGGCAGGTGCGGGCCGAGTGCTACCGGCCGGCGCAGCCGGGTGCTGGCCAGGTGCAGCGTGGATGCGGGACGGGAGCGAAGTGGCTGCCGGCCGGCTCGGCGGGATGGAGCGGCAGCCGGAACCGGAAGCGGCTCCCCACGGCGCTATCGACACCCGTCTCGCCGCCGAGCGCGCCGACGATCCGCCGCGACACCGCAAGCCCGAGCCCGGTGCCCCCGGTCTCGCGGCGGTAGCTAGCGTCGAGCGTCACGACGTCCTGAAACAGCTTCGGATGGCCCGTCTCGCCGATCCCGACCCCCGTGTCGGTGATGCTGTCGAGGTCGGTGACCGGCTCTGCTCCCAGATCGGGCGGCGGAGCTTGAACCGGGCCGGAGGGACGAGGATGGCGAGGCGCATGAGACGGCGGCTTCTGCCGGCATGTGGGGCGCAGGCGGCCGGCCACCTCTCTGATCCGGGGCCGGCGGTGGCAGCGCGGCGGCGGCCCCTGGAACTCCGGCGGCGCGGCCGAGTACCGGCGAGCTGGCGCCGGATGCAGCCGCGACGGGCGGACACGGCCGCCGCCCTCTCCCGATCCCCTCCCTTGGGCCGGGAGGCGTTCCCGTCTCGCGAGACGGCGTTGGCGGCCTACTCGTGCTCGGTCACCCAGTCATGGGGGATCGCGCCGCCGGTGTTCCAGGGGCCGGTCGCGCGGGCCGGCTCCAGCCCGAAGCCGGCCTGCCGCGCCGGTGCGGCGCGTTCGGAACCGGCCGGCGCGCCCGCACCCTGCCGGGCGCCGCGCGCCTTGCGCTCGGCCAGCGGATCCCATGCCGCGAACGCCGCCGGCGACCCCGGCCCGCCCTGCCCGTCGGATGCGCCATTGCCGCCATGGCCGCCATGGCCGCCCCGGAGCGACGGGGCGGGCTGCGCCTGGCGCACCTGGTTGTTGACGAACTGCCAGGCGGCGCCCTGCCCGTCCCAGTCGCCGCCGTTGGAGACGCTGGAATTCTCCCCGTTGGCGTTCTGCGAATCGATGTTGGCGGTGGACGCCTGGCTGCCATAGCTGTTCTGCGGCGAGGTGTTGATCACATAGGCGGAGGAGTTGTCGCCGACATAGACGTCGATCTGCGTCCAGTTGCCGACCGCATAGGTCGAGGCGAGCGCACCGACACCGCTCAGCCCGCCATCGGCGCCGGCGCTGTCGGCATCGTCCGGTTCGTCTGCCGTGCCGTCGCCGACCGAAGGCGAGGCGGTCGCCACGCCCGAGGCGATGCCGTTGCCGCCCTTCCTTGCCGCCCGCTCCTGCGCATCCCGCGACTCCTGCAGCACCAGCGTGCTCTGCGGCGAGCGGGCGCGGAAGTCGTAGGGCCGCGCGCCCAGCGGCGAATGCGCGATCTGGGCGCTCGCGGCATCGGCCGACAGCGCCAGCGCCAGCGCGGCCAGCGCGGTGCGAGTGTTCAGCCAGGATCTCATCTCAGCCTCCAATTGCGTCAGGTTGCCCTTCGGAGGGAGCGGCGATGCCGCTCCCTCCTGGTTGCGAGGATCAGAAGCCGCCCGTCGAGCCGGCGACCGACACGTCGAGGTTGTTGCCGACCGCGGTCGCGGCCGAGCCGACCAGCGGATCGGAGAGGCCGCCGAGGCCGGAATAGTCGCTGACGGTGACGGTGCTCACGCTCGAGACCGAGGCGATGTCGGCATAGGTCGTCTGCACGTTGTTGGCGACGAGGATTGCATCCCCCGTGCCGGGCGTCACGTCGATCGTCAGGTTGTTGCCGACGCCGGTCGCGGAGCTGTCGACCTGGGCATTGGTGATGCCGCTCACGGTCGAGGTCGCGGCGATCACCGCCGGGGCGCCGACGGAGACGAGGCCGGTCAGCGGATCGACGATCTCGGCACCGCCGGTCAGCTGGCTCGAGTCGACATCGGTCTTCACGTCGCTCTCGATCGAGCCGTTGTTGCCGACCGCGGTGCCGGCGCTCTCGACGCGGGCGAGGTCGTCGGTGCCGAGCCCGTTGAGCGGCACCGAGGGGGTGACGGTGAGCGCCGTCACGTCGCTCGAGGCGGAGGCGGAGCCGATGAACACCTGCTCGTTCTCCACCATGCCGAGGCCGGTGGCGTCGAGTTCGGCGGTCACGTCGATGGTCTGGGTGACCTGGGTCTGCACGTCGGCATCCCAGTTCCAGTCCACCGTGTCGAAGGCCTGGGCCTGGGCGGCGAGCATGATCGCGGCGGAGGCCAGCAGTGCGGATTTGAGGTGCGATTTCATCATTGTCTTGTTCCTTCAGGGCGCCTGTCGCGCCGGTGGGGCTCGGGAGCCGAGCCGGGCCGTGTTGCTTCAGTTCGTGGAATTGCGGGTGGCAGCCGGGATCAGAGGCCCGAGCTGACGGAGACGTCGAGGTTGTTGCCGACCGAGGTCGCGGCGGAGCCGACCAGCGGATCGGCAAGGGAGCCGAGGCCCGCGTAGTCGGTGACCGTCACGCCGCTCACGCTCGACAGCGCGGTGATGTCGGCATAGGCGGTCTGCACGTTGTTGCCGACCAGGATGGCGTCGCCGCCGGCCACGTCGATCGTGAGGTTGTTGCCGACGCCGGTGGCCGAGCTGTCGACCTGGGCGTTGGTGATGGCGGTCACGGTCGAGGTCGCGGCGATCACCGCCGGGGTGCCGACGGAGACGAGCCCGGTCAGCGGATCGACGATCTCGGTGCCGCCGGTCAGCTGGTTCGAGTCGACATCGGTCTTCACGTCGCTCTCGATCGAGCCGTTGTTGCCCACCGAGGTCGCCGCGCTCTCGATGCGGGCGAGGTCGTCGGTGCCGAGCCCGTCGAGCGAGATCGCCGGGGTCACGGTGATCGTGTTCAGGTCGCTGGTCGAGGTCGCGGTGCCGATGAACACCTGCTCGTTCTCCACCATGTTGAGGCCGGTGGCGTCGAGTTCGGCGGTCACGTCGATGGTCTGGGTGACCTGGGTCTGCACGTCGGCGTCCCAGTTCCAGGTCACCGTGTCGAAGGCTAGGGCCGGAGCACCGAGACCGACGAACGCGGAGGCGGCGAGCAGGCTTGCCTTCAGGCTGATCCTATGCATTGTCTTCTTCCTCTTCACTGGAGCCGCTCCGGGGGCCGACCCTGACAAGGTCGCACTCTGCCGGTGTCGGGAGGCCGAAACCCTCTGTGAGGATCTGCACGACGGCCATCTCGACCACGGATCTGACGCCGACCTGGAGCGGCTCGTTCTGTAGAACGCCGGCGTCAAATTCCACGAGTTGGGTGCCAAAGAAGCTGAAGATCCCGGCCTCGACCTCGTAGCCGACGATCTGCTTCTGCAGGCTGGTGACATAGACGGTGCGGAAGGTGCGCGCGTTCACCACGCGCAGGTCCAGACCGACATTGATGATCACGCGACGGTAGCCGGCACCGATGCCGCGCACGAACAGGCGCACGCCGTCGCTGAGAATGTTGTAGTTGAGCTCGGTCAGCGCGCCGAGCACGACGAAGTTGACCGGCGTCGCCTGGTAGGCTGGCGCAGGGCCGGCCAGGACCCCGAGATCGGCCAGCTTCTTCTCGGTGAGCGGTATCGCCAGTTCCAGCCGCTCGGCGATGTTCACCTTGCGCGACTTGTAGAGCGCGCTGATCAGCATCTCCGAGACGCCCTGCGTGAGCATCGTGCTCTCGGTATAGGAGTTCTGCGAGAGCTGGCCGGTCTTGTCGCGGATATCGCCCACCGCGAGCGTCGGCAGGTTGTTGCCGGGGAACGCCGCGATGCCCGAGAGGCAGGACGAATAGGGCGTGTCGTTGTCGGTCACGGGTGCGCCGCTGATCGGCGTGACATGCCCGTCCGGGCCCGATGCGCAGCCGGCGAGCAGCGCCGCCGTCGCCGCGGTGACCGCGAGGCGGGTGACCTTGCGAAGGAGGCTCATGCGCAAGCCCCCGCGGCAGTCGCGGCCCGCAGCGGGCAGGGCCTGCGCGGCGCCAGCCCGCGGCCGGCGATGGCCGCGCCGCGCCGGCGATCGGCCTGCAGCACCTCCTCGAAACTGGCTGCGCCTCCGGGCCGGCCGGTTTCGGAGAGCAGCATCATCGCATGCTCATAGGTGAACTCGTAGCCGCCGCCGGGGCGCAGCACGAGCAGCGGCTGGCCCGGATTGCGGACGGCAGCGAAGCCGATCGCTTCGGCGGCATGCAGCACACGGGTGCTAGCCAGCACCGCGATGCGGGAAGGCTCGACGCCCTCCTCCTCGAGCATGGCGCGCAGGTCGAGCATCGCGTGATGCGCGGCCGCAGCGCCGAGTTCCGGCTGGCACATGAGATAGCGCTCGAGCGGCGTGTCGGCGGCAACCGGCGCCAGCACCAGCCGGCGGCCCTCGCCCTGCGCCATCCGGTGCACCATGCTCAGCAGAACCCGACGGCGCATGGTGCGGCGCATCCGGAACAGCTGCGCAATCTCGCCGAACTCGACGAGAATGAGGCATTCGCTGACGGCTGGCATCGGCATTGGCCGCTCGATCAACATCGTAAACATCTCCTGTTGGCCCCCTGGCACTTCATCGGTCTCGGCCACTCGCAGCAGCCATTGGACCGGAGAGAGCAGGTTGCGTGCCACCACGGGGCCAGAGAGCCAGAATCCCCATAAACTGATGATTTAATTTGATAAAAATTTTGCACTGCCGACGCACTGGACTGCGCACCCGGGGCCGCCCTCTCATTTCGAGAGCAGTTTCGACCGGCGCTCTCTCCGTGAGCGGAGCGGATCCCCCTGGCATCGCCCGCCATTCCAGAGCCGATCGGCTCGGCCACAGAGCCGACGCGTGATCGTCCCCGGGAAGCGGTGGATCGAGGGAGACATCCACGTTGCCCGGCCGTGCTGGCGTGATCCGCGGCGGGCTTCACACAGGTCCGCTTCACCTACGGGACATGGACACAGGCCCTGGGGCCAACTCGCCGACATGGGTGTGGGTCGATGGGTCGAGCACGCCGATGAGACGATGCGCCTGGCGCGCCTCGCCGGTGGTGCCGTCAATCATCTCGAACGTACTGAAGGCATGGCCGGCGACGGCGCGCTCGCCGCGGCATGGTGCCGGCGCGTGGCCGGGGCGAGCCGACGCTCGCAGCCGCGGTATCGGACGCGGAACCGTCTGCGGCCCTAGCCGCCCTGCGCCAGGACGGCACGATCATCCTCCCGGACGAGCCGAGGGCCTCTCCCACGCCCGCACGAACGGTGAATGCCCGGCCACTCCAGCGCACCGCGCCGGTAACAGACACCCCCCGGCCATGCAGGCGCTCGAGCCGGCTCGGCCTCGCGGCGACCCCGGCAGACCTGTCGCGTTCGTCGATCCTCCAGTCGCCGGATGACCCGCCCAAGTGGGGCGGGACAATCCGAGCTCCCTAGCAATCTGCGCCGCAGCTCTTCGGGAAGGCGGACATGCCTCGCGATCCGGAACCGGCGGGCCGCCGCGATCGGGCGGGAACCGGCCATGCCCAGGTCGCGACAGGGCTCACGCCGTCGCGGTCTCCTCCTCCACCGCGAAGCATCTCACGCCGCCCGGACCTGTCCGGACCATGCCCGGGGTGTCGGTTCGGCATTTGGCCATGGCCAGCGGGCAGCGCGGATTGAAATGGCAGCCGGGGGGAGGCGAAAGCGGGCTTGGCACCTCGCCCGCGATCGGCGTGCGTGCCCGGCCCGGCTCGGCGAGGTTTGGCACCGATTCCAGCAGCTTGCGCGTGTAGGGGTGGCGGGGATTGCGGAACAGCGTTTCCGCCTCGCCCCACTCGACCAGCCGGCCGAGATACATCACCCCGACATAGTCGGAGATGAACCGGACGGCGGAAAGATCGTGGCTGATGAAGAGATAGGTCAGCCCCAGCTCTTCCTGCAGTTCCCGCATCAGGTTGAGGATCTGCGCCTGCACCGAGACATCGAGGGCCGAGGTCGGCTCGTCGCAGATCAGCAGATCCGGCCGTGCCGCGAGAGCCCGGGCGATCGAGATGCGCTGGCGCTGGCCGCCGGAGAACTGGTGCGGATACCGGGCCGCCGCATCGGCGTCGAGGCCGACCATCTCCAGCAGCTCGCGCACGCGCGACCGCCGCTCGGCCTCCCCGGTCCCGGGCTCGTGCACCCGGATCGGCTCGCCGATGATGCGGGCGACGCGCCAGCGCGGGTTGAGGCTGGCGAAGGGGTCCTGAAAGATCATCTGGATGCGCCGGCGCGTGCGGCGCTCCGCAAACGAGCCGTCCCTGACCGACATCTCCATGCCGTCGAAGCGGATGCTGCCGCGCGACAGCGGGTAGAGACCGACCGCGAGCCGCGCGAGGGTGGACTTGCCGCAGCCCGACTCGCCGACAAGGCTGAGCGTGCGGCCCCGCGGCAGATCCAGATCGACCCCGTCCACCGCCCGCAGGACGCGCCGGCTTCCGCCGCCGAACAGGCGCTGGTACCAGGGCGGCGAGACATCGAAGAAGCGCGCGACATCGCGCATCTCGAGCAACGGGCGTTCCGCAGGGGCCTGGCGGTCGGCGCTCATGACGCGGCCTCGTCGAGCCAGCAGGCGGCCAGATGCCCGTTCCCGCCGGCCAGCGCCGGGATCGCCTCGTGGCAGCGCGCCACGGCGGAGGGACAGCGCGGGCTGAACGGGCAGCCGGGAAGGACCGTGCCGATCCTGGGCATGCTCCCCGCGATCTGGGCAAGCCTGTCGGGCCGCCGGTCGATGGGCGGGATCGACGCCATGAGGCCGCGGGTATAGGGATGCCGCGGCGCGCGGATCACGCGCTCCGTCGGGCCGATCTCGACGATCCTCCCCGCATACATCACGGCGACCCGTTCCGTCGCCTCGGCGATCACGCCCATGTCGTGGGTGATCAGGATCACCGCGCTGCCATGTTCGCGGCAGAGCCGGTCGAGCAGCCGGATGATCTGTGCCTGCACCGAAACGTCGAGTGCCGTGGTCGGCTCGTCCGCGATCACCAGCACCGGATCGAGGCAGAGGGCCAGCGCCAGGACGACGCGCTGGCGCATGCCGCCGGAGAACTGGTGCGGATAGTGACCGAGACGTTCCGCCGGGTCCGGCAGCCCGGTCGCTTCGAGCAGCGCAATCGCCCGCCTGCGCGCCTCCGCACGGCCGATGCCGAGCCGCGTGGTGATCGTCTCGACAAGCTGATCGCCGATCGAGAACAGCGGATTGAGGCTGGTCAGCGGGTCCTGGAACACCATGCCGATGCGCCGCCCGCGGACCGCGCGCAGCTCCTCGCCCTTGAGATCGTCGATCCGCCTGCCCTCGAGCGTGACGCTGCCGCCCGCGATGTGGAGCGGCGGCTCCAGCATGCCGGCGATGGCATTGCCCAGCATCGACTTGCCGGCACCGGACTCGCCGACGATGCCGAGCGTCTCGCCCCTTGCCAGCGACAGGCTGACCCCGTCGATCACCTTGAGGCGCCGGCGGCGTATCTCGACCTCCACATGGATGTCGCGGACCTCGAGCAACGGCTCATCCTCCGTGTGTTGCGTGCTCATTGCAGGTTCGGGTTCAGCGCGTCGCGCAGCCAGTCGCCGAGCAGGTTGACCGCCAGCACGAGCACGACCAGCAGCAGCGAGGGGAATGCCGTCACCCACCAGATGCCGGAGAACATGTACTCGCTGCCCACCTTGATCAGCGTGCCGAGCGACGGCTCGGTCGGCGGAACCCCCACACCGAGGAAGGACAATGTCGCCTCCAGCAGGATGGCGGTGGCGAGGTTGATGGTGGCGATGACCGTGACCGGGCTCATCGTGTTCGGCAGGACATGCAGGAGCGCGACCTCCCAGCCCTTCCGGCCGACGATCTGCGCGGCGAGGACGTATTCCTTCCGTCGCTCGACCATGACGATGCCGCGCACCGTCCGCGCGTAGTGGACCCAGCCCGACATGCCGATCGAGAAGATCAGCACCGGGATCGCGATCTGCCCGTGCATCTCCGGCGGCAGGAAGCCGCGCGCGACGCCGTTCACCAGCAGGGCGACGAGGATGGCGGGAAAGCTCAGCTTAACATCCGCCGTGCGCATCACCAGCGCATCGACCCAGCCACCGACATAGCCGCTGAGCAGCCCGAGCCCGACCCCCAGCACCAGGCCGAAGACGACGCTGGCAAGCCCGACCAGCAGCGAAAGCCGCGCGCCGTAGATGATCAGGGAGAGGACATCGCGCCCCTGCGTGTCGGTGCCGAGGATGAACTCCGGGCTGCCGCCCTCGACCCAGGCGGGCGGCAGCTCGCTGTCGAGAATGTTGAAGCTGGCCAGGTCGAACGGATCATGCGGCGCCACCCAGTGCGCGCACAGCGCCGTCACCGCGATCGCCAGCACCAGCGCCAGCGACACCACGGCATAGGGGGTGTTGCGAAAGCTCCAGACCAGATCGCTCTGCCAGAGACGCGCCACTGGCCGCAGCAGTCTCCGCGCCTGCCCTGCCGGGTGCTGCGAGGTCATGGCATCCCCTTCCCGCTACCATCGGACAGCGTTCCCGAGAGCCGCGGATCGACGGCATGATAGAGAATGTCGACGATGAAATTGATGACGACGAAGAAGAACGCGATCAGCACCAGATAGGCCGACATCACCGGGATATCGACGAACTGCACCGCCTGGATGAAGAGCAGGCCCATGCCCGGCCACTGGAACACCGTCTCGGTGATGATGGCGAAGGCCACCAGCGAGCCGATCTGCAGCCCGGTGATGGTGATGACGGGCACCAGCGTGTTGCGCACGGCATGGCGGAAATGGATCAGCCGGTCCGGAAGCCCGCGGGCGCGCGCAAAGCGGATGTAGTCGGTGCGGAGCACCTCGAGCATTTCCGAGCGAACCAGACGCATGATCAGCGTGAGCTGGAAGAGCGCCAGCGTCACGGCCGGAAGAACCAGCGCCTTCAGCCCGCTCGCGGTCAGGAACCCGGTGCTCCACCAGCCGAGATCCACGACCTCTCCGCGACCGAAGGACGGCAGCAGATCGAGGCTGATCGAGAAGACATAGATCAGCAGGATGCCGGTGACGAAGGTCGGCAGGGATATGCCGATCAGCGACAGGATCTGGATGACCTGGGCCGATGGACGGCTGCGATGGATCGCGGCATAGACCCCCGCCGGGATACCGAGCGCCAGCGCGATCACCGCCGCGGCGAAGACCAGCTCGAGCGTCGCCGGCAGCCGCTCGCCGAAGAGCTGCGCCACCGGGATCGAGTTCCTGTAGGAGACGCCGAATTCCCCCTGCACCGCATTCCCGACAAAGCGGATGAAGCGGACGGGAACCGGATCGTTGAGGCCGAGATCCTCGCGCAGCTGCTCGCGATAGGTCTCGTCCACCTCCTCGCCCAGCATGTTGTTGATGGGATCGCCGACATGGGTGAAGAGCGAGAACGAGATGAAGGCGACCACCAGCATCACCAGCACGCCCTGCCCGAGCCGGTACAGCATGAACGGCAGAAGGCGGGTCATGTCGCGGCCGTCAGGCCGGCGGCCCCGGCCGGTGCCCAGTCCGCATCGTCGTCGAGCGGGAAGATCGGCCGGCGCAGGCGGCGATAGTCGAAGGCGCCATAGTCGGACGTCGTCACCCCGATGCCGTTGCAATCGACATGCCCGGCGCAGAAGGGCAGGAAGGCCGGCTTGCACTGCATGCGCGACTTGAGCACGATGAAGTCCTTCTCTCGGGGGTCGAGCCCGACACAGCGGAATATGCCTTCATCGTAGGGCTCGATGCGGTTGCTTGTAACCACGATCTGCAGGTCCCCGGACTCGAAGAGCACGGTCGGCCCCGGATTGAGCCTGGTTCCGGTAAAGACCGGCCCGGTCACCGTGATCTCGCCGTCATGCATGGCTGCCACCCTGCCGCGCAGGACCAGCGGCTCATTGGCGAAGGGGACCGAGGGCGCCTGCATCTTGCCGCCAAGGGCCACCTCCAGCTCGGCCCCCTGCCCGGCCGCCAACATCTCCTGCACGGCAGCGCGATCGCAGACCGGCGCCGCCGCGACGTTCCGCAGCCCTTGGCGGCGGATCTCGCGCAGCAGCGACATCGAGTCGAGCGTGCCGCCGGAATTGCAGGTATCGGCGACGTCCAGCAGCAGCCACGGCCGCCCCGGGAGACCCGCGGCATCGGCCACCGACTCGGCCAGCGGCACCGGCCGGACCGCAAACTCCGCGCGCTGCGACCAGGCCTCGCCGAGGATCCGGTCGCGGATCGCGGCGGCGCGGACGGCATCCCCGTCGGTCATCACGATGCAGCTCATCCCGGCCTCGCGCGTGTCGGCCAGGGGAAAGCCCGGCAGCACGCTGACGGCGAGCACGCCCGGCTCGGCCTCGGCCTCGCGTGCGAGGGCGATGAGACCGGCGAGCGGCGGCTCCGAGGTGTTCATCCTCTGCAGATGCGTGAGGAGCGGAACATTGCCCCAGACCGTTACGGGGTCGATCCTGCCTGCCATGGCATCGAGCGTGATCTGCCCGGTCCGCATGCCGCAATCCCGCATGTCGAGATGCGGGAAGGTCTTGTAGGCGACCACGGAGGTGACCGACCGGACCATCTCCGCGGTGACATTGCCGTGGAAGTCGAGGCTGAGGGCGATGGGAAGATCAGGCGCCGCGGCGCGCAGGCGCCGGAGTATCTCCCCCTCGCCATCCTCGTGGGACCGGGTGACCATCGCGCCATGCAGCTCGAGAAACAGCGCATCGCATTCACCCGCCTCGCGCGCCGCCGCGACCGCCGAACAGAGCTCGCCCGCAAGCGCCTCGAAGGCATCGTCCTCGACCGCCGCGCTCGGCGCGCATCTGGCGATCAACGGCACGGAGACATCGGCGCCGCTGCGCTCGGCCAGCGCGATCAATCCGCCCGTTGCGGTGCCGGTGTCGCGGAAGGCGGTCCTGGCGGCGTCGCCCCGCAGGAGCCCGCGGGGGCCGGCAAAGGCGGAGAGCGGGGTTGGCACCGGCGAGAAGGTATTCGTCTCGTGGCTGATGCAGGCCACGAGTATCTTTCTGGCAACCATGATTGCTCCGGGAAGGCATGCGTGGCCGCGGGTCGCCAGCCGGCGCCCCGCGGTTCCGATGGATCTCAGTTCTTGGTGATCCACCACAGGCGGATCTTGTTGTCCGCCAGTTGCAGCGCATCGATCTCCTGCTTCGCAGCCCAGGTCAGCGGCTGGCGATAGAGGGCGATGGTGCCGTAGTCGTTCTTGTGCAGCCGGAACGCCTCCGAGATCATCTCCTGCCGCTTGTCCATGTCGATCTCGACCTGGATCTGCTCGACCAGCTCGTCGAGCCGGGCATTGTGATAGCCGCCGGGGTTCCACTTGCCGCGCTTGGAGCCGTCCTTGCTGTGCATCACCGAGTTCAGCAGGGCATAGGCATCGAGCTGGGGCGTCGATGCCCAGCCGAACAGGTAGATGTCGGCACCGCCGGACAGCATCTTCTTGTAGTAGATGCTCTTGGTCGACGAGGTGTAGTTCACGTCGACGCCGATCTTCGCCAGCATGGCCGCGATGGCCTGACAGACCTGGTCCGGGTTCACATAGCGGTCGTTGGGGCAGTCCATGCCGACATCGAAGCCATCGGGATAGCCCGCCTCGGCCAGCAGCGCCCGTGCGGCATCCGCATCATGGGCGGCGGCCCGGGGCGCGAGTTCGGCGTCGTAGCCCTGGATTTCCTCCGCCACCAGAATGCCCGTCGGTGTCGCGAGCCCCCGGAGCACCTTCTGGTTCAGGGCATCGATATCGATCGCCTGGTAGATCGCCTGCCGGACCCGCACATCGGAGAGCGGGTTCCTGCCCTTGACCGTGCTCGCGTTGAGCTCCGCCGCGCCCTGGTTGAGCCCGAGGAACATCACCCGCAGATCCTTGCCCGACAGGACCTTCAGGCCCTCGGTCCGTTCGATCCGCGCCAGGTCATGCAGCGGCGCTTCCATGATCAGGTCGACCTCGCCGGACAGCAGCGCGGCGACGCGCGTGGCAGCGGACTTTATCGGCGTGAAGACGATCCTGTCCAGATTGTGCTCGGGCTCGTCCCACCAGCCGGGATTGACGACGAAGACCGTCTCGGCATCCGGCCTGCGGCTTTCGATCATGAACGGGCCGGTACCGTTGGCATTGGTGGTGGCGTAGCTCTCCTCACCCTTGCTGGGGTTCACCGGGCGCAGGGTGTCGTTGGCCTCCATCCACTCCCTGTCTAGGATGAGGACACCGGCAAGATCGTTCAGCAGCACGGGATAGGGCCCGTCGAGATGGATATCGACGGTGTGATCGTCGATCTTCTCGACATCGCTGATCGCCGAGGTCGCGACGATATAGGGAGAGTTCTCGGCACGCGCCCGGTTCAGCGACGCGACGACATCGTCGGCGGTGAACGGATTGCCGTTGTGAAAGGTCACCCCCTCGCGCAGCCTGAAACGCCAGGTTGTCGGGGAGGTGCGCTCCCATTCGACCGCCAGTGCCGGCTCGAAGTTCAGCGTCTCGTCATAGCGCACCAGCGGCTCGTAGACATTCTGCAGGAAGCCGCTGGTGAAGGTCGTGTAATAGGCATAGGGATCGAGCGACGCGGCATCGCCGCTCGCCGCGAAACGCAGCGTCTCGGAACTTGCGGGCGCCGCGATCAGGCATCCGGCAACTGCAAGGGCGCTCAGCCCGGTCGTTCGCATCCACTGCATCGATACCTCCATCTCTCGACATGGCGGCGTGGCTGGCCCGCGAACGGCGATCTCCTGCCGCGGCTCCCGGGTCAGTCGCCTGGAGAGGAGGCTGTCAGAGTGGACTCCGAAATAAAATTTCTATCTTCTCATGCGAACCAAACGATCGGTTATGGGGTGCGGGCTTGGATCTCAGCTTCAGACAACTGGCCGTCCTGCGGGAATTGATGACCAGCGACACGGCCACCAGCGTCGCGAGGAAGCTCAACCTGTCGCAGCCCGGCGTGAGCAAGCTGCTGCGCCAGACCGAGGAGCAGCTCGGGCTCCGCCTCTTCGAGCGGATCAAGGGGCGGCTGTACCCGACCCCGGAGGCGACGCTGCTGATGGCGGAGCTGGAGAAGGTGATGGGCGCGGCGGAGGCCTTCGACCGCCTCGCCGGCGACCTGCGCGACACGGTGGCCGGCCGGATCTCGATCGCCGCGCTGCCGACGCTGGCCAATGTCTTTCTGCCCTCGGTGGTGACGGAGTTCCAGCGCCGGCACCCGACCGTCCGCATCGCGGTCGATGTGCTGCCTTCGCTCAGGATCGTCGATCAGGTGAATGACGGCCATGTGGATATCGGCCTTCTCGGCGATTCCACCGAAATGCCGACCAACAAGTCGGAGGATCTCTTCGAGTGCGCGTCGGTCTGCATCATGCGCCCGGATCACCCGCTGGCGGAGCGGTCCCATGTCGAACTGGAGGACATGCTCCAGCACGTCATCGTCTCGTATTTCATCAAGTCCCCCTATGGCGAGCGCATCGCCAAGACCTTCAGCGAGGCGGGGCTGGACTACAATCCGCAGATCGAGGCCGGCGCCTCGACCACCATCTGCGCGATGGTCGAGAGCGGCGCCGGGATCGCCATCGTCGAGCCATACCTGCTCTACAACCACACCTCGCCGAACGTGGTTGCCCGGCCGGTCCGCCCGGTCATTCCGATCCGGCCCCGGCTGATCTACCCGCGGTTTCGCCCCCTCACCATGACCGCACGCCGCTTCGTCAGCATGTTCAAGCAGGCCATGGAGGAGAAGGCGCGCGACTGCGGTCCCTGACCCCTACTTCCATCGTGATGCTCGCGGCCCGCCATCCTCCCGTTGCAGGGCCGAGGTTTCGCCGGGTCGGCAGGTTGCCGCCCGGTCCCGGCGCTCGCGGCAGCGCGCCCGTGGAGTGCCCCGCCGGCAGCTGCCCGTGGATTGAAAGATCATTTTTAAGTTTTTTCGATTAACACTTTCAGGATGAGATCAAACGCTGTACGCCCATTTCTGGGGTCATTTTACGTGAGGGTGCGTAATGGAAAACGACGGAAAAATCTTTGCCAGCGTTGTACTTGACTATACCGCGTCGACGGATGGCGACCTGCCGCAGCAGCCCTATGGCGGGCTCTTTCCCGGAACCTTCCCGGTCAGCGTGCCGCTCAGCAACGTGCTGGGTCCGGACGCCGAGAACGGCCCGGTCGATTTCGTCTCGCTGCCGCGGGGCGCCTCGATCACCGTGGGCTTCGAGGGCGCGGGAATCGTCGACGGGCCGGGCGACGACCTCTTCATCCAGGAGAGCGGGGCCGGCGGGGAGACCGCGCTGATCGAGGTCAGCACCGACGGGGTCAACTTCCTGATCCTCAGCATCGCCAACGATGCGGAGACGACGGCCTTCGATCTCGGCACGCTCGGGCTCGACGCGCCCGTCGTCGCCGTGCGCATCACCGGCAACGACAGCTTCGGCGGCTCGCCCGGCTTCGATGTGGTCAACGTCCAGGGCCTGCCGGGCAGCGTCGATTTCGCCGCGAAGGTCTTTCTGGACTTCGATACGCCGATCCCGCGCGATTTCTATCTGGTGACCGACACGACCACCGCGGTCGCGGACGACCCGGAGACGACGGAAATCGACGAGACGGTGCCGGCAAGGCAATTCTATGCCAGCCGCGAGGGCACCGAGCCGCTCGGCAGCTTCGACGCCACCTTCCGGAACGAGCTCGTCGCGAACCTCCAGGCGGTGTTCAACCGCTCGGGCGTCAATGTCGAGGTGGTTCAGGAGCGGCCCGCGGAGGGCGATTTCCACACCATCCGTTTCTCGCCCAGCCTCGGCAATGTCGATCTGAACCAGGACGGCGTGGCCGACGACCGGTCCCTCGGCGAGGCCTTCGAGGGTGTCGACCGGTTCAACAAGAAGGGCAACGATATCGTCGCGGTCTTCATGGACCAGACGACGGACAGCGCGGCGTATATCGCCGCCGTCACGGCGCACGAGCTCGGCCACGGTTTCGGCCTGCGCCATGTCAACCCGGTGCCGTTTGGCGGCAGCGAGGTGATGGACTACACCTTCACCGCGGCGCCGGTCTTCCACAACGGCGTGACCGCGGTGCTCGAGCCGCCAGTCGACGATCCGGCCGTCGCAGTCGATCAGGGCGTCACGCACAACCCCACCTATCATCTCCGCCGGTTCGTCGCGAACGAGGGCGCCGCGGCGATCGAGGCCGACGGTGTCATGCCGGGCAGCTACGACTCCGAAACCGTCTACCAGCTGCACCGGCTGTTCCTGGGTTTCGACACCCTGCTCAGCGGCGGGCCGATCGCGGCAATCGGCATCCAGCGGGGCTCGGGCGTCGCCTATATCGAGGACAATGCGGATGCCGGCGAGATCGAGTTCGACCTCATCGCCACCGATGTCACGGCGGGCGACACGATCAGCTTCGACCTGCCAGAGGGCGAGCCCTTCCGGATCGTCGCCTCGACCGAGGGCACCGAGACCTTCGACAGCGTGTTCTTCTTCCAGGGTTCGCGGGCGGACGGCTCGGTGATCGCGACCGCCGACCTCGATGTGTCCGGCCAGCTTGTCCAGGTCTCCGACGGCGGCGCCACCGTCGTCTCCCTCGGGACCGTGAGCCTCGAGCAGACCAGCACCGAGACCGTCTCGGCGGGCAGCAACGCGCCGATCATCGGCACGCTCGCGGACGACGTCCTGTCCGGCGTCTTCGGAGACGACCTGGTGCGCGGCAACGCCGGTTCCGACACCATGGTCTACGATCTCGAGCGCGGCGGGGTCGAGGAGACGCTGGACGCGACCGGCCGGGTGAAGGTGCGGCTCGAGAACGGCGAGGTCGACACGCTCCTCTCCATCGAGCGGGTGGCGCTGACCGACGGCACCTATCTCTACGATCTCGACAACGACGCGACGCTGCAGCAGACCTATCGCCTCTATGGCGCGTCGCTGGGCCGGGCGCCCGACGAGGCCGGCCTGATCTTCTGGGACGGCGCGCGCGACGGCGGCTTCACGCTCGATCAGCTCGCCAAGGCCTTCGTCGACGCACAGGAGTTCCTCAACCTCTTCGGCGGCGCGGAGCCGAGCTCGGAGGTCTTCATCGACGCGCTCTTCCTCAACGTCCTCGGCCGCTCCGCCGACGCGGCGGGGCGCGAGTTCTGGATCAACGCCTTCGATGCCGGCACGACACGGGCCGACATGCTGGTGTTCTTCTCGGAGAGCCCGGAGAACCTCGTGCTCAATGCCGACAACTACGACGACGGCGTCTGGGTGATCTGACGCGGGGCACGGAAACGGCCGGGCAAGCGGCGGCAGCGGACCCCGGATACGGGCCCGCATAGTCCCGCCTTGCCTGCGGCGCGGGCTCGTATCCAAGCGATCCAGCTGCGGATCGCCGCGAGCCTGAAAGCGGCGAGGCAGTTGTCCGCCGGTCGATAGGCGCGCGCAAGCGAGCCCTCCCAATGGGCGTGCAATCCTGATCGCCCTGGAGGGGAGCT
>NZ_BSYI01000011.1 GCF_030270585.1 Paralimibaculum aggregatum
CGGCCGGCGCCGGCGGCGCCACATAGCGCGGCGCCGGCGCGGCCTCGTACCGCCGCCCGGCCCAGATCAGATATCCGAACAGCAGGCCGAGGCCGAATGCCGTCAGGATGATGAGGATGGTCTCGCTGGCTCCGTGTTCCATGTCCGTCCCTTTCCCGATCGTGTTTCCGAAATGGCCCGGACCGGGTGGCGGCCGGAGCTCCGGCTCAGCTGCCGATCCAGGCGAACTCGATCCGCCGGTTACGCTCGCGGCCCTCGGCGGTCTCGTTGGAGGCCACCGGCGCCGCCGCGCCGCGCCCGACCGCGCGCAGCAGCTCGCCCGGAAGCCCGCGCGCGACCAGCGCCGCGCGCACCGCCATCGCCCGCTCGGCGCTGAGCGCCCGGTTGCGTGCCGGGTCGCCCTTGGCATCGGTATGGCCAAGGATCTCGAGCCGCCGCCCGGCCACGGCAAGACAGGCATAGGCGATGCCGGCGATCCGGTCGAGCACCCGGTCCATCTCCGGGCCGAGCACGCTCTGCCCGCTCGGGAAGCTCAGCCTGGGCGCGCGCTGGGCGGCGGCGATCGCCCGGGCGCAGCTCTCCCGGTCGGCGGCGATCTCCGGCTCCGGGATCCAGTGCCCGGCGATGCGCCGCTCGGTGCCGCCGGTGAAGGGATCGGTGCGGCGGTCGGTGGCGCCGGCGGGCCGCGACCGGCCGGCCACCGCGATCTCCCAGTCGGCCGGCAGCACCGCGGCGAGCCAGGCCGCCACCTCGTCGGCGTCCTGCCCCGGCGCGAGGCGGCCCTCGACGGCGAAACGCACCGCCGCGTCCTCGCCGGGGGCAAGGCTGCCGGCGGCGGTCTCGTAGATCAGGGCGAGCCGGCCGATGGCGCCGAGCGCCACGCTCCAGTCGGCGCTGTTGCCGGTGCCGCCGCCGGTGAGGCGCGCCTCCGCCGGCACCCCGAGCGTGGTGACCGCCTGGCGCACCGAGAGCCCGTCCGGCAGCATGCCGGTCAGCGCAAGCGCGGCGGTCTCGGGCGGCGGCGGCAGCGGCGGCGGGCCGGCGCCGAGCTCGGGCACCGCCTCCGGATCGTCCCGCAGCGCGGTCTCGCCCGCCGCGGCGGCGGAACCGGCCTCGTCCGCCTCGGCCCGGCCGATGCGGAAGCTGAGAGCGGCGGGCGGCGGCGGCTCCGCGAGGTCGAAGGCCAGCTCCCAGCCGGCGCCGACCGCGAGGCGCAGCGCCGCCGCGGTCTCGGCCCGGGCGAAGCCCTCGCGCAGGCGCCCGCTGAGCTCGAGCCGGCCGGCGCAGATGGTGATCCGGGCCACCGCGATGCGCGGCAGCGCGATCTGCAGGGCGGCGAAGGCGCGCTCCCAGGCGACCGGGTCGCCGGGGCCGGCCGACACCAGCTCCTCGGAGATCCGGGCGTTCGGGAACAGGCTGCGGAGGCTGCCGGCGCGCAGGCTTGCCGGCAGCGCGCCCGTGACGCGCGGCCGCTCCCCGGCGGTGACGGCGATGCGGAGCACCGGGTCGGCGCCCGCCGCCGCCTCCCCGGCCGGCGCGGCATCCGGCGCACCGGCGATGGACAGGCCGAGCGCGAGCCCGAGCGCCCCCGCTCGCGACAGCATGCCGCCGACCACAGACCCGATCAGGCCACGCATCGCCCCCGTCCCTTTCCCCGTCTGCCGGGGCAACGCGCCACGTCGCCGCCCGGTCACCCGCAATCTGGTGCTGCGTCCCGGCGAGACTACCCGATGCCGCCGCCCCGCGCGACACATCTTCGCCGCGCCGGCCTTGCGGCGGCGCAGTCGCGGCGCCGGCCTTGCGGCGGTGCCGCCGCCGCGGGGCCGCCCGCCGCTCAGGGCGCGGCGGCGCCCCGGGCCACCCGCCGGCGCAGGCGGGTCTCGCGCAGCGAGATGTAGAGCGTCGCGCCGATGATGATGGCGCCGCCCGCCGCGGTCCAGCCGTCGATGGTCTCGCCGAACAGCAGCCAGCCGGCGAGCCCGACGGTGATCAGGCGCAGATAGGTGAAGGGCGCGATGAAGCCGGCATCGCCCACCGCATAGGCCCGGATGTCGGAATAGGTGCGCACCGCCGAGCCGAGCACCAGCACGGCAAGGATGGCCCAGGCGAGCCCGCCCTGCGGCAGGCCCCAGACGAACAGCGCCGGCGGCAGCGTCGCCGCCACCACGACGATGGAGGAGGAGACGAAGACCGCGTCGGAGCCGTCGACCGAGCCGATCTGCCGCCCGATGATCAGCGCCGCGGCGAAGGCGAGGGCCGAGAGGATCGCGATCGCCATCACCGGGTCGAAGGCGGCGATGCCCGGGCGCAGGATCACCACCGCGCCGAGCAGGCCGGCGGCGATCGCGCCCCAGCGGCGCAGGCCGACCGGCTCGCCCATGAAGAGCGCGGCGAAGGCGGTGGCGAAGGCCGGCGCCAGGAAGAACAGGATGGTGGAGGTGGCCAGCTCGAGATGCGCGATGGCGTAGAAACCGGAATTCAGCGCGACGCCGATCAGCAGCCCGCGCAGCAGGTGCAGCGGCCAGCGGCTGAAGCGGATCGGGGCGCCGCCGCTGAGCCTTGCCCGCACCAGGAAGGGCAGCACCAGCACCGCCGCGAAGGCCGAGCGCAGGAAGGCCAGCATGGAGGTGTGCAGCTCCGGGCTGAGCAGGCGCACCGCGACGGTCATGGCGGTGGCACCCGCCACCGAGGCGAGAAGCCAGAGCGCGCCCTGTGCATTCGGTGAGAGCGGATCGGGCCGGGGCATGGGAGGAGGTCCTCGGGACTGTGGGCGGCCAACCTAGCGGTTGTCTGCCCGCGCCGGCAAGACGCAAGGCCGCAAGGCTGCCTTGCCCGGCCTGTCGCCGGCCTGCCGGCCGGCCCGCCGCCTCCCCCACCCTGTCGGCCATCCGCCCCCGGCCCGCGGTTTCAAGAGCCCACCCATGGGAGGCGGCGGGGGCTGCGCCGGGCGGGGCGGTCAGTCCCCTCCCCGGGGATGGGTCGCGGCGTGCACCGCGGCGAGGCGGGCGGCATCGACGCCGGTATAGACCTGGGTGGTGGCAAGGCGGGCATGGCCGAGCAGCTCCTGCACCGCGCGCAGGTCGCCACCAGCCGCCAGCAGCTCGGTGGCGAAGGCGTGGCGCAGGGCGTGCGGCGTGGCATTGGCCGGCAGGCCGAGCCCGGCCCGCGCCGCGGCCATCGCCCGGCGCACCATGTTGCCGTGGAGCGGGCCGCCGCGGGCGCCGAGAAAGAGCGCGCCCCCGGGCGTCGCGGCATGCGGGCAGAGCCGGCGGTAGCGCTCGACCCAGGCGCCGGCGGCCGGCAGCACCGGCACCCGGCGGCTGCGCCCGCCCTTGCCGCGCACCGTCACCGCATCGCCGAGCGGCGCGTCGCCCCAGCGCAGCCCCAGCGCCTCGGAGATCCGCAGCCCGGCGCCCCAGAGCAGCGCCAGCACCGCGGCGTCGCGGGCGGCGATCCAGGGCTCGGGATGGCCGGCATCGACCGCGGCGAGCAGCGCCTGGGCATCCGCGGCCGCCACCGGACGGGGCAGCGGGCGCGGCGATTTCGGGCTGGTCACGCCGTGGATCGCTTCGCAGGCGATGCCCTCCCGCTCCTCGAGGAAGGCGAAGAAGCCGCGCAGCGCCGAGACCGCGCGGGACAGCGAGCGCCCGGAGCGGCCGCGGGCGCGCTCCGCCGCCAGCCAGGCGCGGAAATCGCCCAGCGTCAGCCCGGCCAGCGCCGCCGGCGCCGGGGCGCCGCCGAGATGGCCTGTGAGAAATCCGAGGAACCCCGCAAGATCCGCGACATAGGCGGTTCGCGTCGCCGGGGCCCGACCGCTGGCGGCGAGATGCGCCGCCCAGCGCGCCAGCAGCTCGCCGAGCGCCGGCGCGAGCCCGGCCGCCGCCGCCCCGCCGGCAACGGCAGGGCCCGGGCCGGAGCCGCTGCGCCCGGCCACCCGGCGCCTCAGGCGGCGGCGAGGCGCTGGAGCAGCAGCCGCTCCACCACGCCGCCGAAGAAGATCAGCAGGTCGACCCCCTGGTCCGGGCCGAAGCGGTCCGGGTCGGCGGCGCCGAAGAGCAGCAGCCCGGCCGCGCCGTCGAGCTCGAGGCGCATCATCGCCTCGGAGCGCACCGAGGTGAGATGGCCGAAGATCAGCTCCGCCTCGCTCGAGGCCTCGCGCAGCACCACGCCCTCGGGCACCGGGCCGCCATCCAGCATCAGATAGGCCTCGACCATGCCCTCGGGCAGCGCCAGCACGCGGCCCTCGAGCCCCTCGCCGAGCCCGTCCGCCGGGCGCGCCTCGTCGATCTCCGCCTCGAGGCAGAGCCGGGCCTCCTCGACGCCGATCAGCCGCGGCACCTCGACGGTGAGGCAGCGCAGGAAGCCGGTGAGCTCGGTCTCGGCGATCAGCGCCAGCACCGCG
This sequence comes from Paralimibaculum aggregatum, assembly GCF_030270585.1. Lineage (GTDB taxonomy): Bacteria > Pseudomonadota > Alphaproteobacteria > Rhodobacterales > Rhodobacteraceae > Thermohalobaculum > Thermohalobaculum aggregatum. The sequence goes on from NZ_BSYI01000011.1 coordinate 4,403, forward strand.
CGGTGCAGCGACCGGGTGCCGGCGACGTTCTCGTAGGCCGCGGCGATCACCGAGCGGTTGGCCTGCACGAGCCGCTTCAGCCGGCTCTCGAGGCGCTCCACCAGCCGGTCGCGCAGATCCACCACCTGCCGGTCCGGCGCCGCGGTCTCGCCGATCAGCGCGCGCATCACCTGGTCGTCGGCGAGCACCAGCTCGGGATCGGCCACGATCAGCGAGCGGATCAGGTCGCGCTCGTCGGTGTTGAGCTCGAAGCTGTTCGGCGCCCAGCCCTGGGCGGCACCGGTTCCGGGCCCGGTCGCACGATCCATGCCCCGCCCCTCAGCCGAGGATCGACTGGCCGGTCTTGGCCCAGTCAGCAAGGAAGGTCTCGAGGCCCTTGTCGGTGAGCGGATGATCGGCCAGCTTGCGCAGCACGCCCGGCGGCAGGGTGGCGACATCCGCGCCGATCTTCGCGGCCTCCTGCACGTGATTGACCGTGCGGATCGAGGCGGCAAGGATCTGCGTCTCGAAATGGTAGTTGTCGTAGATCTGGCGGATGTCCGCGATCAGCGCCATGCCGTCGAGGCCGATATCGTCGAGCCGGCCGATGAAGGGCGAGATGAAGGTGGCGCCGGCCTTGGCGGCGAGCAGCGCCTGATTGGCGGAGAAGCAGAGCGTGACATTGACCATGGTGCCGGCATCGCTCAGCGTCTTGCAGGCGCGCAGACCGTCCCAGGTGAGCGGCACCTTGACCGCGATGTTGGGCGCGATCTCGGCAAGCCGGCGGCCCTCGGCGATCATCGCCTCCGCCTCGGTGGCAGCGACCTCGGCCGAGACCGGGCCGGAGACCGCGGCGCAGATCTCGGCGGTGACCTCCTCGATCTTGCGGCCGGATTTCAGGATCAGCGACGGGTTGGTGGTCACGCCGTCGACCATGCCGGTCGCGGCAAGGGCACGGATTTCGGCGATGTCGGCGGTATCGACGAAGAATTTCATGGGATCTCCCGGGGCATGCTGTGGCCGGCGCGATTGCCGGGCGCACCATAGGCGAGAGCCGGGCGCCGCGAAAGCCCCGAGGGCGGCCGCGGCATCGCCGGGGCGGGAGGCCCGACGCCGCCCCCGGCCCGGCGCCGCCGCGGCGGCCTGCAGGGCGGCGCGGCACGGCCCGGGAGAGCGGCGGGCCGGCGCCCCGGGGGCGGGGCCGTGAGCGGCGCGGCGCGGGAGCCGCGGGAGGCGGTGTTCGGCCCCGGCGAGCGGGTCGCGGTGCTGGTGCCGGCGCCGCTCGACGGCCCGCTCGACTACCGCGTGCCGGAGGGGATGGTGCTCGCGCCCGGGGCGATCGTGGAGGTCGGGCTCGGCCGGCGCGGCGTGATCGGTGCGGTCTGGGGCCCCGGCACCGCGGCGATGGCCGACGACCGGGTGAAGCCGGTGCGCCGGGTGCTCGAGGTGCCGCCGCTCGGCGCGCCGCTGCGCCGCTTCGTGGCGCGGGCGGCGGAGTATACCCTGACCCCGCCGGGGCAGATGCTGCAGCTCGCGCTCCGGGTGCCGGACCTGGCGAACCCGCCGCAGGGCAGGATCGTCTACCGCCTCGCGCCGGCCGGGCTGCCGCCGGGCCTGCGCGTCACCGAGGCGCGGCAGCGGGCGCTCGATACCCTGGCCGGCGCGCCGGAGGGGCTGACCGCCGCCGCCATCGCCGAGACCGCGGGCGCCAGCCCCGCGGTGCTGCGGGCCATGGTGGCGGCCGGCGCGCTCAGCGCCGCGCGCGAGCACCGCGAGACGCCCTATCCCGCGCTGTTCGGGCAGGCCGCGGGGCAGCATCTCAGCGGCCCGCAGGAGGCGGCGGCCAGCACGCTGCGCGCCGCGGTGGCGAGCGGCGGCTTCGCCACCCTGCTGATCCGCGGCGTCACCGGCTCGGGCAAGACCGAGGTCTATCTCGAGGCGGTGGCCGAGGCGATCGCGCAGGGCCGGCAGGCGCTGGTGCTGGTGCCCGAGGTGGCGCTGACGCCGGCCTTCCTCGCCCGCGTCGAAGCGCGCTTCGGCGCCCGCCCGGCGGCCTGGCATCACGGCGTCGGCCAGGCCGAGCGGCGGCGGCTCTGGATGGCGACGGCGGCCGGCGAGGTGCCGCTGGTGGTGGGCGCGCGCTCGGCGCTGTTCCTGCCGTTCCGGCGGCTCGGGCTGATCGTCGTCGACGAGGAGCATGACGGCTCCTACAAGCAGGAGGACGGGGTGCTCTACCACGCCCGCGACATGGCGGTGCTGCGTGCCGCCGAGGAGGGCGCGCTGGCGGTGCTGGCCTCGGCGACGCCGTCGCTCGAGAGCTGGGCCAATGCCGAGGCCGGGAAGTATCGCCGGATCGACCTGCCCGAGCGCTTCGGCCCGGCGGCGATGCCGGAGATCCGGCTGGTCGACCTGCGCGGCGATGCCCCGCCGCGCGATGCCTGGCTCTCGGAGCGGCTGGCCCTCGCCATCGACCGGCGCATCGCCGCGGGCGAGCAGGCGCTGCTGTTCCTCAACCGCCGCGGCTATGCGCCGCTCACCCTCTGCCGCAACTGCGGCCACCGCTTCGCCTGCCCGGACTGCGACGTCGCCATGGTCACCCACCGCCTGCGCGGGCGGCTGGTCTGCCACCAGTGCGGGCGCACCGCGCCGCTGCCGCGCGCCTGCCCCGCCTGCGGCCGCGACGACCGGCTCTCGGAATGCGGCCCCGGCGTCGAGCGCATCGCCGAGGAGGCGGCGCGGCGGTTTCCCGGCGCGCGGCTCTCGGTGCTCTCGTCCGACCATGTGACCGGCCCGCAGGAGATGCGCGCCCGGCTCGAGGAGATCGCCGAGGGAAGGGTCGACCTGATCGTCGGCACCCAGATCGTCGCCAAGGGGCACAACTTCCCGCGGCTGACGCTGGTCGGCGTGGTCGATGCCGATCTCGGGCTGCATGGCGGCGACCTGCGCGCGGCGGAGCGCACCTTCCAGCTGATCTCCCAGGTGGCCGGGCGCGCCGGGCGGGCCGAGAAGCCGGGCACAGCGCTGATCCAGACCGCGAATCCCGACCATCCGGTGATGCGGGCGATCCTCTCCGGCGAGGCCGAGGCCTTCTGGGCGGCCGAGGCGGAGGCGCGGCTGGCCGCCGGCGCGCCGCCCTATGGCCGCATGGCCGGGGTGATCCTGAGCGGCCCGCAGGAGGGCCCGGTCTGGGAGGTGGCGCGCGCCCTCGGCCGCGGCCGCGGCATGCTGGAGCGGGCCGGGATCGAGCTCTACGGCCCGGCGCCGGCACCGCTCGCCCGGCTGCGCGGCCGCTTCCGGGTGCGGCTGCTGGCCAAGGCGCCGAAGGGAGCCCCGCTGCAGGCCGCGCTGAAGGCCTGGCGGGCACAGGTGAAGGTGCCCGGCGCAGTGCGACTCACCATCGACATCGACCCCCAGAGCTTCCTCTGAACCGGCACCGCGGACGCCGAGGCCCCGCCGGGCCGGGCGTGCGCGGCGGGGCAGGCGGCGGACGCGGCGTGCCTCACCACCGACGTCGGCCCGCGGGACTTTCCCTGAGCCGGCGTCGGGGAGGCGAGCGGATCCGCGCCGCGGAGGCCGGGTCTGGGCAGTGAGTGGAGCGGGGCAGGCGCGGGGCCGAGGTTCCGCCCGCTCGGGGGATGCCGAGCGGGAACGGCGCCGGGCGGATGATCGGACGGACATGATGGGCGGAGCGGAACGGGCACCGGGCGGACGTTCCGGCGGAACAAATGTTACGGGACCGATGGGGCGCCGGGCAGAAGTTCCGACCGAGCAAATGGCATGGAGCGGAAAAGGCACCGGTCGGAGGTTCCGGCCGAACAAAGGGTGTGGAGCGGGAAACGCGCCGGGCGGAGGTTCCGGCCGAACAAAGGGTGTGGAGCGGGAAAGGCGCCGGGCGGAATTTCCGGCGGAACAGATGGTATGGGCCCGATAGGGTGTCGGGCGGAGGTTCCGGCGGAACAGATGGTGCGGGGCTGGAATGGTGTCGGGCGGTGGCTCCGGCGGAACATCGGGTGCGAGGCGGGACGGGCGCCTGGTGGCGGTTCTGCCGGTGCCGGGCTCCGGCGCCCGGGCGGGCCCCTTTCCGTGCCGGATTCAAGGCCCGGCGACGTGCCAGGGGGGGGCGTCGGAGGGCGCCGGCGCTCAGCCGTGCGGGCCGCCGCGCCGCGGCGCGAAGCGCTCGATCAGCGCCCGCAGCTGGTCGAGCCGCACCGGCTTGGCGAGATAGGCGTCCATGCCGGCGGCGCGGCAGGCCCGGCGCGTCTCGGCGTCGTCGCTGGCCGAGACCGCCGCGATCGGCACCCGCGGGCGCGCCTCCATCGCCTCGATCTCGCGGATCCGGCGGGTCGCCGCCAGCCCGTCGAGCAGCGGCATGTTGGGATCGACCAGCACCATGTCGAAGCGCCCGGCGCGGTACATCGCCACCGCGTCCTCGCCGTTGATCGCGATCTCCGCCGCCAGCCCCTGCAGCCCCAGCAGCGCCGCCATCACCTGCGCGCTGGTCACGTCGTCCTCGGCATAGAGCAGCCGCAGCTGGCCGCTGCCGGCGGTGCCGCGGGCCGCGGGCTCCTGCGCCTCGATCCGCGGCAGGCGCACCGTGCTGCGATGCGGGCCGCCGGCGGCGCAGTCGAAGCCGACGCTGCCGCCGAGGGTCTCGACCAGGGCCAGCAGTTCGGCGATGCGCCGGGCCCGCCCCGGATCATGCGGGCGCCGCGGCGCCGGGGAGGCCAGGGTCATCCGCAGCACCAGCGCCCCCGGCTCGGCAAGCAGCCGCATTGCCAGCTCGCCGCGCGCGCCGCTGGCGAGGCCGTCGGCGAAGATCAGCTCGAGGATGCGGCGCAGATAGTCGGGATCGGCGAGCAGCCGCTCGGGCACCTCGGGCAGCACGCTGAGCGCGATCCGCGGCGCGGCGCCGGGCGCCAGCACCCCGGCGAGCCGGCCGCCCGGCCCCTGTTCGGCTTCGGCGGCCAGCGCCTCGATCCCGGCCAGAACGGTGCGGGCGATCTCCGCCGGGTCGCAGGGACGCGGCTCGGGCACCGCCGGCAGCGCCGGCCCCGGGGCGACGCCGCAGACCGGCAGCTCGTCCATCTCGCCGCGCAGGCGCGGGCCGCTGCCGGTCTCGCGGCGGATCAGCCGCTCGCGGATGCGCCGGGTGCTGCCACCCGGCCCGATCAGGCGATAGTCGACGAGGAAGGGCACGCCGGCCGCGGCGCCGGCCCGGCAGGCGGCAAGGATCGCGCGGCGGTCCTCGGGATGCAGCGCGCCCTGCCAGAAGTCCGGCTCGCGCCAGCGCTCGATGCGCACGCCGAAGATCGGATCCCCGGCACGGTCGGGAGCCGGCTCGATCCAGCAGGTTTGCAGGCCCGGAAGATCCATCTCCCTGACTGCGGCGGGAACCGCCGGCTGACCTGACCCCATGTCATTCCCTCGAGACGTACAACCTCAACAGCATACAACGCGTGAACCGCACCACCTAGTGGAGAGAGTGTTACAAAATGGAACGCTCCATGCAATTGCACAATTCCCCGCCCGGATTCCCCGGCGCCGCCGGCCGCCGCGGCCGGGCCTTGCGAGCCGGCCGGCAGCGGGTGCCGGGAGGCGGGGGGAATCGGGTGCATCCACCCGGCCGCGCGATGCGACGATCTGACCGGCACCGGGATCCGGCAGACATGCCGGGCGGCGCATGGCGCCAGTGCGGCGCGATCCCGCGAATTCCGCGGCGCTTCCGGCTTCGTGGCGCGACAGGACGCACCGTTGCGGCGCAGTTGCAAGCGCGTGAGCCCTGTGCTAGCTCGGCTGCGATTTCGGATGGCTCCGGCGGGGCCGGTCCGCATATGCTGCGCGCAGGCGCGACGGGCTTCGGGAGGACGGCAAGAGTGTCAGACGCGACCATGCTCACATCCACCATCGCCGGGCGCTATGCTACGGCGCTCTTCGATCTCGCACAGGAACAGGACGCCCTGGAGCGGGTCGAGACGGATATCGGGGCACTGAAGGCGGCGATCGGCGAGAGCGCGGATCTGCGCCTGCTGATCCAGAGCCCGCTCTATGGCCGCGACCAGCAGGCCCGGGCGATGGCGACGATCACCGACCGGATGGGCCTCGGCCCGATCACCGCGAACCTGATCGGCCTGATGGCGTACAAGCGGCGCCTCTTCGTGCTGCCGGCGGTGGCGGAGATCTTCACCGCCCTCCTGGCCGAACATCGCGGCGAGGTCACCGCCAAGGTGACCGCGGCGCGGCTGCTGTCGGACGCGCAGATCGAGGCGCTGAAAACCACCCTGCGCGCGAAGCTCGAGCGCGAGGTGAAGCTGGATATCATGATCGACCCTGCCATCATCGGCGGGCTGATCGTCAAGGTGGGCTCCCGCATGATCGACACCTCTATCCGGTCGAAGCTGGCGGGTCTGCAAAACGCAATGAGAGAGGTCGGGTGAGATGGGGATCCAGGCGTCAGAAATTTCGGCCATCCTGAAGGAGCAGATCAGGAACTTCGGCCAGGAGGCCGAGGTTACCGAGGTCGGTCAGGTTCTGTCGGTGGGTGACGGCATCGCCCGCGTCTACGGGCTGGACAAGGTCCAGGCCGGCGAGATGGTCGAGTTCCCGAACGGCGTTCGCGGGATGGCGCTGAACCTCGAGGCCGACAATGTCGGCATCGTGATCTTCGGCTCGGACCAGCAGATCAAGGAAGGCGACACGGTCAAGCGCACCAACTCGATCGTGGACGTGCCGGCCGGCAAGGCGCTGCTCGGGCGCGTGGTCGACGGTCTCGGCAACCCGATCGACGGCAAGGGGCCGATCGAGGCCTCGGAGCGCCGCGTCGCCGACGTCAAGGCGCCGGGCATCATCCCGCGCAAGTCGGTGCACGAGCCGATGGCCACCGGCCTGAAGGCGATCGACGCGCTGATCCCGATCGGCCGCGGCCAGCGCGAGCTGATCATCGGCGACCGCCAGACCGGCAAGACCGCCGTGGCGCTCGACACGATCCTCAACCAGAAGAGCTACAACGAGGCCGCCGGCGACGACGAGAGCAAGAAGCTCTACTGCATCTACGTCGCGGTGGGCCAGAAGCGCTCGACCGTCGCGCAGTTCGTCAAGGTGCTCGAGGACCAGGGCGCGATGGACTACTCCATCGTCGTGGCCGCGACCGCCTCCGAGCCGGCGCCGATGCAGTATCTCGCGCCCTACTCCGCCTGCGCCATGGCCGAGTATTTCCGCGACAACGGCATGCATGCGCTGATCATCTACGATGACCTGTCGAAGCAGGCCGTCTCCTACCGCCAGATGTCGCTGCTGCTGCGCCGCCCGCCGGGGCGCGAGGCCTATCCGGGCGACGTGTTCTACCTCCATTCCCGCCTGCTCGAGCGCGCCGCCAAGCTCAACGACAACAACGGCGCGGGCTCGCTGACGGCGCTGCCGGTCATCGAGACCCAGGCCGGCGACGTGTCGGCCTATATCCCGACCAACGTGATCTCGATCACCGACGGGCAGATCTTCCTCGAGACCGAGCTGTTCTACCAGGGCATCCGCCCCGCCGTGAACGTCGGCCTCTCGGTGTCGCGCGTCGGCTCCTCGGCACAGACCAAGGCGATGAAGTCGGTGGCGGGCAAGATCAAGCTCGAGCTGGCGCAGTATCGCGAGATGGCCGCCTTCGCGCAGTTCGCCTCGGATCTCGACGCCTCGACGCAGCAGCTGCTGAACCGCGGCTCGAAGCTGACCGAGCTGCTGAAGCAGCCGCAGTATGCACCGCTGACCAATGCCGAGCAGGTCTGCGTGATCTATGCCGGCACCCAGGGCTATCTCGACAACATGAAGCTCGCCCAGGTCGGCCCGTTCGAGGAGGCGCTGCTCAGCGAGCTGCGCAACAAGCATCGGGATCTGCTCGAGGATATCCGTGACAACGACCGGAAGGTCGAGGGCCAGCTCGCCGACAAGATCAAGTCGGTGATCGAGAGCGTTAAGCGCACCTTCGCCTGAAGCCCGAGGATTAGCTGAGGGGGGATCGCGGCGATGCCGAGCCTCAAGGACCTGAAGAACCGGATCAACTCGGTCAAGTCGACCCGGAAGATCACCTCGGCCATGAAGATGGTCGCGGCCGCCAAGCTGAAGCGTGCCCAGGAGCACGCCGAGGCGGCCCGGCCCTATGCCGAGCGCTTCGACGCGGTGATGGCGAACCTCGCCCGCGCCGCCAAGGACAGCCCGACGGCGCCGGTGCTGCTCACCGGCACCGGCAGGTCGGCCGTGAAGCTGTTCATCGTGGCGACCGCCGAGCGCGGTCTCTGCGGCGGCTTCAACGGCTCGATCGTGCGCCGCGCGCGCACCGACATCGACGCCCACATCAAGGAAGGCGGCACCGCCAAGATCCTGACCATCGGGCGCAAGGGCCGCGACATCCTGCGCCGCGACTACCGCGAATATCTCGTCGGCCATGTCGATCTCTCCGACGTCAAGCGCGTCGGCTACGGCAATGCCGCGGAGATCGCGCAGGACGTGCTGGCCCGCTTCGAGGCGGACGAGTTCGACGTCGCGGTGCTCTACTACAACAAGTTCAAGTCGGTGATCAGCCAGATCCCGACCGCGCAGCAGCTCATTCCGGCGGAAGTGCCCGAGCTCGACGAGGACCCCGACAACGGCGGTGCCCTCTACGAGTACGAGCCGGAGGAGGAGGAGATCCTCGCCGACCTGCTGCCGAAGAACCTCGCGGTGCAGATCTTCCGGGCGCTGCTGGAGAACGCCGCCTCGGAGCAGGGCGCGCGGATGTCGGCGATGGACAACGCGACGCGGAACGCCGGCGAGATGATCGACCGGCTGACCATCGTCTACAACCGCTCGCGCCAGGCGGCGATCACCAAGGAGCTGATCGAGATCATTTCGGGCGCGGAGGCTCTCTGAATGGACGCCTCGGCCAAATCGGAGGCGAGGACCAACCCGCTGCCAGGCTGGCCGCTGGTCGAGTCCCCGCTTTATGCCGATCTGGTCGAGGCAGCCGGTCTCGACGCCGAGGAACGCCGGATCGCCGACGAGCTGAACCAGCGCGGCTATGCGGTTCTCGACTTTCCCGATCCGGAGTTCGATACCGTGGCGGAGCGGCTCAAGGCCGCCCTCGTGAAGCGGCCGGAATTTGCCGACGTGGCGAAGATCGGCCCCGGCAACCCGGTCCAGCACTCGCGGCGGATCCAGGATCACGTCTCCAATGACGACGTGCGCAGGATCGCCTGCAACGCCAGGATCATCGCGCTGCTCGGCAGGCTCTACGGCCGGCGGGCGTTCCCGTTCCAGACGCTGAACTTCCCGATGGGCACGCAGCAGAAGGTGCATTCCGACAGCGCGCATTTCTCGTCGATCCCCGAGCGCTTCATGTGCGGGGTCTGGGTGGCGCTCGAGGATATCGGCCCCGAACAGGGACCGCTGATCTACTATCCGGGCTCGCATCGCTGGCCCGTGCTGCATGCCGACGACGTGGGCCATGCCCGCGGCCGCAGCGAGCTGCGCGGCCAGGCGATCTACCAGCGCGCCTGGGAGGCGATGATCGAGGCCCATGGCGTGGAGCCGGCCTATTTCCACGCGAGGAAGGGCCAGGCGCTGATCTGGGCGGCCAACCTGCTGCATGGCGGCTCGCCGCACACCGACCGGACCAGGACGCGCTTCTCGCAGGTCACGCACTACTTCTTCGAGGACTGCGCCTACTGCACGCCGATGAAATCGAACATGCGCCTCGGCGCGACCGTGTTCCGCGATCGCGTGCGCAACATCGAGACCGGCGAGCTGGTGCCGAACCTCTATGCCGGCCAGCCGGTCGCGAACGAGATCACGCGCTACCGCAAGGATCAGCGCCTGTCGGCAAGGGTCACCGAATTCGCGCGCGAGCACGGGCTGCGCGGCTTGGTGAACGCCGGTATCAACCGCCTGGCCGGCAGGGCCTGACCTGGCGGCCGAGCTTGAGGAAAACTGCCCGGGCCTGAGGCGGCCGGGGCGATTGATGGAGACGCGAAGATGACCTGGATCGTCGGGAGATCGGCCGAGCTCAGCGGCGCACTCGAGCCGATCGACGGGTTCGTCGACGCGTTTCACCCCTAATCCAACGCCAGGGCGGGGACCATGCCCGTCACGCTGACGGCGGCATGAGCCGCGAACGGAGGAGCACATGAGCCAAGCTGTCGGAAAAATCGCGCAGGTGATCGGCGCCGTCGTCGACGTGAAGTTCGACGAACATCTGCCGGCGATCCTGAACGCGCTCGAGACGGAGAACCAGGGCAACCGCCTCGTGCTCGAGGTCGCCCAGCATCTCGGCGAGAATACGGTCCGCACCATCGCGATGGACGGCACCGAGGGTCTCGTGCGCGGCCAGGAGGTCAGGGACACCGGCCAGCCGATCGCCGTGCCGGTGGGCAAGGCCACGCTCGGCCGCATCCTCAACGTCATCGGCGAGCCGGTGGACGAGGGCGAGCCGGTGAATGCCGACGAGAAGCGCGCGATCCACCAGCCGGCGCCCGACTTCGTCAGCCAGTCGACCGATGCGGCGATGCTGGAGACCGGCATCAAGGTCGTCGACCTGCTCGCGCCCTATGCCAAGGGCGGCAAGATCGGCCTGTTCGGCGGCGCCGGCGTCGGCAAGACCGTGCTGATCATGGAGCTGATCAACAACATCGCGAAGGGCCATGGCGGCTACTCGGTGTTCGCCGGCGTCGGCGAGCGGACCCGCGAGGGCAACGATCTCTACCACGAGATGGCCGACTCGGGCGTCATCAAGCTCGACAACCTCTCGGAGTCGAAGGTGGCGCTGGTCTATGGCCAGATGAACGAGCCGCCGGGGGCGCGTGCCCGCGTGGCGCTGACCGGCCTGACGCTGGCCGAGCAGTTCCGCGACGAGTCGGGCTCCGACGTGCTGTTCTTCGTCGACAACATCTTCCGCTTCACCCAGGCGGGCTCCGAGGTGTCGGCGCTGCTCGGCCGCATCCCCTCGGCGGTGGGCTACCAGCCGACGCTGGCCACCGACATGGGCGCGCTGCAGGAGCGGATCACCTCCACCAAGCAGGGCTCGATCACCTCGGTGCAGGCGATCTACGTGCCGGCGGACGACCTGACCGACCCGGCGCCGGCGACCTCCTTCGCCCACCTCGACGCGACCACCGTGCTCAACCGCCAGATCGCCGAGCTCGGCATCTACCCGGCGGTCGACCCGCTCGACTCGACCTCGCGCATCCTCGAGCGCTCGGTCGTCGGCGAGCGGCACTACAAGGTGGCCCGCGACGTGCAGGGCATCCTGCAGCGCTACAAGTCGCTCCAGGACATCATCGCGATCCTCGGCATGGACGAGCTCTCCGAGGAGGACAAGCTGACCGTGGCCCGCGCCCGCAAGGTGCAGCGCTTCCTCAGCCAGCCCTTCTTCGTCGCCGAGGTCTTCACCGGCTCGCCGGGCAAGTACGTGCCGATCGAGAAGACCATCGAGGGCTTCGAGAAGTTGGTGGCGGGCGAGCTCGATCACCTGCCGGAGGCCGCCTTCTACATGGTCGGCGACCTGGACGAGGCGCTCGAGAAGGCGGAGAAGATGGCCGCCGAGGCGGCCTGATCCATGGCCGGAGAGGTGCTCAGCCTCGCCGACTGCATCAATTCGGCCTGCCCCTGGTCGGGCAGGCCGGTGGTCCCGGAAGGGCTGACCCGATATCGCGGCCGCGTCGTCGGGTTCTGCAATTCCGGGTGCCGCGAGAAATTCGAGGCGGCAATCCGCGCCTTCGATGCCGAGCTCGAGACGAGCGAAGGGGAATGAGATCATGGCCGAGACCCTGAAATTCGAACTGGTGAGCCCGGAGCGGATGCTGGCTTCCAAGGAGGCCGCCGCGGTGGTGATCCCCGGCCAGATGGGCGAGATCACCGCCATGCCCGGCCACTCGCTGTTCTTCACCACGCTGCGCCCCGGCTACGTGACCGTGGATGGCGGCGCCGGCGGGCGCTATTTCGTGACCGGCGGCTTCGCCGAGATCTCGCCCGAGACGCTCTCGGTGCTGGCCGAGGAGGCCGTCGAGGCCGAGGTGGTGACCGCCGACTGGCTGCGCGGCAAGATGGCCGATGTCCAGAAGCTGCTGGACGAGGCCGGCGAGGACCGCCGCACCGCACTGGCCCAGACGGTGAACGACTACGCCTTCCTCGCCGAGAGGGCGTGATCGTGACCGGCAGGACGCACGCCGCCGCCCGCCAGCCGCGGGGGATGACCGTTCTGGCGGGGCTGCTCGCGCTCGGCCTCGCCGCCTGCACGGATCCCGACTTCTACGACACCGGCGTGCCGGTAACCTCGGGCACCAAGGCCGAGGAGGAGGTGCCGCTCGGCGCCCTCACCGCCGCCGAGGTCCGGCTCTATCTGCGCGACAGCACGCTGATCCACCGCACCGACGACGAGACCTGGTCGATCTATGTCTCCGAGGATGGCAGCCTGCGCGGCATCGTCGAGACCAACGCCGCCGAGAGCGCCTCGACCCAGGCCAGCGGCAGCTGGGAGGTGACCGAGGACGGGCTGTTCTGCCGGCAATGGTCCGGGCGCTGGGACCCCGACGATACCGGCTGCGCCAGCATCACCCGCACCGGCGAGGTCTATGCCTTCACGCCGGTCGAGCCCGGGGGCCGGGCCTATCGCCGGCTGCGCAAGCCCGGCAACACCAAGGGGCTCTGAGCCGCCGCACCGCCCCGGGGGCCGCCGCGGCCCCCTGCCGCGCCGGGATCAGCCGATCAGATCGGCAAATTCCTCGAAGATCTCCCGATACAGCGCCCGCTTGAAGGGCACGATCTTCTCGGCAAGCTCCGGGGCCGGCATCCAGGCCCAGCGCGAGAACTCCGGCTCGTCGGTGTCGATCCGCACATCCGCATCGGTGCCGAGGAAGCGCGCCGCAAACCAGCGCTGCTCCTGACCGCGATAGCGCCCCTTCCAGATCCGCCCCAGCAGCTCCGGCGGCAGGTCGTAGCGCCGCCAGACCGGGCTGGCGCGCAGGATCCGCACCTGCTCCGGGCGGATGCCGGTCTCCTCGCCGAGCTCGCGCAGCGCCGCCGCCTCCGGGTCCTCGCCCTTGTCGATGCCGCCCTGCGGCATCTGCCAGGCCGGGCCGGGATTGTCGATCCGCTGGCCGGCGAAGATCAGGCCGCGCGGGTCGAGCAGCATGACCCCGACACAGGGCCGGTAGGGGAGCGCGGCAAGGCGGGCGGCATCGGTCTCGCTGGCGGGCATCGGCGGTCTCCGGGCAGGCTTCTGGCGATTGCCCCGGGGCTAGCACGGCCGGCCCGCCGCCCCAAGCCCGCAGGTCACGCAGCCCGGCGGAAACCTGCTATGCTGACGCAGAGGAATGGAGGCGCGGATGCAGGTCACCGTCAACATCGCCACCCCGACGCAGCGCACCTATACCGTCCGCGGCAACACCCTGCGCGAGGCCCATGGCCGGCTGCCGCGGGGCTGCTGGGGGCGCTATGCCGGCAATTTCACTTGGGACTATCGCGGCCGCAACGGCATGGTGAGCCACCTGATCCTCAACGCCGCGCCGGTGATCACCCTGCCCCGCTGGCACGGCCGCGGCCGCGCGAGCCGGGAGGAGCAGCGGGAATGGGACCGGATGCTGCGCGCGCTCACCGCCCATGAGGACGCGCATCACGAGGTGCTGGTGAACGCGCTCGAGGACCAGCGCCACTTCTTCTCCGACGAGCCCGACACCGCGGTGCGGCAGCTCCGCCAGGATCTCGGCAGCTATGGCAGCGAGCTGCAGCAGTACCAGGACGATTTCGACCGGACATCCCGGCACGGCCAGCGCGCCGGGGTGGTGCTCAACTTCCCGGACTGAGCCGGGCGCCGGGGCTGGAGCCCCGGCGGGGCGGCCTCAGCGGTTGCCGCGATAGATCGCCAGCCCGTTCAGCAGGTCCAGCGCATAGGCCATCTGGAAATCCTCCTGCCGCAGCTTGGCGGTGGCCTCGTGGCGGGCGCGCTCCTCCTCGAGCTGGCGCTGCTGCTCCTCGGTCAGGTCTTCGTTCTCGAGGCTGCCGCGCAGATCCGCCTCCGAGCGGCCGCCGCGCCGGGTGCTGCCCTCCTCGGCCTCGACGATGCGGCGCTCCTCGACGAGGATGTCCGGCTCGATGCCGAGGGCCTGGATCGAGCGGCCCGAGGGGGTGTAGTAGCGCGCCGTGGTCAGCTTCATCGCGCCCTTGTCGCCGAGCCGCATCACGGTCTGCACCGAGCCCTTGCCGAAGCTCTTGGCGCCCACGATGATCGCCCGGCGCTGGTCCTGCAGCGCGCCGGCGACGATCTCCGAGGCCGAGGCCGAGCCCTCGTTGATCAGCACCACCAGCGGCTTGCCCTGGGCGAGATCGCCCGGCCGGGCATCGCGCCGCTCCGCCTCCTCGAGATTGCGCCCGCGGGTCGAGACGATCTCGCCCTCGTCGAGGAAGGCATCCGAGACCGAGATCGCCTGGCTCAGCAGCCCGCCCGGGTTGTTGCGCAGGTCGATCACGTAGCCGATCAGGTCATCCGCCGGCAGCTCGCTGGCGATCTCGTCGATCGCCGCCTCGAGGCTCTCGGTGGTGTTCTCGTTGAAGGCGGTGATGCGCAGGATGCCGACATTGCCCTCGACCCGGGCCCGCACCGCGCGGATGGTGATGACGTCGCGCACGATGGTCACGTCGAAGGGCTCTTCCTCGCCCTCGCGGCTGATCGTGATGATGATCTCCGAGCCGACCGGCCCGCGCATCTTGTCGACCGCGTCGGAGAGCGTGAGCCCGAGCACCGACTCGCCGTCGATATGGGTGATGAAGTCGCCCGCCTGCAGCCCGGCCTCGGCGGCGGGGGTGTCGTCGATCGGCGCCACCACCTTCACGAAGCTGTTCTCCATGGTGACCTCGATGCCGAGCCCGCCGAACTCGCCGCGGGTCTGCTCGCGCATGTCCTCGAAGTTTTCCGGCGGCAGATACGAGGAATGCGGGTCGAGCGAGGCCAGCATGCCGTTGATCGCCGCCTCGATCAGCGCCTGCTCGTCCACCTCCTCGACATAGTTCTGCCGCACCCGCTCGAAGATGTTCCCGAACAGGTCGAGATATTCATAGGTGTTGCGGGCGGTATTGTCCTGGGCCCAGGTCTTCTGGACCACCTGCGGGATGCTGGCCCCGATGGCCGTTCCGATCAAGAGTGCCATCACAGTCTTGCGCGTCATCAGAGCCTCACTCTCTCGTGTTTTCGAACCAGGGTGCCGGATCCACCGCCGTGCCCGACTGCCTCAGTTCAACATATAGGTCGGTTGTGTCGATCTTCGGGACCGGGCCGCTCGCTTCAAGTAAAAATTCTTCCGAACTCGGCAGCGGGCCGCCGAGATCGCCGAGCCGTTCCCCTGCAAGCACCGTTTCGCCGACGCGCCGGTCGGTGGCGGCGAGCCCGGCCAGCACGAAGAGCCAGTCGGCCTCCGGCTCGAGGATCACCACGGTGCCATAGTCGATCAGCGGCCCGGCATAGCGGATCGTGCCGGCTGCCGGCGCGCGCACCTCGGCCCAGGCCGGGGCCCGCAGGCTGATGCCCTGCCCGGTCCGCCCCCAGGGATCGACACCGCCGAAGCTGCCGACTTGCCGCCCCGCCACCGGCAGCGGCAGCCGCCCGCGCAGGCTCTCGAAGGCCGGGCCGGGTTCGGCACCGAAGCTGGCCCGGAGCGTGGCGGCGAGCTGGTCGAGATCGCGGGCGCGGGCCTCGGCCTCCGAGGCCTGCTGCAGCAGCGCCCGGCGGGTCGCCTCGGCGCTGCGGGCCGGCCGGTCGCGGCGGCTGGTGCGGCTGCTCTCGGCGCGCAGCGCCTGCAGCGCGGCGAGGGTTCCGCGGGCCTCGGCGCGGGCGATCTCCTGGCGCAGGCGCAGGCTGCGCAGCGCGTCGATGCGGCGGGCGATGCCGGCCATCTCGGCCTTCAGCCGGGGGGTCAGGTCGGCCATGATCATCGCGGTGCGCGCCGCCGCCACCGAGCCCTCGGGATGCACCAGCATCGCCGAGCGCGGCGCCTGGCCGAGGCTCTGCAGCGCGCCGATCACCTGCGCCATCCGCTCGCGCTCGGCGCCGAGGGCATCGACCAGCGCCCGGTCCTCCACCGCCAGCCGCCGCAGCCCGTCGCGCAGCGCCGCCAGCGCCGCCTCGTGCGCCGCCACCGCCTTGCCGAGCGCGGCCCGGCGCGTGCCCTTGCTGCCGGCCCGGCGCAGCGCGTCCTCGGCGTCGTCGAGCATGGCGCGGGCGCGGTCGATCTCGTCGAGCGCCGGTTCGGCCCGGGAAAACCCCGGCGCCAGCGCCACGAGGGCGGCGAGGGCAAATGCGCGCGCCGCCGCCGCGATCATGCCCCGTCCCAGTCGATCAGCGATTGCCCGGTCATCGCCGCGGGCCGGTCGAGGCCCATCAGGTCGAGCAGGCTCGGCGCGAGATCGGCGAGCCGCCCCGCGCGCAGCCCGGCCGCCCGCCGGCCGGCGCCCTTGCCCTGCACCAGCGCCAGCGGCACCGGGTTGAGCGTGTGCGCGGTGTGCGGCCCGCCCGAGGCCGGGTCGATCATCACCTCGCAATTGCCGTGATCGGCGGTCACCAGCATCGCCCCGGCGCCGGCCTCGATCGCCGCGATCGCCGCGCCGAGCCCGGCATCCACCGCCTCGCAGGCGCGGATCGCCGCCGCCAGATCGCCGCTGTGTCCCACCATGTCGGGGTTCGCGTAGTTCACCACGATCAGATCGTAGCCGGCCCCGATCGCCGCGACCAGCGCCTCGGTCACCTCCGCCGCCGCCATCTCCGGCGCGAGGTCATAGGTCGCGACCTTAGGGCTCGGCGCCATGTGCCGCTCCTCGCCGGGATAGGGGGGCTCCACGCCGCCGTTCAGGAAGAAGGTGACATGGGGGTATTTCTCGGTCTCGGCGAGGCGGAACTGGCGCAGCCCCTTGCCCGCCACCCAGGCGCCGAGGGTATCCGGGATCGGCTCCTGCGGGAACACCACGTCGAAGATCCCGTCGAGCCGTTCGGAATAGGAGACCATGCCGAGCCGGGCGGCGAGCGCGGGCCGCGGCCCGGTGTCGAAGCCGTCGAAGGCCGGGTCGGCCAGCGCGCCGAGGATCTCGCGCGCGCGGTCGGCCCGGAAATTGAGGCAGAACAGCCCGTCGCCATCGGCCATGCCGGCATGGCTGCCGATCACCGCGGGGCGGACGAACTCGTCGCTCTCGCCGCGCGCATGGCCCGCCGCGATGGCCTGCGCGGCGCTCTCCGCGCGGTCACCCTCGCCGCGCAGCATGGCGGCGGCAGCGAGCGAGACCCGCTCCCAGCGGTTGTCGCGGTCGAGCGCATAGAAGCGGCCGATCACCGTGGCCACCTCGGCGCCCGCCGCCAGCGCCGGCTGCGCGCTGGCGAGGAAGGTCTCGAGATAGCCCGGCGCGGCCTTCGGCGGGGTGTCGCGGCCGTCGAGGATCAGGTGCAGCCGCACCGGGATGCCGCGGGCCGCGAGCAGGTTGGCGGCCTCGGCGAGATGGTCCTGGTGGCTGTGCACGCCGCCGGGGCTCAGCAGCCCCACGAGATGCGCCGCGCCGCCGCTCGCCTCCAGCGCCTCGGCAAAGCGGCGGAGCGCCGGGCGCTCGGCAAAGCTGCCATCGGCGATGGCGCGGTCGATCCGCGGCAGGTCCATCCAGACCACGCGGCCGGCGCCGATATTGGTGTGGCCGACCTCGGAATTGCCCATCTGGCCGGCGGGCAGGCCGACATCCTCGCCGCTGGCGGAGAGCTGCGCGCTCGGGCAGCGGGCCATCATGCCGTCGAAGGCGGGCGTCGCGGCCAGGCGCGGGGCATTGCCCTCGGGCGCATCGCGCAGGCCCCAGCCATCGAGAATCATCAGGACAACGGGTGCGTGTTTCATGGCGGCTGCCTTCTCCTGCTCGCCGCCTTGTCCGAAACCCGCCGGGGTGCCGTCAAGCCCGGCAGTGACGCAAGGCGCGGCGCTCAGCTTCGGTGATAGGGGCTGCCGGCGAGGATGGTGACGGCGCGGTAGAGCTGTTCGGCCAGCATGGCGCGGGCCAGCATGTGCGGCCAGACCATCGGCCCGAAGGAGAGCAGCCGGTCGGCCCGGCTGCGCAGCGCCTCCGTATGCCCGTCGGCGCCGCCGATCAGGAACACCGTCTCGCCGCGCCCGGCATCGCGGAAATCCGCGATCAGCCGCGCGAGCCCGGGGCTGTCGAGCAGCTTCCCGCGTTCGTCGAGCGCCACCGCAGCGGCGCCCTCGGGGATCATCGAGAGCAGCCGGGCCCCCTGCGCCTCGGCATCGCGGGCCTTGCGCTCGTCGACCTCGGCAACCTGCACGGGCCCGAGGCCGAGCGCGCGGCCCGCGGCGCCGGCCCGCGCGGCATAATCGGCCACGAGCTCGCCCTCCGGCCCGCCCTTCAGCCGCCCGACGGCGGCGATGGTCAGGCGCATTGCCCGGCGCCTCCCGGCGCGGCGGCCACCCGGCTCAGGCCGAGCGGGCGGTCCGGTCCGCCGGGGTCATCCACATCTTCTCGAGCTGGTAGAACTCGCGCACCTCCGGGCGGAAAATGTGGACGATCACGTCGCCGGCGTCGATCAGCACCCAGTCGGCCACCTCGCGGCCTTCCGAGCGCGGCAGCACCCCGGCCTCGCGCTTGACGCGCTCCGCGAGCTTCTCGGCCAGCGCCGAGACATGGCGCGACGAGCGTCCCGAGGCGATCACCATGTGGTCGGCCTCCTGGCTCTTGCCGGCGAGCGGGATATGGACGATGTCCTCGGCGCTGTCCTCGTCGAGCGAGGCAAGCACAAGGGCCAGAAGCTGGTCCGCTTCGGCGGTTTTCGCAGCGGACCCGAAGGCGGGCGGCTGCGGATGGGCGGCAATGGCGCCCACGGAACCCTGTCCGGTGAGAATGGCGTCCTCCGATCGACCGGGTCACGTTGCCCCCATGGCAGCGCCGCCCGGCGTAGTAACAAGGTAGCCGGACCATACTACACCTGCGCGACAGGCGCTAGGGGGCGGCAACCGCCGCGCCGCCGCGCCGGAGGGCGCCGCGCCGCGGCACCCCGGTCCGCGGGTCCCGTGCCCCGCCCACCCCGGAGAGCGGGCGCCAGGCCCGGCCGGAACGCCCCCCATCCGCGCGGGCCCCGCGGACCGGCGCACGGGGTTCGGCCGGGTCGCGGGACGGCGCCCGCCGCCAGGCCCGCGGGCCCCGCGCGGATGGGGAGTGCAGCGCTGCGGCCAGGCAGGACGGTGCAGGGGTGGGCGGGGCACGGGGTCCGCGGGCCTGGCGGCGGAATGCCCGGCGATCCGGAGCCGTTCCGCACCGCCGTCGCCCGCGCCGGCCGGCCCGGGCCGATCGGCGCCGGTCCGGCGCGGCGGCCCTGCCCCCTGCGCCGCGATGCGGGACGGCGAGGGGCCTGCGCCTCAGTGGTTGCCGCGGACGGTGCGCTCGTAGTCCTGCGCGATGTCGCGGGCGAGCTGGCCCACCTCGAAGTTCCACGGCCCGATCTCGCCCACCGGGGTGACCTCCGCCGCCGTTCCGGTCAGCCAGCACTGCTCGAAGCCCTCGAGCTCGCCCGGCTCGATATGCCGCTCGACGACCTCGATGCCGCGCTTGCCGAGCAGCTCGATCACCGTCTGCCGGGTCAGCCCGTTGAGGAAGCAGTCCGGCGTCGGGGTGTGCACCTTGCCGTCCTTGACGAAGAACACGTTGGCCCCGGTCGCCTCGGCGACATAGCCGCGATAGTCCATCATCAGGCTGTCGGAGCAGCCCTTGGCCTCGGCGGCGTGCTTCGACATGGTGCAGATCATGTAGAGCCCGCTCGCCTTGGCGTGGCAGGGGATGGTCTCCGGGCTCGGCCGCTTCCACTTGGAGACGTCGAGCTTCGCGCCCTTCATCTTGGCATCGCCGTAATAGGCGCCCCATTCCCAGGTGGCGACCGCCATGCGGATCGGGTTGCGCGCCGAGGCGACGCCCATGTCCGGCCCGGCGCCGCGCCAGCAGAGCACCCGCACATAGGCATCCGAGAGGTTGTTGGCGCGCATGGTGACGGCCTTGGCCTCCTCGATCTCGTCCACCGTGTAGGGGATCGGGATGTCCATCGCCATGCCCGAGGCCAGCAGGCGCTCGGAATGCTCCACCGAGCGGAAGATCCGCCCGCCATAGGCCCGCTCGCCCTCGAACACCGAGCTGGCGTAGTGCAGGGCGTGGGTCAGCACATGTACCTTGGCATTGCGCCATTCGACGAGGTTGCCATCCATCCAGATGAAACCGTCGCGGTCGTCGTAGCCATGCCCTGCGGGTGCCATCTCCCTGGTCCTTTCCTGAACAGCCGGGGTATGCCCGGCTTCGATCGTTGCGTATCGGGGCAGAATCGCGACAGATCCGATCCTCCCCGCAGGCACAGCGGCTAACATTGCGATTGTAATCCGTCAACAAGGCTGACATAAATCGTGAGCGCGGCCCGGCTCGCAGGGGCGCCGGCGACAGGCAGGGGGATGCGGCGGATGCAGGACGGCAAGACGGCGGCGAGAGGCGCGGCACGGGCGGGCTCCGGTGCGGGCGCCAGCCGGTCGGAGAAGCTCCTCTTCCTGACCGACGAGCAGCTGCGCCAGAGCGCCGAACTCCTGTTCTTCGCCTATCGCGACTTCACCTCCGACCCGGACGAGATCCTCGCCGCCCGCGGGCTGGGGCGGGCGCATCACCGGGCGCTTCACTTCATCCGGCGGCGGCCGGGGATCACCGTGGCCGGGCTGCTGGAGATCCTCCGCGTCACCAAGCAGTCGCTCAACCGGGTGCTGCGCCAGCTCGTCGACGAGGGGCTGGTCGAGAGCACCGAGGGGCTGCAGGACCGGCGCCAGCGCAACCTCCGCCTCAGCCCCGCCGGCGAGGCGCTGGAGCGCGCGCTCTCGGAGCCGCAGCGGGCGCGGCTGCGCCGGGCCTATGCGCTGGCCGGGCCGGAGGCGGTTGCCGGCTTCCGCCAAGTGCTCGAGCAGATGCTCGACGGCGCCGGCCGCGACGGCGTGCTCTCCATGGTCGGGTCCGACGCCGATGAGCGCAGCTGACGAGCCGAGCCACATCCTCGTCGTCGACGACGACCGGCGGATCCGCGATCTGCTGGGCCGCTTCCTGCATCGCAACGGCTATCTCGTCACCGGCGCGCGCGATGCCGGCCATGCCGACCGGCTGCTCGAGAGCCTCGCCTTCGACCTGATGGTGGTCGACGTGATGATGCCCGGCGAGGACGGCGTGAGCTTCACCCGCCGGGTGCGCGAGGGTACCCGGACACCGGTGCTGCTGCTCACCGCGCGCACCGAGATCGAGCACCGCATCCTCGGGCTCGAGGCCGGCGCCGACGACTATCTCGCCAAGCCCTTCGAGCCGCGCGAGCTCTTGCTGCGGATCGCCGCGATCCTGCGCCGCGCGGTGCCGGCGCCGGTGGAGAGCTCGCGCCGGGTGCTCTCGCTCGGCGCCTCGAGCTACGACACCGGCCGCGGCCAGCTGATGCGCGGCGAGGAGCTGATCCGGCTCACCACCACCGAGCAGGCGCTGATGCGCGTGTTCTCCGCCCAGCCCAACGAGCCGGTCAGCCGGGCCCGCCTCGCCGAGGAGCTCGGCGGCGCCGGCGGCTCGGTCCAGGACCGCGCGGTGGACGTCCAGATCACCCGGCTGCGGCGCAAGATCGAGGCCGACCCGAAGGCCCCGCGCTATCTCCAGACGGTGCGCGGCGCCGGCTACATGCTGACGCCCGACTGAGCCGCGCGCACCGGCAATTTCCTCATTTCCCTTGCGTGAATCAGGAAATCGTGCAGTAATCGCCGCTAAGCGTTTCCGTTTCCCGAGGGTGTTGATCATGCTTCCGAGAGTATTCGCCATAGCGGCGATCCCCCTGCTCGCAGCACAACCTGCGAATGCATTCTTCGTCGACTTCACCGACACCGACGTCTTCCCGGCAGGTCCGAATGCCGCGGTGGTCGTGCCGAATGCGGGCGGCAGCGGGGTGACCCTGACGATCTCGGGCACGCCGCAGGAGCCGAACTTCAACGATGTCGTCAGCAACCTGGCGGCCGGGTTCTGCAATGGCACCCGCCCGGGGCTTGCGCTGGACTTCGAGTGCGAGTCCGACGGCGCGGGGATCGGCGGCTTCAACCCGGACGAGGTGGACGGCGAGGAGATGCTCACCGTCTCGTTCAGCCAGTCGGTCGAGATCACCGCGATCTACCTGCTCGACTTCTTTTTCGACGAGGACGGAAACGAGATCGCCAATGTCGACTACATGAACGGCAATGACGACACCTTCGTGCCGGAAGAGGGCTTCGCGCTCTTCGGCAACGGTTTCGCGGCCTTCACGGTGAACAACGAGATCACCTCGGTGGTGAAGTTCACTGCCGGCGATGGCAACGACAACCAGGGCGTCGGCGACTATGCGCTGGCCGGCATCGAGTTCAACCTGATCGAGCGCGAGATCCCCGTTCCCGCGGCGCTGCCGCTGCTGCTCACCGGCATCGCGGGCCTGGCACTCTATCGCCGCCGCCGCGCGGCCTGACGGTCTACCCAGCTTGCCCGGCGGCCCCCGTGGCCGCCGGTGGCCCTGCCGCCGGTGATTCTCTCGCCGCTGCGGCTTGTCCGGCTTGCGGGGCCGCAGTGCGGGCGACCCCGACACCGTGACGCGGCCGCGCCCTGTTGTCCCGGCGCAACAAGACAACCGGAGCGGGATCGCGGCCGGAACCGCCCCCGAAACGGCCGCCGCCAGCGCGATACCCTCGCAATTAGCGGCAATTCCGGCGCAATCACCGATCCGGCTCCGTCTCAGCCCCGGACAGACCGGCCGTTCGCCCCCACCATTCGGCGCCCCGATTCCGGCGATTCCGCAACATCTTGGCCCAGCTCGGGACGGAAGGTTTCGTTGACTCTACCTTTCCTGCGGGTTAACAATTGCTTCGGATGCGATGGACTTGCTCGCGGGGTGGATGCGGGCAGGTCGGCCGGGAGGAGCGAAGCGCGCACTCCCTGAGTTTGGTTGGGCCGGGCGGTTGTGGAGAACTCGCCCTCCGGTCGAAAAAAGGGGGTGGGTATGAACACTCGGCTTCTCTCGATTATTGCCGCTGCCGGTATTGCGGTTTCGACGTCTGCAAATGCCCTTTTCGTTGATCTCACGGATACGTCGCTGTTCCCGGCGGGCCCGGTTGGCGGGCCGGTCGCGACCTCTGTCGGCGGCGTGACGGTCACGGTTACCAGCAGCCCCAACACGCTGAACTTCAACGACATCATCGCCTCGCCGGGCACCTCGGCCTTCTGCACCGCCGGTGGCGGCAGCTTCGCCTGCGACTCCGACGGCGCGGGCATCGGCGGCCCGAACCCGGACGAGATCAACGGCGACGAGGTGCTGACGATCACGTTCAGCGAAGCCGTCGAGATCACCGCCTTCTACCTGCTCGACTTCTTCTTCGACGAGGACGACGAGGAGAGCGCCGAGATCAGCTACGATTCCGGCCCGTCCGACGTCGTCGATGCCACCGAGGTCTTCGTCCAGTTCGGCAATGGTTTCTTCGCGAGCACCGGCCTGAGCCGGATCACCTCGACCGTGACCTTCGTCGCCCTCGACAGCAACGATCTCCAGGGCGTGGGCGACTTCGCGGTTGCCGGTCTCGAATTCAACCTGATCGAGCGCGAGATCCCGGTTCCGGCGGCGCTGCCGCTGATGCTGACCGGCCTCGCCGGGCTGGCGCTCTATCGCCGCCGCCGCGCCGCCTGAGCGCGCGCTGCAAAGGCACGGATATCGGGCCCCGCTTCGGCGGGGCCTTTTGCGTTCCGCGGGACGTTGGCCGGAGCTTCCGGCACCGGTCCGCACCGGGGCAGAACGCCCCACCCCCGCCCGCCTCACGAGGGGCCCGCGCTGATTGCCGGGCGCCGCTTCTCTGTCTATGTTCGGCCCCATGAGCGTCCTGATCGTCACACATCCGTCGAGCCACCGTCACGTGACGCCCCCCGGGCATCCCGAGCGGGTGGCCCGCATCGAGGCGGTGCAGCACCTGCTCGCCACCCTGCCCTATGCCGACCTGCCCCGGATCACGGCGCCTGCCGCCAGCCGGAAGCAGCTCGCGCGGGCGCATGCCTCCGACTACATCGACGCCATCGAGTCCAGCGCGCCGGAAGAAGGCTTCGTCAGCCTCGACCCGGACACCCACATGTCGCCGGGCAGCCTCGAGGCGGCGCGCCATGCCGCCGGCAGCGCCGTGGCCGCCGTGGATGCGGTACTCAAGGGCAGCCACCGGGCCGCCTTCTGCGCCGTGCGCCCCTGCGGCCACCATGCCGAGTACGACCGCGCGATGGGCTTCTGCCTCTTTGACAATGTCGCGGTCGGGGCGATGCACGCGCTGGAGGTGCACGGGCTGAAGCGCGTGGCAATCGTCGATTTCGACGTGCATCACGGCAACGGCACGCAGGACATCTTCCAGTCCGAGCCGCGGGTCTTCTTCGCCTCGAGCCACCAGTATCCGCTCTATCCCGGCACCGGCGCGGCGCACGAGACCGGGGTGGGCAACATCCTCAACGCGCCGCTCTCGCCGATGTCGGGCGGCAAGGAGATGCGCAGCGCCTATGAGGGGCAGATCCTGCCGGCGGTGGACGAGTTCAAGCCGGAGCTGCTGATCGTCTCGGCCGGCTTCGACGCCCATGTCAACGACCCGCTCGCCAATCTCAACTGGATGGACGCGGATTTCGGCTGGGTCACCGCCGAGCTCTGCAAGCTGGCCGCGAAGCATTGCGACGGGCGGATCGTCTCGGCGCTCGAGGGCGGCTACGATCTCGAGGGGCTGATCGGCGGGCTGCGCGCCCATCTCGACGCGCTGATCGACCATGTGGAGGCGAGATGAGCAGCGATCCGCATTCCGCCGAGACCCTGGTCTCCGAGATGAGCTTCGAGGAGGCGCTGGCGGCGCTCGAGACCGTGGTCGGCCGGCTCGAGGACGGCAAGGTGCCGCTCGAGGCCTCCATCGCGCTCTACCAGCGCGGTGCCGAGCTGAAATCCCGCTGCGAGGCGCTCCTGCGCGATGCCGAGCTCAAGGTGAGCCGGATCGTGGCCGGCGCCGATGGCGGCCCGGCGCTGGCGCCCGAGGCCGAAGCCTCCGGGCCCGCGGCCGAGCGCCCGGCGCGCAAGCCTGCAGCCGCCAAGCCCAAGCCCAAGCCCAGGCCCGATCCGGCAGCCTCCGGCGCCGCGGACGAGGACGACATTCCCTTCTGAGCCGGCCCGAGAGGCCGCCTGCCAATCGAGGAGCCCACCCAGTGAGCGACCGCCCGCAAACCCCGCTCTTGGATCTCGTGAACGACCCCGCGGACATTCGCGGCTTCTCCGACGCCCAGCTCGAGCGGCTTGCCGACGAGCTGCGCCAGGAGACGATCTCCGCCGTCTCGGTCACCGGGGGCCATCTCGGCGCGGGGCTCGGCGTGGTGGAGCTCACCGTGGCGATCCATGCGGTCTTCGACACCCCGCGCGACAAGCTGATCTGGGATGTCAGCCACCAGTGCTACCCGCACAAGATCCTCACCGGCCGGCGCGACCGGATCCGCACCCTGCGCCAGGGCGGCGGGCTCTCGGGCTTCACCAAGCGCAGCGAGAGCGCCTACGACCCCTTCGGCGCGGCGCACAGCTCGACCTCGATCTCGGCGGCGCTCGGCTTCGCCATGGGGCGCGAGTTCGGCTGCGACACCGGCGATGCCATCGCGGTGATCGGCGACGGCGCGCTCTCTGCCGGCATGGCCTATGAGGCGCTGAACAATGCCGGCCATCTCGGCAAGCGGCTGATCGTCATCCTCAACGACAACGAGATGTCGATCGCGCCGCCGGTGGGCGCGATGTCCTCCTATCTCTCGCGGCTCTACGCGCAGAAACCGTTCCAGGACTTCAAGGCCGCCGCCAAGCAGATGCTCTCCTACATGCCGGAGGTGTTCCGCGAGGGCGCGCACCGGGCCGAGCAGCTCTTCAAGGGCGCCACCGTGGGCGGCACGCTCTTCGAGGAGCTCGGCTTCGACTATATCGGCCCGATCGACGGGCACGACATGAGCCAGCTGCTGCCGGTGCTGCGCACGGTGAAGGCCCGCGCCGACGGGCCGGTGCTGATCCATGCCATCACCCGCAAGGGCAAGGGCTACGGCCCCGCCGAGGAGGCCGCCGACAAGGGCCATGCCACGGCGAAGTTCGACGTCGTCACCGGCAAGCAGTCGAAGCCGCCGGCCAACGCGCCCTCCTACACCAAGGTGTTCGCCGAGAGCCTCGTGGCCGAATCGAACGACGATCCGCGCATCGTCGCGATCACCGCGGCGATGCCCTCGGGCACCGGGCTCGACCATTACGGCAAGATGCATCCCGACCGCTGCTTCGATGTCGGCATCGCCGAGCAGCATGCGGTGACCTTCGGCGCCGGGCTCGCGGCGGCGGGCATGAAGCCCTTCGTGGCGATCTACTCGACCTTCCTGCAGCGCGGCTACGACCAGGTCGTGCACGACGTCTCGATCCAGGGCCTGCCGGTGCGCTTCGCGCTCGACCGGGCCGGGCTCGTGGGCTCCGACGGCGCGACCCATGCCGGCAGCTTCGACATCGCCTATCTCGGCTGCCTGCCGGGCATGGTGATCATGGCCGCGGCCGACGAGGCGGAGCTCCGCCACATGGTGCGCACCGCGGTGGAGTATGACGAGGGCCCGATCGCCTTCCGCTTCGCCCGCGGCGAGGGGGTCGGCGTGGAGATGCCGGAGCGCGGCGAAGCGCTCGAGATCGGCAGGGGCCGCGTGGTGCGCGAGGGCACGAAGATCGCCCTCCTGTCCCTCGGCACCCGGCTCGGCGAATGCCTGAAGGCGGCGGAGGAACTCGAGGCCATGGGGCTCTCGACCACCGTCGCCGATGCCCGCTTCGCCAAGCCGCTCGACCGCGACCTGGTGCTGCGGCTCGCCCGCGAGCACGAGGCGCTGGTCACGGTGGAGGAAGGCTCGGTCGGCGGCTTCGGCTCCTTCGTGCTGCAGCTGCTGGCCACCGAGGGCGCGCTCGACCAGGGCTGCCGGATCCGCCCGATGGTGCTGCCGGACGTCTATATCGACCAGGACAAGCCGGCGGCGATGTACGACCGGGCCGGGCTCAACGCCCCCCACATCGTCGCCCAGGCCCTCGCCGCCCTCGGCCAGTCCACCGGTGACGCCGCCGCCAGGGCGTGAGGCCATGTCGGACGGGTTTCCGACGATCAACGATGCAAATCTCCCGGTGCTGCGGGAGATCGCCGAAGGCCGGCGCAACTCGCGCGAGGCCATGCCGGGGGTGGTGCGGCATTTCGGGCTCGGCCCCGAGGCACTCGACACCGCGCCCGGCGAGGGCGCCAAGCCGCGCATCATGCGCCGCATCGCCTGGTGCCTCGTCAGCCTGAGCCAGGCGGGGCTGATCGAGAAGCGCACTGCCGGGCACTACGAGATCACCGAAAGCGGGCGGAGCGTGCTCGCGGCACCTCCCCCACTGCTCGACCATCAGTACCTGCTGCGGTTTCCCGGATACGCCTCGGCGAACGGACCGGGCAATTCCGCCAACGCCTCCGAGGTCGCTCTGCAACGGGACACGCAGCACGACCGCGCGCCCGACGAGATCATCCGAGACGCTGCCCGGATGATCGAGCGTGCCCTGGAGCGGGATATCGTCGAGCGCCTGCACAATGGCACCCCAGCCTTTTTCGAGAAGGCCGTGGTCGAGCTCCTGCTCGCCATGGGCTACGGGCGCGGGAGGGACGGGGCGGGCCGTGTGCTCGGCCGTTCCGGCGATGGCGGCATCGACGGGCTGATCGACGAGGACGCGCTGGGGCTCGACCGGGTCTACATGCAGGCCAAGCGCTATGCCGCGGAGAACACCATCGGCCGGCCGGCGATCCAGCAGTTCGTCGGCTCGCTGACCGGCGAGGGGGCGAGCAAGGGGGTCTTCGTCACCACCTCAGGCTTCTCGCGGGAGGCGCGGGACTATGCCGAGCGCGTGCAGCAACGGGTGATCCTGATCGACGGGGCGCGCCTTGCCCGCCTGATGATCGCCTATGGCGTCGGGGTGCGGCCGACCGAGACGATCACGCTTTCCGAGATCGACGAGAACTTCTTCGCGGAGGACTGAGGCGCCGCGCCGTGCTATGCGACAGGCCATGACCGGGGGGGAGTCGCAGATCCATCGGCGCTGGCGCCGGCTGACCGCGGCGGAGCGGCGGGCGCATCCGCTGAACCGCCTGCGCGGCGGGCTGCTCGCCGTGGCGGGCTGGATCGGCGCGCAGTGCCTGCTGGCGGCGGCGATTCTCGCCGTGCTCGTCACCGATGACGGGGCCGATCCCGGCGGCGTCGCGCTGCCCTTCGGCTGGCTCTACTGGGGCGTGGTGCTCACCGGCCCGCCGCTGGCGCTGGCGCTGCTGCTGCGGCGCCACCCGGCGATGCCGCGGGTCTATGCCGGCTACATCGCCGCGGTGATCCTGCTCGAGATCGCCGAGGAGCTGCGCGAGCCGGCGCTGCTCACCGAGGCAGGGACCGACTGGGAGGTGCTGGGGCCATTGCTCGCCGCCACCGCTGTCGATCTCGTGGTGGTGCGGTATCTGCTCCTCGGCACCCGACCCAACATCGTCTTCCGCGGGCGGCAGCCATGAGCGCCGAGCGGCTCGACCGGGTGCTGGTGGCCCGCGGGCTGGCGCCGAGCCGGGCGCGGGCGCAGGCGCTGATCGCGGCGGGGGCGGTGCGGCTCGGCGGGCGCGTGGCCACGAAACCCGCCGCCATGGTCGCCCCGGATGCGCCGATCGAACTCGGCGAGGACCCCTGCCCCTGGGTCTCCCGCGCCGGGCTGAAGCTCGACCATGCGCTCGACGCCTTCGCCCTGGTGCCGGCGGGCATGGCGCTCGATCTCGGCGCCTCCACCGGGGGCTTCACCGAGGTGCTGCTGGCGCGCGGGGCGGCGCATGTCCATGCCGTGGATGTCGGCCACGGGCAGCTCAGCCCGAAGCTCGCCGGCGACCCGCGGGTGACGCTGCACGAGGGGGTCAACGCGCGGGCGCTCGGCGCTGCGGGCCTGCCGCCGGTGGACTGGATCACGGCGGATCTCTCCTTCATCTCGCTGACGCTGGCGCTGCCGCCGGCGCTGGAGCTCGCGCGGGCGGGGGCGCATCTCGCGGCGCTGGTCAAGCCGCAGTTCGAGGCCGGGCGGGCGGCGATCGGCAAGGGCGGGGTGGTGCGCGACGCGGCCGTGCATGCCGAGGTCTGCGCGCGGATCCGGGGGTTCCTGGAGGACCGCGGCTGGGCCGTGCTCGGCCTCACCGAAAGCCCGATCCGCGGCGGCGACGGCAACACCGAGTTCCTGATCGCCGCGCGGCGGGCGCCATGAGCGTCGCCCGCGCACGGTCACGCCCGGAGCTGGCGCTGTGCCTCCGCGAGCGCGATCGCCCCGGCCACCGCGATGTTGAGCGAACGCGCCTGCGGGTGCAGCGGGATGCGCAGCCCGAGATCCGCCGCGGCCAGCGCCGCCGCCGGCAGGCCGGCGCTCTCGCTGCCCAGCAGCAGGAGGTCGCCGGGGGCGAAGCGCGCCTCCCAGAGGCTCGCCTGGCCATGTGCGGTGAGCGCCACCAGCCGCGCCGCGCCGCGCGCCGCGAGGAAGGCCGCCCAGCTGGCATGGCGATGGATCGCGGCGAGCCCGGCATAGTCCATCGCGCTGCGGCGCCAGGCCTTCGGCGAGAAGGCGAAGCCGCAGGGCTCGACGACATGCACCGGCGCGCGGAGGCAGGCCGCGGTGCGCAGGATCGCCCCGAGATTGCCGGCCTGGTCCGGCATCACGGCCACCAGCCCGACCGGCGATGGCGCGGCGAGCACGGGCGTTGCCGAAGGGGCTTGATCGGCGGCGCGGGACATGCTCAAGCCTCCGCTGCGGCGCTCTGTCCCGTCGACCCGCTGGACACGAAACTACTATTCCCCGAGCATACGCGCTCTGTGATCTTGTCCCGAGCTCTGGCCGGCCCCGAGGGCGTCAGGCGCCCGCCAAAGGAGGAGAGAACCCGATGTCTCATGCGGAGACCGACAGCGACCACACCCGGCGAGACTTTCTCTACGTGGCGACCGCGGCGGCCGGAGCCGTCACCGTGGGTGCCATGGTCTGGCCGCTGATCGATCAGATGAACCCCTCGGCCGACGTGCTCGCGCTGGCAAGCATCGAGGTGGATGTCGGCAGCATCGAGCCCGGCACCGAGATCAAGGTGATGTGGCGCGGCAAGCCGGTCTTCATCCGGCGCCGCACCGAGGAGGAGATCGAGGCGGCGCGCGCCGTCGCGCTCTCGGACCTGCCCGACCAGAACGCGGAGAACGCGAACAAGCCGGGCGCCGACGCCGCGGACCAGAACCGCACGCTGGACGCTGCCGGCGAGTGGCTGGTGATGGTCGGTGTCTGCACGCATCTCGGCTGTGTTCCCCTCGGCGACGGCTCGGGCGAGTTCAACGGCTGGTTCTGCCCCTGCCACGGGTCGCATTATGATATCGCCGGCCGCATCCGCAAAGGTCCGGCACCGCGCAACCTCGAGGTGCCCCAGGCTGCGTTCCTGGACGACACCACGATCCGGCTCGGCTGAAGGAGAGCGACATGTCCGGCATTCCACAGGATCATTACGAGCCGAAATCCGGCTTCGAGAAATGGGTCCATTCGCGCCTGCCCGTCATCGCGCTGGCGGCCGACTTCCTCAAGTTCCCGACCCCGAAGAACCTCAACTGGATGTGGATCTGGGGCGTCGTGCTCACCGTCTTCCTGATGGTGCAGATCGTCACCGGCATCACCCTGGTGATGCACTACATCCCCTCGACGGACGCCGCCTTCGCCTCGGTCGAGCACATCATGCGCGACGTGAACGGCGGCTGGCTGCTGCGCTACATGCATGCGAACGGCGCCAGCTTCTTCTTCATCGCGGTCTATGCGCATATCTTCCGGGGGCTGTACTACGGCTCCTACAAGGAGCCGCGCGAGATCACCTGGATCATCGGCATCCTGATCTACCTCGCGATGATGGCGACCGCCTTCATGGGCTATGTGCTGCCCTGGGGGCAGATGTCGTTCTGGGGCGCCACCGTGATCACCAACCTGTTCTCGGCGGTCCCGCTGATCGGCGATGACATCGTGGTCTGGCTCTGGGGCGGCTTCTCGGTCGACGAGCCGACGCTGACCCGCTTCTTCTCGCTGCACTACCTGCTGCCCTTCGTGATCCTCGGGCTCACGGTGGTGCATATCTGGGCCTTCCACACCACCGGCAACAACAACCCCACCGGCGTGCCGGTGCGGACCAACGACGTCGCCACGGTGAAGAAGGACACGGTGCCCTTCCACCCCTTCTACACGATCAAGGACATCTACGCGCTGGCGCTGTTCCTGATCCTCTTCGTGGTCTTCGTGTTCTTCATGCCCAACTACATGGGCCACCCGGACAACTACATCGAGGCCAACCCGCTGGTGACCCCGGCGCATATCGTGCCGGAATGGTACTTCCTACCGTTCTACGCGATCCTGCGCGCGATCACCGAGGATGTCTGGCTGATGCAGATCATGCCCTTCACCGCGAAGCTGGGCGGCGTGATCGCGATGTTCGGCTCGATCCTGGTGATGGCGCTGGCGCCCTGGCTCGACACCTCCCGCGTGCGCTCGGGCCGCTACCGCCCGCAGTTCAAGTGGTGGTTCTGGCTGCTGGTGGTCGACTTCCTGCTGCTGATGTGGTGCGGGAGCCAGGCGCCGACCGACACGATCGCCTCGATCTCGCTCCTCGGCACCGCCTACTGGTTCGGCTACTTCCTGGTGATCCTGCCGGTGCTCGGCATCACCGAGAAGCCGCTGCCCCAGCCCAAGACCATCGAGGAGGCCTTCGAGGCCGAGCATCCGAAACCCGAGGCCGGCGGCAAGGCGGCCGCCACCCCGGCCGAATGACCCGCGAGGAAAGGAGACATCCCATGATGATCAAGCGAATCCTCGCCCCGCTCGCGGTGGTCGCGGCCACCGGCCTCGCCGGCCAGGCGCTGGCGGCCGGCGAAGGCGGGCATGTGACGGATGTGGACTTCAGCTTCGAGGGGCCGTTCGGCACCTACGACTCGATGCAGCTGCAGCGTGGCTTCCAGGTGTTCCACCAGGTCTGCGCGAGCTGCCACGGGCTGAAATACCTCGCCTTCCGCTCGCTGGGCGATTCCACCGGCCCGGCCTTCCCGGACGACCAGGTGAAGGCGATCGCCGCGTTGTACGAGGTGGCCGATACCGGCCCCGAGGCGCTGCCGGGCGACACCCGCCCCGGCCTGCCCTCCGACAAGTTCCCGGCGAACACCGCGGCCGGCGCGCCGGATCTGAGCCTGATGGCGAAGGCCCGCGCCGGCTTCCACGGCCCCTATGGCCTCGGCATCAACCAGTTCCTCAAGGGCACCGGCGGCGCCGAGTACATCTACTCGCTGCTCACCGGCTATACCGGCGAGGAGCACGAGGCCGCGGGCAGCATCCTCTACGGCAACGAGGTGTTCCCGGGCGGCAAGATCTCCATGGCGCAGCCGCTCTGGGGCGACGACGTGGAGTATACCGTGCATGGCGGCGGCGACCATGAGGGCGAGGAGGGCTATCACGGCGCCGACTACACGCCCCCCGAGGCCACCATCGAGCAGGAGGCCAAGGACGTCGCGGCCTTCCTGATGTGGGTCGCCGAGCCGAAGCTGACCGAGCGCAAGGAAGCCGGCCTGCGCAACCTGATCTGGCTGGTGATCCTCTCGGTGCTGCTCTACTTCACCAACAAGAAGGTCTGGGCCTCGGTGAAGGGCGACCACTGATCCCACCGCGACCACGTCTTTACGAGCCCCGCCCCTCACCGGGCGGGGTTTCGCATTTCCGGCCCGCGGTGTAGGCGAAGGCGCAGCGTTCCAGCAGGGAGACGGCGATGTCCCACAACAGCTTCGGCCACATGTTCCGCGTCACCACCTGGGGGGAGAGCCACGGGCCGGCGCTCGGCTGCACGGTGGACGGCGCGCCCTCGGGCCTGCCGCTGGCGGAGGCGGAGCTGCAGCACTGGCTCGACCGGCGCAGGCCCGGCACCAGCCGCTACACCACCCAGCGCCGCGAGCCGGACCGGGTGGAGATCCTCTCCGGCGTCTTCGAGGGGGTGACCACCGGCACGCCGATCCAGCTGATGATCCGCAACACCGACCAGCGCTCGAAGGATTATTCCGAGATCGCGCAGAAGTTCCGCCCGGGTCACGCCGACTACACCTACTGGATGAAATACGGCATCCGCGACTACCGCGGCGGCGGGCGCTCCTCGGCGCGGGAGACCGCAGCGCGGGTGGCTGCAGGCGGCGTCGCGCGCAAGGTGATCGAGGCACTGGCGCCGGGCTGCACGGTGACCGGCGCGATGGTGCAGATGGGCCCCCACGGCATCGACCGCACCGCCTGGGACTGGGACGAGATCGAGCGCAACCCGTTCTGGACGCCGGACCCGAAGGCGGCGACGGACTGGGCCGGCTATCTCGACGGGCTGCGCAAGGCGGGCAGCTCCGTCGGCGCGGTGGTCGAGGTGGTGGGTCGCGGCGTGCCCGCCGGGCTCGGCGCGCCGGTCTACGGCAAGCTCGACGGCGATCTGGCGGCGGCGATGATGTCGATCAACGCGGTGAAGGGCGTCGAGATCGGCGACGGCTTCGCCGCCGCGGCGCTCACCGGCGAGGAGAATGCCGACGAGATCTTCATGGGCAATGACGGGCCGCGCTTCGGCGCCAACCATGCCGGCGGCGTGCTCGGCGGGATTTCCTCGGGGCAGGACGTGGTGGTGCGCTTCGCGGTGAAGCCGACCTCCTCGATCCTGACGCCGCGGCGCACGGTGGACCTGGAGGGCCGCGAGACCGAGATCGTCACCAAGGGGCGCCACGACCCCTGCGTCGGCATCCGCGCGGTGCCGGTGGGCGAGGCGATGATGGCCTGCGTGCTGGCCGACCACCTGCTGCGCCACCGGGGCCAGCAGGGGGCGAACCGCGGCAGCATCGGCAAGGGCGGCGAGCCCTGACCTTGCGGCGGCCCGCCCTCCGGGCGCGCCATGCCATTGCCTCGGCAAATCCTCCGGATTTGCCGAGCCGCGCGGAACCGCCGTCGCGACGCCCTTGCACCGGCTGACGGAGCGGTGGCAGATGATCCGGCGTGCAGGATGGGAGGCAGGCATGACGATCGAGGCCGCGATCTTCGACGTGTTCGGCACTGTGGTGGACTGGCGCCGCGGGGTGGCGGAGGCAGTGGCACCGGCCTTCGCGGCCAGGGGGATCGCGCTGGCGCCGGAGCGCTTTGCCGATGCATGGCGGGCGGAATACCAGCCGGGCATGGCGCCGATCCGCGCCGGAACCCGCGGCTACACCCCCCTCGATGTGCTGCACCGGGAGAATCTCGACCGGGCGCTCGTAGCCTGCGGCCTCGGGGAGATCTTCGACGGGCCGGAGCGCGACGCGCTCAACACCGCCTGGGAGAAACTGCCGCCCTGGCCCGATTCGGTGCCCGGCATCGCGGCGATGCGGCGGCGGCTGCTGGTTGCCCCCTGCTCCAACGGCTCGATCGCGCTGATGGCCCGGCTCGCCCGCTTTGGCGGGCTGGAATGGGATGCGATCCTCGGCGCCGAGATCGCGCAGACCTACAAGCCGGAGCCCGAGGTCTATCTCCGCGCGGCGGCGGCGCTGCGGCTGCCGCCCGGGCAGGTGGTGATGGTTGCCGCCCACAACGACGACCTCGCGGCGGCACGCGCCGCCGGGCTCGCCACCGCCTTCGTGCCGCGACCGGCGGAACACGGGCCGGGACAGCGCAGCGACCTGGCGCCGGAGGCCGACTGGGACTTCGTCGCGCCGGAGATGACGGCGCTCGCGGAGCGGCTCGCCGGCTGACCGCCGCCCCGCGCCGCACGCGCGGCTCAGCCGGTGCGTGCCAGCATCCGCCCGAGACCGCGCCCGCCGAGCATATGGACATGGTAGTGCGGCACCTCCTGCACCCCGTTGACGCCGGAATTGGCGATCAGCCGGTAACCCTCGCCCCCGGCCGATTCGGCGACACCGGTTTCGGCCGCCACACGCGCGATGGTCCGCTGGAAATCCGCGAGCTCCCCGGCGCTGGCCTCGGCGCCGAAATGATCGGCGTTCACATAGGGGCCCTTCGGGATCACCAGCACATGCACCGGCGCTTGCGGCGCGATGTCGTGGAAGGCGAGGCAATGCTCGGTCTCCAGCACCGTTCGGTTCGGGATCTCGCCGCGAAGGATCTTTGCGAAGATGTTCTGGTCGTCATAGGCGTAGCTCATCGGGCCCCTCCGGTCGGTGGCTTGGGCGCCGACTCTGGCCCGCGACCTGGGAGGCGGCAAGCCCCCAGATCGCCGCTGGAGATCCCCGGGCGGCCCGGCCCGTCGCGGCGCCGGTGCCGGAGGCCCGCGCCCAGATTTGCAAAGCGCCGCCCGGGAGGCTAGGCAGGCACGCGCCCGCGCCGCTGCGGGGCCAGTCCGAGCGAGGCGAGACGTGAGCCGAGAGGTCGTCCATTTCCTGCTGCACGTGCCGAAATGCGCGGGTACAACGGTGGAGCACCACTTCGAGCGGCATCTCGGCAAGGGTTTCCTGATCGCCCCGCGCTGGGAGAACCCCTGGCGAAACGTGGTCGGCAACCGCTACGACTATGCGCCGGGCGACGCGCGGCTGTCCGGGGTGCGCGCGGTGTCCGGGCACTCGCTGAGCACCTCGCTCAGGGCGGCGTTTCCCGGGGCGCAGATCCGCGAGAGCGTGCTGCTGCGCGACCCGGTCGGCTACCATCTCTCGCTCTACAACTATCGCTGGACCTGGCACCGCAAGGGCCACGGGCCGCAGCCACCGGACTTCGCGCGCTGGTACCGGGCGCAGCGGCGCGATCCGATCGCGCGATTCCTGCTGACGCGGTATTTCGAGCAGGGGGTACCGGCGCTCTACCGGCTCTCCTCGGCCGGACGGCTGGCCTATCTCGAGGCGCGGCTCGCCGGGTTCTGGTTCGTGGGCGACTATCGCCGGGCCGGCGAGCTGGTCGCCGCGGCGAGCCGGGATCTCGGCATCCCGGAGACGGTGGAGAATCGCAACGTCACCGAGCGGAAGGAAGTGACGGCGGACAGCCTCGGGGCGGACTGGGTGGCACGGATCGCTGCGGACAACCCGGTGGACGCGGCATTGCATGCCCGCTGGAAGGATCGCGGCTGGGCGACGGCGGCCGCGCCGGAGGAAGACGCCTCCGGCAGGGCATCGAGCCCCACCGAAGCCGCGCGCGCCGCCGATGGCGCCGCGCGGGCACCGGCGGCACCGGCGCTCCCGGGCCACGATCAGCTGCGCCATCTTCTGGGGGACATGACGAGCGGAATAACCAAGAAGCTGATCCGCTGAAGCATGCGGCACCTCCACGCGGCGGTGGCGCAACGTTGGTAAAGCATTCCGCATCCGCGCCTTGCCAATCACACACCGTGCATGGCTATGCGCAAGCGGTGGCAATCTGCGCCGGCTGCCACGGGTGACGAGGGATCGAACCGCGCCGCGGGCGGATCGGTGCCGCCGGCGGGACGCGGGACGCGGCGCCCGGTCGCAGCGGCACCGACGCCGGGCGTCTCAGCCCTCCGCCGGCGTCTTGCTGGTGAGGGCGAGGAAGACATCCTCGAGATCGGGCTCCTCGGTCGAGATGTCGGTGCAGGCGAGGCCCGCCGCCTGCACGCGGGAGACGAGATCCGGCGCCTGCCAGCGGCTCCGGGAATAGGTGATCCGCAAGGTCCGCGGGTCGCGCAGCTCGACCTGCAGCCCGTCCCCGAGCTGCGGCACCTCGGTCGCCGCCTGCTCGAGGCGCAGCACCAGCGTCTTGGCGTCGAGCCGGCCGAGCAGCGCCGCCGTGTCGTCGCAGGCCACCACCTCGCCGTGATTGATGATGGCGATGCGGTCGCACATCTCCTGCGCCTCCTCGAGATAGTGCGTGGTCAGGATCACCGTCGTCCCGGCCGCGTTGAGCTCGCGGACATAGGACCAGAGCATCTGGCGGAGCTCGATGTCCACGCCCGCCGTCGGCTCGTCGAGCACCAGGACCGCCGGGTTGTGCACCAGCGCCTTGGCCACCAGCAGCCGCCGCCGCATGCCGCCCGAGAGGGTGCGCGAATAGGCCCGCGCCTTGTCCTCGAGCCCGACGCGGCGGAGGATCTCCATCGAGCGGCGCTCCGCCTTCGGCACGGCATAGAGCCCGGCCTGCACCTCGAGCGCGTCATAGGCGCAGAAGAACGGATCGACGTTCAGCTCCTGCGGCACCACGCCGATCGCGGCGCGCGACTGCCGCGGGTTGACGTCCTGGTCGAAGCCCCAGATCCGCACGCTGCCGGCGGTCTTGGTCACGAGGCCGGCGAGGATGTTGATGAAGGTCGACTTGCCGGCGCCGTTCGGCCCGAGCAGCCCGAAGATCGAGCCCGCCGGCACGTCGAGATCGATCCCCTTCAGCGCACGGTTCGGCGCGTTGCCGCCGCTGCCGGCATAGGTCTTCTCGAGGCCGCGGACCTCGATGGCATTCTCCGGCATCCGGGCCTCCTGTGCTGGCGCAGTCGCGGGCATCTCGGGTGGCAGGAATAGCACCGCCGGCGGCGGGAGCAACCGGGGGCGGCGCGATGCATGGCTTGCGGGCCGGTGCCGCATGGCTATGATCCGCCGGACGGGGCAAGCTCGCGCCGCATCCTGCAGCCTCCGAACACCCTGAGAGACAACGCCATGAACATCGACGCGCCCGAGACGATCAAGGTGAGCCAGACCCGCGTGAGCTGCGACGGCGGCGGCGGGGCGCTGGGGCATCCGAAGGTGTGGTACACCATCGGCCCCGAGGGCTTCATCGAATGCGGCTATTGCGACCGCAGGTTCGTGCTCGAGAGCGGCCCGGCGGACAAGCCCGCGGATGGCTGAGGCCCGCGCGCCGCGGCCGCTCGGCAAGGGCGACCTGCTCTACCTGGTCGACGGCTCGGGCTTCATCTTCCGCGCCTATTTCCAGGCGGCGAACCGCGACGCGAAGTACAACTTCCGCTCGGACGGCACGCCGACCGGCGCGGTCAACATGTTCTGCGCCATGCTGCATTCGGAGATGGGGCTGGCCTCCTCGCGGGGGCCGACCCATTTCGCGGTGATCTTCGATCATTCCTCCGAGAGCTTCCGCAACGCGCTCTATCCCGCGTACAAGGCCAACCGCACCGAGCCGCCGGAGGATCTGCGGCCGCAATTCGCGCTGATCCGCGAGGCGACGCGGGCCTTCGGCCTGCCCTGCATCGAGATGCAGGGCTACGAGGCGGACGACCTGATCGCCACCTATGCGACGCAGGCGGCAGCGGCCGGCGCGGCGGTGACGATCCTCTCCTCCGACAAGGACCTGATGCAGCTGGTGAGCCCGGCGGTGCATCTGCGCGACCCGATGAAGAAGGTGGATATCGGGCCCGAGGAGGTCGCGGCGAAATTCGGCGTCGCCCCGGAAAGGGTCGTCGACGTGCAGGCGCTGGCGGGCGATTCCGTGGACAACATCCCCGGCGCGCCGGGCATCGGGGTGAAGACCGCGGCTCAGCTGATCGGGGAATACGGCGATCTCGACACGCTGCTCGCCCGTGCCGGGGAGATCAGGCAGCCGAAACGCCGGCAGACGCTGATCGAGAAGGCCGACCAGATCCGGCTCTCGCGCGAGCTGGTGACGCTGAAGCGCGACGTGCCGGTGGAGACCGGGCTCGAGGCGATGTCGCTGGAGAAGCCGGACCCGGAGGCGCTGCTGGGCTTCCTCGCGGAGATGGAGTTCCGCACGCTGACGAGCAGGATTGCCGAGACGCTGGGCGCCGAGCCCCCGGCGGTGGTGCCGCGGGCCGAGGCCGCGGGGGGAAGCGGCGCCGCGGGGGCATCGAGCCCCCCCGGCGCCGGTCACGCCGCCCTCGGCGGCGCTCCGGGCGCCCGGATCGACCTGCCGGACCTCGAGGCGGCCGTGCACGAGGTGGTGCGCGATCCGGGCACGCTGGAGGCCTGGATCGCCGAGGCGCGGGAGGCCGGGCGGCTCTGCATCGATCTCGAGACCACCTCGCTCGACGAGATGGTGGCGGAGATTGTCGGCATCGCGCTGTCGGTGGTGCCGGGGCGCGCCGCCTATGTGCCGGTCGGCCACACCACCGGCGAGGGCGACCTGCTCGGCGCATCGGAGCGGGTCGAGGGCCAGCTGGCGCTGGAGGACGCGCTCGCGCGGCTCGGGCCGCTGCTGGCCGACCCGTCGATCCTCAAGATCGGGCAGAACCTCAAATACGACATGAAGGTGCTCGCCCGCCACGGGCTCGCGGTGGCGCCGATCGACGACACCATGCTGATCTCCTATGCGCTCGATTCGGGCCGCGGCGGGCATGGCATGGACGAGCTCTCGGAGCGGCATCTCGGGCACAAGCCGATCCCGATCAAGGAGCTGATCGGCTCCGGCAAGTCGGCGATCACCTTCGACCGGGTGGAGATCGACAAGGCCGCCGGCTATGCCGCGGAGGATGCCGAGGTCACGCTGCGGCTCTGGCACGTGCTGCGCCCGCGGCTGGCGGCGGAGCGGGTCTCGACCGTCTATCACACGCTGGAGCGGCCGCTGGTGCCGGTGCTCGCGGAGATGGAGCGCGCCGGCATCCGCATCGACCGCGACGAGCTGGCGCGGCAGTCCACCCGCTTCGCGCAGAAGATGGCGGAATACGAGGACGAGATCCACAAGCTCGCCGGGCGGAGCTTCAACGTGGGCAGCCCGAAGCAGCTCGGCGAGATCCTGTTCGACGAGCAGGGCCTGCCGGGCGGCAAGAAGGGCAAGGCCGGGGCATGGGGCACGGGTGCGGACGTGCTGGAGAGCCTCGCCGCGCAGGGCCACGAACTGCCGGCGCGGGTGCTCGACTGGCGCCAGCTCTCCAAGCTGCGCTCGACCTATACCGATGCGCTGCCGACCCATGTCAATGCCGAGACCGGCCGGGTGCACACCTCGTTCTCGCTCGCGGCGACCTCCACCGGGCGGCTCGCCTCGACCGATCCGAACCTGCAGAACATCCCCGTGCGCACCGAGGAGGGCCGTGGCATCCGGCGCGCCTTCGTCGCCGAGCCGGGAAACCTGATCCTCAGCCTCGACTACAGCCAGATCGAGCTCCGCATCCTCGCCCATGTCGCCGGGATCGACGCGCTGAAGGCAGCCTTCCGCGAGGGCCAGGACATCCACGCGATGACCGCCTCGGAGGTCTTCGGCGTGCCGGTGGAGGGGATGGACCCGATGGTCCGCCGCCAGGCCAAGGCGATCAATTTCGGCGTGATCTACGGCATCTCCGCCTTCGGGCTGGCCAACAACCTGCGCATCCCGCAGGGCGAGGCGAAAGCCTTCATCGATGCCTATTTCGAGCGCTTCCCCGGCATCCGGGACTATATGGAGGCGACCAAGGCGACGGCCCGAGAGAACGGATATGTCGAGACCCTGTTCGGCCGGCGCATCCACACGCCCGGCATCGCGCAGAAGGGGCCCGGCCGGGGCTTTGCCGAGCGCGCCGCGATCAATGCGCCGATCCAGGGCAGCGCCGCCGACGTGATCCGGCGGGCGATGATCCGCATTCCCGAAGCGCTGGCGGCGGCGAAGCTCTCGGGCCGGATGCTGCTGCAGGTGCATGACGAGCTGCTCTTCGAGGTGCCGGAGGCCGAGGCCGCGGACACCGTCGCCGTCGTGCGCCGGGTGATGGAGGAGGCGGCCGAGCCCGCGGTCAAGCTCGACGTGCCGCTGGTGGTGGATGCCGGCCAGGGGGCGAGCTGGGCCGAGGCGCACTGAGCGCCCCGGCGGTCACTCGGAGGCGGCCGGGTCCGGCGCACCCTCGACATGCTCGATGGTGAAGTTCGGCTCGGCGCGGACCACCCCCTTGGTATGGGAGAGCAGATCGAGCACCGCGGCGGGGTCGAATTCCGTGGCCAGGCGCAGCTCGAAGACGCGGGCCTGCGACCGCGCCCGGGATAGGTCGGGCTTCAGGATCGCCCAGGCCCGCGCGAGGCCCTCGATCGAGGTGCCCCGTTCGATCATCACCACATAGCTCTGTGCGATCGGTGCATCGCGCGGCACCGGGTCGGCCACCCCCTCGAGCAAGGCCTCGGGGGTGGGCAGGCCCTGCGCCCCAGGCCCTGCCCCCGCGGCCAGCGCTGGGAGCGCCGCCGCGAGAGCCATGAGCGCGCGCCGGGTCGGGGCCATCGCGCTCACTCGGCCCCGAGGAGCTCGTTGACATTGATCGAGCCCTTCACCGACTCCGCCTCGGCGGGGGCCGGCTGCGGCGCCGGGGCCGGCGTGGCGGCGGCGGTGGCCGGGGCCTGCCCGGCGCCGGGCAGGGTGTAGCTCGCCCCGGCGGTCGTGCCGGTGCCCTCGCCGTCGCAGCCCGGCAGGCGGCGCGGCGCGCCCTCGCTGCAGAGCGCGGCGAAGAGGTTGATCTCGCCGCCCGCCACGGTGCGCTCGCCGAGGCTGCCGGAGCGGTCCACCGTCGCCATCAGCCGCGCCTTGATCTCCGCCGGCGTCATCTCCGGGAAGGCGGCGCGCAGGATCGCCACCGCGCCGGAGACCGCAGGCGTCGCCATCGAGGTGCCGCTGAAGGTGGCATAATCGGCCGCGAAGCCCTGCCCCTCGAGCCGCGGAATGGTGCTGAGAATCGCCTTGCCGGGCGCCGCCAGATGCACCTTCTGCGGGCCCCAGTTGGAGCCGATCGGCATCTGCCCGGGGTTGAGCACGGAGACCTCGGCGCCGCTGGTGTCGATGCCGCCATCGGCGGTGTAGCGCAGGCCCGAGACAACATGGGTGTAGTCGATCCCCTCGCGCCAGGCGCGCACGAAGCGCGGGTCGCCGCCCTCCGGGTCCTCGGTGGCGGCCACCGTGATCTGGCCGCCGAGGTTCCAGGCCGCCGGATACATCGGCGCGATGGCCCGGCGCACCGGGGTCAGCTGGCCGTTCTGCATGCGCGCGAGCACCGCCATCACCGGCTGGTCGCCGTCGATGTCGAGCCCGTCATTGCCGGCCGCCACGACGACCACGATCCCGGCATCTGTCGCCGCCTGCAGGAGGTCGCGCTGTACCTGCGAGCGGCGCGGGCCGCCGAGGCTCATGGAGATCACGTCGGCGCCCATCAGGGTCGCATAGTCGATCGCCGCGGTGATCGAGCCGTTGGCGGCATAGCGGCAGCCGCCCTCGTCGAGCACCTCGGAAAGCTTGAGCGCCATGATCTGCACCTTCGGCGCGGCACCGACCACGCCGATGCCGTTGCCGCCCACCGCGCCGACCGTGCCGGCCACATGGGTGCCGTGGGCGCTGTCGCCGCCGCCGGCCCAGCAGGCCGCGTCGGGCCGCGGATCGCCGTCGTTCTCGCCGAAGTCGAAGCCGTTGACGTCGTCGACGAAACCGTTGCCGTCGTCATCCACGCCA
Source organism: Paralimibaculum aggregatum (assembly GCF_030270585.1). Taxonomy (GTDB): domain Bacteria; phylum Pseudomonadota; class Alphaproteobacteria; order Rhodobacterales; family Rhodobacteraceae; genus Thermohalobaculum; species Thermohalobaculum aggregatum. The sequence goes on from NZ_BSYI01000011.1 coordinate 46,815, forward strand.
TTGCCGGGGATCTCGCCGGCGTTCACCCAGAGATTGCCCGCGAGGTCCTCGTGATCGGTCTGCACGCCGTCGTCGATCACCGCGACGACCACCGGCTGGGCATCGTCGAGCACGCCCCAGGCCTCGGCGAGCTCGATCGCCTCGATCATCCAGAGCTGGTCGGCCATCGGGTCGTTGGGCACGCCCATGCGCGTGATCTCGAAGTTCGGCTCGACCCGGCGCACGCCGGGCAGCGCGGAGAGCCGGGAGATCGCGGCGTCCATTCCCATCGATTCGAAACCGGGCTGGCGGATCACCGCCACCGAGCTGCGGCGGCTGTGGCTGACCACCTGGCCACCGAGGCTCTCGAGCCCGTCGGTGGCGATGCTTTCGAGATTGCTGTCGAGCTGGACGACGAATTCGCCGGGGATCGTCGGGGCGAGCTCGGCGACGATCCGGTCCACGAGCTGCGCCGAGGCCGGCGCTGCTGCGAGCGTCGCGACGAGCACGAGGGATGCGCGGGCAGGGAACATGGGGGTTGCCTCTCCTCTGGGGAAATCGGACGATACGTTTATAGCGCAATATCCGCGACAAATCCGGTTTGGAACGTCGCGTCACGCGCGCCCCCGCCCCCGGAGGCCCGTCCGAAGTCTCCCGCGCGGCCCGGTTCAGCTCCGGCTGGCCGCGGCGGTCAGCAGCCCCGCCCCGATCAGGAAGCCCGCGCCGGTGCGCCCGAGCGCGCGCAGCACCTGCGGCCGGCCGATCCGGGCGCGCAGGCTGCCCGCCGCCCAGGCCCAGAGCGCGGTGTTGAGCGCCGCGAGGCCGAGGAAGATCGCCTCGAGCGCCACCAGCTGCGGCATCAGCGGCTCTCCCGCCACGATGAACTGCGGCACGAAGGCGACGAAGAACACGATGCTCTTGGGGTTGAGCGCCGTCACCACATAGGCTTGCCAGAAGAGCCGCCCCATCGGCTGGCGGCGCGGCACCGGCGCGCCGGTCTCCATCGTTTCCGGCGGGTTGCGCCAGAGCTTGACGCCGAGCCAGACGAGATAGCCCGCGCCGGCAAGCTTCAGCAGGGTGAAGAGCGTGGCGGAAGCCGCCAGCACCGCGCCCGCGCCGGCCAGCGAGACGGTCATCGCGGTGGCATCGCCGAGCACCACGCCGGGAACGGTGGCGAGCCCGGTGCGCCGGCCGCCGGCCAGCGCCTGCGCGACCACCACCATCACCGTCGGCCCCGGGATCGCGAGCAGCACGGCAGAGGCCACCGCAAAGGCCAGCAGGATCTCGTAGGACATCGCTCTCTCCTCAGCAGCAGCCGGGCACGCCGCCGGCCGGATCGGCGCAGCGGGGCCCGGCGGGCGCGGGTGGGCGGGCGGGGCGCCCGCCGGGCCCCGCCGGCATCGCCGCCAGGATCACGGCTGCCATTCCAGGAAATTGCCGATCAGCCTCAGGCCGGTCTCCTGGCTCTTCTCGGGGTGGAACTGCGTGCCCACCCGGTTGCCCCGGCCGACCACCGCCGCCACCATCTCGCCATAATGGACATGGGCGAGCCGGTGCTCGGGGTTGCGCGGGCGCAGATGGTAGGAATGCACGAAATAGGCATGCGCCCCGGGCTCGATCCCGGCAAACAGCGGATGCTCGTCCACCAGCAGCTCGTTCCAGCCCATATGCGGCACCTTGAGCTCCGGGTCGTTCGGCTCGATTCGCACCACGTCGCCGTGGATCCAGTCGAAGCCCGGGGTCTCGCCATGCTCGAGCCCGCGGGTCGCCATCAGCTGCATGCCGACGCAGATCCCGAGGAAGGGATGGCCGGCATCGGCACGCTCGGCGATCGCGTCCATCATGCCGTCGACCGCCATCAGCCCGGCGCGGCAGTCGGCAAAGGCGCCGACCCCTGGCAGAACCACCCGTTCGGCCCGCGCCACCGCCTCCGGATCGCCGGTCACGAGAATCGGCCCGCCGGCGCCGCGCTCCTCGGCGACGCGCTGGAACGCCTTCTCCGCCGAGCGAAGATTGCCCGAGCCGTAATCGACGATGGCCGTGGTCATTGCAGCGCGCCTTTCAGGAAGAGCTCCTCGGCGCCCTCGGGGGTCTGCGCCTCGACGCAGCCGACCTCGCGCCAGCCGCGCAGCCGCAGCTCGAGCCGGTGGAACATGTTGCCGTCGAACACCGTGATCAGCACCAGCGCGAGATAGGCCGCACTGAGTGCCAGCGGCGCCAGCCAGAAGACGGCGGCGAGAAACGCCGCCTGCAACCCCAGCGTCAGCCAGAGCCCCTCGTAGAGCGCCCAGAGCGGCGGGATCACCGCGAGCCAGCCCGGCTCGCCGACCACCTCGAGATCGCCGGAGCGGGCATGGCGGTGCAGCGTGTAGAGCCGGTTCTCCATCAGAGCGCGCCTTTGGTGGAGGGAATCTCGTCGGCCCGGCGCGGATCGGGCTCCACCGCCTCGCGCAGCGCCCGCGCCACCGCCTTGAAACTCGCCTCGGCGATGTGGTGGCTGTTGATCCCGGCCAGCCGCTCGACATGCAGCGTGATCTGCCCGTGAGTCGCGAGCGCCTGGAAGAACTCGCGCACCAGCTCGGTGTCGAACTGGCCGATCTTGGGCGCCGTCATCTCGACGTTCCAGACGAGAAACGGCCGGCCCGAGAGATCGAGTGCGGCGCGCACCAGCGTGTCGTCCATCGGCAGCAGGCAGGCGCCGTAGCGCCGGATGCCGCGCTTCGAGCCCAGCGCCTGCGTCAGCGCCTGGCCGAGCGCGATGCCAGTGTCCTCGACCGTGTGATGGTCGTCGATATGGGTGTCGCCATCGGCGCGGATGGTCATGTCGATCAGCGAATGCCGCGCCAGCTGGTCGAGCATGTGGTCGAAGAAGCCGACCCCGGTGGCACAGTCGTACCGGCCGGTCCCGTCGAGCGCGACCTCGACGGCGATGTCGGTCTCGGCGGTGCGGCGCTCGACGCGGGCGGTGCGGCGCAGCGCCGGCACGAAGGGCGGTGTGGGCAGGGTCATCGGCAGGCTCCTGGATCTTTCCCCTAGAAAGCCGATTGCGCGCCCGAGATCAACGGGCGCGCAGCGCTTTGCCAGCCATGCCGGTGGCCCCGGCCGCTCAGCCGAAGCCGATGAAGCCGAATTCCCAGTCCCCCGGCGTGGTTTCGTGCAGCGTCGCGACGAAGGGCGAGCCCTCGCGGTTCTCCTCGCTGTCGGCGAAGGCGAGCAGCAGGTCGGCCCGGTCGGTGCCGGGCGCCGCCAGCACGCTCTCCCAGAAGGCGGTCCCGGCATCGTCGGCGGGGCGGTCGAGCACGTTCTCGTAGAGCCGCTGCACCAGTGCCCGGTCGTCGAGCTCGTCCGGCGCACCGAAGGCCGCGGCGAACTCGTTCGAGTCGAGGAAGACCTCTGCCAGCGCCTTCTCCGAGAGGCCCGCCTCGCGCCGGTCGATCCAGAAGTTGATACCCCCGATATCCCCGCCGCGGTCGAGCCCGGCCTCGTAGAGATAGGCCACCGTCATCGCCGCTTCCGGCGATAGCCCCTGCGGCTGGTCGAGCGCCACCGGCCCGTCGTCGAACAGGAGCTGGTCGATGTTGCTGAGCCGGTCGGTGCCCTCCGGCCCGGTCACGGTGGCGGCGCGGCCATCGCCGGAGATGACATGGTCCGCCGCAGGGCCGGCAAAGCGGGCGGTGTCGAACCCGGCTCCGCCCTCGAGGCTGTCGTCGCCCGCGCCGCCGACGAGCAGATCGTCGCCCGGGCCGCCGTCGAGCCGGTCTGCCCCGGCGCCGCCGAGCAGCCGGTCTTCACCGAAATCGCCCGCGAGGCTGTCATCCCCTGCGCCGCCATCGAGCACATCCGTGCCGGCACCGCCCGAGAGGCTGTCGTCGCCGGACAGGCCGTAGACGAAATCATGCCCGTCGCCGCCGTCGAGGGTGTTGTCCCCGCCGTCGCCGCCGATCTCCTCGCCGCCGTGGAACTGGCCGAAATCGAGGGCGACCTGACGGATCGCGGACTGCCCGAAATCGGTGAGATCATGTCCGCGGACCTCCGCGGCGACCGCGTTGCGGGCATTGGCGAGATCGCGGTCGAAGTTCGGGTTCACGTCGATCCCCCGCGGGAAGCCGCCGTTCACGGTCAGGTAGTGCACCGACTGGTTGACGGTGGTGGAGCTGAGCCCGCTGCGCGCGATGACCTCGACGAAGAAGGTCCCGCCGCCGAGGATCGTGCCGGTGACGATGTCGGTGGTGTCGGGAAAGTGGTTGGTTACCGAGATATTGCGGTTCACCAGGCCCGGCAGCGCGCTGGCCTGGATCTCGTTCAGGATCGAGCGGACATCGGCGAGCGGGCCCTGGATGGCATCCGCGCCGAGGGCACCGTCCTCAAGCGCGAGCGACACCTGCATCCGTGTCTGCATCGCATAGGCGAGGCCGCCGGTCACCGCCGCGAATTTTGCCGGCGTCGGGTTGCCGTCGATCAGGCTGCGGGCCTGGCGGATCGCCACGTCGAGCCCGTTGGTCACGGCCTCGAGGATCGCGGTCTCGCGCACCGCGATCTCGATCGGGTCGCTCAGCCGCTCGAGCCCGGACAGCAGGTTGCGCGCGGTGTCGATCTGACCCAGCGGCTCGTTGAGGAACTGCAGCGCCACGCTGTCGAGCTGGCCGCTCAGCCCGTCGAGGCCGTCGCGCAGATCGTCGAGCTGGCCGGAGATCTCCTCGAGCCTGCGGGTGGTGTCGGCCGCCTCTACTCGGCCGAAGATGAAATCGGCGATGCCGACGAGGCCGAAGCCGATTTCGGCGAGGATGGGAAGGGGCATGGCGATCTCCTTTGCGCCTGGATCCGTGTCCGTTGGCAAAGGCGATGGGCCGGCCCCGGCGAGAACCGCCCGGCATGCCGGCAGAATGGGGTGTTGACCCCATATGGCGATATCACATCGAAACGGTCAGGCAGCGGCGATCCGCACCCGCGCCTCGCGCACCGGCAGATGCACCAGGGCGGAGAAGACCGCCAGCGCGATGGAGATCCACCACATCCAGTCGTAGTTCCCGGTGGCATCGTAGATCCGCCCGCCCATCCAGACGCCGAGGAAGCTGCCGACCTGGTGCGAGAGGAAGACGAAGCCGTAGAGCATCCCCATGTTGCGGGCGCCGAAGATCGTCGCCACCAGCGCCGAGGTGAGCGGCACGGTGGGCAGCCAGAAGAGCCCCATCGCCAGCGAGAAGACGATCACGGTGAGCGGCGTCGGCGTCACCGCAAGGAAGCCCAGGATCACCACCGCCCGCATGGCATAGATGCCCGACAGCACGAACGGCTTCGGCACAACCGCGCCGAGGCGGCCGAAGAGATAGGTGCCCGCCACATTGGCCGCGCCGATGATCGAGAGCGTGGCAGCGCCGAGCGTCACCGAGCCGCAGACCTCCGCGACATAGGGTGGCAGATGCGCCGCGAGGAAGCCGACATGGAAGCCGCAGACGAAGAACCCCATGGTGAGCAGCAGATAGGAGCTCTGCGCAAAGGCGCCGCGCAGCAGGCGGCCGAGCGGGATCTCCGGATCGTCGGCATCCTCGGGCTGCGCCGCCGGCTTGAGGAGCGGAATGCAGAGCAGCATCGGCAGCAGCAGCCCGGTGATGGCGAGCATCGCGGTCTGCCAGCCGAAGGCCTCGGTCAGCGAGCCGGCGAGCAGCGGCATGAGCATCTGCCCGCCCGAGCCGATCGCCGCCGCGGTGCCCATGGCGCGGGAACGGCCGGCCTCCGGCGTCGCCCGGCCGACGAGGCTCAGCACGATGCCGAAGCCGGTGCCGGCGACCCCGAAGCCCACCAGCACGCCGGCGCCGAGATGCTGCGCCAGCGGCGTGGTGCCGAAGGCCGAGAGGAGCATCCCCGCCAGGTAGAGCACCAGGCCGATCATCAGCGCGCGGCGGTCGCCGAAGCGGTCGGCGATGCGCCCGAAGACCGGCTGCGCCAGCCCCCAGACCAGGTTCTGCAGCGCGATCGAGATCGAGAAGACCTCGCGCGGCCAGCCGTATTCCGCCGAGATCGGGTCGAGCACGATGCCGAAGATCGAGCGCGCGCCGAAGCTGAGCGCGATCACCAGCCCGCCGGCGGCGATGACGACCGCGGCCGGCGAGAGCCGCTTCATGCCATGGCCGCCCGGTCGGAGCGCGCCTCCCGCACCGGCAGATGCACGATCACCGAGAGCAGGCCGACGCCGACCCCCACCCACCAGACCGTGTCGTAGGAGCCGAAGCGGTCATAGAGCGCGCCGCCCATCCAGACCCCGAGAAAGCTCCCGAGCTGGTGGCTGAAGAACACGATGCCATAGAGCGTGCCCATGTAGCGCAGACCCCAGATATGCGCGACCAGGCCGGAGGTGAGCGGCACGGTGGCGAGCCAGAGACTGCCCATCACGGCCGAGAACACCAGCACCGTCAAGGGTGTCATCGGGGTCAGGATGAACCAGGCGGAGATCAGCGTCCGCCCGGCATAGATCGCCGCAAGCAGGTTCTTCTTCGGCAGGAACGAGCCCAGCTTGCCGGCCAGCAGCGTGCCCGCAATGTTGGTGAAGCCGATCACCGCGATGGCCAGCGCACCGAGCGCCGTGGTGTCGCCCACGCCGATGCCGGCGAGCAGGCCGGACGGATCGATCGGGCCGCAGACCTCGGCGATGAAGGCCGGGAAATGCGCCGTCACGAAGCCGAGCTGATAGCCGCAGGAGAAGAAGCCGACGAAGATCAGGAAGAAGCTCGGATCGCGCATCGCCCGGCGCAGCACGGCGCCCATGCTCTCCTCGAGCTCGGCCCTCGAGACCGGCGCCGGGGTGCGCAGCAGCGGCAGGAACATCAGCAGCGAGAGCGAGACCCCGGCGAAGACGAGGAACACGCCGGACCAGTCCATCATGCCGAGCAGCCAGGCGGTGACCGGCGGGCCGACGATCTGCCCCGCCGAAGCCGCCGCGGTGACGATGCCGAGCGAGAGCGAGCGGTGCTCCGCCGCCGCGGTGCGGCCGACCACCGCAACCACCACGCCGATGCCGGTGCCCGCGATGCCGCAGCCGATCAGGATGTTCCAGAGCTGGTGCTCGACCGCGGTGGTGCCATAGGCCGAGAGCACGAGGCCGAGCGCATAGACGATGGCGCCGAGCACGATGGCGCGCCGGTCTCCGAACCGGTCGGCGAAGGCGGAGAACACCGGCTGGCCGATTCCCCAGGCGAGGTTCTGGATCGCGATGGCCAGCGAGAACTCCGCCCGCGGCCAGCCGAAGCTGTCGGCCACCGGGATCTGGAACAGCCCGAAGCTCGAGCGGATCGCGAAGCTGATCAGCACGATGACGCAGCTGCCGATCAGCACGGGGGTGATGAGCGCGGCGCGGTCGGCGCGGATGGTGTTGAAAGCCATGGGCGGGTACCTCCGCGATTTGTGTGGGATGCGGCCCCGTGCCAGTCAAAGCAAAGCTTGTGATGGGGTCGATCACCGGCGGCTCTGACCGCGTCCAAGCTCTTTATCTTCAACCGGTTTTTCCGCCAGGCCAAGGGCCGAGAAAGTTCTCGTGCGGAACCGGCCGATGCAGCCTGCGTGTTGCGGCGGGCGGCGATGGGCCTTATGGCTTGTGGCGCGTCCGACCGATCCGGGGGGAGCCGATGCCCGACGGGCCCATGTCACGCTACCGGTCGCTGATCGCCGAGGGGACGCTCCGGCCCGACCCCGCGCAGGCGATGGCGGTCGAGAAGCTTCAGCTCCTGCATATGCGGCTGAAGGACTACAACCCGCTTCGCGGCAAGCGGGTGCAGCGCGGCTGGTTCGGCTTCGGCCGCGGCGCGCCGCACAAGGTGATCGCGCTGACCGGGCTCTACCTCTATGGCGGGGTCGGGCGCGGCAAGTCGATGCTGATGGACCTGTTCTATGCCGGCGCCCCGGTCGGGGCGAAGCGGCGGGTGCATTTCCACGCCTTCATGTCGGAGATCCATGTCGGCGTGCATATCGCGCGCGAGAGCAACGTGACCGATCCGATCAGGGTGGTGGCCGACGAGGTCGCCGAGGGCGCGACTCTGCTCTGCTTCGACGAGATGCAGGTGACCGACATCACCGATGCGATGATCCTCGGCCGGCTGTTCGAGGCGCTGTTCGAGCGCGGGGTGGTGGTGGTCGCGACCTCCAACCGCCCGCCGGACGATCTCTACAAGGACGGGCTCAACCGGGTGATCTTCGAGCCCTTCATCGGGCTCCTCAAGGAGCGGCTCGACGTGCTCGAGCTGGCCTCCCCGACCGACTACCGCATGGGGCGCGAAGGCGCCGAGACCCGCTATTTCCACCCGCTCGACGAGGACACCCGGGCCGGCATGGCCGCGGCCTGGGACCGGGAGACCGGCGGCGCCGCGCCGGAGCCCGCCACGATCGAGATCGGCACGCGGCAGGTGACGGTGCCCGAGGCCGTCGGCCGGACCGCGCGGGCGCCCTTTGCCGCGCTCTGCGAGGTGCCGCTCGGGGCGCGGGACTATCTGGCCATCGCACGGCGCTTCGACACGCTGTTCCTTGAGGAGGTGCCGGCGATGACCTGGGCGCAGAACAACGAGGCCAAGCGCTTCGTGACGCTGGTCGACGCGCTCTACGAGGCCCGCACCAGGCTCTATCTCTCGGCCGAGGTGCCGCCTTCCGAGCTCTACACCGAGGGCAAGGGCGCCTTCGAGTTCTCGCGCACGATCTCGCGGCTTGCGGAGATGCAGGCGGCGGACTATCCCGGCTGACCCCTGCCGGGAACCATTGCGGGTCTTGCTTGAGACCCCTTAAGTCGATTTCGCATGGCCAGCGGTCGGCGCGGCGACTAGGCTCGCCAAGGAGAAACGGTCATGAAATCCGGCCCCGATGCCCCATGCCGGGGCGGCCGGCGGAGGCGCCAGATGTCCGACCCCCTGCCCGAACTGCCCACTGCGCTGGCGCAGGCCTCGCCGATGCAGGACGGAGACCTGATCTTCCTCACCGGCTATGTCGCCGAGATCGAGATCGGCGCCTATCGCGAGGAGCATGGCGTGACCCAGCGCCTCGCCTTCGACATCGTGCTTGAGGTGCGCCGAAACACCGCCCATGTCGACGACCAGGTCGGCCGGGTGATCAATTACGACCTGCTGGTCTCCAGCATCCACGAGATCGCCGAGGGCCCGCGCATCGCGCTGGTCGAGACCTTCGCCGAGCGGCTGGCGCAGGCGCTGCTGACCGATCCGCGGGCGCGGCAGGTGACGATCCGCATCGCCAAGCTAGACCGGCTGCCCGGCGGCGCGCAGCTCGGCTGCCAGATCACCCGCATGCGCAGCGCCGAGGCCGACGAGCGGGTCTGGGAATTCGCGCCCGAGATCCCGATGGACTGACCGCGCCGCCGGTCCCGGAGCGCTCAGGCCTCGCCGGAACCGGCCTCCTCCACATCCGCGAAGATCCGTTCGACCACCGCCGCCGCACCGGCCTGCGCCGCGCCGAGCGCCGCCTCCAGCGCCGCGAAATCCTCGAAGCCCGTCGCCGCCGCCACCGCCGCCTTGAGGCCGGCCCCCGCGGTGGCGCCATCGAAGGGCGTTTCCAGCGCCACCCGCTCGATCTGCTGGATATGGCTCTGCAGCGCATGGGCACGGGCCAGCTCGTCCGCCTCCGCCGCCGAGATCCAGCCCGCCGCGCCGAGCGCCGGCAGCACCTCCGTCACCCGCCTTGTGCCCGCGAGCCCGCGCAGCAGCGCCCCGGTCTGGGCGAGGAACTCGATCTCCATCAGCCCGCCCGCGGTGTGCTTCAGCGACCAGGGCCGGGCCCGCTCCTTGGCATGGGCCTCGAGCAGCCGCACGCGCATCTCCCGCGCCTCGGCCAGCACCTCCGGCGCGCCGGCCCGGCTCTCGAGCGCTGCGGCGATCACCGCCTCGACCCTTGCGCCGAGGCCCGGCTCGCCCGTCACCACCCGCGCCCGGGTCAGCGCCATGTGTTCCCAGACCCAGGCCTTCTCGCGCTGGTAGCTCTCGAAGGCGGCGAGCGAGACCGCTACCGGCCCCTGCCGGCCCGAGGGGCGGAGCCGCATGTCCACCTCGTAGAGCCGGCCCTCCGCCGTGGGTGCGGTCAGCGCCGCCACCAGCGCCTGGGTCAGCCGCGGATAATAGACCGAGGGCGAGAGCGGGCGGCGCCCCTCGGAGGCGGTGGCGTCGCCGGCATCGTAGACGATGATGAGATCCAGATCCGAGCCCGCGGTCATCTCGCCGCTGCCGAGCTTGCCCATGGCGATCACCGCGAGCCCCACGCCCGGCGGCGGGCCGTGACGCGAGGCGAAATCGTCGATCACCCGGGGCAGCAGCACCGCGAGGCAGGCCTCGGCGATGGCGGAGAAGGCGGCCCCCGCCTCCTCGGCGCTCGCCTTGCCCTTGAGCACCTGCAGGCCGGCGCGGAAGCGGGTCTCGCGCGCCCAGCGCCGGGCGGCGTCGAGCCGGCCCTCGTAGTCGGCCTCCCGCGCCACCCAGTCCTCGAGATCGGCGGTCAGCGCCTCGGTCCCGGGCAGCGGCTCGAAGAAATCCGGCGTCAGCAGCGCATCCAGCGCCTTCGGCTCGCTGCCGAGATGGGCCGCCAGCTTCGGGGCCAGCGCGCAGGTGCCGACGATCAGGTCGAGCAGATGCGGGTTGGCGGAGAACAGCGAGAACACCTGCACCCCGGCCGGCAGGCCGGAGAGGAAGCGGTCGAACTCGGCGATCGCCTCGTCCGGCCGGCCGGCCCGGGCAAGCTCGGCGATCAGCCGCGGCTCGAGCCCGGCATAGAGGCGCCGCGAGCGCTGCGAGCGGGTCGCGGGCAGGCTGCCGGAGCGCCAGCGCTCGATCCGGCGGCAGGCATCCTCGGGCCGCTCGAAGCCCTGGGCGGCCAGCCACTCGGCGGTGATCTCGAAGGGCTGCGCCTCGGCCTTGCGGGGCGGCCTGCCCGGGCCGAAGAAGGCCTCCGTGGCCCTGTGCACCCGTGCCAGCCGGTCGGCCACGTCGCGCTCCCAGGCAGCGAGATCGTCCCAGCCGGCCAGCGCCGCGACCCTGGCACGGGCCTCGGCGGTCTGCGGGATGATCTGGGTCTGCGCGTCCTCGACCATCTGCAGACGGTGCTCGAGATCGCGGTGCGCGGTGTAGTCGGCGCTGAGCGTCGCGGCGGTGCCGCGCTCCACCCAGCCGAGCGCGGCCAGCGCGGCCAGTGCCTCGAGCGTGCGCGGCGAGCGGATCTCCGGATGCCGGCCGCCGCCGATCAGCTGGCGGGTCTGGGCGAAGAACTCGATCTCGCGGATGCCGCCCGGTCCCAGCTTGAGATCGTGCCCCGGCAGCCCCGCGGGGGTGAACTTGCCCTTCTTCTCGCGGATCTTGCGCAGCATGTCGTGGGTGTCCTCGATCGCCGCGAAGTCGAGATGCTTGCGCCAGACGAAGGGGGCGAGGCGCTGCAGATAGCCTTGCCCCGCGGCGATGTCGCCGGCCACCGTGCGCGCCTTGATATGGGCGGCGCGCTCCCAGGTCCGCCCGAGGCTCTCGTAGTAGCGCTCGGCTGGCTCCATCGCCATGCAGACCGGGGTGGTCGACGGCGCCGGCCGGAGCCTCAGATCGGTGCGGAAGACGTAGCCCTCCGCCGTCTGGTCGGCCATCAGCCGCACCAGCCCGCGGGTGACCCGGATGAAACCGGCCTTGGCCTCGGCATAGTCGGCCGGGTCGAAACGGCCCTCGTCGAACAGGCAGATCAGGTCGATGTCGGAGGAATAGTTGAGCTCGCCCGCCCCGAGCTTGCCCATGGCGATCACCGCATAGCCCGCGCCGGTGGCGAGATCCTCCTCCGCGATGCCGGGCAGGCGCTTGCGCCGCAGTGCCTCGGCGAGCAGCCAGCCGGTGGCGCCCGAGAGGCAGCCCTCGGCCAGCCGGGTCAGCGCGCCGGTTGTCTCCAGCGTGCACCAGGCGCCGCCGAGATCGGCGAGCGCGATCAACAGCGCCGCGCGCGACTTCGCGAGACGCAGCGCCGAGGACACGGCCTTCTCCTCGCCGGCCTCGGCGACCTCCGCGGCAAGGGTCGCGAGCAGGTCGTCCAGCGCATCCTCGGGCGCCTGGGCGACGGCCGCCTCCAGCCAGGCCGCATGGTGCTCGGTCAGCCGGGCGAGATAGGGCGCGCTGCCCGCGGTGCCGTGCAGCAGTTCGCCGAGCGGGCCAGCGGCAAGCGCGGCCGGCAGCCCGGCCATCAGCGCATCGGCGCGCTCCCGGTCATGCGCGACGGGGGCACGGCTGAGGCGGCTCTCGAGGCTTGCGGTCATTGTCCCTCCCTGCGCCGGCCGGCCATGCTCAGCGGCCCTCGAAACGGGGGGCACGCTTCTCGAGGAAGGCGGTGACGCCCTCCATGAAGTCGCGGCTCCGGCCAGCCTCGCCCTGCAGCCGCGCCTCGAGGCCGAGCTGGGTCTCGAGATCGTTGGCGGCGGAGGCCAGCAGCGCCTGCTTGGCGAGCCGCAGCGCCAGGGTCGGCCCCTCGGCCAGCCGCCGGCCCAGGGCCTCGGCGCGGGCCTCGAGCGCGTCGTCCTCCACCACGTCCCAGATCAGCCCCCATTCGGCCGCCTGCGCGGCGGTCACCGGCTCGGCCAGCAGGCACATTCCCATGGCGCGGGCCTTGCCGACGAGCCGCGGCAGCCAGTAGGTGCCGCCGGCATCCGGGATCAGCCCGATCCGCGCGAAGGCCTCGATGAAGCGCGCCGAACGCGCCGCGATCACGATATCCGCCGCCAGCGCGATGTTCGCCCCGGCCCCCGCGGCGACGCCGTTGACGGCGCAGATCACCGGCACCGGCGCCTCGGTGATCCGGGTCAGCAGCGGCTCGTATTCCTCGCGCAGCGTGCGGTCGAGGTCGAGGTTCTCGAAATCCGAGGCATCGCCGAGATCCTGCCCGGCGCAGAACCCCCGCCCCGCGCCGGTAAGCAGGATCGCCCGCGCCTCTGCGGCGCCCCGGTCGAGCGCCTCGGCCAGCGCGGCGCGCATCGGCGCGGTGAGGCTGTTCATCTTCTCCGGCCGGTTGAGGGTGATCCGCGCCAGCCCGTCGGAGCAGGCATAGAGAATGCTCTCCTCGCCCTCCCTGTCCGCTTCCGCTCCGTCCTGCATCGCGCCACCTCCCCGGTTCATGCCTTGCGCCATGGGAGGCCAGCACCCTGCCACGGTCAAGCCCGCCATGGCGCGCAGTCAGAGGGTGTCGACCGGAAGCGCGCTGGTCTCCTTCAGCTCCTCCATCACGAAGCTCGCCGAGATGTCCTTGAGCGGCACCCGGCGGATCAGCCGCTGGTAGAGCCGGTCATAGGCGGTGACGTCGTGCACCCGGGCGCGCAGCACATAGTCGGTATCGCCGGAGGTGCGGTAGGCGCCGAGGATCTCCGGGATCTCGCGCACCGCCCGGGCGAAGAGTTCCAGCCACTCGGCATCGTGCCGCTCGGTGCGCACGGCGATGAAGACGCTGAGCCCGAGGCCGAGCGCCGCGGGGTCGCAGAGCGCCACGCGCCCGCGGATGACGCCCGCCTCCTCGAGCCGCCGGATGCGCCGCCAGCAGGCGTTGCGGCTGAGCCCGACAGCCTCGCCCAGCGCCTCCAGCGACTGGTCGGCATCGCGCTGAAGCGCCGTGAGGAGTCGCCCGTCTGCACGATCCATGTCCACCATTTAAGGATTATCGTGGGAAATTCTCCCGGATTCAATGTGAATGTTCCGAAGATTGGGAACACATCCCGCCACAGACTTGGCATTCTGTGCCCAGAAAGAACACCAGCCCCAGGGGAGCCGCTCATGACCCGCATCGCCAACCTGTTTCTCGACCACCCCCGCTCCGTCGAGGAGAGCTATCTCGGGCATGCCCGCTTCGCGCTCTGGTTCGCCGGGCGGCTGGCGCTGGCCGCCGGCGCGGCGCTCTGCCACGCCGTCCTGCCCTTCGCCTGCAAGACGACGGCCTCCCGGATCATCGCGGAGCTCTACACCCGCACCCAGAACCGCGGCGCGGCGCAGACCGGGCACTAGTCCGGAATCCGATCGGCCGGGACCGTATCGCCGGGGGCTGAAGGATCTGGCGCCTACTGTCGGCGTGAAGAGATCGACGATCCGGCCGATGGCGGACCGGAGGCTGTCCACGATGCGCTCGGCGGCCTTCCGGCGGCGACTGGCCTCTGCATCGACGGGAACAAGAACACGGATGCGGAGATCGAGGGAGCGAACTTCGACATGTCCCGTGCGCTCCTCCTCAGACAGGCCGCGTGAACCTGCCGCCCGCCGCGTCCGCAAGGGCTCCCGGATCCGGTGGCAGAGCGACCCGGTGCCTGCAAGTCCGATGTGCCGAGACTAGGCCGCCCCGGATTGCGCCATCCCGTGATCAGAGGCAAACCTGTCCGGAGAGCCCAGCTGGAACCGATCGGTTCTGCGCGCGCTAACACCCCCTTAACCCTGCCGCCGGCAAGCTGTGCGCGAGCTGTGCAGGCAGGGAACAGGGAATGGAACAGATCACCGGCGAGCCGAACGGGCTCGCGGCCGGCGCGATCGTCTCGGCGCTCGACGAGGCGATCCTCGCGATCGTCTGCATCGATCATGAGAACCGCATCATCTATGCCAATGGCGCCGCAGAACGGCTCTGGCGCATCTCGCGCCCGCAGATGATGGGGCAGAACGTCAAGCTGCTGGTGCCGGCGGCGATCCGCGACGATCATGACCGGCTGGTGGCCCACCACCGCCACACGCGGGAGGACCGGATCGTCGGCTCCAGCCGCGATCTCGAGCTGGAGCGGCCGGACGGCTCGCGCATCTGGATCAGCCTCGCGTTGTCGCGGCTGCCGCTGCCGGGGGACCGGCTGGGCTATACCGCCTTTGCCCATGACATCAGCGCGCGGCGCGCGGCACTGGCAGCGGCGGAACAGGCGGTGCAGCAGGTGGGGGCGGCTTGCGAGCAGATCGCCCGCTACGGCGAGCGGGTACGCGAGCTGGCGGACCGGACGAACCTCCTGGCGCTCAACGCCTCGATCGAGGCGGCGCGGGCGGGCGAGGTGGGCCGCTCCTTCGCGGTGGTGGCACAGGAGGTCCGCCGCCTGGCCGACAGCACCCGCGAAGCCGCCGCCGACATCGCCAGCGAGGTGACCCAGAACCAGGAAAAATTCGCGGAGGTCGAGGCGACGCTCGCGGCGATGCGGCGCTGACCTCCGCCCGCCGGAGAAGGCGGCCGCCGCGCGAAAGGCGGCGGCCGCAGGGCAACCGGCCTCAGCCGGCGAGCGCCCTGTTGAGGTTCTCGTCGACCTTCTCGAGGAAGCCCATGGTGGTGAGCCAGCCCTGGTCCGGGCCGACCAGCAGCGCCAGATCCTTGGTCATGTAGCCGCTCTCCACGGTGCTCACCACGGTCTTCTCCAGCGTCTCGGCGAACTCCTGCAGCTTGGCATTGCCGTCGAGGGTGGCACGGTGCTTCAGGCCGCCGGTCCAAGCGTAGATCGAGGCGATCGAGTTGGTCGAGGTCTGCTCGCCCTTCTGGTGCTGGCGGTAGTGGCGCGTCACGGTGCCGTGCGCCGCCTCCGACTCCACCACCTTGCCGTCCGGCGTCATCAGCACCGAGGACATCATGCCGAGCGAGCCGAAGCCCTGGGCCACGGTGTCGGACTGCACGTCGCCATCGTAGTTCTTGCAGGCCCAGACATAGCCGCCGTTCCACTTCATGGCGCAGGCCACCATGTCGTCGATCAGCCGGTGCTCGTAGGTCAGGCCCGCGGCCTTGAACTTCTCCTCGAACTCCTCCTCGTAGACCTTCTGGAAGAGATCCTTGAAGCGGCCGTCATAGGCCTTGAGGATGGTGTTCTTGGTCGACATGTAGACCGGGTAGCCGAGCGCCAGGCCGTAGTTCAGCGAGGCGCGGGCAAAGTCGATGATCGAGGCGTCGAGGTTGTACATCGCCATGGTGACGCCGGCGCCCGGGGCCTGGAAGACCTCGCGCTCGATCACCTCGCCGTCCTCGCCCTCGAACTTGATGGTCAGCTTGCCGGCGCCGGGGAACCGGAAGTCGGTCGCGCGATACTGGTCGCCGAAGGCATGGCGGCCGACGACGATCGGCTTGGTCCAGCCCGGCACGAGGCGCGGCACGTTGCGGCAGATGATCGGCTGGCGGAAGATCACGCCGCCGAGGATGTTGCGGATGGTGCCGTTGGGCGAGCGGTACATGCGCTTCAGCCCGAACTCCTCGACGCGCGCCTCGTCCGGCGTGATCGTCGCGCATTTCACGCCGACGCCGACTTCCTTGATCTTGTTCGCCGCATCCACGGTGATCTGGTCGTCGGTGCGGTCGCGCTCCTCGATGCCGAGATCGTAGTAGAGCAGATCGACATCGAGATAGGGCAGGATCAGCTTGTCCTTGATGAACTGCCAGATGATCCGGGTCATCTCGTCGCCGTCGAGCTCGACGACGGGGTTGGCCACCTTGATTTTCGACATGTCGGTCTCCCAGGGTCGTTCTTGCGATTTCTCGCGCGGACACTAGAGCGCGGCAGGGGAGCCGGCAACGTGCCAAAATGGCAGGGTGCGTGCTTCATCGGGCACAGGCGCCCTGCAGGGGCTTGCGCGCGGGCCCGCAGTGCCGCCAGAAGGGCGCATGATCCAGGGCGGGGAAATCCGGCGCCGGGCGCGGCGCATCTCGATGGGGCTGTCGACGCTGCTCGGCCGGCCGCGCGGCTTCTTCAGCCCGTTCCGCTATGCGGCCGGGATCGCGCCCACGGCCTATCCCGAACTCGAGGCGGTGTTCGCCGCCGCGGCGCCGGAGATCGAGGCGGTGCTGGAGGCGATCGCGGCGCATGGCGACCGGCTCGCCAGCCTTGCCGGGCCGGCGCCCGAGCCGCGCTGGAACCAGCAATGGTTTCCCGGACTGGACGGCGCGGCGGCCTATGCGCTGGTGCGGATGACCGGGCCCCGGCGCATCCTTGAGGTCGGCTCGGGGCATTCGACGCGCTTCCTCGCCCGCGCCGTGCGCGATGCCGGGGGCGCGCCGACCGGGATCGTCTGCATCGACCCGCAGCCGCGCGCGGCGCTCGGCGGGCTGCCGGTAACCTGGCACCGGCGGCTGCTCGGCGCCGAGGACATCCCCGCCTTCGCGGCGCTGGAGCCGGGCGACATCGCCTTCTTCGACAGCTCGCACCTGCTCTGGCCCGGCTCGGATGTGGACCTCATCGTCAACCGCATCCTGCCGGCGCTGCGCCCCGGGGTGCTGGTGCATCTGCACGACATCTTCCTGCCGGACCCGTATCCCGCCGAATGGGACTGGCGCGGCTATACCGAGCAGCTCGGCCTCGGCGGCTGGCTCGCGGGCGGCGGCATGCGGCTGCGCTTTGCCAGCCGCTACGCCTCGACCCGGCTCGGCGCGACGGCGCGCCCGGGGATCGCGGGACGCCCCTTTGCCGAGGCGCGCCTCGCCTCGAGCCTCTGGCTGGAGCGCCGCTGAGGATCCGCGCTTTCGTTCTCCTGGCGAATCTTTTGCGACGCAGGGCTGTTTCCTCTTGTGCCCTGCCCTGGCCCATGACACGATATTTTGGGGTCGGGGCAAGATATCCCACGATCCATGGCAACCCTCGGTGGTCCTTGGGTCCTCGCCGATCAGGACCGCCACGAGAAGTGGGACCTGAGGCAATGACCGTCATCGAGCACGACCACTCCCTACCCGACATCCATCCCATCGACATGGTGGAGACCCTCGCCGAGCAGTCGGCCTGGGAATTCGACCGGGTGGGTGAGAACCAGATCGCCATGGCGATCGAGGGTGCCTGGCGCACCTATTCCCTCACCCTCGCCTGGTCGAACTGCGACGACATGCTCCGGCTCGTCTGCACCCTCGAGCTGAAGCCGGGAGAGGATCGGGTTGCGGAATTCCACGCCCTGCTCAACCGGATCAACGACCGCATCTGGGGCGGCAGCTTCAGCCACTGGGACGAGGAGGGGCTGCTGGCCTTCCGCTACGGATTGTCGCTGGCCGGCGGTGCCGAGGCCACGCCGGAGCAGATCGAGGCGATCGTGCACAACGCTCTGGGCCTGTCGGAGCGGTTCTACCCGGCGTTCCAGATGGTCTGCTGGGGCGGGTCGACGGCAGAGGAAGCCTGCAAGATGGCCATCGACGCGGCCTACGGCACCGCCTGAGCCCTTTCGCCCGCCCCTCGGGCTTTGCTAGCCTCCTCGCCAAGCCGGCACAGAGGAGGCATGCATGGGCGGGAACGAGGCGGATATCTCTGCGGTGGGCCGGGTTCTCCTGCTCGGCTGCGGACGGATGGGCGGCGCCATGCTCGCCGGCTGGCTGGCCGGCGGGCTGCGGCCCGGGCAGGTGCAGGTGATCGAGCCGCATCCGTCGGACTGGCTGGGCGCCCGCGCGGCCGAGGGGCTCGCGCTCAATCCGGGCGCGCTCGAGCAGCCGGACGTGGCGGTGCTCGCGGTCAAGCCGCAGATGATGGCAGAGGCGGCGCCGGGGCTTGCGGCCTTCGGCGGGGGCGGCACGCTGATGCTCTCTGTCGCCGCCGGCACGCCCATCGCGCGCTTCGAGGCGATGTTCGGGCCGGGCACCCCGATCATCCGCGCCATGCCCAACACGCCCGCCGCCATCGGCCGGGGCATCTCGGCCTATACCGGCAATGCGGCGGCCACCGAGACGCATCACGCAACCGCCGACATCCTGCTCCGTGCCGTCGGCAAGGCGGTGCGGCTGGAGGGCGAGCACCAGATGGACGCGGTCACCGGCCTCTCCGGCTCCGGCCCGGCCTATGTCTTCCATCTGATCGAGGCGATGGCCGCGGCCGGCGAGGCGCAGGGCCTCGCCCCCGATCTCGCCATGACGCTGGCGCGGGAAACCGTCTGCGGCGCCGGCGCGCTGGCCGGGCAGGACCCGGCCCCCGCGGCGGTGCTGCGCGAGAACGTCACGAGCCCGGGCGGCACCACCGCGGCCGGGCTGGCCGTGCTGATGGAAGAACTGCCGGATCTGATGCGCCGCACCGTGGCCGCCGCGGCAGACCGGGGACGCGAACTGGCGAGAGATTGAGGGCGGGGGCGCCCGCCGCCCCTTTTCGGTATCGGATTCCGCCGGCTAGAATTTTTGTGCGCCGCACAAAATAATTCTTGACTCCATGCTGCACTGCACCGATATGGGTAATGCGAGTTGTCCAGACCGACATGCCCAGCAAATCCGAGCCCCAGGAGCGCAGCTATGACCAACAGCACCTTCCCCTTCGTCTTCGACGCCGAGAAGATGAAAGACCTCTTCAAGATGCCCGAGTTCGACAAGATGTTCGAGGCGCAGCCGATGCCCGGCATCGACATGCAGGCCATGGTCGACGCCCACAAGAAGAACGTCTCCGCCCTGGTCGAGGCCAACAAGGCCGTGATGGCCGGCTACCAGGAGCTCTACAAGCGCCAGGTCGCGCTGGTCGAGGAGAGCCTCGCCAAGGCCAAGGACCAGATGATGGAGCTGCAGGGTCAGCCCGTCTCGCCCGACCAGGCCGGCAAGACGATGGAGAGCCTCAAGGCCGCCATCGAGAAAGCCTCGACCGACATCAAGGAGCTCGCCGAGCTGGCGCAGCAGGCCAATGTCGAGGCCTTCAACATCATCAAGGCGCGCTTCGAAGAGGCCGTCGGCGAGTTCAAGCAGGCGGCCGAGAAGGTCTCCGCCACCTGATCTGATCTCAGGGGCGCGGGTCGCGCCGCGCGCATACAGGCAACGAGCGGTTCGGGCCGCCTGCATCGCAGGCGGCCCTTCGCATCTCTGCCGCCCCTTGCAATTGCCGGCGCCGCCGGAGACGAATGCGGCAACCGACAACACGCGGGGAGACCGGCATGAGCGACGACAGGCCCGAAACCATCGCCTTCGAGGAGTTTCTCAAGGTCGACATCCGCTGCGGCAGGGTGGTCGATGCCCAGCCGTTTCCCGAGGCGCGCAAGCCCGCCTACAGGCTCTGGATCGATTTCGGCCCGGAGATCGGCGTGAAGAAGAGCTCGGCCCAGATCACCGTGCACTACACGCCGGAGACGCTGCTCGGGCGGATGGTGATGGCAGTGGTCAACTTTCCGCCCCGCCAGATCGGCCCGCTGCGCTCCGAGGTGCTGACGCTCGGCTTCTCGGACCCGGACGGCGCCATCGTCCTGGCCGATCCCGGCCCCGGCGTGGAGCCCGGCCAGCGGCTCCACTGAGCGCCTGCGAAACGTGACTTGCCGCGCCCGATCCGGCATACAGGTCACAAGGCAACCGAGCAGTGGGGCGCGACATGACCGAGCAGGCGGGCGGTCCGCATTTCTGGGACCTGCACCAGTACAAGACAGACACCGTTGCCTCCCCCTCCTCCGGCCGCGAGCCGCAGAAGCTGCGGCTGACGCTCGACGCCGATGCCATGCTGCTGTTCTGGATCGCGCTCAGGTCGGTGGTGCTCTCGATCCTCACAATCGGGATCTACCGGTTCTGGATGATCACCCGGATGCGCCGCTTCTACTGGGGCGCCATCCGCATCGGCGGCGACCCGCTGGAGTATACCGGCCGCGGCATCGAGAAGCTGCTCGGCTTCCTGCTCGCGCTGGTGATCCTCGCGGTCTATCTGGGGCTGGTGAACCTCGGGCTGACCTTCGTCGGGCTCTCGATCGCCTCCGACGACCCGATCGCCACGCAGCTCGCGCTCAACCTCTCGGTGCTGGCCACGCTGCCGCTGATCTTCTACGCGCTCTATCGCAGCCAGCGCTACATCATGGCGCGGACGCGCTGGCGCGGCATCCGCTTCGGCCTCGGCCCCGGCGCCTGGGGCTATGTCGTCCGCGGCATGCTGCTGACGCTGCTGACCTTGCTCACCCTCGGCCTCGCCTATCCCTACCAGCAGTTCAAGCTCGCGAAATACGTAACCGACCGGGCCTATTTCGGCGATCTGCCCTTCGCGCAGGAGGGCAGCTGGAAGGAGCTCTTCGCGCAGTGGATGTGGATCTACATCATCGGCGGCATCGGCGCCGTGCTGGTCTGGGGGCTGATCGACAACCCCGAAGACACCACCGCCGCCTTCCTCGGCACGCTGGCGCTGGCCTTCGGCGCGACGATCATGGTCGTGGCCTATTTCCGCTACCAGATCTCGGCCTTCCGGATCCTCTGGAGCAACCGCACCCTCGGCCTCGCGCGCTTCGAGAACGATCTCGCCCCGGCCCGCGTGGTGGGGATCTATCTCGGCGGCGGGCTCCTCGTCTCGATCTGCACCGGCGTGGTCGGCGCCGCGATCGGCTTCGCGGTGTTCTACGGGCTGAACCAGGTGCTCGACCCGGCGGCGATGCAGGCCCTGATCGCGGCGGAGGGCGAGCTTACGACGGCGCAGTTGATGGAGGCCTGGCCGATCTTCGCGGCCTTCGTGCTGACCTATCTGCTGATCATTGGCTTCGCCTTCGCCTTCACCCAGATCTTCATCCACCTCCGGGTGCTGCGCGCCAAGGTGGAGGGCATGATGCTGGTCGATCCCGAGGCGCTGCTCGAAAGCCGCCAGCGCGAACATGATCCCTCGGCCGAGGCGGGCGGCTTCGCCGATGCGCTCGGCGTCGATATCGGGGCAGGCATCTGAGCGCGATGACGGCACTCGCGAAATACGCGCGCCTCGAGGCACCGGGGCGGTTCTTCGACGGCATCTCGAGCCGGCCCCTGGAGGTGATGGTCAGCTTCGGCGCGCGCAGCCTCGTCATCATGGGGTTCGACGGCGTCGCGGTGGCGCACTGGCCGCTGGCCACGCTGAAGGCGATGAGCGACCGCGGCGACCGCGCCGTGCAGCTTGCCCCCGACCTGCAGAGCGACGAGCGCCTGGTGATCGAGGAGCCGGAAATGATCCGCGCCATCGAGGCGGTCTGCCCGGGGCTGCGGCGCAAGCCGGCGGACCGGCGCGGGATCTCCCGCGCGGTTCTCTGGGGCGGCGGCGCGCTGGCTGCGGTGCTGCTGCTGGTCTTCGTGATCCTGCCGGGGCTGGCGAGCCAGCTCGCGGTGCTGATCCCGCCGGAGCGCGAGCGCCAGCTCGGCGACACGCTGGTGTTGCAGGTGCGCGACCTCCTCTCGCTCGGCGAGGGCGAGCACGACTTCTGCACCGAGCCCGCCGGGCTGGCGGCGCTCGCGGCGATGGTGGCACGGCTCGAGGCCGCCGCGCCGGCGCTGCCGGCGGATCTCGAGGTGATCGTGCTCGACCATCCGTTGACCAATGCCTTCGCCGCTCCCGGCGGGCGCATCGTGATCTTTCGCGGGCTGATCGACGATGCCGAGACGCCGGAGGAGGTGGCCGGCGTGCTGGCCCACGAGATCGGCCATGTGCTGTATCGCGACCCCACCGTGGGCGTGCTGCGCTCGGCCGGCACGGCCGGTGTCTTCGGGCTGCTGGTCGGCGATGTCTTCGGCGCGGCGATCGTGGTCGCGGGCAGCGAGGCGCTGCTCAACGCGCGCTACCAGCGCGAGGCCGAGGCCCGGGCCGATGCCACCGCGCTGGCGATCCTGCGCGAGGCCGGGCTGCCGGCGACGCCGCTCTCGGCCTTCTTCCGCCGGCTCTCGCAGCGCTATGGCAAGAGCAACGCGATGCTCGGCTACTTCGCCAGCCATCCGGCGCTGGGCGACCGCGCCGAGGCTGCGGAACAGGGCGACAGCCTCGATGGCAGCGCCTTCGACCCGGTGCTCGACGATGCCGGCTGGATCGCGCTCGGCCAGATCTGCAGCCGCACCGCCGAGACACCGCCCGAGTGACGCCTCAGGCGGGGGCGAAACGGCAGTCCGGCCCGATCTCGCCCAGCGCCCGCAGCTCGCCCGCCTCGGCCCGCCAGATCAGCGTCGCCAGCAGGTTGCGCATCGCCGCCGGATGCAGGCCGAGCGGCGTGTCGGCATAGATCCGCGGCGTGAGATCGGCAGCCGAGGCCGGCCCCTCGGCGAGCGCCGCGCGGATCGCCGCCGCCCGCGCCTCGCGATGGGCGATCTGCTCGGCGACGAGGCGTCGGGGATCGGTCACCGCCCCGCCATGGCCCGGCAGGTAGAGCCGGTCGTCCCGCGCCGCGAGCCGCTGGAGCGAGGCCATCAGCGCGGCCATGTCGCCCTCGGGCGGCGAGACCAGCGTGCTCGACCAGCCCATTGCCGTGTCGCCGGTGAAGAGCACGCCCTCCCCCTCCAGCGCGAAGCAGAGATGGTTGGAGATGTGGCCCGGCGTGTGCAGCGCCGAGAGCCGCGCCTCGCCGGTCGCCACCTCGTCGCCATCGGCCAGCAGACGGTCCGGCGCGAAGCCTTCATCGGCCCCCTCGCCGCCGCCGAGCCCGCCCCGCGCCGCGAGCCGGCGCATGGTCTCCGACATGCCTGCGCCATGCGGGCCGAAGGCGAGCACCGGGGCGCCCGTCGCCGCTGCCAGCGCCGGCGCGCCGGCGCTGTGGTCGCGGTGGCTGTGGGTGACGAGGATCGCCGCCAGTCGCCCCGTTCCCAGCGCCGCCAGCAGCGCCGCGCGATGCGCCGCATCCTCCGGCCCCGGATCGATCAGCAGCACCTCGCGGCGACCGACGAGATAGCTCTGCGTGCCTTCCGCGGTCATCGGCGAGGGATTGCCGCAGGTGATCCGCCGCACCCCCGGCGCGACCTCGACCGGCTCGCTCATCTTGTCGCCTCCCCCGCGCACCGCTAGCCTGCAGACCATGGCCGCATACAGCTCCACGCTCAAGCGCTACCTGCCGAAAAGCCTGTTCTGGCGGGCCTTTCTGATCCTCGTGATCCCCATCCTCGCGCTTCAGGTGGTGGTCGCCTTCGTGTTCGTCCGCCGCCACTACGACGCGGTGACGGAGCAGATGGCCGGCTCGGTGGCGCGCGAGATCGGCGCAGCCGTGCAGGAGGTCGAACGCGCCTCGGGCCCGCTCGAGGCCGAGCGCCGGCTGATCGCGCTGACCCTGGCGAGCGAGCTCGAGATGGGCTTCGAGCACGGCGTGACCGTGACGCCGGAGATCCACCGCGAGCCGTTCGACTTTACCGCCGCGGTGATCGCCAAGACGCTGCGGGACCGCATCGGCCGGCCCATGGCGCTCGATTTCGTGGCGGTGCGCAAGCAGGTCGACATCCGCATCGGCGTGCATCGCGGGGCGCTGCTGGTGGTGGTGCCGCGGGGCCGGGTGAACCCGTCGAACCCGCATCTGCTGCTGGTCTGGATGTTCACCACGGCACTCGGGCTCACGGTGGTGGCGGTGATCTTCCTGCGCAACCAGGTGCGCCCGATCCGCGAGCTCGCGCGCGCCGCGGCGGATTTCGGCCGCGGCCGGCCCGGCGCCTTCCGCCCGCGCGGCGCCGAGGAGGTGCGCCGCGCCGGCCATGCCTTCCTCGACATGCGCCGGCGCATCGAGCGCCAGATCGGCCACCGCACATTGCTGCTCTCCGGGGTCAGCCACGACCTGCGCACCCCCCTCACCCGGATGAAGCTGGCCCTCGCAGTGGCCGAGCCATGCCCGGAGATCGAGGAGATCGGCCGCGATGTCGCCGAGATGGAGCGGATGATCGAATCCTTTCTCGACTATGTCCGCGGCGAGGGCGAGGATCTGGCGGAGCCCGTCAGCCCGGTCGCGCTGGCCGACGAGATCGCCGGGGATTTCGCCCGGCAGGGCCGGGAGATCGAGCGAACCGACCGGATCGAGGCTGTCGGCAGCCCGCTGGTCCCGCTCAAGCGCTCGGCGATGAAGCGCTGCCTGACCAACCTGGTGGACAATGCCGCCACCCATGGCACGCGGGTGCGCCTCACGGTGCGCCTCACCCGCAAGAATCTCGATTTCATTGTGGAGGACAACGGCCCCGGCATTCCCGCGGAGCACCGCGAGGAGGTGATGCGCCCGTTCACGCGGCTCGACGCCGCGCGCAACCAGGATGCGGGTTCGGGCGTGGGCCTCGGCCTCGCCATCGCCGGCGACATTGCACGCGGCCACGGCGGCACCCTGCTGCTGGAGGACGGCACCGATCTCGGCGGGTTGCGCGCGGTGGTCTCGCTGCCGCGCTGAAGGCCTGCCGGGAGATCTACTCGAAGACGATTCCCTGCGCGCCCTTCGGCTGGCCCTCGCCGCCCTCGCCGACGCCGAAATTCGGCGTGTCGGTCAGCGAGACGCTGCCGGTGCCGGTGCCGGTGCGGGGAGCCCCGCTGCCGCCTGGCGCACCGCGGAAGCGCGAGGCGCGGTCCACCGTCTCGCGGTGCAGGCGCGCATTGTCCATGGTGCCGGCATCGCCGAAGCGCACGCCGTTGAGCGGCTCGGCGCGGGAGAACACCGGCAACCGGTCGTCGCAGTTGTCCGAGGCATAGGACATCACCGTGCGCCAGCCGCCCTCCTCGCCGTTGCGGCTGTTGCAGTAGCCGTGGCCGTAGGGATAGCGCGCGTTGCGCCCCTGCGCGATGTCGTGGAAGGCGCCGAGATTGTGCCCGATCTCGTGGGCGAAGCTGTAATAGCCCGTGGCGCAGTGCTGCGCGACCACCGAGAAGGCCCGGTCCTCGGCGGCGTCGATATAGCCGTAGCCGCAGGCGTTCTTGTTCTGCGAGACGATCAGCACCGCGAGATCGGCGCCGTGCCGGTCGCGCAGGGCATGCACCTCGTCCATGGTCCCGTCGTCCGGCTCGCGAAAGCGCCGCAGGTCGAGCGCCATGTCCTCCGGGCCGTTGTAGTCGGTGCGGTAGCTGTGCACGAGGCGGATCTCCGCCGGGATACCGGAGGCGTCGTAGATGTCGTTGGTCTCCTTCACCGCGAGCGCGATCAGGGCGTCGATATCCGCGACCTCGGTGGCGGCGTCGGGGGTGTAGGCGACGATGACGTCGAGCCGGGTCTTGCCGGCCTCCGTGGTCTCCGGCGGGGCGCCGTCATCCGGCGCGGCCCGGTCCCGCGTGACCGCTTCGGGCACCGGAGCGCCGGCCGGCGGATGGTCGGCGAGCCCGGCGGTCTCGAAGCGGTAGACGGCGGTGGTGCCGTCGCCCATCGGCGCCATCTTGTAGAGCCCCCGGGGCGTGCGCAGCGTGCCGGTGGCGCCGCTGTCGCCGAGCACCGCGGTCAGCCGGCTGCCATCAGCGGCGCTCTCGGCCACCAGCACGCGGCCGGCGGTGGAGGCGGGCCCGAGATCCAGCGCGGTGAAATTGATCGCCCCGGCGCCGGCGGGAAGCGCGATGCTGAACCCGGCGGCGCCATCGGCCGCGGCCGGTGCGATGCGGCCGAGCGCGATGTCGGAGACCGCCGGATTCGCCTTCAGCGCCGCCAGCGCGGCGGAGGCGGCATCGCCCGCCGCCTCGGCCTGCGCGCCATCGGCGAAATACTCGATCAGGCTCGGGCTCTGGGCGGCCGCGCTGCCGGCAAGAAAGCTGGCCACCGCGGCGGCCGTGAGAACTCTGCGCATGGGGACCTCCGGATCGCGACGCCTGGGAGCTGACACCGGGTCAGCTTCACCCACGGCCCCGATTCCCTCAAGGCCGGTTCACCGGGGCGATGCACGGATCAGGACAGGAATGGCCGACCCGGCTCAGAGCACGTAGCGGCTGACATCCACCGATTTCGCGAGATCGCCGAGGGAGCGCTCGACCATGGCGGCATCCACCGTCACCTTGTCGCCGGAGCGGTCGGGCGCGGTGTAGGAGAGCTCCTCGAAGACCTTCTCCATCACCGTGTAGAGCCGCCGCGCGCCGATGTTCTCGACCTGGGCGTTGACCTCCGCGGCGATCCGGGCGAGCGCCGCCACCCCGTCCTCGGAGAAGCCGACCTCCACCCCCTCGGTCTGCATCAGCGCGACATACTGCCGGGTCAGCGCATTGTCCGGCTCGGTCAGGATCGCGCGGAAATCGGCCTCGGTGAGCGCGCCCAGCTCGACCCGGATCGGCAGCCGGCCCTGCAGCTCGGGCAGCAGGTCGGAGGGCTTGGCGATGTGGAAGGCGCCGGAGGCGATGAAGAGCACGTGGTCGGTTTTCACCGCGCCGTGCTTGGTGGCCACCGTGGTGCCCTCGATCAGCGGCAGCAGGTCGCGCTGCACGCCCTCGCGGGAGACATCGGCGCCGCGGGCGTCGGAGCGGGCGCAGACCTTGTCGATCTCGTCGATGAAGACGATGCCGTTCTGCTCCACCGCCTCGATGGCGGCGCGGGTGATCTCCTCCTGGTCGATCATCTTGTCGGCCTCTTCGGCGATCAGCACGTCATAGCTCTCGGCCACGGTCATCTTCCGCTTGCGGGTGCGCCCGGAAAACGCCTTGCCGAAGATGTCGCCGAGCTGCGCCATGCCGGCCTGGCCCTGCATCCCCGGCAGGTCGAGGATCGGCAGCGCCGGGCCGCTCTCGGCCACCTCGACCTCGATCACGGTGTCGTCGAGCTCGCCCGCCATCAGCTTGCGGCGGAAGCTGTTGCGCGTGGTCTCGCCCGCCTTGTCGCCGACGAGGGCGGTGATCACCCGCTCCTCCGCCGCGCCGCGGGCCTTGGCCTCGAGCTCGCTGCGGCGGCGCGCGCGGGTCATCACGATGGCCTGCTCGACGAGGTCGCGGACGATCTGCTCCACGTCGCGGCCGACATAGCCGACCTCGGTGAACTTGGTCGCCTCGACCTTGAGGAAGGGCGCCTGTGCCAGCTTGGCGAGGCGGCGGGAGATCTCGGTCTTGCCGACGCCGGTGGGGCCGATCATCAGGATGTTCTTCGGCGAGACCTCCTCGCGCAGTTCGGGCGCGAGCTGCTGGCGGCGCCAGCGGTTGCGCAGGGCGACTGCGACGGCGCGCTTGGCGGCGGCCTGGCCGACGATGAAACGGTCGAGCTCGGAGACGATCTCGCGCGGGGTGAGGTTGGTCATGTGCGGTCCGTGGCGGTGGTGTCCTGCGCAGCACTTAGGAGCTGCGTGCCCCGACGGCTAGACCGTGCGGCACGGCGCGCCTCCCGGCGGGCCTCGCGCTCGGCGTCCCAGCGCGCCAGGCTCTCGGCGGTGGCGTAGGGCCAGTAGCGCCAGAACACGCCCCGATGCGCCAGCGGCGGCTTGCGCCCGCCGGGGCCGAGCGTCCAGTCACGCGCGCGGGAGACCCGGTGCAGCGGCAACCAGATCAGCAGATCAGCGACGAGGATCGCGGTCAGCACCCAGGTCCAGTCCCAGATGTCGAGCGAAAGCCCGAGCAGACCCGCCACGCCGAGGATCATTGGCTTGGTCATGGCGAAATGCGTGGCGAAGAGCACCGCGATGCGGTTCAGCCGCAGCGCCCAGGCCCAGGCCAGCCCCCAGGCGAGCGCCAGCAGCGCCAGATCGAGCGGCGCCGGCGCCATCGCCAGCACCCGGCCGGCCACCAGCGCCACCACGCCGCCGCCCACCAGATGCAGCGGCCGCGCCGCGGCGAGCCCGAAATTGTCCCCCGCCAGATCGAGCCTGCGCGCATAGACCGCGCCGGCCAGCGCCGCCAGCCCGAAGCCCGCCGCCATCAGCGGCTCCGACATCAGCGCCGCGACGATGCCGCGCGGCGAGAAGCCCTCGAGCTCGCGCATCCGCACCGGGTCGGCGCCATAGAGGCTGAGGAAGAGCCCGACCAGCAGGAAGGTGATGATCGGCGAGACCAGCCCCGGCAGGCGGAAGCGCAGCAGGAAGGGGATCATGCCGAGCCCCGCCACCCCGGCGACGATGGCCAGCCGTTCGAGATGCGGGCCGGTGCGCAGCTCGGGCGTCGAGAGCGCGAATGCGAAGCCGAGCGACAGCGGCCCGACGATGCCGAGCGCACTGCCAGGCCAGATCAGATGGCGGCGCCGGGCGAGGATCTCCGCGCCCCACCAGCACAGCGCGGTCAGTCCGATCAGGCTGAGCGTGGGCCAGGCGACATCGTCGGCCCGGTCGCGGCCCATCAGCGCGAGCAGCCCGCCCATCAGGAAGATCCAGAGGAAGACGAGGCCGAGCGCGAAGGCGGCCTCGAAACCGGCACGTTTGAGCGGGCGCCCCGAGGGATCGATCTCGAAGGCCCGCGCGCTCATGCCTCGCGGATCTCCGGGCCGCCGATCACCTCGACGGTGGCATGGCCGTTGGTGTAGACGCAGATCCCCGCGGCGATCGAGAGCGCCTCGCGCGCGATCGCCTCGGCGTCCCAGTCGGTATGGCGCAGCGCCCGCGCCGCCGCCAGCGCATAGGAGCCACCGGAGCCGATGGCGGTGACGCCGTCCTCGGGCTCGAGCACGTCGCCCGCCCCGGTCACCACGAGGAGCGCGGTGCCGTCGGTGACGATCAGCATCGCCTCGAGCTTCTGGAGATACTTGTCGGTCCGCCAGTCCTTGGCGAGCTCGACCGCGGCGCGCAGCAGCTGCCCGGGCGCCGCCTCGAGCTTGGCCTCGAGCCGCTCGAGAAGGGTGAAGGCATCGGCCGTGGCGCCGGCGAAGCCCGCCACCACCTCGCCGCCGGGCTTGCCGATGCGGCGCACCTTGCGCGCATTGCCCTTCACGATGGTCTTGTCGAGGCTCACCTGCCCGTCGCCCGCGATGGCCACCTTGCCGCCGCGGCGCACGCCGACGATGGTCGTTCCGTGCCAGCCGGGGAACGCGCCGCTCTCGGATACCGTCATCTCCACCTCCGCATGGGGAATATACCCCCAAGCACTTAAAAGACCATCGCCCGCGCGCCACCCCCTGCGGCGCCGCGGCCCGCGCCATTCGCGCTTGCCGCTGGAAATCCGCGCCGGCATCGCGCATGCTCCCGACCGATTGGCGTTTGACATCGGGGGAGGGCACCTTGGCCTGCTTCTGCCAAATTCCTGCGGCAACCCACCTGCCGAGCTATGCATCCATGAACTTCGGCTTCTCGCCGCCGAAGATTCCGATCCAGATGCAGGCGGCGCTGGCGGCCGGCATGGGCAATTCCACGCGGCTCGACATGGCGATTTCCGCCTGGATGGGCTCGGTGACGCTGCCGAGCCTGACCATGTCGGCCGGACCGCTGCTGCAGATGAACCTCGCGCTCGGGATGTTCGACCTGTTCGACCTGCCGAAGCTCAAGCTCCAGCTCGAGATGGCGATCACCAGCTTCGCCAAGCATGTCTGGCCGCATCTTTCCTTCCTGGCACGGATCAACCTCAAGGCGGTGCTCCAGCTCGCCGCGATCGCCCGCCTGCAGCTCGCCCTCGACGGGCTCAAGATCAACCTCGCCGCGACGCTCGGCTCCGGCGCCCCGACCAGCATCTCCGCCCGCGCCAAGTTCGCGCTCACGCCGCCGCAGATCAAGATGGGCCAGATGCTGCTGGCGCTGCCCATCGCGCTGAAGTTCCAGGAGACGCTCGGCAGCTTCGGCCACATGAAGTCGCATTTCTCGGCGATGGCGAAGATGCAGCTCGCGCTGCCGAAATTCGCGATCTCGATCCCGCTGATGATGAAGCTCGCCCTCGCGCTCGAGGCGATCGCCACGATCAAGGCGGCCTTCGGCGCCGATGCCATGACCCCTGCCGGCCTCAGCAGGATCGCCGCACGGCTCCGGCTCTACATGGGGCTGCCGCTGCCGAGCCCGCTGCCGCCGCTCGCGCTGGCCGCCAAGCTGCCGGCGCTGCCAACGCTCGACAGCCTGAAGATCGCCGCCAGCTCCGGCCCCTCGAGCTTCCGCCTGCAGCTCCCGAGCATCCCCATCATGGCCCAGATCAATGCGATGATGGCGATCAAGGCCACCCTGCCGATCGAGATTCCGATCAATGCCTGCGGCGCTGGCGCCTGCCCGCTCGGCGGGACCTGAGGGCACCCCGGCGCCGCGTGCCGTTGCCGCAGCGGCATGGCTGGGGGCTTTCCAAGCCCGGCTCTCTGCGCCAGAAGGAACGAGCCGCGGCAGCGGCCAACGATCCCCAGCGCGGAGACGACCATGAAGGACATCCTCGAACAACTCGAAGCCCGCCGTGCCGAGGCCCGCGCCGGAGGCGGGCAGCGCCGCATCGAGGCGCAGCATGCCAAGGGCAAGCTCACCGCGCGCGAACGCATCGAGGTGCTGCTCGACCCGGACAGCTTCGAGGAGTTCGACATGTTCGTCGCCCATCGCTGCACGGATTTCGGCATGGCCGAGACCAAGATGCCGGGCGATGGCGTGGTCACCGGCTGGGGCACGATCAATGGCCGCCAGGTCTATGTCTTCAGCCAGGACTTCACCGTGTTCGGCGGTTCGCTCTCCGAGACCCATGCCGAGAAGATCTGCAAGATCATGGACATGGCGATGAAGAACGGCGCCCCGGTGATCGGGCTCAACGATTCCGGCGGCGCCCGCATCCAGGAGGGCGTGGCCTCGCTCGCCGGCTATGCCGAGGTGTTCCAGCGCAACGTCCTCGCCTCCGGCGTGATCCCGCAGATCTCGGTCATCATGGGCCCCTGCGCCGGCGGCGCGGTCTATTCCCCGGCGATGACCGACTTCATCTTCATGGTCCGCGAGAGTTCCTACATGTTCGTCACCGGGCCGGATGTGGTGAAGACCGTGACCGGCGAGATCGTCACCGCCGAGGATCTGGGCGGTGCCAAGACCCACACCTCGAAGAGCTCGGTCGCCGATGCGGCCTTCGAGAACGACGTGGAGGCGCTCGCCGAGGTCCGCCGGCTGGTCGATTTCCTGCCGCTCTCCAACAAGACCGGCGTGCCGGAGCGGCCCTTCTTCGACCAGCACGACCGGGTCGAGATGGCGCTCGACAGCCTGATCCCGGGCAACCCGAACCAGCCCTACGACATGCACGAGCTGATCCGCGCCACCGCCGACGAGGGCGACTTCTTCGAGATCCAGGCCGATTTCGCCAAGAACATGCTCACCGGCTTCGTCCGGCTCGAGGGGCGCACCGTGGGCGTGGTGGCCAACCAGCCGATGGTGCTCGCCGGCTGCCTCGACATCGACAGCTCCCGCAAGGCGGCCCGCTTCGTGCGCTTCTGCGACGCCTTCGAGATCCCGATCCTCACCTTCGTCGACGTTCCGGGCTTCCTGCCGGGCACCGGCCAGGAGCATGGCGGCGTCATCAAGCACGGTGCCAAGCTGCTCTTCGCCTATGGCGAGGCCACGGTGCCGAAGGTTACCGTGATCACCCGCAAGGCCTATGGCGGTGCCTATGACGTGATGAGCTCCAAGCATCTGCGCGGCGACATCAACTATGCCTGGCCGACCGCGGAGATCGCCGTGATGGGCGCCAAGGGCGCGACCGAGATCCTCTATCGCTCCGAGCTCGGCGATGCGGAGAAGATCGCGGCCCGCACGCAGGACTACGAGGCACGCTTCGCCAATCCCTTCGTCGCCGCCGAGCGCGGCTTCATCGACGAGGTGATCATGCCGCACTCGACCCGGCGCCGCGTCGCCCGCGCCTTTGCTGCGCTGCGCAACAAGACGCTGCAGAACCCTTGGAAAAAGCACGACAATATCCCCCTCTGACGCTACCATGGGGGCATGATCAGGCGGACGCGCAGCGAAACGGGCACGATGACGCTCGAGCCCCACCAGTACCCCAACGGGCGGTACAAGGTGGAGGTCGAGATCGAGAGCCTCGCCGAGCTCGCGCGTCTCGCTCGCATCGGCACCATCGACGGCCGCCCGATCACCGGGGTCCGCATGTCCGACCGCCCCGTCACCGACCCCGTACTGGTGCCGCCGCGGGAGATCGAGTTTTGACAAGGCAGACAGATTCTGAAAAGATCTCTCGCTGTTCTCTAAAGGTCTTGCGAGTACAAGTGTGACAAAAACAAACCGCTGGGTAGACGAAATTTACGACGCTCTTTTAGAATTTGGAGGAGCCGCAAGGTATTCCGATCTATACGAGTACATAGAAATAACCACATCGCGAAATCTACCCCGAACCTGGCAGGCAATTATTCGGAGAACAATAGAAGATCATTCGAGCGATTCCGCCAACTTTAGAGGTGTGGACAAATTCAAACACGTTGATCGCGGATTCTGGGCAATCCGAGGAGTAGAGATCACGCTGGACGCACTCGATGAACTTGAAAAATTCACCCCAAAGGAGAGAGTAGAGCGCACACTGAGCCGTTCTCAAGATGCTATTGGCACCATTCCAGTTTCAGATGAGCTGAAATACGGCCCTACTTTCCACATGATCCCAACCGGCCCGCGGCCGGTGGCGCCGTTCTCCCATGCGGTGGAATCCGATGGCTGGGTGATTCTCACCGGGCAGATGCCGACCGATCCGGCGGCCCCGGACGCGCCCCTGCCCGAGGGCATCGAGGCACAGACCGAACGCGTGCTGGCCAATCTCGAACTGGTGCTCGCGGGCCTCGGCCTCGACCGCAGCCACATCCTGCAATGCCGCGCCTATCTCACCCGGTTCGAGCGGGATTACGCCGCCTTCAACGAGACTTACCGCAGCTTCTTCCCGGCGGACAGACTGCCCGCGCGCACAACCGTGGGGGTCACCGCCCTTGCCGTCGGCGCGCTGGTGGAGATCGACTGCATCGCCCGCCGCCCCTGACCGCGGCCCCGCCGCTGCGGCGGAAATTCCTTCGCAACACGATTTTTTTGCCTTCCGCCGACGGAAACCGCCCCATCCGCGTTATTGTAGGGCAGACCTTACGGGGAGAGACCTCATGCGGATCAAGACAATCGCCCTTGCGGGCCTGATGACCCTGGGCCTCGGCGCCTGCCACTACTACGGACCCGGCTATCCGGTGCGGGCTGCGGCCGGCGCGGTCGTCGGCGCCACCGTCGGCGCGGTCGCGGGCGCCGCGATCGGGGCCGCCACCGGCGGTTACCACTATGGCCCCTACTACGGCTATTACGGCCCGCGCCGGCCCTATTACCGCCGCGGCTACTACCGCCACTGGTAAGCCCCGCCCGCCCCCGGCGCCGGAGGCCAGCGACAACCGCGCCTCTGGCCAAGCCGGGGGCGCGGGATATATCCTCAGCCCATGACAGGGCATCCCTCCCAGCGGCCGCCGCGCGGCCACGGCACCGACCCCAACCGGCTGATCCGCTATGTCGGGCTGGCCGCGCTGGAGGGCGTGATCGCGGGCTGGATCTTCCTGATGGTGCTGCTCCGGATGGATATCGGCGGCCTCGGCTCGCTGGTCGAGGGCAGCGCCGATGCCGCCATGGCGCTCGTCATCCTGCTGATGTCCTTCGGCGTGACCTTCGGCTTCGTGGGCATTGCCTGGAAGGTGATGGTCATGCTGCCCGGTCAGGCGGACCACGACTGACCCCCCGCGACTGCCCCCCGCACCCGGCGCCGATGCGCCCGTTCCCGACCTCCCCCAGACCGGACGGCTCCCCGATGACCAAAGAAATCGATCTGAATGCCCTCTTCTCCGCGCGTCGCTGGGCGAAGCGCCGGACGCCTGCGGGCGAGCGCATGGTCCGCTTCCGCTGGGCCGAGGAGCACGGCGCCGTCTGGGTGTTCTCCGCCGGGCTGGTGAGCTGGCAGGGGCTGGCGTCGCGCGCCGCCGAGAGCCGGTGGCAGGTCCCGAAGATG
This sequence comes from Paralimibaculum aggregatum, assembly GCF_030270585.1. Lineage (GTDB taxonomy): Bacteria > Pseudomonadota > Alphaproteobacteria > Rhodobacterales > Rhodobacteraceae > Thermohalobaculum > Thermohalobaculum aggregatum. The sequence goes on from NZ_BSYI01000011.1 coordinate 81,151, forward strand.
CCGGCGCCGGTGCCCTTCTCCTTCTGGCTCGCCACGGCCGCGCGGCAGGATGTCTGGCGCTCGCTGAAGGGCGTGCCGACACTGATGCCGGTGATCCGCGTGACGTCGGATGCCGAGGCGCGCTCCGTCTCGGTGATGCTCGGCGCGGTGATGGACCCGAAGCGCGCGAGCCCTGCCATCGAGGGGGTGCTCGAGGACATGTTCCAGCCGCGCCGGATCAATGCCTGGACGGAATGGGCTGTGCGGAATTGTCGCGCGCAGCGGCGGGGGCCGGCACCGGCGCCCGCACCGGCAGCCTCGAAAGGCTGACCCCCGCGGTAACGGCCGGGATCGGGCAGACCGGCCTTCGATGAGGAAGGCGGGCGGGCCGACCCGCCGCCGCTCGGCCCCGGCGCGGGCGACCTCTCGAGACCCCTCCGGTTACGCGGCGGCGCTTGCCGGGTCTGCAACCGGCTCGCGGCCCGCCCGCGCTCGCCCGGCCGCCCGCCTCGCGGCGTGCTGGCCCGGCGGCAGCATGTCCCTCGCCCTCGCCCGCATTTTCCGTTATCGCGGATTCCTGATCCACGACGGGGCAGCAAGAAAAGAGGGAACCAAGGCCAGATGTTCAGCAAGATCCTCATCGCCAACCGGGGCGAGATCGCCTGCCGCGTGATCAAGACGGCACGGCGCCTCGGCATCGCCACGGTGGCCGTCTACTCCGACGCCGACCGCGACGCGCTGCATGTGCAGATGGCGGACGAGGCGGTGGCAATCGGGCCGGCCCCGGCTTCCGAGAGCTATCTGGTGATCGAGAAGATCCTCGACGCCGTGCGCCAGACCGGCGCGCAGGCGGTGCATCCTGGCTATGGCTTCCTCTCCGAGAACCCCCGCTTCGCCGCTGCGCTGGAGGCCGAGGGCGTGGCGCTGATCGGCCCGCCGGCCTCGGCGATGGAGGCGATGGGCGACAAGATCACCTCGAAGAAGCTCGCGGCAGAGGCCGGCGTCTCCACCGTGCCCGGCCATATGGGCCTCATCGAGGACGCCGCGGAGGCCGCGCGGATCGCCGCCGAGATCGGCTTCCCGGTGATGATCAAGGCCAGCGCCGGCGGCGGCGGCAAGGGCATGCGCATCGCCTGGGGGCCGGAGGAGGTCGCCGAGGGCTTCCAGTCATCGAAGAACGAGGCGAGCTCCAGCTTCGGCGACGACCGGATCTTCATCGAGAAGTTCGTCACCCAGCCGCGGCATATCGAGATCCAGGTTCTGGCCGACGGCCATGGCAACACGATCTATCTGGGCGAGCGGGAATGCTCGATCCAGCGTCGCAACCAGAAGGTCATCGAGGAGGCGCCCTCGCCCTTCCTCGACGAGGCGACCCGCAAGGCCATGGGCGAGCAGGCCTGCGCGCTGGCCCGCGCGGTCGGCTACCGCTCCGCCGGCACGGTCGAGTTCATCGTCGATGGCGAGCGCAACTTCTATTTCCTCGAGATGAACACCCGGCTGCAGGTCGAGCATCCGGTGACCGAGCTGATCACCGGGGTCGATCTTGTCGAGCAGATGATCCGGGTCGCCGCCGGCGAGCCGCTCTCGCTCGCCCAGGAGGACGTGAAGCTCAACGGCTGGGCGATCGAGAGCCGGATCTATGCCGAAGACCCCTATCGCAACTTCCTGCCCTCGATCGGCCGGCTTACCCGGTATCGCCCGCCCAACGAGCGCGCCACCGAGGCCGAGGTGATCCGCAACGACACCGGCGTCTACGAGGGCGGCGAGATCTCCCGCTTCTACGACCCGATGATCGCCAAGCTCTGCTCCTGGGGACCCGACCGCGAGGCCGCCATCGAGACCATGCGCGGCGCGCTGGACGCCTTCGAGCTCGAGGGCATCGGGCACAACATCCCCTTCCTGCAGACGGTGATGGACCATCCCCGCTTCGTCTCCGGCGCCATCACCACCGCCTTCATCGCCGAGGAGTTCCCGGACGGCTTCGGCGGCGCCGAGCTGCCCGAGCCGGTACTGGCGCGCCTCGCCGCCGCCGCCGCGGCGATGATGAGCGAGCGGGTCGAGCGCGACAGCCGGATCAGCGGCCGGCTGCGCCCCGCGGCGCCGGCGCCCCGGCGGGTCTGGTCGGTCTCGCTCGGCGGGCAGAGCTACCGCGCCACGGCCACCACCGAGGCTGCCGAGATCGCGCAGGGCTATGTCAACCGCGGCGGCCGCGACTACGAGGTGACGCTGGCCGATGCCGCCGGCGGGCCCGAGCGGCGCGCCGCCTTCGAGCTCTTCTGGGATCCCGGCCAGCCGATGGCGCGGGTGCATCCCGAGCGCTATCGCGGCCACGAAGCGGTGGAGAGCTACGCTGCCCGCACCATGGATTTCGCCGAGCTGGTGGTGCGCATCGACAGCCGCGCCGAAGGCTTCCGGATGCGCTATCGCGGCGCCGACCTGATGGTCTGGGTGCGGCCCGAACGGGTTGCCGCACTGGCCGAGCTGATGCCCGAGCGCCTGCCGCCGGATACCTCGAAGATGCTGCTCTGCCCGATGCCGGGGGTGGTTGTCTCGATCGCCGTCGAGCCCGGCGAGCAGGTCGAGGCCGGCCAGGCGCTGGCCACGGTCGAGGCGATGAAGATGGAGAACGTGCTCCGCGCCGAGCGCCGCGCGGTGGTGAAATCCGTGGCCGCGGCGCCGGGGCAGAGCCTCTCGGTGGACGAGGTCATCATGGAGTTCGAGTGAGCCCCGCGGCAGGGCTCGCGCCCGGCGACTGGGTGGCCGCCGATGACGGGCTCACCGGCCGGCTGGTGCTCGACCTCGACGCCGGGCAGGCGCTGGCGGGCTGGTCGCTCGGCGACTGGCGCCAGCTCGGCACCGGCGTGCTCGTGGAAACGGTGCAGGCCGGCCCGGTGCATTACCCGGACCGGGCGGTGCTGCGCCCGGCCGGGCCGGAGGGGATCGCCGAGCTGATGGCGCTCCGCTTCGGCAGCGGCGGCGGCATCGAGGCAGCGGGGCTGGATCGGGCCGGGGCGGAAGCGATCCGCCGGCTGCTCGACCGCCGCGCCTGCCGGCGTTTCCGCGACGAAGCCGTTCCGGAGGGGCTGCTGCGGCTGGTGCTCGGCACGGGGCTTGCCGCGCCGTCGAAGTCGGACCTGCAGCAGGCCGACATCGTCTGGGTCCGCGACCCGGCGATTCGCGCGGACGTGACCCGCGGCTGCGGCGACTGGCTGGAGGCGGCCCCGGCAACCGTCGAGATCCTCGTGATCTGCGGCGACGGGCGCCGGCTCGCGGCGCTCCATGCCGGCGAAGCGGAGCCCTGGGCCAACGACCATTTCGACGCCCTGTTCAACGCCACCGGCGATGCCGCGATCCTGCTCTGCCAGCTGCTCACGGCGGCGGCGATGGCCGGTCTCGGCGCCTGCCCGGTGAGCGTGATGCGCAACCGCGCCGAAGCGATCTCCGATGCGCTCGGCCTGCCCGACCGGGTCTTCCCGTTTGCGGGGCTGGCGCTCGGCTGGCCGGCGGAGCCGCGCGCGCCGATCAGCCCGCGGCTGGGTCCGTCGGGCGCGCTGCATGTCGACCGCTTCGACACGGAGGGCCAGGCCGCCGCCATTGCCGCCTATGACGCACGCCGCGGCCCGGTGGCGCAGTCCCCGGCCTGGTCCGAGGCCAAGCGCAGGCAATATGCCACCGCACAGCGCACCGGCTGGGGCGAGTTTCTCAGGGGCAAGGGCTTCCGGATGGACTGAACCGGCCCCACCCGGGCCAACGCGCGGCACAGCGGCGTGGCGGCGGTGTCGGGCCCGGGCGATCGTGGGACGGCCGCCGCGCGGTCGCCGGCAGCCACGCTGACCCGCCGGTCTCCCGGCGCCTGAAACCGCCGTGATGGCCAACCCTACCGTTTCCGCTCAATATGGGGCGCCGGGCAAGGGGCCGAGCCTGCACCGCGGGCGGGACAATGCGCGTGCTTTACAAGCCGTGCCGCACTGCGGCAGGACATCGGGTCAGCCGGGGCGCCGCCAGCGGACCGCCCGAGAGATGCCCGAGCGATGGAGGACGCGATGAGCGACGCAGATGACGGCCGCGAGACCTGGCGCAGGCTCGCCGAAAAGGAACTCAAGGGCCGCGATCCGGACAGCCTGATCTGGGAGACGCCGGAGGGCATCGCCGTCAAGCCGCTCTATACCGAGGCCGACACCGCGGATCTTGCGCATCTCGGGCAGGTGCCGGGGGTCGCGCCCTTCACCCGCGGCGTGCGTGCCACGATGTATACCGGCCGGCCCTGGACGATCCGCCAGTATGCCGGCTTCTCCACCGCGGAGGAGAGCAACGCCTTCTATCGCAAGGCGCTGGCCGCCGGGCAGCAGGGCGCCTCGGTCGCCTTCGACCTCGCCACCCATCGCGGCTATGACAGCGATCATCCGCGGGTCGTCGGCGATGTCGGCAAGGCGGGCGTCGCGATCGACTCGGTCGAGGACATGAAGATCCTCTTCGACGGCATCCCGCTCGAGAAGGTCTCGGTCTCGATGACGATGAACGGCGCGGTGATCCCGGTGCTGGCCTCCTTCATCGTCGCCGGCGAGGAGCAGGGGGTGGCGCGCAGGGATCTCTCGGGCACCATCCAGAACGACATCCTCAAGGAGTTCATGGTCCGCAACACCTATATCTATCCGCCCGAGCCCTCGATGCGGATCATTGCGGACATCATCGAGTTCACCGCCGCCGAGATGCCGAAGTTCAACTCGATCTCGATCAGCGGCTACCACATGCAGGAGGCCGGCGCGAACCTGGTGCAGGAGCTCGCCTTCACGCTGGCCGACGGCAAGGAATACGTGAAGACCGCGCTCGACCGCGGCATGGACGTGGACAGGTTCGCCGGGCGGCTCTCGTTCTTCTTCGCCATCGGGATGAACTTCTTCATGGAGGTGGCGAAGCTGCGCGCCGCGCGCACCCTCTGGGCGCGGATCATGGAGGAGTTCGAGCCGAAGGACCCGCGCAGCCTGATGCTGCGCACCCATTGCCAGACCTCCGGCGTGTCGCTCGCCGAGCAGGACCCCTACAACAACGTGGTGCGCACCGCCTACGAGGCGCTGGCAGCGGTGCTCGGCGGCACCCAGAGCCTCCACACCAACAGCTTCGACGAAGCGATCGCGCTGCCGACCGAGTTTTCCGCCCGGATCGCGCGCAACACGCAGCTGATCCTGCAGCACGAGACCGGGGTGACGAAGACCGTCGATCCGCTGGCCGGCTCCTACTACATCGAGGCGCTGACCGACCAGCTCTGCAAGGAAGCCTGGGCGCTGATCGAGGAGGTCGACGGGCTCGGCGGCATGACCAAGGCGGTGGCCTCCGGCATGCCGAAGCTGCGCATCGAGGAAAGCGCCGCGCGCTGGCAGGCACGGGTGGACCGCGGCGAGGAGGTGATCGTCGGCGTCAACAAGTACCGGCTCGAGAAGGAGGACGACATCGACATCCTCCAGATCGACAACGCCAAGGTCCGCGAGGCGCAGATCGCCAAGCTGGAGAAGATCCGCGCGACCCGCGACCAGGCCGCCTGCGACGCGGCTCTGGCCGAGCTCGAGCGCCGGGCGCGGGAAGGCGGCAACCTGCTCGAGGCGGCGGTGGACGCGGCCCGTGCCCGCGCCACGGTGGGCGAGATCACCAGCGCGATGGAGAACGTCTTCGACCGGCATCGCGCGGAGATCCGCACGCTGGCAGGCGTCTATGGCAAGGCCTATGAGGGCGACGACGGCTTCGAGCGCATCCAGGGCGCGGTGGAGGCCTTCGCTGAGGAGGAGGGCCGCCGGCCGCGCATGCTGGTGGTGAAGATGGGCCAGGACGGGCACGACCGCGGCGCGAAGGTGATCGCCACCGCCTTCGCCGATATCGGCTTCGACGTGGATGTCGGCCCGCTGTTCCAGACCCCGGAGGAGGCGGCCGACGACGCCATCGACAACGACGTCCACGTGATCGGGGTCAGCTCGCAGGCCGCGGGGCATCGCACGCTCGCGCCGGCACTGGTCGAGGCGCTGAAGGCGAAGGGCGCCGGAGACATCATGGTGATCTGCGGCGGGGTGATCCCGAGCCAGGACTATGCGTTCCTGAAGCAGTCCGGCGTCAAGGCGATCTTCGGCCCGGGAACCAACATCCCCGCCGCCGCACAGGAGATCCTCGACCTGATCCGCGCCGCCCGCACCACCCGGGCGGCGGAATGACCGGCGTCGCCGCCGTGCCTGCCCCTGCATCGCCCGGCCGGACCGTGATCGCACCGGGGCGCCGCGGCATCGCCGCCCACCGGCGCCCGAACGCGCCGCGGGCCGGCCTGCCGGGGCGCTGAGCGACCCGCACCGGCGCTGGATCGTGCCCGGTGCCGCGGCAGGCGCGGTCAGGGTGCCTTGGTGCTGACCGAGGGGCGCTGCGGCAGGCCGGCGAGGCTCCGGCGCGCTGAATGCTGCGGCCGGTGATGGTACCCGGGACAGCCGGCAGGCGGCTGTTCCTCGGCATCGCGATCATCGGCGGCGACGCTCGGCCGGAGGAATCTCCTGCGGAGTTCGGCCGGCGGGTGTTGCAGAACAGCGTCGAGCGGGCGATGGTCGCCCTGCTGGTCTGGCCGGCGCCTGCCGCGCAGCTCACGCCGCGGCCTCGGGGCGTGCTGCCGGCGCGGGCCGCCGGCTTCGTCAACGCGCGGCCTGCGTTCCGGTTCGGCGACCACCGGTCCGGCCAGGCGCGGGCCTCGGCTTTGCGGCAACGATGTATCCGGGCGCGCTGGCGGCTGTCCTGGCTGCGGGCATCGCGCCCTTCGGTTGAGGAGAACACGGCATGCGGATTGCGGTGATCGGCGCCGGCGGGGTCGGCGGCTATCTGGCGGAGCGGCTGATTGAGGCCGGGAACGAGGTCGCGCTGCTTGCCCGCGGCGCACATCTGGCGGCCATCCGCGAGGGCGGGCTGGTGCTCGAGGCGCCGGACGGCAGCGAGCGCCGCGCCGTACCCGCCCTGGCCACCGACGATCCGGCGGGGCTGCCGGCCTCGGAGCTGGTGATCCTCGCGGTCAAGGGGCAGGATCTCGATGCGCTGATCCCCCGCCTCGGCACCGCGATGGGCGAGACCGGCGTGGCGCTGCCCTTCCTCAACGGGGTGGAGGCGCCGGGGCTTCTCGCCAATGCCTTCGGCCGGAACCGGGCGCTGATCGGAACCGCGCGGATCTCGGCGGTGATCGCCGCGCCGGGGCGGGTGCGTCAGGTGACCGAGCACGCCGCCTTCGCCTTCGGCGATCTTGACGGGCGCCAGGATCGGGCACCGGTGCCGGCCCTCCGCCAGGCATTCCGGGCGGCCGCGATCTCCGCGCCGGACTGCGCCGATATGCGGGTCGATCTCTGGCGGAAATTCGTGAGCCTTACGGCCATCGCCGGCGTCACGGCGGGCGCCCGGAGCGATCTCGGCACCGCCCTCGCCACCCCGGAGCTCCGCGCCCTCCTGAGCGATCTGATCGCCGAGACGGTGGCCGTCGCCACGGCCCGCGGCGTGCGGCTGCCGGCCAGCGTGGCAGCCGAGACCTTCGAGTTCCTGGCGAACCTGCCCCCGGAGATGAAGGCCTCGCTGGCGCATGACCTCGAGGCCGGCAAGGCGCTCGAGATCGACTGGCTGTCGGGTGCCGTGGCCCGGCTCGGCGCCGCCGCCGGGGTCCCGGCCCCGCGCCATGAGACCATCGCCGCGCTGCTTGCCCCACATCGCAACGGGCGTCGCTGAGCGGCGGCAGGTTCCGAAGGCGCTGCCCCTGCCCCTGCCCCGGCCGCGACCGTGACCGTGACCGCACGGCGGCATTCCGCACCGCGGCGCGCACTGGCGACGAGCCGCCAGCGAAGAGCCCCCGCGACGCGCCGGCGCACCCCGCCGGATCGGCGCGATGGCCACTATGCGCCGCGCGGGGGACCGGGCTAGGATACCGCCGCGCCCGCTGCCCTATGGCATCCCGCCCCGCGAGACGGATGGGGCGGGCGGCACGGGAGGGCAGCCGGGACGAGGACGTCAAGAACCGGAGCGGGGGCGGCGCGTCAGGTGCCGGCCACCCGCCGAACAGGGGGAGGACCGGCGCATGAGCCAGGCAAAGGACGACGCGCTGCGCGAAGCGGCGCTGAGCTACCATGCGGAGCCGACGCCGGGTAAGCTCGCGATCCGTGTCACCAAGCCGATGGCGACGCAGCGCGACCTCTCGCTGGCCTATTCCCCCGGCGTGGCCGATGCCTGCCTGGCGATCCGCGACGAGCCGGAACTGGCGTTCAAGTATACCGGCAAGGCCAACCGGGTCGCGGTGATCTCCAACGGCACCGCGGTGCTCGGCCTCGGCAATATCGGTGCTGCCGCCTCCAAGCCGGTGATGGAGGGCAAGGTCGCGCTCTTCAAGAAATTCGCCAACATCGACGGCTTCGACATCGAGGTGAACGAAACCGACCCGCAGAAGCTCGCGGAGATCGTGATCGCGCTCGAGCCCACCTTCGGCGCCGTGAACCTCGAGGATATCGGCGCGCCGGCCTGCTTCGAGGTGGAACGGATCTGCAAGGAGCGCATGGGCATTCCCGTGTTCCACGACGACCAGCACGGCACCGCGATCGTGGTGGCTGCAGCGGCGGTGAACGCCATGCTGCTGGCCGGCAAGGCGCTCGCCGATGTCAAGATGGTCTCGACCGGGGGCGGCGCCGCCGGCATCGCCTGCCTCAAGCTGCTCTGCGACATGGGGCTGAAGCGCGAGAACGTCTTCCTGTTCGACATCGACGGGCTGGTCCATGCCGGACGCGGCGGGCTCGACGCCACCAAGAAGAGCTTCGCGCAGCCCGAGAATGTCGGCGCCCTCGACGAGGTGATCGCGGGCGCGGACATGTTCCTCGGGCTCTCGGCGGGCGGCGTGCTGAAACCCGAGATGGTGGCCAAGATGGCGAAGGACCCGGTGATCTTCGCCCTGGCCAACCCGACACCGGAGATCTGGCCGGATCAGGCCCGCGAGGTGCGCGAGGACGCGATCGTCGCCACCGGCCGCTCGGACTATCCCAACCAGGTCAACAACGTCCTCTGCTTTCCCTTCATCTTCCGCGGCGCGCTGGACGTGCAGGCGACCCAGATCACCGAGGAGATGAAGGTGGCCTGCGCCGAGGCGATCGCCGGGCTGGCGCGGAAATCCGCCACGGCCGAGACCGCCGCGGTCTATCGCGGGGAGCGGATGGTCTTCGGGCGCGACTACCTGATCCCCAAGCCCTTCGACCCGCGGCTGCTCGGCCAGGTCGCCGGCGCGGTCGCCCGTGCGGCGATGAAGGCCGGGGTGGCGCGCAAGGCGCTCGACAGCGTCGACGACTATCAGCGCCGGCTCGACGCCTCGGTGTTCCGCACCGGGATGATCATGAAGCCGGTCTTCGAGGCGGCGCGCTCGGGCCACCGGCGGATCGTCTTTGCCGAGGGCGAGGAAGAGCGCGTGCTGCACTGCGCCCAATCGATGCTGCAGGAGGGGGTGGACCAGCCGATCCTGATCGGGCGTCCGGACGTGATCGCGAGCCGCATCGAGCGCGCCGGGATCAACCTGGTCGCCGGGCGCGACTTCGAGGTCTGCGACCCCCATGACGACCCGCGCTACAAGGACTACTGGTCCGAGTACCACGACATCATGCAGCGCCGCGGCGTCACGCCCGACCTGGCGCGGACCATCCTGCGCACCAACACCACGGCGATCGGCGCCATCATGGTCCGCCGCGGCGAGGCCGACAGCCTGATCTGCGGCACCTTCGGGCAGTATCTCTGGCACCTGAAATACGTCGACGAGATCCTCGCCGGCCTGCCCGACGGCAAGGGCGGCAAGCTGAAGCCGATCGGCGCGCTCTCGACGTTGATCCTCGACCAGGGGGTGATCTTCATTGGCGACAGCCAGGTGCATCCCGATCCCTCCGCCGAGCAGATCGCCGATACCGTGGTGGGCGCCGCGCGGCACATCCGCCGCTTCGGCATCGAGCCCAGGATCGCGCTGCTCAGCCATTCGGTCTTCGGCAACCTCGACACCCCCTCCGGGCGCAAGATGCGCGAGGCGCTGGATCTGCTCGAGATGCGCGGGGTCGATTTCGAGTTCGAGGGCGAGATGCATGCCGACCATGCGCTCGATCCAGAGCTGCTGCGCCGGATCATGCCCAATGCCCGGCTCACCGGGCCGGCCAACTGCCTGATCTTCGCCAGCGTCGACGCCGCCTCCGGCAGCCGCAACATCCTCAAGCAGCTCACCGGCGGCCTGGAGATCGGGCCGATCCTGATGGGCATGGGCAACAAGGCGCATATCGTCAGCCCCTCGATCACCGCCCGCGGCCTGCTCAATATCGCCGCATTGGCGGGAACGCCCGTTACCAACTATGCATAGTGCTGAATAGGTGAATTCAGGGTCCGGAAGCGAATCGGTGCCGGCAGCAGATCGATTTGTCCAGTCACGGGAGAATCCCGCGCTGCCGCGGGAAATTCACGGCAGCGCGGGAGGCGTCAAGAAATCACTTCTTGCCGCCGGCCTTGCCACCACTGCCGCTGCCGCCCTTGGTCGAGCTGCCGCCGGCTTTTTTCGTGTTGGGGTTGTTCGACATAGCCATGTCTATTTGTCCTCTGGACCATACCGGGGCGCGTAATTGCACCGCGGTGCCGTATATGTGAGCTGGGCACTTGGCGCCGACAAGATGGGGGCAACCCCGCGCGAGAAAAATATTTGGCGCGAGCCAGGAGAGAGAGATGGAGGAACGCATGGCGAGCTATCGCGAGGTCTATGACGGCTGGAAGGCCGATCCCGAAGGCTTCTGGATGGAAGCCGCGAAGGAAGTCGACTGGATCAAGGCGCCCAGCCGCGCCCTCGACGACAGCCGCGCGCCCTTCTACGAGTGGTTCGCCGACGCGACCTGCAACACCTGCCACAACGCCGTCGACCGCCATGTCGAGGCCGGCCATGGCGACCGTGTCGCGATCATCCATGACAGCCCGATCACCGGCACGCAGCAGAAGATCACCTATGCCGAGCTGCAGGAGAGGGTGGCGCGGCTCGCCGGCGCGCTGGCCGCGAAGGGCGTGGTCAAGGGCGACCGGGTCATCGTCTACATGCCGATGGTGCCGGAGGCGGCGATCGCCATGCTCGCCTGCGCCCGGATCGGGGCGATCCATTCGGTGGTGTTCGGCGGCTTCGCGGCGCACGAGCTGGCGGTGCGGATCGATGACTGCACCCCGAAGGCGGTGATCGCCGCCTCCTGCGGCATCGAGCCGAACCGCGTCGTGCCCTACAAGCCGCTGCTCGACGCGGCCATCGAGCAGGCCCGCGAGAAGCCCGAATTCTGCGTGGTGCTGCAGCGCGAGCAGGCCCCGGCCACGCTGATCGCCGGGCGCGACCACGACTGGCACGCGTTCCAGGACGGTGCAGAGCCGGCCCCCTGCGTCGAGGTCGGCGGTGCCGACCCGCTCTACATCCTCTACACCTCCGGCACCACCGGGCAGCCCAAGGGCGTGGTGCGCCCCACCGGCGGGCACATGGTGGCGCTGCTCTGGACCATGCGGAACATCTATGGCGTGGGGCCCGGCGACACTTACTGGGCCGCCTCGGATGTCGGCTGGGTGGTCGGCCATTCCTACATCGTCTACGCGCCGCTGCTGATGGGCTGCACCACCATCGTCTTCGAGGGCAAGCCGATCGGCACGCCGGATGCCGGCACCTTCTGGCGGGTGATCCAGGAGCACGGTGTGAAGGCCTTCTTCACCGCGCCCACCGCGTTCCGGGCGATCAAGCGCGAGGACTCCGCGGGCGAGTTCGTGAAGAAATATGCCATGCCGAGCCTCGAGGCGCTCTATTTCGCAGGCGAGCGCTGCGACCCGGACACGCTGAACTGGGCGGCAGAGAAGCTGGGTGTGCCGGTGATCGACCACTGGTGGCAGACCGAGACCGGCTATGCCATCGCCGCGAACCCCCGCGGGCTCGAGCTGATGCCGGTGAAGGCCGGCAGTCCGACCGTGGCGATGCCGGGCTACGACGTGCAGATTCTCGACGAGGGCGGGCATCCGATGGGACCGGGCAAGCTCGGCGCCATCGCGGTGAAGCTGCCGCTGCCGCCGGGCACGCTGCCGACGCTCTGGAACGCCGACGACCGCTATCGCAAGAGCTATCTCGAGGCCTTCCCGGGCTATTACGAGACCGGCGATGCCGGGATGATCGACGATGACGGCTATCTCTACATCATGGCGCGCACCGACGATGTCATCAACGTCGCCGGCCACCGGCTCTCCACCGGCGCGATGGAGGAGGTTCTCGCAGGCCATCCCGATGTCGCGGAGGCCGCGGTGATCGGCGTGCATGACGATCTGAAGGGCCAGATGCCGCTCGGCTTCGTCTGCCTCAACAACGGCTGCAGCCGCAGCCACGACGAGATCGCGAAGGAATGCGCGAAGCGGATGCGCGACGAGCTCGGCCCGGTGGCCGCCTACAGGACCACGGTCGTGGTCGACCGGCTGCCGAAGACCCGCTCGGGCAAGATCCTGCGCAAGACCATGGTGCAGATCGCCGACGGGCAGGACGTGAAGATGCCGGCCACGATCGAGGACCCGGCGGTGCTCGACGAGATTCGCAGCGCGCTCGGCAGCATCGGACGCGGCACCTGACCCGCCAGTTGTGCAGTCCTTGCTCCACGCACCTTGAGCCTGCGGCCGCGGCACGTATGTTGGCAGCCGCGGGGGTCGGGATCGACCCGGCCCCGCATGCGGCGGAGCGCGCGATGAACCTCGACGGCCTGCACATCCTCCTGGCCGAGGACAACCCGACCAACCAGATGGTCGCTGCCCAGATGCTGAGCGCCCTCGGCGCCTCCATCTCGCTGGCGGTCGACGGGGTCGAGGCGGTCGAACTCGCCGCGAAGGAGCGCTTCGACCTCGCCCTGATCGACATCGAGATGCCGCGGATGTCGGGGCTCGAGGTGATGCGGCGGCTGCGCGCCGCGCCGCCGCCGCTCTGCGACATGCCGCTGATCGCGCTCACCGCCTATGTGATGCGCGAGCACCAGATCGCCGTCGAGGAGGCCGGAGCGGACGGGCTGATCGCCAAGCCGATCCTCTCGATCGAGCAACTCGGCTCCGAGATCCGCCGCTTCATGCGGGCGCGCCAGCGCCGCATCGAGGGCGGCCCGCGGCTTGCCCCCGATCCCGAGACGCCGCCCCCCGCTGCGGCGGAGGCGGACCGCGCGGCGTCCGGCGATATGGACGAGGCGCAGGCCGAGGCGGCGGCGGAGGTCGACCCCAGCACCTATACCGCGCTCGCACGCTCGATCGGCCCGGACCACATGCGCGACCTCCTGCGCCAGATCGACGAGGACATCCTCGGTGTGCGCCGCGACATCGAGACCGCCAGGGCCAAGCGCGACACCAAGTTGCTCCGCGAGGCGACGCATATTCTCGTCGCCGTCGCCGGCACGCTGGGCGCGACCGCCCTTCAAAAGAATGCCCAATGCCTTAATTCTGCCGCGCATTCGAGCGAATTTAACGAGATTAACCGGCTTGCTGGAATCGTTTTGTCCCAAATTGATCACCTTCGGGTCTTTGTCAGTATAAAATACAAGGGTATGTAATGACGTTGCGTCAGTCTGAGCCCGTGTTGCTGGTCGAGGACACCCGTTCGCTCGCGAGCCTCTACGAGGCCTATCTGAGCAAGGCCGGGTTCAGGGTAGAGTGTGCCTATGACGCAGAAAGCGCCGTCGCCGCCTATGACCGTCTGAAACCCCGAATCGTGCTGCTCGATCTGGTCCTCCCGGATCAGGACGGACTGACCGTGCTGCGCAAGATCCACGGCACCGATATCAGCGCCAAGGTCGTCGTGATCACCGCCAACGGCTCGATCAACCGCGCGGTGGAGGCGATGCGCGAGGGCGCTTTCGATTTCCTCGTGAAACCCTTCGACGAGCGTCGCCTGATCGGCGCGGTGGAGAATGCGCTGACCCTGCTCGGCGACGAGGCCGCGGGGGGACCGGCCGCCACCGAGCCGGACATGAGCACCGCCGAAGGCATGCAGGGCTTCATCGGCAGCTCGGAGCCGATGCGGCGGATCTACTCCATGGTGCAGAGCATCGCACGCTCCACCGCCACGGTCTTCATCACCGGCGAGAGCGGCACCGGCAAGGAGATCTGCGCACAGGCGATCCACGACCTCTCGGTGCGGCGCAAGGGGCCCTTCGTGCCGGTGAACTGCGGGGCGATCCCGCGCGACCTGCTGGAATCCGAGCTCTTCGGTCATCTGCGCGGCTCCTTCACCGGCGCGGTGCTCGACAAGCGCGGCGCGGCGGCGGTGGCCGATGGCGGCACGCTGTTCCTCGACGAGATCTGCGAGATGGACCTGGCGTTGCAGACCAAGCTGCTGCGCTTCCTGCAGACCTCGATGATCCAGCCGGTGGGCGCCACCGAGGCCTCGAAGGTGGATGTCCGCATCGTCTGCGCCACCAACCGCGACCCCGGCGGCGAGGTGCGCGCCGGTCGCTTCCGCGAGGATCTCTACTACCGCCTCCATGTGGTGCCGATCGAGCTGCCGCCGCTGCGCGCCCGCGGCAGCGACGTGATCGCCATCGCCGAGGTGCTGCTGGCGAAGTTCTCCGAGGAGGAGGAGCGCGACTTCAAGCGCCTCTCGCCCGCCGCGCGTGCGGCGCTGAAGGCCTATCCCTGGCCGGGCAATGTGCGCGAGCTGCAGAACGTGCTGCGCAATGTGGTCGTGCTGAACGAGGGCGAGGAGGTCACCCGCGAGATGCTGCCGCCGGCGCTGCTGGCGGCGGCCGACGGGGCGGATGGCGTGGCCGGCCCGGGTCCTGCCTTGGGTCTTGCCGCCGGTCCGGCAGCGCCGGCTGCGGCCGCGGCGCAGGGGGCCGCCGGGGCCGATGGCGCCGGACATGAAGCGGCGGTGCGCAGCCTTGTCGGCGTGCCGCTCGCCGAGATGGAGCGGCGCTTCATCGAGGCCACCATCGACGCCTGCAACGGCTCGATCCCGAAGGCCGCGCGGGTCCTCGATGTCAGCCCGTCCACGCTCTACCGCAAGCGCGAAGCCTGGACGCGCGGACAGGATTGATCTCCTGTCGCCGTCTGCGATACGGGGCGCGTGCCGGACACGGGCAGGCGAAAGGTTTCGCTTCCGTCCGCGCCAGGCGCGGAGCATCGGCTCGATGGCGGCGCCACCGGCGATTGGCCATTGAGGGCTTCTTAAGCCGCAGACCGGATACTCGCGGGCACGGGGGGGGATGCCCTTGCCAGGGCGCCAACGAGAGCCGCCGGGCGCGTTGGGGGCCCGGCGTTCCCCGGGAGAGTATCGGGGCGGTGCCCGTCCCGGAACTCGCCGGACGCGTGCGCCGGATCGGGTGGGGCCCGGCCACGCGCCCCTGGGGCGCCCCTGGGGAGGGTTGCCGCCCTAGCCATTCGGGCTGAGGATCTATCAATGATTTCAACGCGATTTCAGATGTTTCACGTTCTGTTCACGGGCTTTCGCGTCAATGGGTTAGAGGTTGAGTCTGAAGACCAAGCGGCGCCCCCTCACCCTCTTCGGTCGAGGCTTCGCTCACAACTCCTTTGGTAGGAGGTAATGACCTCATCCTCCGCCCGGGCGATCTCATTGGCCAGGTTCTTATCCTTGACGGGGGCGATCTTGGAGTCGCCTACATTGGTCGTCTCCACATTGTCTTGCCGCCCAGCCTCGCCCAAAGGCCACTCGAGTGCATCTATTGCCTCCGGTGTCCTCTCGCGAGCGGGACCAGACAGCGTCGCCCGCACGGTCGGGCTATCGACGGAGCGACGAGTGCGGTTGGGGGGAGCCTGGCCCTTAACCAATCGAGACCCCACGGATACAGATTCAAAGTGCATCTCAGATGATCTATCTAGCATAGTTGGAGATATAATATGATACTCTCTTGATGTGAATCATAGTTTATGCGATTCACATCGCAAAATCTCTGATTCAACAGCTGGGAGGATCGGCATGGAGCACTTCGCAGTCGTCCAGAGCATCATCAAGGCCGCCCTCACGGGCGACGAGGCCGCCGTGCGCAAGCAGGTTAGCCGCCTTGAAGCGCGGCTGCGCAAGAGCGGGGCCAACAAGGAGGTAGCAACGCTTGAGCGGCTATTGAATGCATCTTCCGAAGCGAAGGATCTGGTCCCCAGCCAGGTGGAGATCTCCCGCGCCCTCATCACCGGCGAGACGCTAACGCCTGAAGTGCACCCCCCCATAGACAGAGAAACGGGGGCCATGCTCTGTTTGATCGATTTTCCAAACGGGGAAACGCCGAAGCCGGTCTACGGACGAGCGGCACAAGAGACGATCGAAGGACTTCTTGGCGAGTGGCGGAACGGCGGCGCGCTACAGGCAATAGGCGTTGAACCGACGCGGTCCCTCTTGGTCTACGGCCCTCCAGGCACCGGAAAAACCTTAACTGCCCACTACATTGCCGAACAGCTAGGACTGCCTATGGTCACGGCGCGGATCGATGGACTCATTTCGTCGTTTCTCGGCACTACGGCGCGTAACATCGCGAACCTATTCGATTTCGCAAATCGATACGCGTGTGTGCTTCTGCTCGATGAATTCGACGCCCTCGCGAAGCTGCGGGACGACCCTCATGAAATAGGTGAGATCAAGCGGGTGGTGAACACGCTCTTGCAAAACCTCGATCGACGGCGAGCATTTGGCATCACGATCGCGATCACCAACCATGACGGGCTGCTGGATCCTGCCGTTTGGAGGCGATTTGAGACGCAGCTTTTCATTGGCGAGCCAGAGAATGTTGCGCGCGAGGCTTTAATCATTCGGTTTCTTGAACCGATTATAGTTGATAAGGCCACCGTCAGGGTGTTTTCCTACTGCCTTCCCGGCCGATCCGGTGCGGACCTAGAGCGCATCTGCCGTTCGGTGAAGCGGTCGGTCGTTATGGCCAGCGAGGAACCCGATGCATCAGCCTTGTTTAAAGCCCTGAGCCAAGTGCTCGGACGAATGCCAAAGCTTGACCATGCACCTGCCCGCATCCTTGCTGAAGATCATCAAGCGTTTGTAAGCCTCATAGCCAACGACCCCGACATCGGACTAGACCAAACAGAAATTGGCCGAGCAACTGGAACAACCCAAAGTCGCGTCAGCACACTTAAGAAAGAAAGAAGACACGTCGATTTGATGGAGAGGATAAATGCCCAATAATCCAGTTCAGATTATCCTTAACGATACAGACTTCCATCGCGCACCGGACCCTGGCCAACCACCGCGGCCCAAGGATTTTTTCGCTGGCGCCGATAAAGCCTTTGTAACCCATCGCGATAGACTCGCCGCAAACGTCCAGAAAATCATCGACGACGTAAAAGAAAGTCCTTACGGACCCGCTACCTATTTGAAAGTTCAGATGCGGCCCGAGGCGCTCGCTAAGTCCTATAGGCCGATCTTCTGGTTACTAAAGCCTGATCAGTTTCCATGCATCGGCGCCGAGTCTGTGGGAACACTATATTTTCGATCGCCGCTGATATACTTGCGCCGACTAAAGGCACGAATTGAGGAAGCGGAACCCTCCGTACGCATCGCCACCCGACAAAGGGACGGCAAACCCTATCCATCACCCTCACGGAAGCGGGCTGAGGTTGGTGCAATTGAAGCGATCACGATCCCTTCGCCAACAGACAAGAGAAACTTCTCGACTGCAACGGCGATGAGGATGTTTGCCGATCCCGCCACGGTTTCTGGCTATCAGATCGATCTCTTTGAAGCGTTGGATCCTCAGGAGATCGCAGCCGACGCGACAGGATTAACCGAACTCTACCGATCGCTGGAAAGACTCCTTCTATCTTTCGGGCCAGGGACACGTACACTACTGTCTGTACGACTTGCCAGAATGCCGGTCTTGGAGTTTCAACTCACGCAGGACGACGCCGATCCAGTAGTTGATAATAGGCTGGGGCTCATCCGGAGCGATGTCTCTCCGGCAAGAGCGCCAACACTGATTGATCTGAATGCGGATCGCCACGAGGCGGCACTAAACGCCTTGCAGGATCACCCGCTAGTCCGCGCGATCCGTCCGCCAATTCGGTTGCAGTTGATCGACACTCCCATAACAGCTGCAAGCAATGCAACCGATGCGGCAACTAAGCCGATTTTACTACCAAAGCCAGCCCAAGATGCGCGGTATCCCATCGTCGGCGTGATCGATTCCGGCGTCGGTGAGATCCTCGATCCTTGGGTCTTGGACCGATTCGATTTTCTTGACGCCGAGGATTACGACAAAGAACACGGGACTATGGTCGCTGGCTTGATGACAGTGGGCCAACAGATCAATGATCCGTCCATCGCTCCAGAGCGCGACGGCTGCATGATTGTCGACATTCCGCTCTTTCCAAGCGGTCCATTCCGCGAGCTTTACCCTGACGGATTTTCCCAGTTTCTAGCCGAGGTGGAGCAAGCCGTGCGGGAAGCCCGTGAGAATCACGGCGTGCGCGTTTTCAATATGTCCATCAACGCCACATCGCCGGTCGATCGACACACCTACAGCTCCTATGCCGCGGAGCTGGATCGTATCGCCGACACGTATGGGGTCGTATTTGTGAATTCAGCGGGCAATCTCAGCCATTCTGAAGCTCGTGCGCCATGGTCGCCTAAAGTGTCGGAAGTTATCCGTTACTTCGCCAATCGCACCGCTCCGGATACGATATTTAAGCCGGCCGAAAGCGTTCGGTCGATTTCCGTTGGCGCCCTCAATCCGCCAACGATCGACTTATCCCACAGAGACAGCACGCCTACGGTCTACACGCGCCGCGGTCCAGGGCTCCAGGTTGGCGTTAAACCCGATCTGGCGGCGTTTGGGGGTACCGGATCGACAGCGCAAGACGCTTCGACCGGCCTGACGTCAATCGACTGCCACGGCGCAGTGACACCAGTCATCGGGACAAGCTTTGCCGCACCGCTGGTGGCGCGTAGCCTAGCGGGGCTCGACGCTGCGACTTCAGGCGGCCTGACGCCTGAAGCGCTTCGCGCAATGATGTTGCACAATGCCGTGATGCCTCAACCGCTAAGGAAACGCGGTCTTGGCGATCTCGCCCGGCAATTTGCAGGGTTTGGTCAACCTTCCTCCGTCCAAAACATGCTAGAGACCGACGATCATCAAATCACGCTGCTTTTCCAAAGCCGCCTTGAAACTGGCGAGAAGAAGCCGGTGATCTTGCGCTTCCCCTTCTCCTGGCCGCAAAGCTTGGTGTCGGGCGGAAAGTGTTCGGGCCGCGCCCGGATCACGCTCGTCTATGCGCCACCGCTCGATCCTGCGTTTGGCGCAGAATTCGTCCGCGTCAATCTCGAGGCCAGTCTCAAACAGCGCCAAGCGCGGAACGCAAAGGATGGATCGGCGCGGTATACGACGCAGATCGACCCGAAGTTTTTGCCCAAACGAGCCAATCTTGCAGTACCGGAAAAGGCGCTCATTGACCAAGGTCTCAAATGGTGGCCAGCGAAACAGTACGGGAAAATCTATAGAGGCCATGGTACGTCCTCGGAGTGGCGACTAGAGGTGACAAGCCTAGTGAGAGCGGAGGCAACATTCCCCGCCGAAGGTATCCCCTTCGCCGTGCTCCTCACTATTGATGATCCGGATGGAATTGCGCCCGTGTTTCAAGAAATGCAACAAGCTTTGCAGGCGAGCGCCGCTCAAATGCATGCGCTGCAGACAGTGTTCCGCGTTCGCCCCCGGCGCTAGAGCAGAAGGCACTCACATGGAAGCCTCTGGTAACCGGCCTTCAGGAGCGGAAGTTGGAGACCTTCGGTAACCGCGCCGACGGCGCGGGACGACGGGAGAGCGGCGTCGAGATCGGCCCGGGTGCTCTGGAGGCGGCCAGTACATCGTCACCGGGCGGCGGATGGCGGGCTTCCGGCCCGGTCGCGCGTCATGCGGGCGCACTCCTCCTGTCGAGCCAACACCATCGCTTCATGTTGTAGGCCATGTTGGCGAGCGTGACGGTTGCCGTGGCCCGCGCGATGCCGATGGTCCGGATCACGAGCCCCATCGGGCCTTTCTGGTGGGCGAAGGGATGCTCGACATGCGCGCGCACCGCGGACTTGGCGGCGTTCGCCCTGGCGGTCCGCTTCGGCATCGGCTTGGCCTTCGGCTTGCGCCGGTGGATGCGGCTGACCTTGCCGATCCCGGCGAGGAACCGCTCGTTCGCCGCCGAGCGATAGGCGCTGTCGGCCCAGATGTCGGAAGCTGTGTTGTTCGGATCGATCAGCCCCTCGCGCAGCCGCGCGCCGTCATGCGCCGCCGCGTCGGTGACCTTCGCGCGCCGGATGACGCCGTGCCGGCGATCGATCGAGATGTGCGATTTGTAGCCGAAGGCCGGGATCGCGATGTCGATCCGCGGCGTGCCGTCGGCGGCCGGCTTCGCCTTGGCGAACTTCACCGTCCAGCGCGCGTCCATATCCTTTTGGCGCGCCCTCGCGGGCTTGTCCGGCCAGATGGCGTCGGCCGTCTCCCCGGCCTTGATGCGGGCCTTCTCCTCCTCGGTGTTGCGCTGGCGGGGCGCCGCCACCAGCGTGGGGTCGAGGATCTGCCCGGCCATCGGCAGATACCCCGCCTCGGTGATCGCACGGTCCAGGCGCGAGAACAGCGCGTCGAGCGCCCCGGCTCCGATCAGCGCCTCGCGGAAGTCCCACAGCGTGTTGGCGTCCGGCACGGCGTCGCCGGGACCGAGGCCGCAAAAGCGCATCCAGCTCAGCCGGTCGGCGACCAGGTATTCCGTCTGCGCCAGAGACAGCCCGTGCATCGCCTGCAGCACCAGCATGCGGAACTTGAGCACTGGATCGAAGGGCGGCCGACCGCCCCGGGAGAGGTCCCGCGGCCCGAGCGTCGCGTCCAGGTCGGCACGGAAGATCTCGAAATCCACCGTCGCGCCCAGCTTTTCCAGCGGATCGCCCTGAGCGGAGAGTTCCCGCAGTCGTTGCTCGACGTCCCAAAACCCCGGCTGCCGTCCCGCCATGCTCGATCCCCTCGCCTGCGCCTCACGACGATGGAATCATGCAATTCCGGTCAGCGCCAGCCCAGTTTCCGGAGGTCTCCATCTGTTAAGCGCCCGCTGCCGGGCATCAGGGTGCCTGGAAGGCTGAGCACCCACTCCCGCAAACCTGCCGTCCGATTCGGACGCAGCGAACGGCCGCATCCCGCCCTTCTCCATCGGGAAGTACAATCACGTCCAAGCAGCGCATTTAGATGGATTGGATGCCCCTCCTGCCGGTTCCTACGTAACCGCCGGGAGGTTTTGCCTGGGGGTCTGTCTGGGCCAAAACTGACCGATTCTGACCGGGCCCATGGCGGAAATCGCGAGGCTTCCAGTATTCCTAGCACAGTGGAAGACCGGCGGCGCGGCCAGGCCGATTTCCTCAATCTTTCCGGTACGCCCTGTGCAGGGGCAGCCGGTTCGGACCTTCAAGAATGACCGAAACGGGAAGATAGCCACGGCCATCAACATGGGCAATGCTGACTCCTCGTGCTGTAGATGGTTTTGCTTCTCCTGCTTCTGGGTTAAGATGAACCAAAGTGGGGTAACAGCCAACACGAGCGTGCCATAATGGGGATAATGAAGCAGCACGTTATCTATGACGCGATGCGGTATGTTTATTTTTCATTTATTGTTATCGGTCTTTTCATATCTGCTGGCTGTGCGAATCGCGATTTAACAGCCGGACAGCAGAATTTCTCCCACAACGAAAACGCAGAAGCACAAATCGCTAGAATCGGACGGTCGCTTGATCGCGAGTATCCGAGGAATCTCCCAATTTTTGGCATTCGGCAACGCCTTCACCCGGATCGAATCGATGTATTGCGAGAGTTCGTACGTCGCATTGACGGCGGCTCCTTCATTATAGGCGGAGATCCTGTTTATTATTTTGATATCAACCGTGGTCAATCGCGATATACGAGCTCTGTGGGGAGTATCAGAACCAGGATGAAGATCTACACCTATACGGTCGAACTCAGAGAGGCTCGTTCAAATAAGCTGATAATGTCAGGTCGGGCTAACGAAAAGTGCGTCGACAAGAAAGTTGCATTTAGTTACCCGATAAGTTGCGAAATACAAATAAATCGCGTACTGGCCCTAGCCCTCTTAAGCATGAGATAGCTCATTATGCACCAAATAGCGCCAATAGTATGCATCGCTCTGTTGTTTTCATGCATAAAGGTAGAGCCCTCTCAGATCAACTCCCTATTTATTAATTCTGAGGAAGAAGAGAGGCGCGCTAGGGAGTTCTTATCAAGAATATACAACAAGTATGGAGGGGTGCGGAACCCCACAATAGGTGTGATAAATCCTCGCAGGCATGACTTTACAGATATTGTAGCTGAATTTGCGAGCCGTGCAGGGTGGATTTTTGTCAAAGGAGGGCATCCCAATTTTTTGATCCAGTACGATGTGGAATATGAAGTGTTAGGTTCCCGATTTAGTGCGTATGATGTTAAGGCGCAGTTTATAGATGTAGGTGGGACATCCGGAGGCGTAGAAATACTGTACGCCTCCCGGAAGAAGCGCACCTGTATACGTGAGGAAGTATCTCGAACACTCAGGTGTTCAAAAGCACCGCGGGTATTGGCCAAGGCGGTGCTATACTCGTTTATCCACCGATAGCGAGAGGTAGTCATGATCTATCGCAGGTTTTTTTTGTTGGGAGGCTTCGCATCGATCGTCGTTCTTCCAAGCGGCTGCCTGTTCCTGCTGGCGCGGCTAGCATTGAGAGGCGGCCTTCTTCGGGCGGGTGCTCGGGGATTGCGGCGAGGCCGCGCTGGCACTGTAAACACCTTTGGCCGGGGCGCTGGAGCAGCCGTGCAGGCAGTCCGGATCGCGCGCTTGACTCGCGGCACCACACGAATTCTGCGCCTTGATGACAAAAAGGAAGCTGGGGCCGTGGATGTAGATGACGATGGCGCCGCCTGCAAGACGCCGGGCGGCGACACAATAACGTATTCCAACAGAGACGGAAGGTACTTGATCCACTACAGCAGGCTATATAACGTCGAGTGTGGAAGAACAAAGGCGATCGATAACGATAACTACCACTACGATTACAGAAATCGATTCATTGGATCGGATCGGATAGATGGCAAGTCAGTCAAGCACTACGATGGAGATGGAAACAGTATCGGCGAGAGCCGGGTTGTCTCAGGTGGTGAAGTCCCTCAGCTTAAATCTAACCGACTTGCGGGAGAGCTTGAGAGAATGGCAAAGCGTGGTGGCTTGGCGGACCCTCGCATCGCAGAGAAGTATCAAGAAATCGAGCGAATAATGAGTGTGTGCAACACAACATATCCACCGAGGTGGTGCCAAGACAGCCATATTCGAGTTGCAAATTTGCTTAGACAGCTTGAAAATTAGCGCAATTTTGTCAACGCTCGCTCTACAGCTTCTTGTTTTGAAATTGAGCAATCGCTTCCGCGATTATTGCAACGCACATGAGCATGACCAGACATGACAACATGATTTCCACCAGACAGCTCCTGCGTGTTTATTAGTAAAACGGTCGCTGAGGCCGTGCTATAGCGCCCCGGAGCACGTTGTATGGACGTATCTAGCTCAATAACAAAATTAGGTCGGCCGCCCTCTATAAAAACTGCCCCTCCCATCCTACGGACGTAGTTAAAAATGATATATGTATAGTTCTCTCTCTTTGGCTGGGATAGCCCAAATGTGTAATTGTACTGCGGACCATAGTTGCTGCGCAGAGAGTTTAGGACCCGTTTTGCGGAGTTGTCATGGGCCACGTCAGCAGGAATACGATTTCCACAGGAAATATTCGAGATCAATAAAATTAACACACATATACGTTTGAATGTACAATGCATTGGGGAAACTTCCGTCGCAACACCTTTGATTTGATCCAGTGTATCAGCTGCAGAGCGCCCATGATCGTCAGGCGCCAAGATTTTGGTGTCCAGGAGTGGTAGTGTCCAGAATCTTTCGCACATTTCTCATGCGACGGCGGTTCCGGTTTCGGCCTTGGCGGCCATCAGCGGGTCCATGTTGATGTATCAGGTTGTAGAAGCACCTTACCGCACGGCCCATTTCAGAAGGCCTTAAGACGGTCGAGGCGGAGCCATTCCCGCAAGAAGCTCGTCAGTTCCATCGAGCCAGCGCGCTGCCTCGCCTGCGTCGTCGTTGGCGCGAAGCTCCGCAGTCAGGCGGGTGAACGTAGGCACCGAGCGGATGACAATCTCAGCCAGGTCGACCTCGCTATCGGCATCAAGCATAAGCCACTGCGTGAGGTGAGCGGCTCCTTTGTTAATGTTGGTGCGTTCCGCTTTCGTGAGGAAGCTTCCCATCTTCGGACAAATGACGTTGGCTGGGTCGATCCCGATGTCAGACGCAATTAAGTCATCCGCGTTCGAGCGCTTTCCGCGAAGGAACTCATCAACCCGTCGTAGGGCTAAAAAACTGAGTAAAAGCGTGGCGTCAGAAACCAATTCGTGGCCGCGGCCCAAGCCTATAACCATCTCGTCAGGATCTTCATGCTGAGCGAAATCTCTGCACCAGACCTCGAATGCGAAGCAGTGATCAATGCACTCGCAAACCGTTGCAATTCGAGCAGCCTTCTCGTCCATAGTTCAAGCTTGCATAGACGATCATCGTACGCAATTGCCCATCCCGTAAGATCCGCATTCGAGCGGCTGTGATGGCTGTTGGAACAGGTTGCCGGATATCGTTGCCGCACCATCCGAGCCGACGAGCGGTGCGCTTGCGGAGGCGGCCCGGTGTGCCGCTCACAGCCCGCAGGCGGAACGCATCGCCGCGCTCAGCCGGGCGATGTCGCGGAGGCCATAGCGCGGGCCCTTGGCGCGCAGGATGCGCTCGGCCGTGGCCGCCCAGCCGGCCGGGCAGGCGATGCGCCGGCCCTCGCAGCCGGCCAGCAGCACCGCGCCCGCATCGGCGCCGCGCGGCAGCCGGTAGCGATCTGCGCCGCTGCGGATCAGGTTCGCGGCGATCCGCGTCTCGGTCGCCGAGCAGATCACCGCGGCCGGGCGCCCGGCCGGGATCGGCACGCTGTCCACCGCGCAGGCCGGCGGCGGCGGCACCGCGGGGCGGAGCAGCTGCGCGGCGAGATCCGCCGGCCAGCGGATGGTGACGTGCAGCCCGTAGCGCGCCGCGACCTTGCCGTCCGTGCTCGGCACGATCACCCCGACCTGGCACGCCCGGTGGTGCGGCGGCACCGTCATCAGGTGCTGGCCGCGCTCCCAGGCGGCGGCCGGGGCTGCCCACCAGCCGAGCACGAAGGCCGCGACCACGGCCGCGACCAGGCGGGCATATTCCCAGAGCTTCACGGTCATGCGTCACCCTCCTCGCGTTCCCGCGCGCGCTGCTCGAGGCGCGCCCGGATATTGCCGTTGATGGTCTCGAGCCGGGCCCGCGCATAGGCCCGCGCCTCCTCGCCGGCGCCCTGCGCCTCTGCCTGGCTCAGCGCATAGTCGAGCCCGCGCAGCGCGACCTCGAGGCCGAGCATCCACGCCTTATCGCTCATGGCATCACTCCCGTTTCGATCTGCGCGACCCAGCCGAGCACCCGCAGCACGGTCGCCTGCGTCGCCGGATAGTCGCGGCGGCAGACGCCGACCGCCTGCCCGTCGAGAACATCGAGCCGCGCCAGATCCTCGGGCGCGAGCGCGCCGCGGATCGCGTGAGCGCTGGCCGAGGCGCTGTCATACTCGGCGCAGGCATCGGACAGCGCAGCCGTCCAGTCCGGCTCGCCGCAGCCGGTGAGCGCCAGCGCCGCGGCGAGGGCGAGCGCCGCGCGGCTCACGATGCACCGCCCGGCTTGCCGCCCGGGATGGTCCAGCCGAAGAGCGTGAGCTCGGCCTTGCCGGTGATGCGGAGATAGTTGCCGACGGCGCGCATGATCACGGCCGCGAGGGCCGCATCGAGCGCGGTGAGATCGCCGAGCCATTCGGCGGCGAAGCTATCCGGCTCGCCGAGATCCACGCCCATGATCCGGGCGATCATGGCGAGGATCGCGAGCGCCGAGCCGATCTTGGCCCAGGTGCTCGCGGCGATCAGCGCCGGCAGCTGCTCCGGCGCGGCGCTGTCGTTGAAGGCGTCGGTCATGTCGTCTCTCCATGGCGAAGGGCCCGCCGGGGGCGGGCGGTCAGGTCGGCGGTGGTCGGGTGGTCAGGTGTGCGGCAGCCCGGCGGCGCGGCGCAGGACCGCGGCGAAGAGGCCGTCGGCCTCGACATCAAGCCGCTCCATCGCAGCCTCCTCGGCGGCGATGGTACGGGGCCCCCGGATGCCGTCGACCGGCCCCGGCGAGAACTCGTGGCGGAGGGCGCGCTGCATGTCGGAGACGTTGGGCTCGCCGGCGAGCACCCGGCGCGCGCGGGTGGTCATCGCCGCCCGCTCCTCGGCATGGAGCATCGCCGGGCCGTTGATCCCCCTGGTGATCAGGTCGCCCTGTCCCATCCGGGCCCACCACTCGAGCGTGCGGCCCGCGACCCGCGTGCGCTCGAACCAGGCGCGGGCGATGGCCCAGAACGGGGCCGGCTCCGAGGCGAGCTCGGGCTGGTCCTCGAGCGGCAGGCCGACCCACTCGCCGACGGTGCGGTAGTTGCCGCGCCCGGTCAGGCCCGGCCCGCGCCCGCGGTAGCGGTAGCCGTCGCCGCTCGCCTCCGGGCCGTTGCCGTTGCGGTTGGCATAGGCGCGGTTGGCGATCAGCTCGGGCTTGAAGGCATGGGCGTGCGCCGCCTCCGGGTCGCCGCGATAGGCGCTGAAGACGTCCATGAGCCGGCTCGGCGAATAGCCAAGCCGTTCCTCGAAATGCTGGTATCCGCCGGTCTCGACGGCGAACTGCCCGATCATGTGGCCGAGCACCGACACATCGAGCCCGGCCAGCGCATCGGGCGCGGCGGCAGCGTAGGGGGCCGAGACGCGCGGGGCGGCCGAGCAGGCCAGGACAGCGGTGGTGATGGGTCTCATTGGTGGCCCTCGATCAGCGGGCCGCCGCTGAGCGCTCCTCGAGCGCCCGGATCGCGCCGCGGTTCTCCTTGATGGCCTCCTCGACGGCGAGGAACCGGCGCAGCGCCTCGGCGCGGTCCCGGTCGGCATCGAGGCGCGTGTAGCGTTCGGAGGCCTGCACGGTCAGGAACTCGATCCGCGCCCCCATCGCCTGCACGCGCTCGGTGAGCGCGGCCTGCCCGATCTCGAGGCTGTTCAGCTTGGCATAGAGCCCGAGCGCTGCCCCCGCCACGATCGGCGTTGAGGCAGCGGTGATCCAGCGGAGCACGCTGGCCGCGGTAATCGGCGTTCCGTTCACAGTCATGGTCCACCCCCGAGGAAGTTGCGGTTGCGCGTCGTCTTGAAGAAGGCGGCTGGCTCAGAACTGCATCAGCAGCCTGTTGCCGCCGAAGCGGGCGTCGAAATACCCCATCTCCTGGCGGCGCAGGATCGACGGATCGCTGACCATCAGCCCGCCGTAGAAATGCCCGGTGAAGAGGCCCCGGAACATCTGCACCGGGTGGCTCGTGGCATCGGCAAGGGCGGTCGGCGTGCCGGGCGAGAAGGTGCCCGTGTGCCGGTCGAAGCTGTAGCCGTGGTTCGCACTCGCCACGCCCGAGCCGAGGCGCAGGCTGTGCAGGTGCGGGTCCGCCCACATCGCCGCCCAGTCGGACTGGTAGATGCTGTCGATGCCCGACACCCCGTAATGCGGGGTGTCGTTCACATAGACCGCGATCTTCTTCGTGGCGCCCGAGACATCGAGCGCCCATTCGACCCCGCCGCCGTTGCTGCGGGCAAGGAAGCGCTGCGTGTTGCCGAGCACCGGGGCGAAGTCGCTCACCGCCCACTGGAACAGCAGCGCGGCGGCACTGTGGCCGGTGTCCGTGACGAGAGCGCCGCCGCTGGGGATCTCGAGGTAGTAGGCGCCGTCGGCGTTCTGCCGGAGCACCGGGTAGACGCTGCCGAGCACGCTATCGTGGATCCAGTCGATCTGACCGCGCTGGCCGTTGACGCGCTCGACGTTGTCGCCCACCGAGGGCGTGCCGCCGCCCTGCTTGACGCAGGCATCCGGCTGGATGATCCACCAGTCGCCGGTCTCGCCATCGTTGAAACGCTCTGCCGGGGTCCACGGCCGTGCCATCACGAAATCATCCACCCGCGGGCGCTGCGCCAGCGGCAGGCCCATGCCGCCCTCATGCGCCGACCTGATCCGCGGGGCGCCCTTCCAGAGCTCGCGCTCGTTGCGCAAGGTCTTGCCGAAGGCGAGCTGCGCGCCGGTCCAGTAGAAGAGCTCGGTGCCGGCCTCCCATTCCGCGCCGCCGGCCTTGGTGAGATGGATGGTGCCGGCGGCGGCGTCGGCGATGGTGGCGACGCCCGCGCTGCGGCTCGGATGGGTCTCGGAGGGCTCCCAGGTGTGGAAGCCCTGCACCGGGCTCTCGCTCGCATGCGGGGTCTCCGAGAGTTCGACCCACTCCGTCGTGAGGTCGCCGGTCGCGCCCTGCTTGTCGACCGTCACGATGATCGTCTTGTTGTCGCCGCTCATCGTGACCGTGCCGATATACGGGTCGGGCTGCACGGCGAAGCCGGCCCAGCGGGCCATCGTGATCATGTTGCGCCGGCAGGCCCGCTCCTGCGAGGCGGTGCCGTCGGAATGGCCGCCGTCGACCTTGCGGTCACCCTGCATCGAGCCGGACAGGTAGCCCTTCAGCGCCGCGTAATCGTGGATCCGCTCGCCCGCCGTCCAGACCGACCCCTGCCGCCCGCCGGCGGCGACGGGGTTGGCAAAGAGCATGTCGAAATCCTGCGTCCAGGTCGGATAGGTGCCGCTCGGATACTCGAGCTGCGCCCCGTCGCCGCGCGCGAGGATGATGTCGGCATCGGCCGGGAACGGCGAGCCGTCGCGGAGGTAGTGATCATAGGGCGTGTCGACGCCGTCGATGAACTCGTCATACTCCTCGGGCTGGTCGAGCGAGACCTCGTAGTTGAGGTAATGCGCGTTCACATCCGCGCCGCCGACCGCGGCGACCCGCTCGACATCCGACCACTGCCAGTCCGTGTCGGCGTCGTTCACGAGCTTCTCGTAGCCGGCGCCGTTGACCGAGAGCACCATGACGATGCAGGGCGTGTTGGACCAGGCGCCCCATTCCTCGGCCGCCGCGGCCCAGTTCACGGGATGCGCGCCGCCATCGTCGAGCCGGCGCTTGACCACCGTGCCGGTGCCCGGCTCGCCCGGGTTGATGTTCAGATCGACGATGACGACCGGGCCGGGGTTCACCGGCACCCGGGTCGCCGCCGCCCCGTGCCAGGAGGTGCCGGCATTGGACTGCCCGACCAGCGTGAAGCGGTGCCCGACCCCGCAGAGCTGCGTCGGCTGCTCGACCAGCGAAGTCGCGTTCTTCGGCCGGGCCTCGATCTTCCACCAGTCGTCGGTCGACCGGGCATGCACGAGCGTCGCGGTGCCGGAGCCCGCGGAAAGATCGTCGCCCCCGGCGTCGGTCCAGCCAGTGATCTCGGCGCTGTCGCTCGCGCGCAGAACGCGGATCTGCACCGGGCCGGTGAGGTTGCTCGCGGTCCATGAGAGGCTGATCGTGCCGTTGCCGGTGACCTTGTCGGCCTTCCAGACATGGGGATCGTCGATCGCGTCGATCGCAAACGCGGGTGGCGCCGCCGCCTCCTGGGCGGCAGCGAGATAGCCGATCGGCGTGTGCATGGGTCGGTCCTAGGCGATGTCGAGCCCGGCTTCGGGGCTGAGGACGAAGGCGGCGATCAGGTCGTGCTCGCCGATATCGCCCGCCGCGAGCGCATCGGACCAGTAGTCGAGCCCCGCAGCGTCGGCCTCGCGGCCGAAGGCGTTGCGGTAGAGCTGCCCGACGAAGGCGTCGGCCGCGTCATCGTCGAAGGTGCGCGGCTCCTCGAGGCCGGCATCGAAGATCAGGCTGTCGGGCCCGGTCAGCGGGCCGCCGCCGGCCAGGTCCTGCGCGATGTCGAAGTGCTGCGTCGCCGCCGAGACGCCGGCGAAGAGCCCGCCGAGCGTGACCTCGAGCGCGAGCCCGGCCTCGTTGGCGATGGTGGTCTGGCTGCCGTCGTAGCGGTCGCCGAGCAGCGCCCGGCCGAGGGTGTCGATCAATTCCACTGGGGTCCTCCTATCCGCAGAGATAGATGCAGGCGATGGTGGCGACGGCATCCGGCGCGGCGAAGGCCGCGCCCTCGCGCGCCCGGGCGACGGTGCAGGCGCGCAGGAGATCGTCGGCCTGGCGCATCCCCTTGCCCGGCATCGCGGAGGTCACGATCAGGTCGCCCGGCCGGATCTCCCCGCCCAGCCCGCAGACATTGATCTGACCCTCGCCCACGCCGTTCACCGCCATCTTGAGGAAGCCGGCGGCGATCTCGGCCCGCCGCCGCGCCGGCAGGTGCCCGGCCGCCACCGGCAGGCTCGCGTCGTCGAAGGCGGACATGTCCAGCGGCCGGAAGGTCACCACGCCGATGGCCCGCGGGTCGCGCGGCTCGCGCGCCAGGGCGATCTCGGTCACGGTGTCGTCGATACCCCGCCGCGCCACCACGCCGATGTCGACCACGATGTCGCCCGGCTCCGGGATCTCGGCATCCCGCGGCAGCAGCGCCTCGTGGCTGCCGGTGAAGGGCCCCGCGGTGCCGGAAAGCGCCTTGAAGGCGTAGCCGTCGCCCGAGGCGATCTTGCCCGAGGTGCTGGCGCCGGAGCTGGCAAGGATCGCCATCGAGTTGGTGTTGCTCGAGGTGTTGCGGACATTGAGATAAGGCCCGCTGTTGAAGCCGCCGTCGAAGGCGACCACCCGGCCCGAGGCCGCCGTCAGGTCGGCCGTCACCGTGAGCACGTCGCCGAAGAGCTGGTTGGTCTGCCCGAAGGTGCCGATCACCGAGCCGAACTGATCGAAGATCGTGATCTTGTTGGTGCTGTAGTTGTTGATGTCGACCCGGGCGCCCGATGTGCTGGTGCGGATGTTCTTCGCGATCAGGTCGTCGGTGTCGATCTTGTCGCCGGTGATGGTGCCGGCGACCAGCAGGTTGCCGTCAACAAACGCCTCCTGCTCGGTCCAGTCGTTGGAGAGCGGCCCGTCGAAGATCCACGCCTTCTGCCCCGTGTGGTTCGATGCCGTGCCGGTGTAGAAGATCGCCTGGTCGCCGGGGATCGCGATCAGGCCGGTGCCGCTGAGGAACTTGCTGTTGATCTCGCTCGCGTTGTCGACCTGGGTGAGCGAGGCCACGTTGATGTAGTACCGCCCCGCCCCGCGGGCGCCGTCGTTGCCGGCAGAACCGTCGGCGCCGTCGGCGCCGTCGGCGCCGTTGCGCGCGTCGATCGCCGGGGCCGACCAGCTCAGCGAGCTGTCGGTGGTGGTCGGCAGCGTCGCCGAGGGGAAGGCCACCGAGACATAGCGCACCCAGCTCTCGCCCGAGGGCAGCGAGGACGGGGTGCGCGACCAGCCGCTCGGCACCGAGGAGAGCGACCCGTCGTCGAAGTCGTAGGTGCCGCCGCTCGGCGTGCCGGGCGCGCCGCTGTCGCTGTTGCGGTAGATGCGGAGCTCGGTCTGCAGCGTGGCGTTGAGCCCGTCGGTGCCGTCCTCCACGGTCTTGACCGGGGTCGACCAGGTGCCGCCGCTCACGGTGCCGGAAGTGCCCGAATAGGTGAAGGTCTCGGCGCTCGACCAGAGCGGGTTGCTGCCGCCCGGGTCGTCGATCGACCAGCCCGAGGGCGGCGTCAGCACGCCGGTGGCGACGTTGAAGCTGCCGCCACTCGGCGTGCTCGGCTGGCTCGAGGCGCGCTTGAAGACGGTGATGCGGATCGAGACCTGCGGGCTGTCGCCATCGAGGAGCGCCTTGGTCACGCTCGACCAGCTCACGATGGCCTGCGCGGTCGCGCCCGGCGTCGCCGGCACCACCACCGCGGTCGAGGACCAGGCCGGGTTGCCGTCGGCCGCCGGCACGCCGACGGTCCAGCCCGAGGGCGGGGTGACGGCGCCGGTGGTGAAGTTGACGGTGCCGCCGCTCGGACCCGACGGCTGCGTCGCCGCGCGCTTGAAGACGGTGACGATCATCGGCCCGCCCGGGCCGTCCTGCCCGACCGCGGCGGCGCTCGGGGTGGCGGTCCCGAGATTGGCCTCGGCGCTCTCGTTGCCGGAGCGGTCGACGGCCGTGATCCAGACCCGGCGCTCGACGCCTTCGGCCAGGCCGGCCAGCGCGATCTGCGTCTGCGCGAACTCGCCCTGGAAGGTCGCCGCGCCGAAGGCATCGCCGGCCGCGCCGGTATAGACGCGGTATGCCTTGAAATCGAGCTCGGTGTTGGCATCGCCCGAGAGCACCAGCTGCCCGAGCGCATTGGCCGAGACCGACCAGTTTGCCGGCGTCGCGGGGGCGGTGGTGTCGGAGGGCGCGAAGCCCTGGTCGGCCGCCGGCACCCAGGCCGAGACGATGCCGTTTGGCGCCGCCGCGCGCACCGAGACCAGCCGGATCGGCGAGAGCGCGACGAACCGGGTGGCAGGCGCCGCCACCCGCGCGGTCTCCTCGAAGCCGTCGAGCGAATAGCGGATGTCGTAGCCGATCGCGGCCGGGTCCGGGCTCGCCGTCCATGTCACCACGGCGCGGGTCTCGTGCGCGCCGTCGGCGCGCAGATGCGCCGAGACCGTGAGCGCGACATCGGTCGGCGGGGCCATTGCCACCCGCGGCGGATCGGTGCGCGGGCGGTAGCTCTGGGCGATGGCGTCGCTGGCGTTCCACTGGAAGGCCAGCGGGTTGGCCTCGGTCACCTCGAGCTCGATGCCGAGGCGCGGCGTCTCGCCCTCGGGCAGCACGATGCGCGAGGAGACCACCGCGAAGTAGCGCGGGCCCCAGCCGAAATAGTCGCTGTCATAGATGATGGTGTCGCCCGGCTCGAGCTTCAGCGCCCAGAACGGGGCGGTGAGGGTGAGCGCGATCTTCTTGCGCCCCTCGCGCAGCGCGATCCGGGCGAGGCGCTGCGCGGCCGTGACCGACTGCGTGTATGGCAGCGGCAGCTCCTTGAACACCGTGCCGCCGTCCTCGGTCACATAGTCCGCGATGCTCTGCGCCGGGTAGTCCACCGGCACATAGTCGGTCTCGCGCGGGGCGTGCGCGCCCTTCACCGTGTTGTAGGCCTGGTCGATCCCGCGGTCGAAGGTGCCGGGCGGGGGAAAGACCAGCAGGTCGTCGTCGGTGAGCGTGAGCACCGGCGCCGGGATCTCGCCGCCGACGGGCTTGAAGACCCCCTCCGACCAGATCACGTCGCCCGCCGTGGCGGCGCCGAGCTCGGCCACGGTGCCGAGCCGGTCCTCGTCGGCGCGCACCAGCCCGTCGGCCTCGTAGCGCGGCTCGCTGCCGCCGCCCTCGAGGGTCACGTCCTCGTCGGCCAGGTTGGCGCGCGCCGTCCATGACGCATGCTGCACCTCCGAGAGCGGGGCGCCGATGCCGCAGACCGGGTCGGTAATGTAGTGGCGCAGCACCAGCGCGGCGTTGCGGCTGTAGCTCTCCGCCTCGCTGTCGCGCGGATCCTTGATGTCGCGCGCGCCCTCGAGCTCGACGCTGATCGCCGGGATGCCGGAGGGGAAGCGCTGGCGCGCCGCGTCCCAGGTGAGGTCCAGCGCGATATAGGCCACGCCGGTGCCGATCCGGTCGCTGCCCCAGACCTGCTCGCGCTCGGCGCTCTCGTCGGCCACGTTGACCGCGTCGGTCCAGTTGCCCGCGCTGTCCTTCGCCGCGACGGTGAGCTGCGCGCTGGCCACGTCGACATAGCCGTGGCCGCCGAGATCGTAGCTGGTGGTGGCACCGTCCACCGTCGCCTCGCCGAGCGTGCCGTCCTTCTCCGCCCAGGTGATGCGGTAAGCGGTGACGGTGCCGGCCGGGGCATCCCAGCTCGCCACCGCGAAATCGGCCGGCACCTGCGCCGGCGTGTCGCCCTCGCCGGTCACGATGTCGACCATGCGCTGCTCGATGGTGACCGCGAGATTGCTCGGCGGCGAGAGCAGCTGCGAGACGTTGCCGGTGGTCGGCCGGTCGGTCACCGAGGAGGCGTTGACGAAATAGGTCGAGGCCGCGGTCTGGCTGCCGTCGTAGAACTCGGCATAGGCATAGGCCTGCCAGCCGCTCAGCCAGGTGCCGATATCGGCGAGGTTGCCGTTGGCCGGGCTGCCGGTGCGCTCCCAGACCTTCTCGTCGCCGAAATAAAGCCCCACCGGCCCGCGCACCGGCCCCTCGGAGACCGCCGCGATCAGCAGCAGGCGCTTGTTGTTGGCGATCAGCTGGCCATGCACCAGCGTGCCGCCGACCCGGCCGCGGCCGTATTGCCGCCGGCGCGGGCTGATCGGCTCGCGGATGATCGCGTCGATCCCGGGGTCGCGCTCCGATGGCCGCTTGTTGCCGATCGCGGTGGCGGCGAAGGAGACCAGCGCGGTGACCACCGAGCCGACCACCGCGCCGATGGTCGCCGCGGTGGCGGCGGTGATGCCGCCGGCGATGGCCGCGCCCTGCGCGAAGGCAGCGGCAGCGGCGCCGACGACGGGCGCAACGAAGGGCATCAGTCCACTCCCCAGGCGATCAGCGCCTCGGCGGCCGGGCGCACGGTGATGCCCTCGGCCGCGAGCACCGCGGCCAGCGGGCCGGTCGAGACGCCGAGCGCGGGCAGCGCGTCCAGCCCGGCCGCGAAGGCCATGAGATCGCCCCGCCGGGCGAAGGGCACCGCGCGCCGCGGCAGGCGCAGGTCGAGCGCGGCGGGCAGGTCCGGCACCCCGAGCACGTCGCGCAGATGCGCGAGCGCCCCGGCCGCGCTGTCATAGCCGCCGCGCAGATCCTCGAAGCGCGCCGCGCCGGTCACCGCCTCGATGGCGCCGTCCGCGAAGGTCGTGCAGTCCCACGCGCCCCAGGCGAAGGCGCGGCTGCGCGCCCCGGCGACGAACATCGCCAGGCGCTCGGGCCAGTCCTCGCGCCGCATCAGCCGGTGCGCCCCCAGGCGCCCAGATCCTTGTTCTGCAGCGCCGCGACCCCGTCGAAGAAGGCGTCGTCGGCGTCCACGAAATGCCGCTGGTCCTCGGCCGACCAGACCCGCCCGGTGCCGCCGCGGGCGAGCGCGAGCCGCCCCTCGGCCTGCAGCGAGAGCCGGCCCCCGGCGGCGAGGCCATAGAGCGAGCCGTAACCCTCCCAGAGCCCGGCGCCGCCGACGACGTTCGCGGTGGCATCGTCCTCACCGTCGAGCCAGACCATCTCGACGGTCAGCCTGCGCCTGGTCACCCGCTCGGTGATCGCGCGCGCGATATGCTCCTGCGGCACGCCCGAGAGCGTGACGGTCATCGGCTCGATCGTGAGGTCGGAGGCGGTGCGCGGCGAGGAGAAGGCGAGCAGGTCGCCCGCCCCCTCCCAGACCACCGAGGCATAGGTCTTCTGGCCGATCCCGGTCCAGAGCCGGAGCGTGCCCGAGCTGGTCTCGAGCGAGCAGAAGAGCCGGATATGCTGCAGGTCCTTCAGCAGCTCGGCCTCGACCGCGGCGGAGAAGGTCTTCATTTTGCCTCGAAGAACTTGAGGGTGACCGGCTGGCCGACGCCGAGCAGGAAGCCGATGCCCTGCTCGCCCGCCGGGTCGAGGATCCAGTCGAGCGAGCCCGGCACGGTGCCGGTCGCGTTCGGCGCGACATCGGTGGCGGCGAAGGTCGCGCGCACCGCCTGCCCCTCGAGGCTGTCGACGAAGGCCGCAAGCGTGTTGGCATTGGCCTTGCTCATGTTCGCGAAGCTGAGCTCGGCATGCCAGCGCACCCCGCCCATGCTGTAGACCTGCGTCTGGAACGACGCCGGCGCCACGCTCACGATCTGCGCCCGTTCGCGCCAGAACCGGTATCCGGCGCAGTAGATCCCCGCAGGCCAGCCCGGCATCAGAACCGCCCCTGGATCGCCCCGCCCACGGCGCCGCCGCGGCGCGAGGCATCGGCCGCCACGCCCGGGATCCGGCGCAGGATCTCGCGGTTGCTGGCGGCGAGGCGCCGCTCGAGCTCGCGCAGCACCGCCTCGGAGGCGTCGCCCTGTACGGTGATGGTCTGCGTGATGCTGACCGGCCGGCTGCTGCCGCCCTCCACGCCGAGCCGGCCGCCCGGCCCCTTCCTGAGCGGCAGGATCGCCTCGGGGCCGGCCTCGCCCATCAGCCCGGTGCCGCCCGCGAAGGGAAAGAGCGTGGGCCCGTTCACCACGCCGCCGCGGGCGAAGGCGGTGATCGGGCCGGCCGGGCCGAAGACCCCGCCCTTGGCATAGAGCCCGCCGGTGCCGATGCCGAGACTGCCGCCGCCGCCGCCGGAGAAGGCGAGCCCGGCGAGGCCGCCGGAGGCCACGCCGAAGAGCTGGTTGAAGAAGCCGCCCGCGGCGCCCTGGCCGAACAGCCCCTGGCCGATCAGCTTGAGCAGCTCGGTGCCGACCGAGATCAGCGCCTCGCGCCAGTCCTCGGCCTGGGCGATGCCGCGGGCGAAGATGTCGCCGACGGTGCGGGCGAGTGCGTCGTTGGCGCGCTGCGCGTCCTCCGCCGCACCGGTCCATTCCTCGGTGCTGATCTGCACCTCCCGGCCCGCCTGCGCCACGCCGCCGAGCGCGGCGGTATAGGTGCGGGCGTCGCGGGCGAGATCGGCGAAGCTCTTGCCCGCGCGCCCGGTCCCGGCCCCCGAGAGGCCGAGGAGGTCGCTGCCCGCCGAGCCCTTGATGCCGTCGCTGCCGCCGCCGCCGGTGAGAAGCCCCGGCGCCCCCGCCCCCGGGATCTGCGGCCCGAGCCGGGTGCCGCCGCTGCCGCTGCCCTTGCCCATGAAGGCGTCGATCGCCGCCTGCCCCTCCGCGCCGAAGAGCATCTTCTGATCCGGCTCCGAGATCGCCATCGCCTCCGAGAGCCCGCCGGCCGCCCCGTAGGCGGCGCGCTCCACCGCGTTCAGCGCCTCCTGGATCTTGATCAGCGCGGGCGCGAGCCTGTCCTTGGCCTCCGCGCGGGCGGCGGCCATCGTCCGCTCGAGCTGGCCGAGCTTGGTGATCGAGTCCTCGGCGCTGCGGATCAGGTCCTCGCGCACCACCTGGCCGGTCGCGCTGGTCTCCTCGGCGAGCCGGCGCATCTCGTCGCCGCCGAGGCGGAAGAGGTTGACCAGCCCGCCGCCCTCCTCGCCCATCACCTTCTGCAGCGCGCGGAGCTGGTCGGCCGGGTTGTCGAGGCTCGCCACCGCCGTCGCGAAATCATAGGCGAGCTCGGCCGAGCTCTTGAGGTTGCCATTGGCATCCTCGAACTCGATGCCGAGCTCCTCGACCACCTTCTTCGCCTCGCCGGTGCCGGCGCGCGCCTCGGCCATCCGGCGCACGAAGTTCTCCATGGCCTTGTCGGTCCGGCCCATCTCGACCCCGAAATCCTCGGCCACCGCGCGCATCTGCTGCAGGAAGTCGGTGGTCACGCCGATCGCGTCGGCCTTCTTGCCGATGGCGTCGAGCGCGCGGGCGGTCTTCTCCACGCTCTGCAGGGTGAGCCCGCCGCCGATGCCGGCCAGCAGCCCCCCGCCGCCGACCACCTGGGCCCCGCGCGAGAGGCCCTTGCCGAGCTTGCCGCCAACCTTCGAGAGCTTCTCGTCGAGCCGCTCGGCGCGCTTCTCCATCTGCTTCGCGGTGCGGTCCATCGCGCGCCGCGCGCGGTTCATGTCGCTCTCGAACTGGCTGACCGTCGCCTGCAGCCTGAAGAGCAGGCCGACGCCGTCGTCGCTGTCGCCCGGGGTGGTCATCGGCGCATCCTCTTCACCTCTTCCATCCGCGCGCGCATCTCGCGCACGTCGTCCTCGTCAAGCCGTTCGGGCTGCGCCTCGCGGCCGGTGAGGCGGGCGTATTCCGTCCATGTCACGTGGAAATCCCAGAGATCGGTCCGGCGCACCTGGTCGGGCGTCCAGCCCATCACCGCGCCGAGGCCGAGATAGACCGCTATGCGGAAGCGGCGCTCGCCGCCGTCTCCATCCCGGCGGCGCCCTTTCCCGCCCGCGCCTCCCCGGCCTCGCGCGCGAGATCCGCGGGCGGCACCATGCCGAGCGCCAGCGCCTCCTGCGCGAGCCCCCAGGCGCGCTGCCAGCCCTCGTATTCCAGCACCTCGCCGGAGCGCAGCCGCGAGCCGCCGTATTTGAGCGCCGCATCGAGCACGGCGCGCACCTCCTCCTGCGTCGCCGCGAGCGTCGTGATGCGGTCGTGCAGCAGGAACGGGTTGGGCGCCACCCGGGCGACATCCTCGAAGAAGCCGAGCGGCGCGGCGAACTCGTGCGCGCCGCCGCAGATGTTGACCTCGAGCCGGCGCATCAGGAGCCGGGCGCCGCGTAGGTCATCACGCCGGCCGACTGCAGGGAGATCGAGAAGGTGATCTCGCCGCCGACATTGCCCGCCTCGCCGAAGGAGCTGATCAGCAGATCCCCCGTCAGCGTGCCGCCGTTGCCGAGGGTGATCACCGAGTCGGCGCCGACCGCCGCCCCCATGGCCGCGGCGACGATGGTGTCGTAGTCCGCCTGGGCATCGGCGACCCCCTCGCCCGAGGCCGAGAAGCTCTTCACCGTGGGCAGGAACTTGGCCCAGTGATAGCCGGAGCCGTCGACATCGCCGTCGGTGGTGATGTCGACGGTGGTGTTGTTGATCTCGTAGCTCTTGCTGCGCAGCGAGATCAGCGCCTGCGAGCCGCCCCAGTTGATGATCAGGGCGGGGCCCTTCTTTGCCGTCATGCCAGCCTCCTATGCGGGCTCCTGGGTGAGAAACCGGAACTGCTGCACCCCGTGGGTGGTCTCGCCGTCCGGGTCGGTGAAGGCCCGCGCCGGCAGGTCGAGCCGGGCGAGCACGAAGCGATGCGTGTCGAGCGAGAGCGCCGCATCGTGCAGCAGCGCATGCACCCGTGCCTGGATCCGCAGGCACTCGACCTTGCCCCCGGCGCGGGACCAGGCATCCACCTGCAGGATCACCTCGGCGCCGTAGCCGCCATCGGTATCCCAGTCCTGCATCGTCGACGGGCCGAAAGAGATGTAGGGAAACGCCACGTCGGCCCGGGCGCGGTCGAAGATGCGCCCGCCCACCAGGGCGGTCAGGGTGGTGTCGCCGTCGAGCGCCGCGAGCACCGCCTTCTGCACCTCGAGCCGGCTGTCGGCGCTCATCGCCGCCCCCGCTGCACCGCCGCCTTCGCGCCGGCCCGCAGGGCGCGGCGCACGCGGCTGCGCACCCGCCGCCTCACGGCGCGCCAGGCGACCCAGAAGAAGGGCTGCGCCTCGTGGCCCGGATGCCGCTCCTGCCCCTCGCCGCCGGGGTGCCGGCCGAACTCGCTGCGGAAGGCCGCGTCGCGCGTCTCCTTCTCCGAGCCCGCCCAGATCATCACCTCGACGGCCCGGCCGTCGGCGCGCGGGCGCAGCCGGTGGTGGATGTCATCCGCCACGTGCAGATCGTCGTCGGAGCGCGGCGCGAGCGTGCGCGCGACCGAGACCATCTCCCGGCCGCCCCGGTTGAGCGCGTCCGTCAGCTTCTCGAGCTCGGCCTCGGCCAGCCCGTCGAAGACCGAGCGGGCATGCTCGAGCCCCTCGACATACCGCTTGCGGGCCATCAGGCGATCTTGCCCACGAGCAGATAGGTGTCGGTGGCGACGCATTGCAGCGAGGCCGCCGCATGCTGGCCGTCGAGCCCGAGCGTCGCGCTCGGCTCGATCGTGACGCCGCCGCCGGCGGTGACGCTGACCGCGCCCGTGCCCCATTGCAGCAGGTCGACCCGCTGCCCCACCGACAGGGTGCCGCTGTTGACCGTGAGCGCCTGCGCCGTGCCGGCGGTGAACCGCAGCAGCTTGAAGGCGTCCGAGGCCTGCAGCGTATAGTCGGCCGCCTTGTCGTCGACCGTCTGCGTGCGCCCGTCGCGCCAGGTCTGGCTGCCGAGCTCGGTGTCGAGCGCCGCGGCGATCTCCGCGCCTGTCTGGTCGGCGGTGGCCCCGTCCTCGACGTTGATGGCGGTGCGCAGGCCGCCCGCGGTCACCGCCCCGGTCAGGCCGGCGACAGAGGCCACCGGCGAGACATCGGCGCCGTCGGCGATCCCGGCCAGCTTGCTCTTCTCGTCGTCGGTGAAGGCGTTGGTGTCGGCCTCGGCCTCGTAGGCCGCCTTGATCTCCGCGCCGGTCTGGTCGCCCGTCGCCCCGTCCTCGACGTTGATGGCGGTGCGCAGCCCCGCCGCGGTCACCGCCCCGGTCAGCCCGGCGACAGAGGCCACCGGCGAGACATCGGCGCCGTCGGCGATCCCGGCCAGCTTGCTCTTCTCGTCGTCGGTGAAGGCGTTGGTGTCGGCCTCGGCCTCGTAGGCCGCCTTGATCTCCGCGCCGGTCTGGTCGCCCGTCGCCCCGTCCTCGACGTTGATGGCGGTGCGCAGCCCCGCCGCGGTCACCGTCCCGGTCAGGCCGGCGACCGAGGCCACCGCGTCCTCGTCGAGCCAGAGGGCGCTGTCCGCCAGGTCCGTGGCGACCGTGCGGACATCGGCCGCGGAGATATCGCCCGCGCTGTTGTCGGCCAGCAGGGTCGCGATCTGGGTGGCCATCTCGGCCCGTGTGCGCTGTGTCATCTCGCCTCGCTATCCGAAGGCCGAGGAGAACGCCGGGGAGAACGCCCGCGTCAGGTCCGCCCCCACGGCCACGCCCCGCTCGAGCTTCATCTCGATCACGCGGTTGCGGTTGTCGATCTGGATCGGCTGGCCGCGGATGTTCCACACCGCCCCGCGGATCACCACGCGGTCGGCCGAGGTGATCCCGGTCGCGGCGGCCGAATACCGGATGCGCAGCGTGCCGGTGGCATTGCCCTCGAGGCGCCCGGCCTCGATGCCCTCCTTGCCGAGGGTCTCGCGGAAATGCGCCCAGACCGTGACCAGGTCGCCCCAGACCCCGAGCGCCTGGCCGTGCGCGTCGCGCCCGTCATCGCTGCGGCGCTGGAAGCGCGCCCGCTCTCGGAACCGTCCTGCCCGTGGCATCGCTCAGCCGAAACTGTGGATCCGGTAGGGATCGACGAGCTCGCGCACGCCGAGCGGCACCTCCGCCGGCGCCGCCGCCGCAATCACGGTCTCGCGGTGCTCGTACATCGTGCCGGCCAGCATCAGCAGCCCGGCCAGGAGATCGCCCGGCACCTGCTCCGAGGCATAGCCCGCGGTATAGGTGATCGAGACCGGCAGGCCCCAGTGGCGGTAATCCGGCCAGCTCTCGCCGAAGGCCGGGCGCAGCAGCGCCGGCACCGGGGTCAGATCCGCCTCCCAGCTGCTCGCCGCCACGGTCTGGCTCGCGCCGTCCGGGTCGACATAGCCGACCGAGGCGATGGCCGAGACCTGCCCGCCCATCAGCTCGATATCCGCCCATGACGTCTCGGGGAAGCCCGAGAGGCGCAGCACCACCTCGCGCGACACCAGGAGCCGGCCGGTGCGCCGCTCGATCATCGCGCGGGCGGCCGCGATCACGCGGGCGACCTGGTCGTCGTCGTCGGCGAAATCGACGCGCAGATGCTCCTTCGCCTCCGCCACCGTCACCGGCTCGGAGGCCGCGGTGCCGGGGTCGAAGGCCAGCCGCGGGGGCCGCCAGCTCCAGTGTCTCACGTCTCGGTTTCCTCGGCCTCGTCGCGGCTGCGGGTCTCGGGCGGGCGGCGCACGGCGCGCTCGGCGCGCGCGGCCTTCACCCGCCCGGGGCGGTCCCTGGTGCCCGGGCTGCGGTCGCCCGGGCGGGGGCGGTCGTTGTCAGCCACTCGAGACCGACAGCACGCCGCTGTTGACCCAGAGCGCGCCAGCCTCCGAGGGGTCGCTGGTCGGCAGCCCGGTGAGCACCACGCTGGTGCCCGAGACCGAGAGCGTGACCGAGGTGCCGAGCTTCAGGCTGCCGCCGTCGGCCACGGCCAGGGCGTCGCCGCCCTGCTCGTTGTGGACCTTCGCGTTGTAGCTCATGGGCTCAGCTCTCCGCCGGGCTCGCCGCGGTGGCGCGGTCGGCGACGGTGGCATGGTCGGTGCCCGGCGACTTCCGCTTGCCGTAGAGGATCGCGGTCACCGTGCCGAAGGCGATGTTGGCGGTGCTGCTGCCGCGCACCGCCTGCACATAGCGCTCCTTCGGGCCGAACACGTCGACGACCAGGAGCTGGCCATTGAGATCGTCGTTGACCGTGCAGGTCGCGGTTGCGACCGCACCGGCGAGCGCGGCCATGCCGCTGTCGCTGTCGTCGCTGTTCTGCTCCACCGTGAGGGTCGCGACGCCGGTGGCGGCGCTGTCCTCGATGGGGGCCACGAAGATCACGCCCTCGTAACCGGCCATGTCGACCCGGTCCGAGTTGTTGTCGATCGCGCTGCCGGCGGACACCGGCGCACCCACCTCGCGGATCTCGACGCTGTCCGAGAGGGGCATGTTGAAGGGGTTCATATCGTCCTCCGATCTGGGGTGGCGCCGCCATCGGCGGGCCATGGCGCCCCGGCCGCGCGCCGGGGCGCGGGGCGGGTCAGGCCAGCTTCACGCGGGCGAAGGCCTCGGCGAGCACCGGCGCACCGTCGGTCTCGCGGCGGGCGATGAAGCCCACCTGGTTGGCCTCGGCATAGAGCTCGTCGAGGCGCTGCATCTGCATGTCGAGCGCATCGGCGATCCAGTAGTGCGAGAGGTCGCCGAACAGCCCCACCCGCTTGCCGGTGGTGAAGGTGCTCGGCATGTATTCCGACATGTAGATCGGCCGGCCGAGCAGGGTGTCGGGATCGCTCCCGGTCAGCCCGGTGCGCCAGAGATACTGGCCCTCGCCGTCCTTCAGCTTGGCCAGCTGCTTCACCGCGTCGCGGTGGAAGATCCAGACCGCGCGCGAGAGGTACTGGGCCTTGAGCGAGAACTTGGCGTTGATCAGCCCGTCGGCGGTGATCTCCGTCTGGCTGTTGTCGGTCGCGACATCGCGGCTCGCCGGGATACCGTCGTTGCTGGCGGTCATCAGGCCGAGCGGCTGGCGCTGGCCGGTGCCGTTGATGAAGGCCTTCTCCTCGGTCACGCCGAACTTGTAGGCGAAGCGCTGGCGCACCAGCGCCTCGATGCCGATGGTCGACTTGCGCAGGATGTCCTTCGAGATCTTGATCCGCTTCGCGAAGGGGTGCGGGTAGATCTCGCGCTTGCCGAACTTCATCGCGGTGTCGTTGGAGCCGGTGCCGAGCTCGGTGGTCCACTCGGCATCCGAGGGGTCGGCCACCAGCTCGGGCGCGCCGAGCGAGCCGGCCATGCCGAGCTGCTCGGTGGTCGCCAGCCGGCGGATGAAGACCTCGTCGTCGACCGCCTTGATCAGCGTGTTCACGAACTGCTGCGGCGCGGTGATGAAGCCGCCGCTCGGCCCGTCCTCGGCCTGCAGGTCGCGCACCTCGAGCCCGGCGCCGATGCGCCCGGTGCGCAGATAGGTCTCCCAGGCGCGCTGGCGCTGCTCGGCCTGGGTGCCCTGCGGCTTGCCGCGGGTCTCCGCCCCGGTCTCGGCCTCGCGCAGCGCCGACTCGCGCTCGAGCTCGCGCAGCCGCTCCTCCTGCTCGATCTGGCGGCCGACCTTCTCGGCCTCCTCCATCGCGCGCGTGAAGTTGCCGCGCTCCTCGTCGGTCATCTCCCGCTTCTCGGCCTCGGCCTGGTCGACGATCGACCGCGCCTGCGCCACGATCTGCGCCCGCTTCTCGCGGAGCTCCTTGGGGTCAGCCATATGTGCCTCCTTGGCTGCTGTGCGGATGGGTCCGCGGTCAGATCCCGGCGAGCCGAAGACGGGCCCGCGCAAGGGTGAGGGACGGCGCCGGGGCTGCCGGTGCCGGTGGTCGTGCCGCCTCGAGGCTGCGCAGCGCGGCCTCGGTCTCCGGGTAGGCGGGGAAGGTCACCACGCTCACGTCGAAGAGCTCCCCGACATGGTGGATGGTGCGCACGGTCGTGCCGTCGTCGCGGAAGTCCCAGGTGTCGTGGTCGACCGTGAAGCCGAAGGACATCTGGTTGACATCGCCGCGCGCCATGCTGGCCCGCAGGTCGCGCGCGCTCTGCGTCTCCGGCAGGTCGATCTCGACGGCCAGCCCGCGGGCATCCTCCGAGAGCCGGAGCGTGCCCGAGCGGGTGCGCCCGAGCACCATGTTGGCGTCGTGGTTGATCAGCGCCCGGGTATCGCCGCCGAGCGCATCGCGGAACGCGCCCGGCGCGATCACCTCGGTGAAGCCCCCGAGATCCTCGGAGGCGGAGTTGTAGAGGGCGGCATAGCCGCGCACCAGGCGCGCCTCGCCGTCCTCGGCCTCGGCCATGCGGAGATCGCCCGCCGGCGCCAGCCGTCGCTCTGCCTTCATCGCTGTCTCCCCTGATCGGCGGGCACCTTGCGGGTCGCGCAGATGCCAAGGCTCAAACGCCTCAATGTCATCCAGTGACGGCCACACCCCGGCGAAGGCCATGGCCCGGTCATCCAGGTACACCCGAGCGGCCGGCTTGCTCGTCGGCCACGACACGCGGGCGAGCACCCTTGCAGCCTCGGCATCGCCGCCAAGGCTTTCAGCGAGTGCGCCCGCCAGCCACTCTCTCATCGCGGCCACGCCGTCAGCATCGCCGGACCGCGCCGAATGCACCGCGATGTCAAAGCGGTCTGCCGCGGATGCGAGAAACTCCATCGCGCCCTCGACGGCGGGGCCTGAGATGACCGCAGCGCCCCGCCACACCCCGTCGTGCAGATGCAGCACGCCATCGAAGTCCAGGCAGAGGAGCGGCTTTCTAGGCATCAGCCCCATCCGCCGCGCCCGCCCCGTCCGGCACGTCGCCGGCGAAGACCCGCGCGAGGTCGATCGGCACCGTGGCGCCCTGCACATAGAGCTGGTCGCCGCCCTCGACGCGGGCCAGCCCCTCGAGGCCGCGGATCTCGTTGGGGGTCATCGCCGACATGTAGAACATGTTCCGGTAGT
Source organism: Paralimibaculum aggregatum (assembly GCF_030270585.1). Taxonomy (GTDB): domain Bacteria; phylum Pseudomonadota; class Alphaproteobacteria; order Rhodobacterales; family Rhodobacteraceae; genus Thermohalobaculum; species Thermohalobaculum aggregatum. The sequence goes on from NZ_BSYI01000011.1 coordinate 126,023, forward strand.
ACTCGGCCCGCGCCTTCGCATCGCCGCGCATCATCCCCTTGAGGTCATAGGCGATCACGAACTCCCGGCGCCCGGCCTCCGAGAGCAGCGAGCGGTTGAAGCGCGCCTCGTGCCGCGTCGCCCAGGGCAGCAGGGTCTCGCGCACGAACTCGATCGACTGGTGCTCGATGTTCGAGAAGGTCGCCCGGCTGAGATCGCCGATCTTGTGCGGCGGCACCCGGAAGATCCGCGCGAGATCGCCGAGGGTGAGCTGCATCAGCTCGGCAAACTGCGCATCCACGTTCGACATGCCGAACTGCGTGTATTTGAGCCCGGCATCGAGCACGCCGACCCGGCCGGCATTCATCGGCCCGCGGTGCATCCGCTCCCAGTCCTCGCGGATCCGGCGCGCGCCCTCCTGGTCGAGGATCGCATCGGTCTGCAGCACGCCGCGCGGGCTCGCATCGTTGGCCATCAGCCGCGCCTGGTAGCGCCGGGCCGCGATGGCGGTGCCGAAGGCCACGTCGTGGATCATGATCGGCGCGATCGCCCGGCCGTCGCGGCGCAGCTTGTAGGGCAGGCGCAGCACCTCGTCCTCGAAGAAGACGCGGCCCCCGGCGCGGTAGATCATCTCGCCGCCGGGCCGCTTCTCGGCGCTGACGAAGGGGCTCTCGAAGGGACGCAGCTCCACCACCCGCCCGGCGCCGTTCACCCGCTTCTCGAAGACCGCCTCGCCATGAAGGCAGGCATCGCGCACCGCGAGCTCGCGCAGCTCGAGGCTGGTCATCCAGTCGCAGGGCTGGCCGCGCTCCGAGCAGATCACGCCGGCGAGCGGGTGATCCTCCACAACCTCGCGCGAGCCGTCGGGCCGCTTGCGCATCACGTGCAGCGGCGCGGCGGCCAGGCTCTCGGCGATCACGTTGATCGCGGCGAAGGCACCCGGCAGGCCGAGCACCGTGTCCTCGGTCACCTCCACCCCGGCCTCGCCGGCCGGCGGGCCGAAGATCCGCGCCAGCGCCGGGTCGCCCGGATGCAGCGCGTTCACCACGCTGCGCAGCTGCCGCCCGAGCCAGCTCACAGCAGGCCCCGCGTCTTCAGCATCTCGGCAACGTCGGTCTCCGCCTCGGGGTTGCGTGCCATCAGCTCCACCGCGTTGAAGGCGGCGATCAGCGGGTCGATCTTCGCCTTGCCGGTTCCGGCCTTGGTGATCTTCGTGGCGTTGCCCGAGAGCTCGGCCTTCGCGTTGCCCACGCACCAGGCCATCAGGCCCTGACCGCCATGCACCATGCTGCCATCGGCCAGGCCCCGCTCGGCCGCCTTGATCGCGCCGTTGAGCCAGCCGCCCTGGCGCACGCCGCAGAGCTGCGGCTGCGCGAAGCCGGCGGCGCCGAGCGCCTGCACGAAGGTCGGCGCCTCCGCGGTGTCGAGCCCGATGCCCTGCTGCCGCGGCAGGCGGCGCGCCTCCTGCACCTGCCTGACGATCTCGACCAGCTCTTCCTTGTCCTGCGTCGGGGTCTTGCAGATCGTCACGTCGCCCGCGCGCTCGAGGTCGCGCAGCTTCGGCGCGATCTCCTTGCGCCGCTCGAGCACGATCGGCTTCGCCCAGGCATGGGCCCAGAGCTGCCAGGCCCGCGTCTCGGCATGGCGGCCCAGCACCGCGAGCCCGAGCAGGTCGTCGAGCCCGCCGCCGTCGATCCCGACGGTGCAGACATCCGAGCTCGCGAGGATCGCCTCGAGGTCGAGCCCGGGCCGGGCCGCGCCCTCCCAGAAATCGGCGCCCACCCAGCGGTCGGCATGCAGCGCGATGCCGATCTCGACATTGAGATGCTTGCTGCCCCAGGTCGAGATCTCGGCGGGGCCGTCCTCGCGCGCACGGGCGAACTCGGTCCTGAGCCGCGCGAGATCGAAGGAGCGCCCCATCGAGGGGTTGACCAGGTGCCAGTTCTCCGGGTCGGCCCATGGCCGGGTCTCGTCGAGCTGCATCTCGGCCGGGAACTCGTAGATCACCGGCAGCATCCGGGTCGCCTCGGTCCACTCCCGGTCGCGGATCCGGCGGGCGCGGGCCAGCTCGGCCTTGAAGATGCCCTCGGGCGGGCGCTTGCTCTGCGTCGTGATCATCACGAAGAGCGACTGCGGGAAGGTGATCATGCCGCCGCGCACCTCGGCCAGCACATCCGCCGCGTCGTGGCGCTCGCCGAGCTCGTGGATCTCGTCGAGCAGGCAGAAGACCGGGATGCCGCCGGTCAGCACATCGGTGTCGAAGGTGCGGATCTCGAGCACCGCGCCGGTCACCCGGCAGGCGATCTCCTTGCGATAGGCGCGCACGTCGAAGCGCTCCTGCAGGAAGCCCTCGGGGTCGGCCTCGATCATGCCCTTGGCCTGGTCGAAGGCGGTCTGGGCGATCTTCTGGCGCGGGCCGATGATCAGCAGGCGGGCGTTGCGCCGCTTGTTGAGCAGCATGAAGGTCAGCGCCATGGCGGCGGCGATGGTGCTCTTGCCGTTCTTCTTCGGCACCAGCACGAAGAGCTCGCCGACATGGCGCAGCCCGCTCTTGCGATCGACCGAGCCGAAGGCGGCGGCGACGATGTCGCGCACCCATGGCGCGCAGGCCTCGTCGAGCGTCGGATAGGGCGGCACGTCCGGCAGGCGCAGCCCGCCGAAGACATCGAGCGCGCGCGCGGCGGCCTTGCGGTCGATCGGCAGGTCGGGGATCGGGCTGCGCCCGGCCTGCAGCCGCTCCCACCAGTCGGGGCAGCTCAGATCCCAGCCGGTATCGAGCGGCATCAGTGCAGCTCGCCCTGCTCGCCCGGCTCACCGAGCCGCTCGGCCCAGGAGCCCTTCGGGGTATGCGCGGCCCGGCGCAGGCGTTCCTTCTTGCCGAGCGGCTCCGCCGGCTTGGCCGGCGTCTTCGGCAGGCGGTCGATCTCGGCCAGGTCCATCATCTTGCGCAGCTCCCTGATGGCGCCGACATTGCCCTTCGCCGCCTCGGCCTGCAGGCGCAGCGCCATCTCGCCCCGGACCTGGGCGATGTAGATCTCGCGCGCCTTCCTGAGGTCGCGAAAATAATGCTTGCGCAGCGTCGGCGCGCTGATCCCCAGCTCCTCCGCGACCTGCGCCGCAGTCCAGCCGATGGCGACCAACAGCCTGACCTTGTTGACATTTTCCGCGCTCGGCACGTGCTCGTTGCGGCCCGGCCTGCCCCGGTTGGCCGGCAGCGGGTTGCCGAAGAGGTCGAAATCCCTGCTCATGGAAAAAAAGTGTCCCGCGGGGTGTGGTGTCGGGTCTCCTGTCGGGCGGTTGCCAGGGATTGGACCGCCCCCCGGGTCAGGCGCCGGCCGGTCGCGTCGAAGATCGCGGCGCCGAAGATGCGGTCGCCGCGGCGCTTCGGCCCGTCGTGGCAGGCGGCGCAGAGGCACTGGAACGGTCCCTCGACGAAGGCCTGCCAGTCGCCGCGGTGATCGAGCACGTGGTCGCAGACCAGGTCGCGGCTATGGGCGAAGAGCCGGCCGCAGAAGGCGCAGGTGAAGCGGGCCGCGCGCAGCACCGTCGGGCGTATCGCCCTGTACCAGAGCGGGCGCTTGTACCAGGCGCGCCACGGCTCGGAGCGGTCGCGCCGGCGCGAGCGGTCGCGCTCCGGCGTCAGGCTCTGCAACGCGGCGGGGGCGGTCGCCAGCATCGCCGGCACCGTCTTGAGCTTGGTCATCGTGGCTGGTGGCTCCGGTCGAGCAGGGCTGGAACGCAGAGCGCCCGGCGGGCCATCGGCCCCCGGGCGCATCTGTTCGACTGTGCCTGAGTTCATAACTTCAGGGTCATTCGGCGTCAACCGAAAATCACAGCAGCGCGCCCAGGCGGTCCATCGCCGCCCCGAGCGCCGCCGAGAGCGCGGCCTTGGCCGTGCGGGTGCGCGGCAGCCCATGCGCCGCCAGCACGTCGCAGAGCGCCCAGCCGTCGACGCAGACGCGGTCGACCAGCTCGAGCACCGGCACGGCCCCGCGCGCCGCCCGGTCGGCCTGCCCGCGGGCCGAGACCGCCACCGCCTCGGCGCCGATGGCCCGGTGGCAGGCCCGCAGCAGCTCCGCCCATTCGACGCGGGTCGCGGCGCCGCCGTCGCTGCTCCCGCCCCGGCCGCCGCCGCCCTCCTGATCGCGCGAGACGCTGGCCACCCGCTCGGCCAGCCCGGCATAGGCCGCGGCCACGTCGCGCTGCGGCGGCGTGAGCGCCCGCAGGCCGCGGCCGGTGCGGCGCGCCACCGTCTGCCGGCGCCCCTCGACCTCGACGACATCGAGCGCCACGGGGCCGCGCGCGAGGCTGACAGGCCCGGCATCGCGCCCCGGCATCACCGGCAGGCGGCGCTCGGCCAGCGCCGTGACCATGTCGCAGGCCATGCGGCTCTCGGCGAGCCGGGTCCGTCCGGCCGTGAGGTCGAGCGCAGGCTCGGCGCCGTCCCGGTCGACATAGCCGCGGGCGATCCGCCGGGCGCCGCTCATGAGCCGGCCTCGGGGCCGACCAGCTTCGCCATCCGCGCCGCGTGGCCATCCCACTCGGCCAGCTCCCGCGCCGCCTCGGCATCGCCGTTCGCCTTCTGCCGGCGCAGCCACTCGACCCGCCGGGCGATGCCGGCCGCCTCCTCGCCGATCCGCTCCCAGTGCCGGTCCTTCTGCGGCGCGCCGTATTCGCGCAGCCATTTGGAGAGCGCCAGCGCCTCCCACGGGCTCCGGTCCCAGGCGGCGCGCCCGGCGGCCGAGGCCATGTAGGTCAGCACCAGCCGGTCGCGGTCCACCGGCGGGCGCTGGATCTGCCGCGCGATGTTGAGCACCGCGACCTCGCCGGGCCAGAGGTTGCGGTTGGCGCCCTCGGCCCGCTCGATCACCGCCTCGGCCAGCGCGTCGAGGCTGGCCGCGCTCATGTAGGCCAATCGCTCCGGCAGCCGGTCGAGCATCGCCTCGTGCTCCTCGGCCCGCACGCCCTTGGGCTTGCGCAGCCCTGCCTCGCGCAGGCGATCGAGCAGCCGCTCGCGCACCCGCCTGCGGCTCACCTTCGGCTCGCAGGTCTCCGCCGTCTCTGCCTCGGTCGTCGCCTCTGCCGTCTCCATGCCCGCACCTTCTCAGCCTGCCAACGCCTGCCCCGGGGATCTGTCCGGGGGTCTTCTAGGGGGAATTCCATTCCCTTCCTTTCCGCACGTGACACATGACGGTCACGCCGTGTCCCGCATCTGTCCGTGACCTGTCGCATCTGTCACGCCGGACAGGTCTTTTCCTGCGGCAACAGCGACTTGCACGAACTGCCCGCCCTGCCGGCCGGGCAGCAGAGCGCCGCCGCCGCGCGGCAGCAGGCCGAGCTCGCGCGCGATCCACGCCGCCTCCTCGGCCCGCCGCGCGCCGCGCAGCGCATCGCCGCCGCGCGCCTCGATATGCTCGAGGATGCGCGCCGCGTGGCGGTCGATCTCGGCATTCGCCGCGCGCACGCCGATCTTGCGCATCAGCGCGCGCACCCGCTCCATCCGCTTGCGCTCGCGCGCCGCCGCCCGGCCGGTGCCCTGCCGCTCGGCCGCCTCGATCACCGCCGGCAGCAGCGCCGGCAGCGCCCAGCGGCCATCCACGGTCTCGCGCCAATGGGCGAGGCACTCATCCGCCACCGCCGCCCAGGCGGCCACGTCGCGGCCGAGGCCGGCGAGCTGGGCGAGGCTGACATGGGCCATCGGCACCGTGCCCGCCGGCACCTGCCGCCAGGCCGCCAGCGCGAGGTGCATCTGCGCGCGGAAGGCGCCGTCGGAGAGCCCGGCGAAGGCCGGGCCGGTCAGCAGGTCCTGGTCGACCAGCGCGCGCGGATAGGCCCGCAGATCATGCGGCTCGAGGTCGAGCGGCTCGTGTCCGGCATGGTCATCCATGGTCGCCGATCCCCCGCGCCTCGGCGCGCCGGCAGGCCGCCAGCACGGTGCTGTGATCGCGGCCGAGCGCGCGACCGATCCGCGGATAGCTCCAGCCCTCGGCGCGGAGCGTGAGGCACACCCGGTCACGCAGGCGCACCATCTCGGGCACCTGGCTGCGCCGGCGCACCAGCCGCACCGCCGCCGCGCCGGTCTCCGGCGGCAGGCCCTCGGCGCGCACCGCATCCTCGGCGGCCTGCTCCAGCATGCCCTTCGGCGGCGCCATCGCCCCGCCCAGCCCCGGCAGATCGGTCCAGATGATCTCGACGGGGCCGGTCGCCGGCGCCTTCATCACATGCGCATGGGATCTTTCAGCCATCGCTCACCCCTTGTCCTCCCGGCGCTGCCACCGCTCGAAAACGGTGCAGCACATGATCTCGGCGACATCCGGGTCGCCCTTCAACTCGTCGACAGCCACGCGCAGCGAGACCCCGCCGGCCTCGTGCACCTCCCAGCCGCCATCGGCACGGCGCAGCAGGATCCGGCTGCCGAGCCCGTTCAATTCAGTGCTCCACAAAGGCGACCGGCGCGTCGCTCTGCCAGCAGAGCGCGCAGGAGCCGCAGTGCCGGGCGCGGGCATCGCCCGCCATCGCGTCGCGCTGCTCCGGGCAGACGACGAGATCGCCGTAGCGCGGCCGGTCTAGGGGGGCGTTGAACGTGACCGAGCCCCAGGCCCCGGATCGGCCGGAATGGCGGATCGCGAAGCGGCCGGGGAATGCTTCTCGGATCGCCGCGACCTCCGCGCCGATCTCGCTTTCCGGCGGATGCGCGGTGAAGCCAAAGGCGTGCAGCGTCGGCCGGCTGTAGATCTGCCGCCACCACCAGTCGACATAGCCGGTCGACCAGAAGTCCCCGAGATAGTGCAGCCGCACCAGCACCGCCGGATGCGCCGCACAGAGGGTGTCGAGCTCGGGCCCGAGCCTGCCGAGCAGCGCCTCGCCATGGCGCCAGCGGATCGCATGCGGATCGTTGTTGCCGTAGCAGCGCGCCCAGAGCGCGCAGGAGCGCGGGCAGCTCGCCCGCTCCTCGAGCGAGAGCGTCACGATGCGCGCGCCCTTGAGGCGGCCGACCAGCACATCGCCGCCGATCTTGGAATTGTTCGCGCCGTCCTTGAGGATGCGCAGACCCGCCGTCGCCGGGTCGGCCGGGTCGAGCACCCTGGCCGCCATGATGCTGCGGCCCTCGGCCTGCGCCTCCGGGCTGGCCTCGCGGCCGGCGCGACCGGTCGGCACCGGCGTCGCCTTGAACCGCCGCCGGTCGCGGGCGACCACCTCGCGCGCCTTCTCCGCCCGCGCCTCGCGCCGCGCCGCGGCCTTGTCGGTGGAGTGTGCCGCCGGCGGCGTCTCGGCTTTCGGCTTCGGCAGGAACTCGGCCGGCGGCGGGGCATCCGCGCGCCGCCCGCCCCGCTTGCCCGGCCGGGCCCGCAGCCCGAGCTTGTGCAGCCGCCGCCAGATGCAGGTGCGGCTCAGCCCCAGCTTCTCGGAGATCTCGGGCACGCTCATCTCCGCGGCCAACGCGCGCCACTCGTCGTCGCTCACGCTCATGGCGCGCGCGATGCGCGGCATCGGCCGGGCGCTGAGCCCGCGCTTGTGCAGCCCGGCCCGCACCGCCCGCAGGCTGCGGCCGAGCGTCTCGGCGATCTCGGGCGCCGTCATGGCCTCGGCGAGCTCCGCCCAGGTCATGTCGCAGCCCTCGGGGCGGGTGTCGCGCGGATGCGGGCGCGGCGGCGCCTTTTCGCGCACGCGCCGCGGCGGCCTCGGCACCGGGGCGGCCTTGAGCCCGTGATGGCGCAGGCGCGAGCGCACGGCATGGTCACTCAAACCGAACCGCTCGCGGATCTGGGGCACCGTCAGCCCCTCGGCCACGGCCGCGGCGAAATCGGCGCGCAGCTGAGCCGCGGCCGTGCCGCTGTTGCCGCGCGGCGCCGGGCGGGCCGTGAGGCCGTGCGCCTTGAGCTGGCGATAGACCGTGCCGCGGGTCACGCCTAGCCGCTCCGCGATCTGATCCGTTGTCAGCCCCTCCGCGACGAGCGCGGCCAGCCGGCGCTGCTTGCGTGCCACCTTCGCGGCCTCCTGCGCGGCGGCCTGCGCGGCGCGCTCGGCGGCGATATCGCGCACCGGCCCCGCGGCCTGGCGCGCCTGCGCCCGCTTTCGCGCCGCGGCGCGCTCGGCCGCGCGCTTGAATTTCTCCTGCCGGTTCCAGGCGCGGCGCGCCGCCTCCTTCAGCGCCTGCGCCCCGCCGGGCCCCTCGCCCGCGTCGCGGCTGAAGGTGCGCGGCGGGCATATGGTCACGTTGACCCCGCGCTCGCGGATATCCTCGAGCCGCGGGGCGCGCGCGCCGGCCGCCGCAATGGCCCGCTCGGCCTCTGGTGACAGCGACGCCATCAGCCCCTCCCCCGGGGATGCCCGGCGGGTCGCAACACCCCGCCGGGCGCGGCGGCTTGTAGGTTGGCCGCCGAGGGGGGCCCGAGGGTCACTTGCCCCGGCCCCGTGTCGCCCGCGCCCTGCGGCGCAGGCCCCGCCGCGAGGGCGAGCACTTCTCCGACGACGCGCTTGACGATGCTCGCCCGGCGCCTGTCGGGGATCTCGATATCCGGGTGCGCATGGCAGGCCGCGCGGATCTGGCCGTCGATCGCGCGCCAGAGCGCCGGATAGGCGGCCTCGTTGCGGTGCTGCGCCATCAGCCCCTCCCCGAAAAGGCGCCGGGGCCGAAGCCCCGGCCAGTCAAGGGAGGAAACGCCCGGGAAGGGCGGGCGGCAGGGGTGGGGGCCCTGCCGCCACATCCGCCGGCGCCCCGGCGGATCTCGTGTGCCGCGGGCCGCAGCCCGCCGGCGAAACCGGTTTGGCGGGGCGTCTCGCCCCCCGCCAGGGGGCGCAAGGCCCCGCGCCGCTGCCCGCATTTTCCCGCTACTGTCTTGCCGTCCACCACGGGGTTGCGCGTCTGCCGGCCCGGCACTTTCTCCTCGGGGACCGAACCGGCGGCGAGTGCAGGCGTGTTTTGACCCTGGCCGCGACCGGCGACAGGGCAGGAAATGGTGGACCCCCAATTCATTCGCGCACCTCCGACGCGTCAGTATCGCGGTCGATCCGGTGCAGCAGGCCGATCACCTGGTTGCGCGTGGCGCCATGGGCTTCGGCGATCTCGGTTCTGCTCTGGCCGGCCTCGCGCCGGGCGAGCATGTCGAGCAGCTCGGCATCGCTCCACTCGCGGCGCGGGCCGGGCGCAGGGTCGGCCGGCCGGGCGGCAGTTGAGGGGGATGTGACCCGGCCGGCCAGCGCAACGGGGCGGCCGTCCCCGTGCGCATCTCGTGATCTCGCGGGCGCGCTCACGGGCTCACCCATTCGATGGCGGGGCGCGGGTGCGCCGCCCGCTCGATGGCCTCATTCGCCAGGCCGATCACCGAGGCCCAGACGAAGATCACGATCACGCCGGTGAGCCAGTCACTCATCGCCGGGCGCCCCGGATGGCAGGCCGTCGAGCCGGTTGTCGAGCCGGTGTGCCGTCTCTCGCCACCCCCGCCGCCGCGCCCAGGCGCCGAGCAGCACGAGGCCGGTGCCCGCCCTCTGGCGCGCCGATGTATCCGGCGCCAGCCGGCGCCCGCATGACTGGCAGAGCAGCACCACCAGCCCTGCCGCAACCGCCCGCGCGGCCCTCAGAAAGTCCCCTATGTGAATTAATGCCCATCGTGCATCTGGTCCCATCACTGTCCCCTGATGCGGGCACACTCGGCGTAGACGGCCGCCAAACCGCCCACCAGGCCCGCAAACCCAAGCCACAAGTCCTTCGCTGCCGGCTTCCCGCTGAGCACCGCCTTGCAGGTCGAGAGGCTCCGCCCGGTCCAGCGTCTCAGCTCCGCCGCACGCGCCTCGAGCGAGGGCAGCGGTGCAAGCTGTGGGTGGCGGTTGAGGCGGTTCGCCAGCGCCTGCGGGACATGCGGCGCAAGGTCGAAGTATTTTCGGTGAGAACTCAACGACGGCATCTGGTCCACTCCTGCCTGTGGAGAACAGGAGGACCGAATGGCCGAACTGCCCAATGCCCGAGACCCACCATGGCGAAGCGCGGCGCTCATGCCGCCCTCTCGTCAGATGGGCCGGCATGCCGAGCGCGGGCAGCGCAGGCCCGCGCAATGTCCTCGAAGGTGAGGTCCAGGCCGCGTGCCCTCGCAGCCTCTACGATCCTGAGATGCGCCCAGGCGGGGATCATCCCGCGACGGCGCCAGCCACGCACGGTAACATCGAGCTCGCCGATGTCCCGCGCCATCTCCGCCATCGATGGCCAGCTGTCGAAAATGTCGTCCATGGCGAGATACGCTATGTTTCATATCGCAGCCGGTCAAGATGAAACGTATCGCTCAATGTAGTTCATATTGCGAATGGAGCCCCATGAACGCCTTCGCCAGATTCGCACCGCCCGCGGTTTCGACAGCGCCGCAGAGGCTGCCCGACACTTCGGGTGGAACCCGGTTACTCTCCGCGCCCACGAGGGCGGGCAAAACGACATCCGCCGCGAGATGGCACTGGAATACGCAAGGGCGTTCCGCGTCTCGCCCTGCTGGCTGTTATTCGGCGGCGAAGAGCCCGCGCCGGGCGGCTTCGACGACCCGCCGGATGAATGGGAGAGTCTCGCGCCGGGGCCGCCCCAAGATTACGCCGAACTCATGGCTCGAGCGAAACGCCAAGCGCCGAACATCCGCCACCCCACCGTGTTCGACGCCGACGGCAGGGGGCAGCCCTTTGGCCTGCCAAGGGGTGGCCTGCTAATCGTGGACGAGACGGCGGCGCCCCGGCATGGCCAGATCGTCGTGATTACCACTACCGACGATGTCGGCCAGCACACAACGCGACTGGGGCGATACCTGCCGCCCTACGTGGTCGGCCCAGGCTTTTCCCGCGACCCCGAGCAGGTATTTGTGGTGGACGGGGCCGCGGTGTGGATCAAGGGGCCAGTGATGGGCGTTCTCGACGCCTGAGCGCATCACCGCCCATCAGTCGAGCCCCATCTCTCGGCGGTAGCGGTCCATCGTGTGCGCGTCGCGGCGCAACGTGAAGAGGTCGCCCCCGTCGCCGCGGTCATATTCCAGCGGCCCCTCGCGCTGGAAGTGACTGCAGATCGCCACCACCTCCGCTCCGGCGTCGCTATAGCGCACCTCGACCATGTAGCGGCTGAGAGGGGCAAGGTCGCGCCAGAGATCCTTCAGCACCTCAATGGCTGCACGCGCCTCGGGGCTGTCGGCAACATCCCGGTTGTCCCTGTCGATCTCAGCCTCGAGTTCGGAAATATCCACCGGACCGCCAAATGGTCCGCGCGTGCCGAGCATCTCCGGCTCGCCGTACCTCGCCGTCTGCTCCATGCAGGCCCTGGCAAGCCGCTCCTCCGGCGACGTCGTGAGCATGCCGCCCTGATATGCCCACCAAGCGGCCCCGCCTGCAGCACCCAGCAGGGCCAGCGCCAATAAGAGACCCTTCATCAATAGCTCCAAACGATTCGGCCAAATCTTTGCCGTAGGATAGCAGGCCGCCACGAAAAACCACGTAGCGCAGCGCAAAGGGCGCCCTTGCGATATGATTCATATTGACATCATGCGATACGAAACATATCGTTCCGACAAAGCTAATCGGAGGAGCCCATGCACCGCCCGCCCCACTCTACAGAGGAACGCCGCGGAGCGGCTCAGCGCTACCGGCCCTGCGCCCGCCGGGCCCGCGCAGCGGTGATCTTCCGCTCGCTTTCTGTCTGCAGCTCGGATGGCGGTGCGGCGCCCTCTGCCTCGATCTCGGCGCGGATTTCGCAGCGAATCCGCTCCTCGCGGGCGATCCGCTCGCGCAGCACCCGCTCGCCCGGCACGAACAGCAGCAGACCCAGCCCTATGAAGATCGTGGCGACACCGGCGAGGACGCCAGCACCGGCCGTGGCCGTCTGCATCGCTTCCTCGACCGTGCCGCCGGCCAGCACGATGTCGAGAGCGGTGCGCTCTGCAACCTCGACTGCCCCGAGCCAGCCGAGCACCGGCGCCACCAGCGCCGGCCAGACCACCGTGCGCCCCTTCCACTGGCTGCCGATGCCAAAAACGGCAAAGGCCGCCAGCGCGACCCAGATCAGGCTTGCCATCAATCTCTCCCTCAAATGCCCCGGCTGCGGCCGGCGCCGGAGGATAGCACAGGAACTCGCGATGCGACCCACCGAAGCCGGAGCCCCCGGCAATGGATGACCGTACCCTGCCCCCCTCGCTCACCGCGCTCGAGACCCGGCTCGCCGAGGCACATGACGAGGTGCGCGGCCTCACCGACGAGCTGCGCTCGGCCTATCAGCGGCTCGAGCGGTTGCAATGCCACCTGCGCCGCTCCATCGCCGAGCTCGAGCGGCTCGAGGCCCGCGGCCCCGCCCGGCCGGGCAGCGGTGAGCCCTCGAAGCCCGCACCCGGCGGCCACGATGTGCTCAGGGTGTGCCAGCTCCCCAACGGGCATTTCGGCGTCTATCACCACGGCGCGCTGCGCAGCGCCTTCGCCAACTTCAGCGACGCCATCGAGGAAGCCTGCCGCATCGCGCAGGACGAAGACGCCGCGCGCCACGGCCGCTGGGGCACGCCTCGCAACGCCGGCCTGCCCCCCTCGCGCCCGGGGCCGAAGTGATGGCCGGCTGGTGCGTCGCCGCTGCGCTCTACCTGCTTGGCATCGCCGGCTTTGCCAGCGGGATCGCCGCGAGGCTCGAAGACAGGCGCATCACGTCCGAGCATCTCGCCGCCGCCGCAACATGGCCCGCGCTCGCCGGCGCCGCCGTGGCCCTTGGCCTCTGCAACATCACCAGGCATTTCATTCGGAGGATCAGATGACCGACACCACCATTGCCCTGCCCCGCACCGCCCCCCGGCGCTGGCGCAACACGGCGCACCGCACCGCCGAGCTGGTCGGCACCGATATCACCATCACCGAGATCTCGCCGAACCGCTGGGCGCTGAACTGGCAGGGCCAGCTGCTCGGCCACCACGCCTCCAAGGAGGGCGCAATGCGGTTCGGCGAGGTCCGCGGCGAGATGATCGCCCAGGGGCTGACCACGCTGGCGCTCGCCGGCACCCGCCTCGCGCTCACCGGCCGTCCCGATAGGGGCGTCTGAACCCGCATGACCGCCCCTCGCACCCCTCTCGGCGCCTGGCCGGAATGGATGCGCGCCGAAACCGCCGCGGCCTTTGTCGACGAGCGATCGGTCGAGACGTTCCGCCGGCGCGTCGGCACGCTCTATCCTGAGCCGACGCGAATCGCCGGGATGGGTGACCGATGGCTGCGGGCGGATCTCGAAAGCGCGGTGGCGGCGGCAGCGGGCAGGGCCCCGGCCGACGCCGCGGACATCATCTGATGAAGCCCGAGGGCTGGCCGCGCCACATGATCGCGCGCGGCGGCGCCTATTACTGGCAGCCGCCCTCGCGCGACCGGGCGGCCGGCTGCCCCGTCGCCGCCGAGCCGCTGGGCCGGGACTATGCCGCCGCCATCGCCCGCGCCGAGGTGCTCAACCGCCAGCTCACCGACTGGCGCGCCAATCGCGGCGCCACGCCGCTGCCGCGCGATGATGGCACCGTGCGCTGGTGGCTCGCCCGCTATCTCGAGACCCGCGCGGTGCGCGAGGCCAGCCCCGCCTGGCGCGCCGAGCTTGCCCGGCACATCCGCATCGTTACCGAGCTTCCACTCACCCGGCCGACCCGCAGTGCCGCAACTGTGGGCGATCTCGCGGTGGCCAGCCTCACGCCCGCGGCCTGCGACCGGCTCTATGAGCGGCTGGCCGAGGGCCGCGCGCGCCAGGGCGAGATCGAGTTGGCCATGATGCGCCGCGCATGGGGCGCCGTGCAGCGGCTGCATCCCGATCGGTTCCCGCCCGGCAACCCGCTCGAAGGGATCCGCATCCTGCGCCGCAGCCGGGCCACCACCCGCCCGGCGAGCCGGGCCGAGGCCTATGCCCTGGCCGAGGCGCTGGCCGCCGCCGGCCACACCGCCCTCGGTGCCGCGGCGCTGATCTGTTTCGAGTGGCACCAGCGCCCGGTTAACGTGCTGCGCGGCGCGATCACCTGGACAGACTACCGCCCCGGCACCAGCGTGCGGATCGAGCACCAGAAGACGGGGGCGATGGTCGACCTGCCGCTGGCCGACGAGGATGGCCCCCTCTACCCCGAGATCGAGGCATGGCTCGCCCGCCTGCCCCGCCGCGGCGCGCCCATCGTGCTGGCGCCGGGCGAGCCGGCCGCGCCCTACCAGCCCCGCCGCGCCCGCGAGGCGGTGGCCGCCGCGCGGGCCGCCGCCGGCCTCGCCGATGACCTGACGCTGGCCGCCTGCCGCCATGGCGGCCTGACCGAGCTGGGCGATGCAGAGGTAACCGAGGCCGAGGGCATGGCCGTGAGCGGCCACCGCACCGCGAGCAACCTGCGGCTCTATGTCAAGGCGACCGAGCGCCAGCGCCTGAGCGCCGCCCGCAAGCGCCGCGCATGGCTTGATCGGGGGGGATCATGAACAAAGAGTCTGAAAATCCGCAGCCGAAAAAGTCTGAAAAATCGAAAATGCAATATATATCAATATTTTGAAAGGTTGCCGCCCCAGCCATTCGGGCTGGGGCGGCGCATACCCGTTTCGGGGTATTGGGGCATTCCCCGACGCGGCGCGGCCAAGGACGGGTGTGAGAACGGGGGGGTGATCCACGTCCACGGCCAACCTCGCCAGGTAAGGCGGTTGTAGCGTCGACATGGTAAACGCCGCGTTAACGCCACGGAGAAAACTGCCCGGCATGCGCAGGAAACCCTGCCTCCGGATTTGACCTGACGCAAAGCGACCTAGATCCCGAGGGACGTAGGATGGAGGAAAAGGCGGAGATCATGGAGGAGAATGCGCGCAATGGTGGACAGGTGCGGTCCCTGACGAGAGCGCTCAACCTGCTGCGCACGCTGGCCGCGCATCCCGGCGGGTTGACGCTGACGGAGGCCGCGGAGGCGACCAGGCTGCCGCCCTCGACCACGCACCGGCTGCTCACGACCCTCGAGGCCGAGCGATTCGTGCGCACCGACGGCCAGCTCGGCCTCTGGCGCATCGGCGTCGCCGCCTTCTATGTCGGTGCCGCCTTCGCCCGCTCGCGCGATACGCTCGCGATGACGCGCCCCTATCTCGCGCGCCTGATGGAGATGAGCGGCGAAACCGCCAATCTCTTCGTCGAGAGCGACGGCGAGGTGGTCTGCATCGGCCAGATCGAATCGCGCCATGCGATGCGGGCGATCACCGGCGTCGGCGGCCGGGTGCTGCTGCATGCCTCGGGGGCCGGCAAGGCGCTGCTGGCGCATATGAGCGCCGAGCGCCGCGCCGAGCTGCTCGACCGCGGCAGCCTGGAGAGCGTCACCGAGCTCACCATCACCCATCGCGACCGGCTCGCACGCGCCCTCGACGAGGTCCGCGAACTCGGCTATGCGATCGACGACGAGGAACATGCGCTCGGCCTGCGCTGCGTCGCTGCGCCGCTGTTCGACGAGATGGGCCGCGCGGTCGCGGCGATCTCGGTTTCCGGTCCCTCGGCCCGGATCTCGCGCGAACGGCTGGCCCCGCTCGGGCGGATGGTCGCGCAGGCGGCCCTCGAAGCGACACGGGATTTCGGCGGCGAGGCTCCGGTCGCCGCCCAGTAGGGCGGAGTCGCGCCGCCTCGGAAAGTGCTCCGCTGACGGCCTCGCTCGGTGCAGCACTCCGAATCGAGTTGTCAACCACCGGATTTTACAAGGATTGCATCAACCCGGCCGTCGTCGGCGGCCGATGCCTGACGGATCGTCGATCAGCAAATCTCAGTGGAGAGCAGCAATGTCGGATGCGCCAGTATTGCTCAGATCTCTGGCAAGCGCCCCATGTGTCGAACGGACTCTAGAACG
>NZ_BSYI01000012.1 GCF_030270585.1 Paralimibaculum aggregatum
CCGCTCCTCCCAGCCGGCGATGATCGGATCGATCCAGGCCCAGGCCGCCTCCACCTCGTCGCCGCGCATGAACAGCGTCTGGTCGCCCCGGATCACGTCCATCACCAGCCGCTCATAGGCATCCGGCATCCGGAGCGCGCTCGCCGCCAGCCGGTCCGCGAAGGTCATGTCGAGCTCCGCCGGCGCCAGCCGCATGCCGCCCGGACCGGGGTCCTTGATCGTCATGCTGAGCCGGATCCCCTCGTCCGGCTGCAGCCGGATCGCCAGCACGTTCTGCTGCGCCCGCCCGCCGCGCGCCGGGAAGATCAGGTGCGGCACCTCGCGGAACGCCACCGCGATCTCCGAGACCCGCGCGCGCAGCCGCTTGCCGGTGCGCAGGTAGAACGGCACCCCGGCCCAGCGCCAGTTGTCCACCCCGGCGCGCAGCGCCACGAAGCTCTCGGTCAGGCTGTCCGCCGCCTCCGCCTCCGCAGTATAGGCCGCGCTGCCGTTGCTGCCCATGTACTGCCCGCGCACCACGTCGGCCTCGGCCACCGGGGCGAGCGCGCGCAGCACCTTCAGCTTCTCGTCGCGCACCGCATCCGGCTCGAAGCGCGCCGGCGGCTCCATGGCGATCAGGCACAGCAGCTGCAGCAGGTGGTTCTGCACCATGTCCCGCATCGCCCCGACGCCGTCGTAATACGGCCCGCGGCCGTCGACCCCGACGCTCTCCGCCACCGTGATCTGCACATGGTCGACATGGCGCGCGTTCCAGAGCGGCTCGAACAGCGCATTGGCAAAGCGCAGCGCCATCAGGTTCTGCACCGTCTCCTTGCCGAGATAATGGTCGATCCGGTAGATCTGGCGCTCGTCGAAATGCCCGGTGAAGCAGGCGTTCAGCGCCCGCGCCGTGGCGAGATCGTGCCCGAGCGGCTTCTCGATGACGATCCGGCAGTCCGGCCCGGCCAGGCCATGGGCGTGGATCTGCTCGGCGATCGGCCCGAAGAAGCGCGGCGCCACCGAGAGATAGAACGCCCGCGGGCGCCCCGGCTCGGCCGGGCCGAGCGCCGCCCCGAGCGCCTCCAGCCCCTCGCCGGAGACCGCGTCCAGCTGCACATAGTCCAGCGTCGCGAGAAACCGCGCCCGCGCCTCCGGCTCCAGCGCCGAGGCCCCGACGAACTCGCCGAGCGCCGCATCCGCCATCCGGCGGAACCCGTCCGCGTCGAGCTCGCTGCGCGCCGCGCCGATCACCCGCGCCCCGTCCGGCATCTGGCCGTCATGCAGCCGGTGATACAGCGCCGGGATCAGCTTGCGCCGCGCCAGATCCCCCGTCGCGCCGAACACCACGAGATCGAAGGCCCCGACAGGAACAACGCGCGCAACCATCAGACAGACCCTCCGATGCCGGCCGGCAGCTCGGCCCGCCGCGGCAGGTCGGCGCCGCGCCGGGTGCAGGTGATGCCGGAGGCCATGACGGCGAACGCGGCGATGTCGAGCAGGCTCTGCCGCGGCGCCGCGTCGAGATCGGCGCGGCTGCGGATGCCGAGCTCGCCGAGCGCGGCGATGACGGCGGCCTGGAAGGTGTCGCCGGCGCCGACCGTGTCGACCACCGCGATGCGCCGGCCGGGAACCGCGAGGCTGCCATGCGCGCCGAAGATCTCGGCCCCGTTGGCGCCGCGGGTCACCACCACCAGCCCGGCCCCGGCGGCGCGCCACTGCGCGCCGATCTCGCCGGCGGTCCGGCCCGGATAGAGCAGGCCGAGATCCTCGTCCGAGACCTTGACGACATCGGCGAGGCGGACGAAGGCGTCGATGCGGGCGCGCCAGAGATCGACATCGGGCTCGACATTGAGCCGGACATTGGGGTCGAGGGTCAGCAGGCGGCGGCCGCGCTCGCGCTCGAACAGCGCCAGCAGCGCGCTGCCGACCGGCTCGACGACCAGCGAGTAGGAGCCGGCATGGATGCCCCAGACATCGGCGCCGAGCGCCGGCAGGTCGGCGGGCGCGATCATCCGGTCGGCCGCGCCGGTGCCGTAGAAGGCATAGGCCGGGTGCCCGGCGGCGTCGAGATCGACCACCGACAGCGTGGTCGGATGCGCGGTGCGCTTGAGGAAGCCGGTCGCGACACCCTCGGCCGCCAGCGCCGCGGCCAGCCGCACGCCGAGCGGATCGGTCGAGAGCCCGGTGAACAGCCCGGCCGGCTGGCCGAGCCGGGCAAGGCCGACGGCCACGTTGAAGGGCGAGCCCCCGATGCGCGCGTCGAAGGCCAGGCCCGACGGCCCCTCCGTGCCGAAGAGGTCGAACAGCGCTTCGCCGCAGACAAGGAACATCCTTTCCTCCCTCGCTGTCGCGCGGCCGCCGACCGGCCGGGTGCCGTGCATCCGCGCACAGGTTACCAGACCGGTCCGGCACACCACAGGGCGCCGTCGCCCGATGCCGAGGCGGACCGGCGGCTGGCGCGCGATGCCGCCGATTAACCTTTCGGGAGGCATGGTTGTCAATAGGAAAATCATATTGCTTTGCTTTTTGATTCGAATTATGCTCGCGAACCGGTTGCAAGAGGATCTGGGCATGAGGGGCGGCAATACCGTCGGGCTGCGGGCTTACAACGAGAGGCTGGTGATCGACGCCATCCTCCGCGCCGGTCCGTTGTCGAAGGCGGAGATCGCCCGCGCCACCGGGCTCAGCGGGCAGGCGGCCAAGGTCATCGTCACCAGCCTGCTCGACGACGGCCTGCTGTTGCAGGGCGAGAAGATCCGCGGCCAGGTCGGGCAGCCCTCGACGCCGAACATGATCAACCCGCGGGGCGCCTTCTCGATCGGCGTGAAGATCGGCCGCAGCAGCACCGATGCGATCCTGGTCGATTTCACCGGCGCGGTCGTGGCGCGGCGGCAGAAGCCGCATGCCGCGCCGATTCCCGACGAGGCGCTCGAGACCGCGTGCCGCTATGTCGAGGCGCTGGCCGCCGAGCTCGGCGAGGCCGAGCGGGCGCGGATCTGCGGCGTCGGCCTGGCGATGCCGAGCGATATCGAGCTCTGGTCCGACGAGCTCGGCGTCGCGCCGGAGCGGCTCGAGGGCTGGGGCACGCTCGACCCCGCCGCGGTGATCGGCGCGCGCTCGGCGCTGTCCACCGTGGTGCTCAACGACGCCACCGCGGCCTGCGCCGCCGAGATGATGCTGGGCGACGGCATCACCCGGTCGAGCGCGCTCTATCTCTATCTCGGCGCCTTCATCGGCGCCGGCATCGTGATCGACGGGCGGCTCTACCAGGGCGCCGCCGGGAATGCCGGCGCCATCGCCTCGATGCCGACCTGCACCGCCGCCGCCTCGGGCCGGCCGGCGCAGCTCGTCGGCACCGCATCGGTGATCGCGCTGGAGCGCGCGCTGTCGGATGCGGGCATCCGCTTCGAGACGGTGTTCGACGCCGAGCCGACGCCCGAGGCGGAGGCGGTCTACCGCGCCTGGCGCGACGAGAACATCGACGGCATCGCCCGCGCCATCGTCTCGGCGCTGGCGATCCTCGATTTCGAGACGGTGGTGATCGACGGCGTGCTGCCGCCGCAGTGGCGCCGCGACATCGTGCGCCAGGTGCGCACGGCGCTCACGCGGTTCGACCTGCGCGGCATCGTCGTGCCGCAGCTCGTCACCGGCTCGGTCGGGCCGCCGGCGCGGGTGCTCGGCGCCGCCCTGATGCCGCTGCGGGTGCGCTTCTCGCCGGACCCCAAGCTGCTGGTCGCCGGCAGGAAGCCGGCTGCGGCCGGCGCCTAGCGCGGCGCCTCCGCAGCGGCCGCCCGCCGTTCGCCGGGGCGGCCGGGGCGCGCCGCCGGCAGGCGCCGCAGGCGCCGCCGAAGCCGCGGGGCTGCCGAGGCCGCGGGCGCCGCTGAAGCCAAGGGCGCCGCTGAAGCCGCAGGCGACACCGAAGCCGCGGGCGCTGCCGAAGCCAAGGGCGCTGCCGAAGCCAAGGGCGCTGCCGAAGCCAAGGGCGCTGCCGAAGCCACGGGCGCTGCCGAGGCCGCGGGCGCTGCCGAAGCCACGGACGCCACCGTAGCCGCGGGCGCTGCCGAAGCAACGGGCGCCGCTGAAGCCGCGGGCGCCGCCGAAGCCACGGGCGCTGCCGAAGCCATGGGCACCGCGGAAGCCACGGGCGCGAACGTTCGGGAGGACACGTGACATGGACCTGTCCAGCCAGATGGTGCTGTTCGCGAAGGTGATGGAGCATGGCAGCTTCTCCGCCGCCGCGCGCACGCTCGGCCAGACGCCCTCGGCGCTGAGCCGGCAGATCGCCAATCTCGAGGACCGGCTCGGCGTGCGCCTGCTGCACCGGACCCGGCATGGCCTGACCGTCACCGAGGCGGGCGCGGGCTTTCTCGAGCGCAGCCGCGACGTCGCCGCGCGCGTCGCCGAGGCCGAGGCCGAGACGGTGGGCCTCGGCACCCGGCCGGTCGGGCTGCTGCGGATCGGCTCGACCGTCGCCTTCGGGCGGATGCACCTGGTGGCGGCGCTGCCCGAGTTTGCCCGCCGCCATCCCGATCTCGACATCTCGCTGGAGCTCAGCGACCGGCCGATCGACATCGAGGCCGACGGCATCGACGTCGCCATCCGGTTCTCCGAGCAGATCGCCGACCAGAGCGTGGTCGCCCGCCGGCTCACCGCCAACCCCCGGGTGATCTGCGCCGCGCCGGCCTATCTCGAGCGCTTCGGGCGGCCCGCGACCCCGGAGGCGCTGGCCGACCACAACTGCCTGCGCCTCTCGACGGTGGAGAGCTGGAACGCCTGGGAGTTCGGATCGGGCGCCGGGCAGACCACGGTGGTGGCGACCGGCTCCTTCGAGGCGAACAGCGCCGATGCCATCCACCAGGCCGTGCTGGCGGGCATGGGCATCGCGCGCCTGCCGACATATCTGGTCGCCGAAGACCTCCGCCGCGGCCGGCTCGAGCATCTCCTGCCCGGGCTGGTCGACGACACGACGAACATCGTCGCGGTCTATGCCGACCGGCGCAACCTGCCCGCCAAGATCCGCGTGTTCCTCGACCACCTGGTGGAGCGATTCGCCGGCACCCCGCCCTGGGAGGCCGCCGGCGGCGCCGCCGGCGCCTGACGCGGGGCGGCCGGGCTGGCGGGCGGCGGCGGCCGGGTCGGCGGGTGGCGGCGCGCGGCGGCGGGGAGACCTGACCGGGAGACATGCCCGGCAGGGCCGGAAATCCCCCTCCGGCAAAAAGCCTTGGGCCATCCTCCGCAGCCGCGCCGGAGAGCGCTCGCGGGCCCCGCCACGCCGCGCCGCAGGGCCGCCCCGCCCGCCGCCGCCGCCCCCCGCATCGACGCCCATTGGTAAAGTTTCTGTTGTCACATAAATCAAAATGCTTTATTAAAAAGACACGAGAGTCGCGGCAGCTGCCCGCCAGGCTCCCCGGGTCCGTTCCGGGTGGTGAGGTGGCCCGTCGCTCGCATCGCAAGGGCGCCGTCGAGCGGTATGGTTCGACTTAACTACGGTCCGGCCTTACTTGACTCGATTGGGGCGCCAAGCGACGACTAAAAAAAACGTCGATGCCAAACAGGAGGAAACCAATGAGGTTTATTAAGTCGCTAGCTGGGGCTGCCGCATCTGCGACGTTGCTTGCAGCGCCGATGACTTTGGCCGAGACGATCACCATCGCCACGGTTAACAACGGCGACATGATCCGGATGCAGGGGCTCACGGCGGAGTTCAACGCGCTGCATCCCGACATCGAGGTCAACTGGGTCACGCTCGAGGAGAACGTGCTGCGCCAGCGGGTGACCACCGATGTCGCGACCCAGGGCGGGCAGTACGACGTGATGACCATCGGCACCTACGAGGTGCCGATCTGGGCCGCGCAGGGCTGGCTGGTCGCGCTCGACGACCTGCCGGCGGATTACGACATCGACGATCTGCTGCCGTCGATCCGCGACGGGCTGACCGTCGACGGCAAGCTCTATGCCGCGCCGTTCTACGGCGAGAGCTCGATGGTGATGTACCGCACCGACCTGTTCGAGGCGGCCGGGCTCGAGATGCCCGCTGCGCCGAGCTGGGACTTCATCAACGAGGCCGCCCGCAAGCTCACCGACAAGGACGGCGAGATCTACGGCATCTGCCTGCGCGGCAAGGCCGGCTGGGGCGAGAACATCGCCTTCTTGACCGCCACCGCCAACAGCTATGGCGCGCGCTGGTTCGACGAGGAGTGGAAGCCGCAGTTCGACAGCGATGCATGGAAGCAGACCCTGACCATGTATATCGACCTGATGCAGGAGGCCGGCCCTCCGGGCTCGGCGTCGAACGGCTTCAACGAGAACCTCGCGCTGTTCCAGACCGGCAAATGCGCGATGTGGATCGACGCCACCGTCGCCGCCTCCTTCGTGACCAACCCCAAGGACAGCCAGGTCGCCGACAAGGTCGGCTTCGCGCTGGCGCCCGACAACGGGCTCGGCAAGCGGGGCAACTGGCTCTGGGCCTGGTCGCTGGGGATCCCTGCCGGCACCGATTCCGAGGAAGCGGCCAAGAAGTTCGTCGCCTGGGCGACCTCGAAGGCCTATCTCGAGCTGGTCGCCGACAAGGAGGGCTGGGCCAACGTGCCGCCGGGCACCCGCGCCTCGCTCTATGCCAACCCCGAGTACCAGAAGGTGCCGTTCGCGCAGATGACGCTGGACAGCATCAGCTCGGCCGATCCGAAGAACCCGACGGTCGATCCGGTGCCCTATGTCGGCGTCCAGTTCGTCGCGATCCCGGAGTTCCAGGGCATCGCCACGGCGATCGGCCAGCAGTTCTCGGCGGCGCTCGCCGGGCAGATCACCGCCGAGCAGGCGCTGCAGAATGCCCAGGTGCTTGCCGAGCGCGAGATGCGCCGGGCCGGCTACCCGAAGTGACGACACGCTGACGCTCCGGCCGGCGCCGCCCGTTCGGCGCCGGCCCAATCAGAGACGAACAAAGGGGAGGAGGCCAAGATGGCCACGCAACATTCGCGTGCCGCTGCACGTCTGATGATCTCTCCGGCGGTGATCCTGCTTCTCGCCTGGATGCTGATCCCGCTGGGCCTGACGATCTACTTCTCGGTCCTGCGTTACAACCTGCTGATGCCGGGCGACAATCCGTTCGTCGGGCTCGAGAACTACGAGTTCTTCTTCACCGACCCGGCGTTCACGGGGGCGGTGTGGAACACCGTCATGCTCGTGGTCGGCGTGCTGATCATCACCGTGGTCGGCGGCACCATGCTGGCGCTGCTGCTCAACCAGCCGATGTTCGGCCAGGGCATCGTGCGCATCCTGGTGATCGCGCCCTTCTTCGTGATGCCCACGGTCTCGGCGCTGGTCTGGAAAAACATGTTCATGAACCCGGTGAACGGGCTCTTCGCGCATCTGGCGAAGGGGCTGGGGTTCGAGGCCTTCGATTTCCTCTCCACCGTGCCGCTGCTGTCGATCATCCTGATCGTCTCGTGGCAATGGCTGCCCTTCGCGACGCTGATCCTGCTGACCGCCTTCCAGTCGCTCGACAGCGAGCAGCTCGAGGCCGCGGAGATGGACGGCGCGACCGGCGTGGCGCGGTTCTGGTACATCATGCTGCCGCATCTGGCGCGCGCGATCACCGTGGTGATCCTGATCCAGACGATCTTCCTGCTCTCGATCTTCGCCGAGATCCTGGTGACCACCAGCGGCGGTCCGGGCACGGCATCGACCAACCTGACCTACCTGATCTATGCGCAGTCGCTGCTGCAGTTCGATGTCGGACTCGGCTCGGCCGGCGGCGTGTTCGCCATCATCCTCGCCAACATCGTTGCGATCTTCCTGATGCGGATGATCGGCAAGAACCTGGACCTCTGAGGGGATCGGAAACATGGCACGCGCAATCACACCCCGCCAGAAATGGACCTTCACGCTGGTCGCCTGGGGGATCGGGCTGCTGATCTTCTTCCCGATCCTCTGGACCATCCTGACCAGCTTCAAGACCGAGGCGCAGGCGATCGCCGATCCTCCGGTGTTCTTCGCCTTCGACTGGACGACGGAGAACTACACCACGGTGCAGGAGCGGTCGAACTACTTCCACCACTTCATGAACTCGGTGATCATCGCGCTCGGCTCGACGCTGATCGGCCTGGCCATCGCGATCCCGGCGGCCTGGTCGATGGCCTTCCAGCCGGCGCGGCGCACCAAGGACATCCTGATGTGGATGCTCAGCACCAAGATGCTGCCGCCGGTCGGCGTGCTGGTGCCGATCTACCTGATCTTCCGCGATGTCGGCCTGCTCGACACCCGGATCGGGCTGGTGATCGTCATGACGCTGATCAACCTGCCGATCATCATCTGGATGCTGTTCACCTATTTCCGCGAGATCCCGGTCGACATCCTCGAGGCGGCGCGGATGGACGGCGCCACCCTGCGCGAGGAGATCATCTACATCCTGACACCGATGGCGGTGCCGGGGATCGCGTCGACGCTGCTGCTGAACGTGATCCTGGCCTGGAACGAGGCGTTCTGGACGATCAACCTGACCGCCGACGACGCGGCACCGCTCACCGCCTTCATCGCCAGCTATTCGAGCCCGGAGGGACTGTTCTACGCCAAGCTCTCGGCGGCCTCGACCATGGCCATCGCACCGATCCTGATCATCGGCTGGTTCAGCCAGAAGCAGCTCGTGCGCGGCCTGACCTTCGGCGCCGTCAAATAAGGGAGACGAGACATGGGACGCATCGTACTCAAGAAGGTGACCAAGAGCTTCGGCGAGACCAACGTCATCCCGCCGCTGGATCTCGAGATCGAGGACGGCGAGTTCGTGGTCTTCGTCGGCCCCTCGGGCTGCGGCAAGTCCACGCTGCTGCGGCTGATCGCCGGGCTCGAGGATGTCACCTCGGGCAACATCGAGATCGACGGCACCGACGCCACCGCCGCACCGCCGGCCAAGCGCCGCCTGGCCATGGTCTTCCAGTCCTACGCGCTCTATCCGCACATGACCGTGCGCAAGAACATCGCCTTCCCGATGAAGATGGCGGGCATGCCGGAGGACGAGCAGAAGCGGCGCATCGACAGCGCCGCCAAGGCGCTCAACCTGACCGACTATCTCGATCGCCGGCCGGGCCAGCTCTCGGGCGGCCAGCGCCAGCGCGTGGCGATCGGGCGGGCCATCGTGCGCGAGCCGGCGGCCTTCCTGTTCGACGAGCCGCTGTCGAACCTCGACGCGGCGCTGCGCGTCGGCATGCGGCTCGAGATCAGCGAGCTGCACGAGCGGCTGGCCACGACGATGATCTACGTCACCCACGACCAGGTCGAGGCGATGACCATGGCCGACAAGATCGTCGTGCTGCGCGCCGGCCATATCGAGCAGGTCGGCTCGCCGCTCACGCTCTACCGCGAGCCGCGCAACCTCTTCGTCGCCGGCTTCATCGGCTCGCCGAAGATGAACCTGATCGAGGGCAACGCCGCCGCCCAGCACGGCGCCCATGCCATCGGCATCCGGCCCGAGCACATCGAGGTCTCGGACCAGTCGGGCGAATGGCAGGGCACCGTGATGGTCTCCGAGCATCTCGGCTCGGATACCTTCTTCCATGTCCAGGACACCGGGCTGGCCGAGACCATGACCGTCCGCGCCTCCGGCGAGGTCGGCTTCAAGCACGGCGACACGATCTTCATGACGCCGCGCGCCGACCAGCTCCACCGCTTCGGCAAGGACGGGCTGAGGCTGCCGTGAAGCGCCTCGCGGACAGGACGGCGCTGATCACCGGGGCGGCGCGCGGCATCGGGCTCGGCTTCGCCGGGGCCTATGTGCGCGAGGGCGCCCGGGTGGCGCTCGCCGATATCGACATCGCCGGCGCCCGGAGCGCCGCCGATGGCCTCGGCGACGCCGCGATCGCGGTCGCGATGGATGTGACCGACCAGGCCTCGATCGAGGCCGCGGTGGCCGAGACCGTGGCGCGGCTCGGGCGCATCGACATCCTGATCAACAACGCCGCCCTGTTCTCGGCCGCCCCGATCGTCGAGATCGACCGCGACGACTTCCGCCGCCTGGTCGATGTCAACATCGGCGGCGTGCTCTTCACCATGCAGGCCGTCGCCCGCCACATGATCGCGCGCGGCGGCGGCGGCAGGATCATCAACATGGCCAGCCAGGCCGGCCGGCGCGGCGAGCCGCTCGTCGCCGTCTACTGCGCCACCAAGGCCGCGGTGATCAGCCTGACCCAGTCGGCCGGGCTCGACCTGATCGGGCACGGCATCAACGTGAACGCGATCGCCCCCGGCGTCGTCGACGGCGAGCACTGGGACGGCGTCGACGCCTTCTTCGCGCGCTACGAGGGCAAGCCGCCGGGCCAGAAGAAACGCGAGGTCGGCGAAGGCGTCCCCTATGGCCGCATGGGCGTCGCCGAGGACCTGACGGGCATGGCGATCTTCCTGGCCACCAGCGAGGCCGACTACATCGTGTCGCAATGCTTCAACGTCGATGGCGGCCAGTGGATGAACTGAGAACAATCATGGCAACGAAACTCTCCGACGCGACCCTTGCCGGGCTGACCACGGCCACGGTGCCGACCTATGACCGCGCCGCGCTGACCCCCGGCATCGTGCATTTCGGGGTCGGCAACTTCCACCGCGCGCACCAGGCGGTCTATCTCGACCGGCTGTTCGAGAGCGGGCGCGATCACGACTGGGCGATCCTCGGTGCCGGCGTGCTGCCCTCCGATGCCCGGGCCCGCGAGATCTTCGCGAGCCAGGACTACCTGACCACCGTGGTCGCGCAGTCGGCCGCGGCCTCCTCGGCGCGCATCACCGGCGGGATGACCGACATGCTGCCGGTCGGCGACGTCGCCGCCACCGTCGCGGCGCTGGCCCGCCCGGAGACCCGCATCGTCTCGCTGACCATCACCGAGGGCGGATACTTCATCGACGCCGCCACCGGGCAGTTCGATCCGGGCCATCCCGCGATCGTCGCCGATGCCGCCAGCCCGGAGGCGCCGAAGACCGTGTTCGGGCTGATCCTGGCCGGGCTGCGCGCCCGCCGCGCCGCCGGCCATGCGCCCTTCACCGTGATGTGCTGCGACAACATCCCCCACAACGGCGCGGTCACCCGCAACACGCTGACCGGGCTGGCGCGGCTCTCCGACCCCGGCTTCGCCGACTGGATCGCGGAGACCGTCGCCTTCCCCAACGGCATGGTGGACCGCATCACCCCCGCCACCGGCGACCGCGAGCGCGAGATCGTGCTGCGCGACTTCGCCATCGCCGACGCCTGGCCGGTGTTCTGCGAGGACTTCATGCAATGGGTGCTGGAGGATACCTTCCCCGCCGGCCGCCCGGCGCTGGAGACCGTCGGCGTGCAGTTCGTGCCGGATGTCGCGCCCTACGAGCACATGAAGATCCGCATCCTCAACGGCGGGCACGCGATCATCGCCTATCCGGCGGGGCTGCTGGACATCCACTTCGCGCATGAGGCGATGGCCGATCCGCTGGTCCGCGCCTTCCTGCGCAAGATCGAGCAGGAGGAGATCATTCCCGAGCTGCCGCCGGTGCCGGATACCGATCTCGGCGCCTATTTCGACAAGATCGAGGAGCGCTTCTCGAACCCCAAGATCGGCGACACGATCCGCCGGCTCTGCCTCGACGGCTCGAACCGCCAGCCCAAGTTCATCGTGCCGCCGATCGCCGACCGGCTGGCCGCGGGGCGCGGTGTCGGCGGCCTTGCGCTGGCCTCGGCGCTGTGGTGCCGCTACTGCCACGGCGAGACCGAGAGCGGCGCCGCGATCGCCCCCAACGATCCCAACTGGGACGCGCTCCAGGCCCGGTCGCGCGCCGCCCGCGAGGACCCCGGCGCCTGGCTCGGCATGACCGAGGTCTATGGCGAGACCGGCCGGGCCGCGCCGTTCCGCGACGCCTTCGACGGCTGGCTCCGCGCCCTCTGGGCGGAGGGCACCGAGGCCACGATCAGGCGCTATCTCGACGGCGGATGAGGTGAGTTACCTCGGCATCGATCTCGGCACCTCCGGGGTGAAGGCGCTGCTGGTCGACGAGGCACAGCGCCCGCTCGGCGCGGCGGTGCGGCCGCTCGCGGTGCGGCGCCCGCATCCCGGCTGGTCGGAGCAGGACCCGGCGGCCTGGATCGCCGCCGCCGGGGCGGCGCTCGACGCGCTGGCGGCCAGCCATCCGGCCGCGCTGGCCGCGGTGCGGGGCATCGGCCTCTCGGGGCAGATGCACGGCGCCGTGCTGCTCGATGCCGGCGATGCGGTGCTGCGGCCCTGCATGCTCTGGAACGACACCCGCGCGCATGCCGAGGCGGCGGCGCTGGATGCCGATCCGCGGTTCCGCGCGATCACCGGCAACATCGTCTTTCCCGGCTTCACCGCGCCGAAGCTGGCCTGGCTGCGCGCGGCGGAGCCGGCAGCCTTCGCGGCGACCCGCTGCGTGCTGCTGCCGAAGGATTTCCTGCGGCTCTGGCTGACCGGCGAGCGGGTCTCGGAGATGTCCGACGCCTCCGGCACCGGCTGGCTGGATGTCGGCGCGCGCGACTGGTCCGAGGCGCTGCTGGCGGCCACCGGGCTCGACCGCGCGCGGATGCCGCGGCTGGTCGAGGGCAGCGCGCCGGCCGGCGGGCTCCGGCCCGCCCTCGCGGCGCGCTGGGGCATGGCGGCAGGGGTCAGCGTCGCCGGCGGCGCCGGCGACAACGCGGCCGCGGCGCTCGGCGCCGGGATCGTCGCGCCGGGCCGCGCGCTGGTCTCGCTCGGCACCTCGGGCGTGATCTTCGCCGCGACCGAGCGCTTCCTGCCGGCGCCCGGAACCGCGGTGCACGCCTTCTGCCACGCCCTGCCGGGGCGCTGGCACCAGATGGGGGTGATGCTGTCGGCGGCGAGCGCGCTCGACTGGTTCGCCGGGCTCGCCGGGCAGCCGGTCGATGCGCTGCTCGCCGGCGCCGGCGGGCCGGCGGCGCCGGGCCGGGTGAGCTTCCTGCCCTATCTCTCCGGCGAGCGCACGCCGCACAACGACCCGCATGTCGGCGGCGCCTTCGTCGGGCTGCGCCACGGCGACGGCGCCGGCGAACTGGCGCGGGCGGTGCTCGACGGGATCGGCTTCGCGCTGCGCGACAATCTCGACGCGCTGCGGGCCGCCGGCGCCCGCATCGAGCGGCTCACCGCGGTCGGCGGCGGCGCCCGGGCGGGAGCCCTGCTGCACGCCGTCGCCAATGCCCTCGGGCTGCCGGTGGAGATCCCCGCCGATGCCGCCTCGATCGCGGCGCTCGGCGCGGCCCGGCTCGGGATGATGGCGGCGGAGGGCGCGGCGCCGGAGGCGGTCTGCACCGCGCTGCCGCTTGCCGGCAGCTGCGAGCCCGCCGATGCGCTGGCGGATGCCTATGCCGAGGGGCTGGCACGCCACCGGGCGCTCTATCCGGCGCTTGCGGCCGTCGCGGCAGGGCATCGGCCCGGGCATCGGGCCGGGCATCGGTCCCGGCACGGGGGGGCTGCACCGGCATGAGCGGGCACATCCCCACCCATCGGCGCCCCCGCGGGCCGGTCAGCGCCGGCCCCGGCCCCTTCGGCGCGGCGCGGCGCGGCTCACGCCGCCCCGGACGCTCCGCCGATGCTGGCCTCGGCGATGCGCGGAATATCCGCGCGGACGAACCCCATGTCGGCGAGGTTGCGGTCGCTCATCGCCATCAGCCTGGCCTCGATCGCCTCGACCCGGCGGCGCCGGGCGCGGGCGGCGGCACGGCGCGCCCGGACCTCTTCCAGGTAGCGAACGAACCGGACCATCGGCGCGCTGTCCTGCACGCCCGTCTTGCTGATTGTCATCGTCATGTCAGCTTCCTTTCTCCTGCGCTGCTCCCCGGAGGGCCTTTCGGCAAGGCCCCCCTCGAAGGGCGGAGCGCGTCGAACGCAGCATGCTGCAACGCACAATATGCGTCGGGGAGAGGCCGGGCTGTAGGTCGCCATGCGCAAAGGGCCTGTGCGCTGCGCTCAACGGACCGGGAATGGACGGATCACGTCGGGGCAGGCTACGCGTTCGCGCGAACGGACAGCAATCGGGCTGCCGGGAGAGACGCCGGACGGCGTTGCGGCCATGCCGGCCATCTCCCGATGCCGCCGCCCAGGGCGATCCCCGTCGGATGACGCGGACGCCGCCACACACCGCAGCTCACAGGAGAGCGCCATGACGTTTCACGCCCCGATCGAGATCGACGCGCAGTCGCTTCGCAGCGAGATCATCCGGCATCTGAACTACTCGCTGGGAAAGGACGAGACCCACGCCTCGCTGCATGACTGGCGGATGTCGCTGTCGCTGGCCCTGCGCGACC
This sequence comes from Paralimibaculum aggregatum, assembly GCF_030270585.1. Classification (GTDB taxonomy): domain Bacteria; phylum Pseudomonadota; class Alphaproteobacteria; order Rhodobacterales; family Rhodobacteraceae; genus Thermohalobaculum; species Thermohalobaculum aggregatum. The sequence goes on from NZ_BSYI01000012.1 coordinate 14,258, forward strand.
TCGTCGTCGCGCCCTGGTTCGCCAGCACCCGCAAGGTCTACGAGGCCAGGGCGAAGCGGGTCTACTACCTGTCGATGGAGTTCCTGATCGGCCGGCTGGTGGAGGACATCGCGATCAACCTGCGCGTCGAGGATGTCGCCAGGGAGGCGATGGCGTCGCTCGGCCAGGACTATGCCGCCGTGGTCGCCGACGAGCCGGACGCGGCGCTCGGCAATGGCGGCCTCGGCCGGCTGGCGGCGTGCTTCCTCGATTCGCTCTCGACCCTGCAGATCCCGGCCTATGGCTACGGCATCCGCTACGAGCACGGGCTGTTCGAGCAGCATTTCGAGGATGGCCGGCAGATCGAGACGGCGGAGGGCTGGCTGACCCAGCGCCATGCCTGGGAGTTCGAGCGCCCGGAGGTGGCCTACGAGATCGGCTTCGGCGGCTATGTCAGCGAATCCGGCGGCAAGGCCGCCTGGCACCCGGGCGAGACGGTGATCGCCTCCGCCTACGACACGCCGATCATCGGCTGGAAGGGCCGCTGGGCCAACACGCTGCGGCTCTGGGCGGCGAAGCCGACGCGGCTCTTCGACCTCGAGAGCTTCAACCGCGGCGACTACATGGCGGCGAGCGCGCCGGAGACGCTGGCCCGCACGATCAGCCGGGTGCTCTATCCCGACGACACCACCGATACCGGCAAGGAGCTGCGGCTGAAGCAGGAATACTTCTTCACCGCGGCCTCGATCCAGGACCTGCTGCGCCGGTTCCTGTCGGAGGGCAACGCCCTCGCCGAGCTGCCGCAGCATGTCGCGATCCAGCTCAACGACACCCATCCCGCGATCGCCGGGCCGGAGCTGGTGCGGCTGCTGGCCGATGTCCACGGCCTGCCGATGGCGGAGGCCATCGCCACCGCGCGCGGCTGCCTCGCCTATACCAACCACACGCTGCTGCCGGAGGCGCTGGAGCGCTGGCCCGAGGCGCTGTTCGCGCAGATCCTGCCGCGCCATCACCGCATCATCGAGCTGATCGAGGACGCCCATCTGGCCGCGACCGGCGGCCCGGTCCGGATCATCGAGGACGGCTCGGTCAAGATGGGCGAGCTGGCCTTCGTGATGGCGCACCGGGTCAACGGCGTCTCGGCGCTGCATACCGGCCTCGTCAAGCAGACCGTGTTCCGCGACCTGCACCAGGCCTATCCCGAGCGGATCGTCAACCAGACCAACGGGATCACGCCGCGGCGCTGGCTCTATTCCTGCAACCGGCCGCTCAGCGGGCTGATCGACCGCAGCATCGGCACCGAGTGGCCGGACGATCTCGAGCAGCTCGGGCGGCTCTCGCCGCTGGCCGATGACGGCGCCTTCCGCGAGGCGTTCCGCGCCGCCAAGCAGGCCAACAAGGAGCGCCTCGCCGCCTGGCTGAAGGCGCGGGACGGCATCACGCTCGACACCGCCGCGATGTTCGACATCCAGATCAAGCGGATCCACGAGTACAAGCGCCAGCTGATGAACCTGCTCGAGACCGTCGCGCTCTGGAACGCCATCCGCGACAACCCGAACGGCGACTGGACCCCGCGCATCAAGATCTTCGCCGGCAAGGCGGCGCCGGGCTATTTCGTCGCCAAGGAGATCATCCACCTGATCAACGACGTGGCGCGCACGATCAATGCCGACCCGGCGGCGCGCGGCCTGCTGCAGATCGTCTATCCCGCCAACTACAACGTCTCGATGGCGGAATACCTGGTCCCGGCGGCGGATCTCTCGGAGCAGATCTCGACCGCCGGCAAGGAGGCCTCCGGCACCGGCAACATGAAGTTCGCGCTGAACGGCGCGCTGACCATCGGCACGCTCGACGGCGCCAATGTCGAGATCCGCGAGCGGGTCGGGGCGGAGAACTTCTACCTGTTCGGGCTGACCGCCGAGGAGGTCACGGCGCGCCGCGCCGAGCCGGATTTCGCCCGCCATGCCATCGAGGCCAGCCCGACGCTGCGCCGGGTCCTCGAGCAGATCGCCGGCGGCGCGTTCTCGCCCGACGAGCCGCGGCGCTATGCCGGCCTCGTGCACCGGCTGCACGACCACGACTACTTCCTGGTGAGCTGCGACTTCGACAGCTATTACGAGACCCAGCGCCGGATCGACGCGGATTACCGCGACACCGGCGACTGGACCCGCCGGGCGATCCTGAACACGAGCAATGCCGGCTGGTTCTCCTCGGACCGCACGATCGCCGGCTATGCCGAGGATATCTGGAATGTCGGGCGCGCGCCGCGGCGCTGAGGCGGCGCCGGCCCGCCCTCCGGGGCGAACGAGACCAGCAGCGACAGCACGCACGGACCGAAGCGGGAGGCGACCGATGAAGCGAGACCCACACGACCCGGCAGCGCAGGGCCCGGTGCCCGCCCCGGCCGGCATCCGCGAAACCCTCCGGCCGGCGGCTGCGCTCGCCCGGGCGGGGGCGCAGGCCCGGGCGGGGGCGGGAGCGGCGATGCCGCCCGCCGGCGCCCCGTGCGGCGAAACCCCGGAGGCGGCGTCATGAAAGTGTTGTTCGTCGCCTCCGAATGCGCCCCCTTCGTCAAGACCGGCGGGCTCGCCGACGTGATCGGCGCCGTGCCGAAGACCCTCGCCGCGCTCGGCGCCGAGGTCAGGATCCTGCTGCCGGCCTATCCGGCGCTGCGCGAACATGCGGCGGCGGCGGACACGGTCCTGGCCATCGACGACCTGTTCGGCGGCCCGGCGGCGCTGCGCGCGGTCACGGCCGAGGGGCTCGACCTGCTGCTGCTGGACGCGCCGCACCTGTTCGACCGCCCGGGCAACATCTATCTCGGGCCGGACGGCGCGGACTGGGCCGACAATCACCTGCGCTTCGGCGCGCTCTGCCGGATCGGCGCCCGCGTCGCGCTCGATGGCGTCGCGGGCTGGGCGCCCGACATCCTGCATGCGCATGACTGGCAGGCCGGGCTGATCCCGGTCTATCTGCGCCAGGCCGGCGGCGCGGTCCCGAAATCGGTGGTGACGGTGCACAACATCGCCTTCCAGGGCCTGTTCGATGCCGCGGTCTGCGCCGAGCTGGGGGTGGAGCCGGAAAGCTTCGTGTCGGAGCGGGCCGAGTATTTCGGCAAGCTCGGCTTCCTCAAGGGCGGCCTCGCCTGCTGCGACCGGATCACCACCGTCAGCCCGACCTATGCGCGCGAGCTGCTGACGCCGGAATTCGGCATGGGGCTGCACGGGGTGCTGCAGGCGCGCAGCGCGGATCTCTCGGGCATCCTGAACGGCATCGACCTCGATGCCTGGGACCCCGGCGCCGATCCGAGCCTCGCGGCCACCTACACCGCCCGCTCGCTGAAGAAGAAGGCGGCGAACCGGGCCGCGATCGAGCAGCGCTTCGGGCTCGACGCCGCCGCCGATGGCGACGGCCCGCTGTTCTGCGTGGTCAGCCGGCTGACCGAGCAGAAGGGCCTCGACCTGCTGCTGGCGGTGCTGCCCGGCCTCGTCGCGCGCGGCGCGCGGCTCGCGCTCCTCGGCAGCGGCGACAAGAGCCTCGAGGCCGGCTTCGTCGCGGCGGCGCACCGGTTCAAGGGCTCGGTCGGCGTGGAGATCGGCTATGACGAGCCGCTCTCGCACCTGATGCAGGGCGGGAGCGACGCGATCCTGATCCCGTCGCGCTTCGAGCCCTGCGGCCTGACCCAGCTCTATGGCCTGCGCTATGGCACGCTGCCGGTGGTGGCGCGCACCGGCGGGCTGGCCGACACGGTGATCGACGCGAACGAGGCGGCGATCCTGGCCGGCTGCGCCACCGGCGTGCAGTTCGCGCCGGTGACCGCCCAGGCGCTCGACCAGGCGATCGCGCGGACCTGCGAGCTCTACCGCCAGCCCGCGCTCTGGCAGAAGATGATGCGCCAGGCGATGAAGCACCCGGTCGGCTGGGACCAGTCGGCCCGCGCCTATCTCGCGCTCTATGCCGGCCTGCTCGGCGAGGCCCCGGCGGAGCCGGCGCCGGCATGATCGCGCATCTGCAGCCCGGCTCGCCGAACCCGCTCGGCGCCAGCTTCGACGGCGAGGGCACCAACTTCGCCGTCTATTCCGCCAATGCCCGCAAGATCGAGCTCTGCCTGTTCTCCGCCGACGGCGCCCGGGAGACCGCGCGGCACGCCCTGCCGGAGCGCACCGGCCATGTCTGGCACGGCTACAAGCCGGGCCTGCCGCCGGGCACGCTCTACGGCTACCGCGCCCATGGCAGCTATGCGCCGGAGCGCGGCCACCGCTTCAACCCGCACAAGCTGTTGCTCGACCCCTATACCCGCGAGTTCCGCGGCCGCTGGAGCGACCATCCGGCGACCCGGGGCTACGACGAGAACTCGCCGCAGCTCGACCTCTCCTACAGCGCCTGCGACAGCGCGCCCCATGTGCCGAAATCGGTGGTGTCGGACCCGGCGCTGTTTCCCGCCGCCGCGCCCGGCCCCGGCAACGGCTGGAGCGAGACGCTGATCTACGAGGCCCATGTGAAGGGGCTGACCCGCGCGCATCCCGGCGTGCCCGAGGCGGTCAGGGGCACCTATGACGGGCTGGCATCGGAGGCGATGCTCGAGCATCTGCTGGCGCTCGGCATCACCGCGGTCGAGCTGCTGCCGGTGCATGCCTTCGTCGACGAGGGCTTCCTGCTGCGCAAGCGGCTCTCGAACTACTGGGGCTACAACTCGATCGGCTTCTTCGCGCCGGAGCCGCGCTATTTCGGGCCCTCCGGGCTGGCCGGCTTCCGCGCCATGGTCGAGCGCTTCCACGCCGCCGGGATCGAGGTGATCCTCGATGTCGTCTACAACCACACCGCCGAGGGCGACCATCGCGGCCCGACGCTGTGCTATCGCGGGCTCGACAACGCCGCCTATTACCGGCTGCTGGCCGGGCAGCCGCGCTACTATGTCAACGACACCGGCTGCGGCAACACGCTCGACGTCTCCAACCCCTTCGTGCTGCGCATGGTGATGGACAGCCTGCGCTTCTGGGTGCAGCACATGGGCATCGACGGCTTCCGGTTCGACCTGGCGACCGCGCTGGCCCGCGAGGAGCACGGCTTCGACCGCAATGGCGGCTTCCTCGACTGCGTGCAGCAGGACCCGGTGCTGGCCGGCGTCAAGCTGATCGCCGAGCCCTGGGACATCGGCCCCGGCGGCTACCGGCTCGGCGAGTTCCCGAACGGCTTCGCCGAGTGGAACGACCAGTATCGCGACGCGGTGCGGAAATACTGGCGCGGCGACAGCCACAGCACCCAGGGGCTGGCGGCGCGCCTGCTCGGATCGGCCGGCGAGTTCGACCGCTGCGGCCGCCGGAGCTGGGCCTCGGTGAACATGCTGACCGCCCATGACGGCTTCACCCTGGCCGATGTCACCCGCTACAACGAGCGGCACAACCTGGCCAATGGCGAGAGCGGCGCCGACGGGCACAACGCGAATTTCAGCGACAATTGCGGCGTCGAGGGGCCGAGCGACGACCCGGCGGTCTGCCGGCGCCGGATGCGGCGGCAGCGCAACCTGCTGGCCACGCTGTTCCTCTCGCAGGGCACGCCGATGCTGCTCGGCGGCGACGAGATCGGCAACTCGCAGGACGGCAACAACAACGCCTATTGCCAGGACAATCCGACCGGCTGGATCGACTGGGCCGGGGCCGGGGCCGGGGCCGATGCCGATGCCGATGGCGGGGCCGATGCCGGGGTCGGGGCCGACCTGCTGGCCTTCGTGCAGGGGCTGGCGCGGTTCCGGGCGGCCCATCCGGCGGTGCGCCAGACGGTGTTCCTGCACGGCGCCCTGCGCGAGGCCGACGGCAAGCCCGATGTCGAGTGGCACGCCCCCGACGGCAACGCCCTGCAATGGCGCGATCCCGGCCTGTCGCGCCTCAGCCTGCTGCTGCGCGGCTCGGCCGAAACCGCCGCCGGCGGTTCGGACGGCGATGCCGTCTTCATCGTCTTCAACCGCGACGACGAGGGCGCCGAGGCGGTCCTGCCCGAGCCCGGCCCCGGGCGCTGCTGGGTCCGCCGGATCGACACCGCCGCGGCGGATGCCTTCGCCAGCGCGGCCTGCACCGGCGCCTCGGCCCGGATCGCCGGCAGCTCGGTGACCGTGTTCACCCTCGCCGCCGCCGGCAGCGCGTCATGAGCGGCAACGAGAGCCTCGACGCGCTGGCCGCGGCCTTCGGCATCCTGCCGAGCTTCCACGACCTCTCCGGCGAGATCCGCCCGACCGCGCCCGAGACCAAGCGCGCCCTGCTGCGGGCCAACGGCCTCGCCGTGGACAACGACGCGATGGCGGCCGAGGCGCTGGACCAGCTCCGCGCCGAGCGGGCGGCGCGCCGGCACCCCGAAGAGATCATCGTCGAGCGCGGCGCCGCGGCGCCGCTGCCGCTGGCGCCCGGCGCCGACTGGCATCTGGCGCTCGAGGGCCGGCCCGGCATCGCCGCCGAGGGCCGGGCCGCCGAGGGCGCCATGCTGCCGGCGCTGCCCGCCGGCATCCACAGCCTCACCGCCAGCCTGGGCGGGCGCACCGAGGAGATCGCGGTGATCGCGGCGCCGCCGGCCTGCCCCTCGGTGGCCGGGGCGACCGGCCGCGCGCGGATCTGGGGCGCGACCGCGGCGCTCTATGGCCTCTGGTCCTCGCGCAACCGCGGCCTCGGCGATTTCGAGGACCTCGCCGCGGCGGCCGAGGCGTTCGGCGCCCACGGCGCCGATTTCCTCGGGATCAACCCGGTGCACAACATCGGCTGGAGCGATACCGGGACGATCAGCCCCTATTCGCCGTCGCACCGGGGCTTTCTCAACACCGCGCATGTCGCGGCGGACCGGATTCCCGGCCTGCCGGAGGCGCCCGCGGCGGGCGGCGCCGGGGTGGATGCCGGTAGCGATGCCGGCGACCCGGCGCGCGAGACCATCCGCTATTCCGAGATCCTGCCGGCGCAGCGGGCGCGGCTCGAGGCCGGCTGGCACGCCTTCGAGGCCGGTGCCGGGGCGTCGACCCGGGCGGCGTTCGAGGCCGGCCGCGCCGCCGGCGGCGCCGCGCTCTCGCAGTTCGCGCTCTACGAGGCGCTGAGCGAGACGCACGGGCCGGACTGGCGCAGCTGGCCGGCGCCGCTGCGCGACCCCGCGAGCGCCGCCACCGCCGCCGCCGCGGCGGGCCTCGCCGGCCGCCTGCGGTTCCACGAATGGCTGCAATGGCTCGCCGCGGCGCAGCTCTCCGGCGCCCAGGCGCGGGCGCGCCGCTCCGGCATGGCGCTCGGCCTCTATCTCGACCTCGCCGTCGGCTCGCGGCGCTGGGCGGCCGAGACCTGGTGCGAGCAGGACGCGATCGCCGCGGGCGTCGCGATCGGCGCCCCGCCCGATCATCTCAGCCCGGACGGGCAGAACTGGCAGCTCGCCGGCTACGCGCCGCGCAAGCTGGCCGAACGGCGCTATGCACCGCTGCGGCGCATCCTGTCGGCGGCGATGCGCCATGCCGGCGTGCTGCGGATCGACCATGTCCTCGGCATGAACCGCAGCTACTGGATCCCCGACGACGGCAGCCCCGGCGGCTATATCGGCCAGCCGCTCGCGGCGCTGCTGGCGGTGGTCGCCATCGAGGCCGAGCGCAGCGGGACCGTGGTGATCGGCGAGGATCTCGGCCTCGTGCCGCAGGGCTTCCGCGAGACCCTGACGGCGCGCGGGCTCTACGGCTACTCGGTGCTGCAATACGAGCGCGACGACAGCGGCACGCTGCGCCCGGCGGCGGCGCTCCGCCCGAAGAGCCTGGTCTGCTTCGGGACGCATGACACGCCGACCCTGAAGGGCTTCTGGGACGGCCGCGACATCGACTGGTGGCAGCGCCTCGGCTGGATCGACGAGGGCGGCGCGGAGGAGACCCGCCGCCGCAGGGCGGGCGACCGGCAGGCGCTGCTCGGCCTCGCCGGCCCGGCGGAGGCCGGCGCCGCGCCGTCCTTCGCCGATGCCCGGCGGTCGGTGCACCGCGCGCTGGCGGTCTCGCCGGCGGAGATCGTCTCGGTCCAGATCGACGATCTCTGCGCGCAGCGGGAAGCCCAGAACCTGCCGGGCACCACCGACGCGCATCCCAACTGGCAGCAGCGCTGCGGCCTGCCGGTGGAGCGCTTCGCCGAGGGCCTCGGCCTCGACGAGATCCGCCGGGTCATGCAGGAAGCCGGCCGCGGCCCGGAGGCCAAGCCCCCCGGCGCGGCACACGGCTGACTGCGAATGCACCGCCGCCCTCCCGGTTCGCCCCGAGGCAGCCTAGCCGCCGATCGGCTACCCGCGGCGCCCTGGCGAGGTAGCGACGCCGCTAATCCGCGACGTGCGGCGTCCCGGTGGTGCGGCGCCATGCCTCCCACCCGGTCTCGGCCTCGACGACATCCGCGGGGTCACGCAGGAAGCCGGCCGCGGCCCGGAGGCCACGCCCCCCGACGCGGCGCGCGGCTGACCGCGAATGCGCCGCCGTCGGCCCGGCCCGGTTCGCCCCGGCGACGCGGCGCCTTCCCCCAGTGCCCGGCCGGTGGATCGGCCAGCGTTGCGGCGCCGCCAGCCCTGAGGATGGGGACGCGGGCCCCCGTGCCGGGAGCAGGAGAGGAACACCGTCCGCGAAAACCCCCGCAGCCGCCCTGTCCGGCTGCGGCACCCCCCGCCGACGCGGCACGCGGCCGACCGCAGATGCGCCGCCGCCCGCCCCGGCCCGGCGCACCCCGGCGGCAGCCCCGCCGCCGACTAGCGACCCGCGGCGCCATGCCTCCCACCGGGTCTCGGCCTCGATCAGATCCGCCGGGCCATGCTGGTAACCGGCCGCGGCCCGGAGGCCATGCCCCTCCGACGCGGCGCGCGGCTGACCGCAGTTGCACCGCCGCCGGCCCGGCCCGGTGCACCCCGGAGGCAGCCCCACCGCCGATCGGCGACGCGCGGCACCCAGTCGAGGCGGCACCCTGCCTCACGCCCGATCTCGGCCTCGACGAGATCCGCAGGGTCATGCAGGAAGCCGACCGCGGCCCGGAGGCCACGCCCCCGACGCGGCACGTAGTCGACCGCGAATCTGCTGCCGCCGGACCCGGTCCGGCTCACCCCGGCGGCAGCCCCGCCGCCGGCGAAGGTCCCGACCGGCCGCGCATCGATCCGCATGACCTCGCCCCCGCGCCGGGCCGGGCTTCAGAGCCGGCGGCAGGGGCCGAGCTTGGGAGGCCCTGGCGGATCGGTGCCGGACGGGCCCCGGCCTGCAGCGCCGCGTTCCGGAAGACAGCCAGCGGACCGGAGAGCCAGGCGAGATCGTCGATCGGGTCACGGGCGGCAGGGGCGCGCGTCGGATCTCGCCGGCGAGCCCCGCGGCGACCGGCTCGATGCCGCCCGCGTGGACGTCCGTGCCGCCGGATGGCATCACCAGCGCCCCCGCCGTGCCCGCGCGGCCTTGAGCGCCGCGATCCCGGGGGGCGGTGCAGTTGCAGGGCCCCGCTCCGTGGGCGGGCACGGCGTCCGACTGCGCGGCGAGGATCAGGTCCGGCGCCTTCCCCCGATCCGTGGGTGTGCGCGGCGTCCTGTCTGGCGCGCCGAAGGGGAGCAGCGGTTGCCTGAACCCCGTCGCCCGGCAGTCGCCCGAGCGGCCGCCTCGGGGCATCTCCTTCGGACCGTGCCCTTCTTCACCGCGCCGACCTCACAGGCACCGAAGGGTTGCCGCGGCCGGCGCCGGGGCCGGAGACAGCGCGCTGCGCTTCTGGGCCGTGGGTCGGGCCAGCGGAGGCACGGGCATGGGCGCTGTCGTTGGCGCGGCGTATCGGCGCCGCCGCGCCGCGCAGGGGGAGAAGGCCGGCTCGAGTGCCGCCCCGGTCGGTCGGGCCGGCGGCGATCACCCGGACCGTCGCGGGTCTGCCGGTGAAATCGGTCCTGCCGACATCCGGGTGCCGGTTGAGCGCCGGTCCGCTACCTGTTCCGGCCCGGTCACCGCATCGACGCCGCCTCTCGGGCCGCCCGCCGCGCCGATGGCCCCGGCACAGGCGATGATCGGGGCGGTGCCATGCCGGGAGGGTTTCGACACGGCCGGGTTGCCGACCCGGGAGGGCGCGGGGCAGGGCGAGCGCATCGCGCGCCGAGGGCTGCTGTGGTCAAATATCCCGATGCGGGACAAGTCTCCGTTGCTGGCCGCCGAGACGCCTGCGGGGCGGGGCATCGGGGTGCCGCCCGCGCCATGGCCGGGGTTTCTCCGGGGTCTGGGCGGCGATCGCGCCGCATGCTGCGGAGACTGCCGGGTCAAGTTCGTCTGTCCGGCGGTCGGGGATCCCGGTCCGGAGGGGCGCCCGCGGCCGGATCCTGCTGGGGCTACTAGGCACCGGCGCCGGCTGAGAGGCGCTGGCGGTGCGGATTGGTGGCCGGGCGTGCTTGGCGCGCGCGATGCCGACAGTCGTCATGCGTTCTCGCCAGGGCTGCGGCGACTGGCGGCAAGGGTGCACGGTGCGCCGGCGGTCTTCGGCGATGCCGACCCTGTGGGACGCGCCGGTGTCGTGCCGGGGAACGGGCGGGCGGTTCGCGCCGCCTGCGCTTCGGCACCGGGCCTTGCTGCCGCCCTGCCATGTCGTGAGGAAGGCCGGACGACCTGACCGCACGCGCGGGTTTCCGTCGGCGTGCCGGGCCTCTCGCGCTGGCGGCAGGGGGCGGCTGGACCGGCAGGGGACTCAGTACGGCCGATCGGGGTTGGATTCGCGCCGGCCGAGGCGGCATCGGGGCGCGGGCTCTCGAGGCGTCCGGCCGCCGCGTTGGCCAGCCTTGCCGCGGGCGCAGCCGGGCGCCTTGGGGCGACACCTCCAAGCGGCGGGCTGCCCCGTTTGGGGTGGGCCGAGCGCGCCTGGCGGCGAGGGTGCCGAGGCATGGGCGCGGGGCAGGGGCGCGTCGGCTGGCGCGGGCATTGACCGGCGGCTCGGCGAGTGGGCCGGGCTGGCCGCCCGTCGGGGCCGTCTGCCGGGGAGGAGAGGCCGGGAAACGGGGGCCGGCTCGGCTGCCGGGCGCTTCGGCCGCCAGACCGGGCGGCTCCCGGGCCTGCCGGCAGGTCGGGCGGAGGCGGCAATCCGCTGCTGCGGGCCGCCCCGTTTGCGGTGGGCAGGGCATGGTCGGCGGCGAGGGTGCCGATGCCCCGGCGCGGGGCATGGGGCTGTCGGCAGGCAGGGGCCTTGGCCGGCGGTGCGGCGAGCGGGCCGGGCCGGCCGCCCGCCGGGGCCTTCTGCCGGGGAGGAGGGGCCGGGAACCGGATCGGCTGTCGGGCGCTTCGGCCGCCAGATCGGACGGCTCCCGGGCCTGCCGGGAGGTCGGGCGGGGGCGGCAATCCGCTGCGGCTGGCTGTCCGCCGGGGCCGTCTGCCGGGGAGGACGGGCCGGGAACCGGGGCCGGATCGGCTGCCGGGCGCTGGGCCGCCAGGCCGGGCGGCTCCCGGGCCTGGGGGGCGGTCAGGCGGGGGCGGCGACCCGCTGCATCGGGCCGCCGAGCGCCCGCTCGGCCGCGGCCGCGGCGCGGAGCACCTGCGCCTCGCCGAGCACCGGCCCGGCGATCTGCAGCCCGACGGGCAGGCCCGCCCCGTCGATGCCGCAGGGCAGGGAGATCGCCGGCAGCCCCAGCAGGTTCCACGGATAGGTCAGCCGCCACGAGACCGCGACGATGCTCTCGGCGCGTCCGCCGATGCGGATCTCGGTCTCGCCGCTGCGCCAGGCGGTCAGCGGCATGGTCGGCCCGACGATCACGTCCACCGCATCGAAGACCGGGGCGAGGCGCTCGGCGAGATGGCGCCGGAACCGCTCGGCCTGGAGGTAGTCGGCGCCGCTGACCAGCCGGCCCATCTCGACGAGCAGCCGCACATCCGCGCCGAAGCCGGCGACGGCGCCCTCGCGCAGGCGCCGGTCGTGGTAGTTGGTCGAGGAGGCGAGCTCGATGGCGAAGATCGCGCCGAGCCCCTGGCCGATCTCGGGCAGCGCGAACTCGGTGACCCGGGCGCCGGCGCGCGCCAGCGCCGCGATCGCCGCCTCGACACGGTCGCCGACCGCCGGCACCAGGTCCTCGAAGAAATGCGTGCGGCAGACCCCGACGCGCAGCCCGCCGGCGCCGCCCGCGAGCGCTTCGGACCAGTCCGGCGCCGCGACGCCGAGGCTGCCCGGATCGGCCGGGTCCGGCCCCGCCATGGCGCCGGCGACCAGCGCCGCATCGCCCACCGAGGCGGCGATCGGGCCGGCATGGTCGAGCGACCAGCTGTGCGGAACGATCCCGCTGCGCCCGATCAGCCCGAAGCTCGGCTTGAAGCCGACGCAGCCGCAGAGGCTCGCCGGGATGCGGATCGAGCCGCCGGTGTCGGAGCCGAGCGCCGCCGGTGCCAGCCCCGCCGCGACCGCCGCCGCGGAGCCGCCGCTCGAGCCGCCGGGCGAGCAGGACGGGTCGCGCGGGTTGCGCGTCGGCGGGGTCTCCATGCCCCAGGCGAACTCGTGCATCCGGGTCTTGGCGAAGGGGATCGCGCCGGCCGACCGCAGGCGCGCGACCGCATGGGCGTCGGCCAGCGGATAGTCGGTGCCCGGTGCGGCGCTGCCGGCCCGGGTCGGCATGTCGGCGGTCGTGTGGTTGTCCTTGATCGCGATCGGGATGCCGTGGAGCGGCCCCTTCCAGTCGCCGGCGGCGATCTCGGCATGGGCCCGCTCGGCCGCCGCCCGCGCGGTCTCGGAGAGATGCACGAAGGCGGCGAGGCGGCCGTCCTCGCGGCGGATCCGGTCGGTCAGCGCGTCGAGCAGCTCGACCGGCGACAGGCGTCCCGCCCGGAGCAGCGCCGAGAGTTCGCCGATGGTGGCGCGGGTCGGATCCCCGGGCGCGGTCATCGCGGCCCCCGCCAGGGCTGGAACACCACCGCGGGATGGGTCTCGCCGAGATCGAGGGCGCGGAGCTCCTCGATCGCGGCGCGGATGTCGGCGAAGGCGGCGGCGACGGCGCGCAGCCGCTCCGGCGGCAGGTCGAGGCCGGTCAGGACATGCGGGTCGAGCGGATCGCGCGGGTCGCCGGGGGCCGGGTCGGCGGCCGGGGCGGGCGCCGGGTCGGGATCGGGGGTCTGGTCGGGGGTGTCTTGCATCGGCGGTCCTCAGGGTCGGTCGGAGCCGCCGCCGCCGGGGCGCTGCGGCGGCGGCTTCAGCAGCATCTCGGTGACCGCGGCGGGGGCGGCGGCCGCGGGCCCCCCGCGCCGCGGCATGCCGGCGACGAAGGGCGCGAGCTGGCTGGCGGCGACGCCGTGGACGCGGCGCAGCTCGGCCACCGGGTCGGCATGCTCGTCGACCCGCAGATCGACCCGCGGGTAGATCTCCGAGCCGGTCACGACCAGCGCGGCGGACTGGCGCCCGCGCTTGTCGCCGCCGGCGGCCTGGGCCGCCTCGAGCGCGGCCAGCAGGCGCTCGTCGAGCGGCAGCCCGGGCCCGGCGGCAAAGGCCCGCGACATCGCCTCGAGCACGTCGACGCCGGTCAGCATGTTGCCCTGCACCGCGTGATCGGCGGCGCAGGCATGGCCGCAGGCCGCCGTGCAGTCGGCCCCGGTATGGGCCGCGCCGGCGCCGCCGGCACCGATCGCGCCGAGCTGGCGCACCGCCGCCGCCGGGTCCTCGGCGAGGGTGGCGGCAACCGCATCGGCGGCCCCGGCGCCGGCGGCGAGCCGGTCGAGCACCGCCACCGCGAGATACGGGTTGACCCAGGACTGGGTGCTGACCGCGCCCACCCCCGGCCGCAGATAGGGGCAGATCGCGCCGACCGCGGGCACCGCCGAGGCCACCGCCACGCCGAGCTCGCCAGTGCGCTCGCAGCGGCCGACGATCGAATAGGTATGCGCCCAGACACCGCTCATCGCTCAGACCTTCAGGTGGTGGACCAGGACCGAGGCCGCGCCCGGATCGCCGGCCGGCCCCTGCTCGACGATCTGCCCGAGCTTGAGCACCGCGAAGCGGTCCGCGACCGAGAGCGCGAAGGAGAGATGCTGCTCGACCAGCAGCACCGCCGTGCCGTTCCGCTCGCGCGTGGCGCGCAGCACCTCGGCCATCCGGTCGATCATCGTCGGCTGCAGGCCCTCGCTGATCTCGTCGATCAGCATCAGCCGCGGCTGCGCCAGCACGGCGCGCGACATGATCAGCATCTTCTGCTCGCCGCCCGAGAGGGTTCCGGCGCGCTGCTTCAGGCGCTCGAGCATCCGCGGGAACACGTCGGCGAGGCTGTCGACCCGCTCCGCGAAGGTCCGGTCGTCGGGCACGCCGACGCGCAGGTTCTCCTCGACGGTCAGGTCCTGGAAGATCGTGAACTCCTGCGGCGCATAGGCGACGCCGGCGCGCGCCATGGCATGGGGCGGGCGCCGCGTGACCTCCTCGCCGGCCAGCGTGATGCGCCCGGCCTGGGCCTTCACGAAGCCCATGATCGTCTTCATCAGCGTCGTCTTGCCCATGCCGTTCTTGCCGAGCACGGTGAGGATCTCGCCTTGGCTGATGGCGAGCGAGACGCCGTCGATCACCGTGGCGCCGCCATAGCCGGCGCTCACCGCCTCGACGCTGAGCAGGGCGGGGGTTGCCGCATCGGCCGCTGCCGCGCTCATGATGCGGTCTCCACGGCCTGCCCGGAATAGACCGCCTTCACCAGATCCGAGGCGATCACCTCCTCGACGGTGCCCTCCATCAGCAGCGCCCCCTGGTGCAGCACCACGATCCGGTCGGAGATGTCGCGCACGAAGTCGAGATCGTGCTCGATCAGCAGGATCGACAGGCCGTGGACCCTGGCGAGCGATGTCAGCACCGAGCCGATCGCCGTGCGCTCGGCCTTGGTCAGCCCGGCGGTCGGCTCGTCGAGCAGCAGCACCGAGGGCTCGGTCGCCAGCACCATGGCCAGCTCGAGCCCGCGCTTCTGGCCGTGGCTGAGGTTGCGGGTCTCGGTGCCGAGCGCCTTGTCGAGGCCCGTCGCCTCGAGGATCCCGAGCGCCGGCGTCGGCAGCGCGACCTCGTTGCGGCGGGAGAACAGGCTGGCGCCGTCGATCCGCCAGCGGGCCAGCATCAGGCATTCCCCCACGGTCAGCGTCTCGAACAGGTTGGTGTTCTGGAAGCTCCGCCCGATGCCGAGCGCGACCACCGATTGCGGCGAGCCGCGGCCGATCTCCGTGCCGTTGACATAGACCTCGCCGCCCGAGCGCTCGCCGCCATCGGAGATGCAGCGCATCAGCGTGGTCTTGCCGGCGCCGTTCGGCCCGACGATCGAGAGCAGCTCGGAGCCGCGGCTCTCGATCGCGATGCCGTCGAGCACCTTGAGGCTGCCGTAGTGGCGCAGCAGGTCGGCGGTGCGGAGCGGCGCCGAGCGGGTCTCGCCATGCGGGGTGGTCGGCTCGAAGCCGCGCAGCACCACCGCGTCGCGCGCCGCCGCCCGGGGAAACGGCCAGAGCCGGCGCAGCCCCTTGCCGAGGATCGGGATCAGCCCCTGCGGCAGCAGCACGATCACCACCACGAAGGCGACGCCGGTGATCAGCTTCCAGAGGAACGGCAGCGAGCCGGAGAGATAGGACGCGGTGACGTCGATGCCGATGGTGCCGAGCACCGGGCCGATCAGCGTGCCCCGCCCGCCGAGCGCCGTGAAGATCAGCAGCTCGGTGCCGAGCAGGAAGCCGCCGAGCTCGGGCGCCACCACGTTCGTGAAGGCGGCATAGCCGAAGCCCGCGCCGGCGCCGATCGCCCCGGCCGCCATCATCAGCAGGATCTTGATGCGGCTGACCGGGATGCCGAGATAGGCGCAGCGCTCCTCGTTCTCGCGGATCGCCACGAGCAGCCGGCCGAAATCGCTGCTGACCAGCAGGTAGCCGAGCGCGGTGACCGCGATCAGGTAGCCGCCGGCGATCCAGAACCAGGTCTCGAACGCCCAGTAATAGGTGGGGAAGGCCGAGATGCCGGAGGACGAGCCGGTGAAGCGCCCGCCGGCAAAGATCAGCTGCACGAGGACGATCGGCAGCGCCAGCGTCACGATCGAGGCATAGAGCGGCGAGGCGCCGTGATAGAAGGCGAGCCAGCCGATCAGCCAGGCCACCGCGACCGCGGCGAGCAGCGCCAGCAGGAACGACCCCGCGAACCAGAACGGGCCGAAGCCGTAATGCGTCGCCACCAGCGCGCAGGCATAGGCGCCGATGCCGAAGAACGCCGACTGGCCGAAGGTCAGGATCCCGGTATAGCCCCAGAGCACGTCGACGGTCATCGCCAGCGCCGCCAGGAAGAACGCCCGGATCAGGATGTTCTTGGTGTAGATGTCGAGTTGGAACGGCGCCGTCGCGACGACGACGGCCGCCACCGCCGCGCCGATCAGGACGGTGCGGCGGACCCGCCGCGTGACCGATGATCCCGGCGCCGCCTCGCTCGTGTCACGTGCCACGGCCAAGCCCTTTTGGATAGAGACGGAGAAGGACGGCGGCGAGGACGACGATGGTCAGGCCGCCGATGATCGGGCTGATATAGCTCGAGACCGCGACCTGCGCGCTGCCGAGGATCAGCGATGCCAGCGCCAGGCTGGGGATCGACACCCCCGAGACCAGCACCAGCATGAACGAGTTCACGAGCCAGGGCAGGCCCATGTTCGGATCGACCGAGAGCAGCGGCGTGATCAGCGCGCCGGCGCCGCAGGCGAGCCCGGCGCCGAGCCCGAAGGTCAGCAGCCGCACCCGCGCGCTGTCGATGCCGAGCCCGCGCGCCAGCGTCTCGTTCATGATCACCGCGCGCGCGTTCAGCCCGAAGCGCGTGAGATAGAGCAGCGCCGTCAGCGCGCCGCCGATCGCCAGCGCGACCGCGGTCAGCGTCAGGCGATAGGCCGAGTATTCGATCCCGCCGAGATCGAGCGTCCCGGTCATCGGGCTCGCGGCAAACTGCACCTCGCGGCCGAAGCCGATGGTGATGAGCTGGCCGATGATGATGCCGAGGCCCCAGGTCGCGAGGATCGCGTCGAGCGGGCGGTGATAGAGCGGACGCACGATCACCCGTTCGACGACGATGCCGACGCCGAACCCGACCGCGCCGGCCAGCAGCGGCGCGAGCCAGGGCGACAGCCCCGCCTCGGTGGTCAGATAGGCGGCATAGCCGCCGAGCGTCAGGAACGCGCCATGGGCGAAGTTGATCAGCTTCATGACGCCGAGGATGATCATCAGCCCCGAGGCGACGACGAAGAGGATCGCCGAGGTCGTGATCATGTCGAGGGCGAGATTGGCCATGAGGTCTCCGATTGCCGGCGGCCGGGGGGCGGGCCGGCCGCCCCCCGAGAGTGCGTCAGCCGGCGAACTGCGGGCACTGGTCGCCCGGATCGACGTTCTCGAAGCTCTGGATCACCTTGACCGAGCCGTCGGCCTGCACCTGGCCGAGATACATGGTCAGCGGCGCGTGGCGCTGCGCGTCCATGGTGATGGTGCCCCGCGGCCCGGTGACCGAGACATCGTCGAGCGCGTCTATCACGGCCTGCGGATCGGTCGAGCCGGCCGCCTCGACGGCGGCCTTGTAGGCATAGATCGCCTCGTATTGCGGCACCGAGAGATCGTTGGGCGTGATCAGGTCGTCGCCGAAGGTCGCCGTCATGCCCTCGAGGAAGGCCTTGTTCTCGGCGCTGTCGATGCCGGTGACATAGGAGGCGGCGATGTAGATCCCGGTGGCGTCGGCGCCCATCGACTTCGCGGTGCCCTCGTCGACCGCGAGGTTGCCATAGGGCATGTCGACGCCCGCCGCGCGGAGCTGCTTGGTCAGCGTCACGTTGGGCGCGCCGCCGGCGGTCGAGGTGATCAGCGCATCGGCGCCCGAGGCCTTGAGCTGGGAGATGATCGCGGTCCAGTCGGAGCCGTCCATGGGCAGGTATTCCTCGCCCAGGACCGTGCCGCCATTGGCCTCGACATAGGAGCGGGTGAACTCCAGCATGCCGCGCCCGAAGGCATAGTCCGAGCCGACCAGGAAGAAGGTCTTCGCGCCGTATTCCGCCATGAAGTGATCGACGATCGGCGCCACCTGCTGCTCGGGGACCCAGGCGTTGACATACATCCAGGGCGAGCAGGACCGGCCCTCGTAGAACGAGGTGTAGATGTAGGGCGTGCGCCCGCGGTTGACGATCGGCAGGCCGGCATTGCGCGCCGCCGAGGTCTCCATGGAGATCAGGACGTTGACCTTCTCCTCGTAGACGAGGCTCTCGAAGGCCCGCTGCGCGCCCTGGGCGCCGGAGTTGTCGTCGGCAACCACCAGCTCGACCTTCATGCCGAGGATCCCGCCGGCGTCGTTGATCTCCTTGGCCGCGTATTCGGACGACTGCACCACCGAGGGTGCGACCACGCTGTTGGCCCCGGAGAGGCCGACGGGGATGCCGATCTTGATGGTGTCCGCGGCAATGGCCGGTGCGGCCGCGAGGGCAGCCACCACGGCAGCGATGGAAAGCGGTCTCAGGGTCATGGTCGTCTCACCTCCTGTTGGTCCCGTGCTTGGGGTCGGATTGGCCTTGGCTCAGTACCAGCCCGGTGTCAGGTCGGTGCCGAGCATCTCGTCGTAGAGATCTGTCCGGCGGTCGCGCAGCAGCTGGTTGAAGTCGTTCAGGCGGCGCTTGCGCCGGGCGTCCGCGAGGTTCACGCGGGCGGTCAGCACCTCGGGCCGCTCCTCCGGGGCGGGGCCGGCCACCGGCCAGCCCTCGTGGTTGACGATCAGGCTCTGGCCGATGAAGGGCTGCCCGCGCTCGGTGCCGATCCGGCAGGCCGCCGCCACGCAGAACGAATTGGAATGCGCCGCCGCCATGCAGAGGATGTTGGACATCGAGGGCAGGCTGGCAGGCTGCGACGGCATCGGCACCCAGTTGGTCGGCACGCAGACGATGTCGGCCCCCTGCATGGCCAGCAGCCGCCAGGCCTCCGGGAACCAGCCGTCATAGCAGATCAGCGCGCCGATCCGGCCGAGCGGGGTCGCGAACACCGGATAGCCGTGGTCGCCGGGCTCGAACCAGAGGTTCTCGGCATCCCAGAGATGGGTCTTGCGGTAGACGCCGATCAGCCCGTCCGGGCCGACCAGTGCGGCGGAGTTGAAGAGCCTGCCGCCGTCGCGCTCGCAGAAGCCGCCGACGATGTGCAGGTCGTGCCGGCGCGCCGCCTCCGCCCATCCGGCGATGGTCTCCGATTCTGCCGCGGTGCCGGAGAGCGCGAAGGCCTCCGCGCGGCTCTCGAAGACATAGCCGCTGTCCGACAGCTCCGGCAGGACCGCCAGCCTCGCCCCGGCTTCGGCGACCGCCTCGATCAGCTCGAGCCCGGCCGCGCGGTTGGCCGCGAGATCGCCGATCCGGGGCTCGAACTGCAGGCAGGAAACCGTGATCTCCGCTTCGCCGCCAGGGGCATCGGTCGACATCTCGGCACTCTCCCTCTCGCAGGACCGGCCGCACCCCGTGGCCGCCGTCCTGTCATGCTCCGGCTTCCTGCGTCATAGTCAAGGAACTTTCTTCCCAATCCATGCACGCAGTGGTGCAGAATGCCCGGCCCGCTCAAATGCTGTGCAGATGCATGCCCGTTCGCACGCCATTCCATCAGAAGGTCGGCGGGGTGTTGACCCAGAGCACCCGCGCCTCGGTGGTGCCGAGGTTGCGGTAGCCGTGCGGCCGCTCGGAGGAGAAGTAGAACGAATCGCCCGGCATCAGGTGATAGCGCCGGCCGTCCACCTCGAGTTCCAGCTCGCCCTCGATCAGGAAGCCGAGTTCCTCGCCGAGATGGCTGATCACCCCGTCGCTGCGCCCGCCGGCGGCGACGATGTGGATGTTCGCCTGCAGCATGCAGCCCTCGGCACAGGGCGCCAGCCGCTCCAGCGTCACGCCGTCGCCCCGGCGCAGCGCATCGGTGTTGAGCCGCGGGCGCGTGCCGGCCCGCATCACCACGCCGGCGGTCTGGTCGTCGGCGAAGAAGGTCGAGACATTGACGCCGAGCGCCTTGGCCAGCCGGCTGAGCATGGTGAGCGACGGGTTCACCCGCCCGGTCTCGACCTTCGAGACCATGCTCTCCGAGCAGTCGGCCCGCGCCGCCAGGCTCTGCAGGGTGAGGCCGCGGAGCCGTCGCTGGTAGCGCAGCTGGCTGCCGATCTTCGATGTGTCGTTCGCGCTCACAGGCCACCGTCAAATCTCTTGAACCCCGATCAAGTTCGAGATCTTCGGCCGGATGGTCAACCCATAGTGTCCTTCCGGCCGCCTCTCCCGGCGCGCGCGGGGCACCGGCAGGGCCGGCGCCCGGGTCAGGCGCGGCCCCGGATCACCGCCTGCAGCAGCCGGTCGGCGGTCATCGCGATCAGCGCCATGCCGAGCCCGGCGGCGAGGCCGGCGCCGGCATTCGCCTCGCCCAGCGCGACATAGATCGCCTGCCCCAGCCCGGTGGTGCCGACCAGCGCGGCGATCACCAGCATGCCGAGGCCGTAGAGCACGGTCTGGTTGATCCCGATCAGGATCTGCGGCAGCGACTGCGGCAGGCGCACCTGCCAGAACAGCTGCCAGGCGGAGCAGCCGCAGGCGCGCCCGGCATCGATCAGGGTCGCCGGCACCGAGCGCAGCCCGTGCTCGGTGTAGCGGATCATCGGCACGATGGCATAGGCGACGATCGCCAGCAGCGCGGTGAAGTCGCCGACCTGGAACAGCATCAGGGCCGGGATCAGCAGCACGAACTGCGGCAGCGTCTGCAGCATGTCGTTGATCGGCCGGATGATCGCCGAGACCGTGTCCGACGCCGCCGCCCAGATCCCGATCAGGCCGCCGAGCAGGATGCAGAGGAACACGGCGACCGAGCAGAGATAGACCGAGATCATCGCCTGCTGCCACAGCCCGGCGACCAGCAGGTAGACGACGGCGCCGCCGGCCAGGAGCGCGAGGCGGATGCCGCCGAGCTGGAACGCGAGGAGCGTGGTCAGCAGCAGCACCGTGGCCCAGGGCAGCCCGGTGGCGCCGAAATAGAGGAAGCCGGCCACCACCAGCACCGCGATGCCGCCCTTCCAGCGCCCGCGGCCGAAGGCCAGCACGCAGCCGAGGCCGGCCAGGGCCCAGTAGGCCGCCTTCATCCCCGGGGTCAGCGTGATGCCCCAGGTGAAGGGCACGACCGCCCGCTCGAAGCCCAGCTTGACCGGCAGCAGCAGGAAGAACTGCACGCCGTTCTTGAGCGCCGCCATCAGCTCGCCATGCGCGAGGACGAAGCCGGTGGTGGCGGCGTTGATCGCCTGCGCCGGGGAATGGATCAGCCCGGCCGGCCAGTCGCGCAGCGCCGGCAGCGCCTGCGCCGCCAGAAACGCCGCGATCAGCGCCGCGGCCAGCACCGGCGCGAACCGGCGCAGCGGCAGGCCGGCATGGCTGGCGCCCGGAAGCTGCCGCGCGGCATAGGCCGCGGTCACCCGGTCGAGCAGGATCGCCAGGACCACGATCACCGCGCCCGACAGGAGGCTCTGCCCGAACTGCGCCTTGCGCATCGCCGAGAGCACCGCCCAGCCGATATCCTCGAAACCGCCGATGATCGCGGCGATGATGACCATCGACAGGGCCGCCATGGTGGTCTGGTTCACGCCGACCAGCATCTGCGGCAGCGCCGAGGGCAGCTCGGCCCAGGCGAACTGCTGCGGCCGCGAGCAGCCCGACATCCGGGCGCTTTCCAGCACCGCCGGCGGGATCCTTTCGAAGCCGAGGATGGTGTTGCGCACCATTGGCGGCACCGCGAAGACCACGCTGGCGATCAGGCCGACCACCGGCCCGAAGCCGAAGAGCAGGAGGATCGGGATCAGGTAGGCGAAGGCCGGGATCGTCTGCATCAGGTCGAGCATCGGCAGGATCACCCGGCGCGCATGGGCCGACCGGAAGCCCAGATAGCCGAGGCCGAAGCCGATCAGGATCGACAGCGGCAGCGCCACCAGCACCAGCGCCAGGGTGTTCATCGCCGGCTCCCAGTAGCCCGAGGCGAGGATGTAGAGCAGCAGCGCCCCGGTCAGCAGGGCCAGCCGCCGGCCGCCGCCCTGCCAGGCGATCAGGCAGAACAGGCAGACCGGCACCGCCCAGGGCGATCCGATCAGCAGCGCCCGCACGCCCGAGAAGGCCAGGTTCAGCCCGCCGCTGACCGCCCGCGCAACGCCCTGAAACTGTGCCACGAGGCCGTCCATGACGCGGTTGATCGCCTCCGCGACCGGCAGCGTCCAGGCATCCGGATAGCCGACGATCTGCGGAAACGCCGCCCGCTGCGCGAGCAGGAGCGCGCTCAGGCCGAGGACCGCGAGCCAGGGCCGGGCACTGCGGCAGGAGGCGCGGAACCGCCGGGCGAAACCCGTCAACGATCCGGCCCCGGCCCGTCGTGGTGGAGCGAGCGGATCACCTGCAGCGGCTGCAGCGAGCCCAGCACCGCGCCATCGGCACCGACCACGTCGACGGTTTCGGTGGTCTCGCCGAACAGCCTGATCGCGTCCTCGAGGATGGCCTCCGGCGGCACCGACGGATGCGCCCTGCCGTCGTTCCGGGGCGGGCTCATCACGTCGCCGGCGCGCAGCACATGGGCCAGCGGCACGTCGCCGATGAACTCGCGCACATAGGCGTTCGCGGGGCGCAGCACGATTTCGGCCGGCGCGCCGATCTGGACGATCTCGCCGTCCTTCATGATGCAGATCGTGTCGGCCAGCTTGAGCGCCTCGAGGAAATCGTGGGTGACGAAGACGATGGTCTTGTGCAGCTGCTTCTGCAGGCGCAGGAACTCGTCCTGCATCTGGGCGCGGATCAGCGGGTCGAGCGCCGAGAAGGGCTCGTCGAGGAACCACAGCTCCGGCTCGACGGCGAGCGACCGCGCGATCCCGACCCGCTGCTGCTGCCCGCCGGAAAGCTGGTGCGGATAGGACCGTTCCCTGCCTTTCAGCCCGACCAGGTCGATCATCTCGCGGGCGCGCGCCTCGCGCCTGTCGCGGGGCAGGCCCTGCGCCTTCAGCGGGAAGGCCACGTTCTGCATCACGTCGAGATGCGGCAGCAGGCCGAAGCTCTGGAACACCATGCCCATCTTGCGCCGGCGGATCTCGATCAGCGCGCGCGGCGAGGCGGTGAGCAGGTCCGTATCGTCGAGGAAGACCTGCCCGCAGGTCGGCTCGTCGAGCCGCGAGACGGCGCGCAGCACGGTCGACTTGCCCGAGCCGGACAGCCCCATGATCACGAAGATCCGGCCCTCGTGGACATCGAAGCTGACATCCGCCGCGGCCACGAAATGCCTGGCCTCGCGCACATGCTCGAGGCGCCGTTCATGGGTCATGTCGCGAAACGCGCCCGACACGATCCGCCGCGGGTTCGGGCCGTAGATCTTCCACAGGTTCCGGACCGAGAGTTTCGGCGCCGCTCGTGATGTCATGTCATGCTCCAGCCGGTGGCGCGGCCCGTGCCGGGGCCGCGCCGGGCGCAGGCCTTACTGCGTCGCCGCCTCGACCCAGGGGGTCCAGACCGCCGCGTTCTCCTCCATCCAGGCGGCGACCACCGCCTCGATCGGCTCGCCGTCCTGGTCGATCGCCTTCATCATCGCCTCCTGCGCCGCGGTATCGAGGGTATAGGCCTCGAGGAACGCCCATGCCGCCGGCCATTTCTCCTCGAACCCCGCCCAGGCCACCTTCATGGTCACCGGCGCCTCGACGCCGCAGTCGCCGGTGGCATCGGGGTTGGGGCCCCAGGCCGGGTCGGTGTCGCAGGCCGGCTCGTAGGCCGGCAGCGCGACCCATCCGGCCTCGACCTCCGCGAACACCCAGTGCGGCGCCCAGAACATCATCACCAGCGGCGTCTTGCGCGCATCCGCGGCCTTCAGCTCGGCCACCAGCGCGCCCTCGGAGCCGGCCGGCACCGCCTTGTAGTCCAGCCCCATGTTCCGGATGATGTCGGCGGAGCGGGTGCCCCAGTCGGCCGGATAGGCCAGGATGCGGCCCTGCGGGAAGGTCTCGGCGGTCACCAGCCTGTCCCGGCAGCCGACCAGCGCCTCCCAGGCCGGCAGGCCCGGGCAGAGCTCCTCCATGTGCTTGGGATACATCCAGCCCTCGCGCGTGGTCAGGCCGAGCGGGCCGATATCGACGATCCGGCCCGCCGCCTTCATCTTCGGATAGATGTCGCCGACATTGTTGGTCCAGACCTCGAGCGTCGCGTGCAGGTCGCCATCGGCCAGCGCGGTGTGCTGCGGATAGTTGCCGGCGGTGACGTATTCCACGTCATAGCCCATCGAGCGCAGGGCCTCGCCGGCGATATGGGTCGAGATGTGCTGGCCGGTCCATTCGTTGATCGCCAGCCTGATCGGCTCGTCCGTCGCGCCGAGCTCCGCCGCCGTCGCCATGCCGGCGAGCATCAGGGCGGCGGTGCCCGGGATCAGCCGCGCGCCGAGTTTGGTGAGATGGAACATGGTACCTCCAGTTTCGTTGATCCGTTTGTCCTGGCCCCGGGCGCCGGGCCGGCGCCCTGCCGGCGATCGGGGGCCGGCCGGCCCGGCCGCCCTCGCGCGCCGCGTGGCCGGCGCAGGCATGGCCGGGCGGCGCATGAGGGCGGCGGCACTTTTCGCGGTGTGCCCGATCACGCCGGACGCCCCGGAGGCCGGGTGCGGCCGCCGGGGCGTTGTCTCTCGCCTGGGCGCATGGGGTGCGGCCGGGCCCGGCCGCCGCGGCGGCGGCGCCGGGGCGATGCGGGCAGCCGGGGCGGGCAGCCGCGGTGGGCGGCCGGGACGGGCAGGGCGCGGGCCCCGGCCTGCGGTCTCGGGGCAGGCTGTCCACTATCGCTGTTCGGCCGTCACGGAACGAACGGCGTCGTCTCGCGGGCCCGTCCCGGCGTCGCTTGCTGCATCCATGGTCATCCCGATGGTCATCACGTGTGATGTATCGCTGGCGATCTCGAGCGTAGCGCCATGCCATCGCCAGACTTGACGTTGCACGCCAGATTGCGCGTCCGATGGCCAATGCTGTCTTCGAGAAAAGCGTAGCCTTGGCAGAGGCTTGCCAACTGTTTCGCGGTTGCCGAATTCTTCAGGGCGTACAACCTGACCGATTCGGACGGATATGGCGGAAATCGTCAAGCACTGCGGCGCGGGCCGCCGCGGTGCCCGCTGCGGAGGCGCCGGGCCGGCTTCAGGTGATGCTGTGATACACCGTCGCCTCGAGCGACTGGCGCCGGTCGCGGCTGGGCGCCACGCCGAAGCGGCTGCGATAGGTCCGGGAGAAGACCTCCAGCGAGGAGAACCCGCAGGCCACGGCGACCTCGGTCAGCGACATCTCGGTCTGCTGCACCAGCTGGTGCGCCTTGGCCAGCCGCAATTCGCGGTAGGTCGCCTCCACCCCCCGCCCGAGGCGCGCCTTGAAGAGCCGTTGCAGATGCCGCGCCGAGACCCCGGCCGCCCGGGCGAGGGCGGTGCAGGAGACCGGCTCGTCGAGCTGCTCCTCCATGATCGCATGGGCCCGGGCCACCGGGTCGTCGTGCCGGAACCCGTCCGCCGGCGGGAGGCCGCCGCCGGCAGGGGGCTGCGGCCGCGAGCCCGGACGGCGCCGGTCGAGCAGCAGGTGCTTGCCGACCTCGTCGGCAATGCCGTCGCCGGCCTCCTGGGCGATCAGGTCCAGCATCATGTCGGCGGTCGCCAGCCCGCCGGCCGAGAGCGGATGCCTGCCCGAGGCATCGAACAACGTCTCGGTCACGCGGAGCTCGGGATAGCGCTCCTCGCTGCCCTTGGCGTTGTACCAGTGGACCGGAATGCCGGCGCCGCGGAGCAGGCCGGCCTCCATCAGGATCTCGCTGCCGATCTCGATGGCGCCGACGCGGACCCCGGTGCGGGACGCCATGCGCACCCAGTCGATCAGCCGCGACTTGCCGGCCGAGGCCCGGACATCGAAGCTGGCGATCACGAACACCGTGTCGAACGCCGCCCGCGGGTCGCCGGCCAGCGGCGCGTCGACCGCCATCAGGCTGCCGCTGCTCGACCGCACGGCGAAACCGTCGGCGGAGAGGGTGGTCCACCGGAACAGGCTGCGCCCGGCCAGCCAGTTGGCGATGAACAGCGGCTCGGTCACCAGCGTCACCGCGAGGGAGGAGAAGCCCGGCACGAGCAGCAGGCCAAAGCGGTGCAGCGGCGTGTCCCGATCGGTCATGCGGTCTCCGGAGGGTTGATTCTTCGCGCCGCATCCTGGCGCTGCCGGTCAAGTTCTTCAAGAACCGGCGGCTATTTTCCGGGGCGGCCTCGCAAGGCGCGGAAAAGGCTGATGAAACTCCATCGCCGCGGATCTGCGCAGAATGCCCCGCCTGTCGCGCATGGTCAAATCGGCGCCGTGCCGCGGGCTACCATCCGGGGCGAGCCGTGCGCCATCATTCAGGAAGAGGACAGCCAGCATGGGCAAGATCGATTCCCCCCGAAGCCAGTCGGACCTGACCTGGGACTACAGCGATCCGGTCAACGGCCCGACCATCCCGGCCCCGTTCTTCTTCGACCCGCAGATCTTCGCGGAGGAGAAGCAGCGCATCTTCATGCATTGCTGGCACCTGGTCGGCCATGTCAACGAGTTCGCCGAGCCGGGCAACTACGTCGTCCAGGACATCTTCGAGCAGAGCGTCGTCGTCACCGCCGGGGCCGACGGCAGGATCCATGCCTGGCACAATGTCTGCCGGCACCGGGGCAACCGCCTGATGACGCAGCGGCGCGGCAAGGTGGGGGGCGTGCTGCGCTGCCAGTACCATTCCTGGTGCTACAATCTCGACGGCGGCCTGCGCTCGGCGCCGCGCACCGAGCATCTCGCCTGCTTCAGCAAGGAAGATCACAGCCTCCGGAAGGTGCGCCACGAGGTCTTCGCCGGCTGGGTCTTCGTGACGCTCGACGACGCGGCGCCGCCGGTCGCGGAGATGGCCGCCGGGGCCGAGGCGGAGATGCGCCGCTTCCTGCCCGATCTCGACAATGTCGTGCTGGTCGAGGAGACCGACGTCATCGTCGATGCCAACTGGAAGGTGATCCAGGAGAACTCGATCGAGGGCTACCATTTCGACCTCAGCGGGCCGGTCCACAAGGAGCTCGCCGCGCTGATCGACTTCAAGGGCTACACGCTGACCGCGCATGACAGGTGGTGGACCTATATCGGCCCGCCCAACCCGAACGCGACCCATGCCTATGGCGAGCCGCTGGAGGGCGCCACCTGGCAGACCGACTGGTTCTTCAACATCGGTCTCTGGCCCAACACCACCTTCTATTCCTTCCCCTATACCGACATGATCGGCACCTTCATCATGATCCCGCTCGGCCCGGAGAAGTCGCTGCTGCGCTTCGGCTACTACGCGCCGAAGGGGCGGCCGGTGCCGGCGGTGACGAAGGCGGCGATCGAATGGATGAACACCCAGCTCGGGCCGGAGGACATCGAGCTGAACGTGACCAACCAGAAGGGCCTGCACTCGATGGGCTTCGGCTCGGGGCGGTACCTGATCGACGAGAACCTGCCGAACCAGAGCGAGCATCTCGTCCACCATTTCCACAAGCTCTGCTACCAGGCGATCAGGGAATGACCGGGCAGGGGATGTCCGGACAGGGAATGGCCGGACAGGGAACGACCGGTCAGGGAACGACCGGACAGGGCTGGGACTATGTCATCGTCGGCGCCGGCTCGGCCGGCTGCGTGCTGGCGAGCCGGCTCTCCGAGGACCCCGACACGCGGGTCCTGCTGCTGGAGGCGGGGCCGGAGGATCGCTCGATCTGGCTGAAGATGCCGGCCGGCATGTCGAAGGTCGTCTGGGGCACGGATTACAGCTGGGCCTTCACCTCGGAGCCCGAGCCGCATCTCGGCGGGCGGCGGCTCGGCCATCCGCGCGGCAAGGTGCTCGGCGGGTCGTCCTCGATCAACGGGATGGTCTGGCTGCGCGGCCATCCGCGCGACTATGACGGCTGGGCGCAGCGCGGCGCGGCGGGCTGGAGCCATGCCGACGTGCTGCCCTATTTCCGCCGGGCGGAAACCGCGCCGGACGGCGCCGGCCCGGACCGGGGCGCCGACGGGCCGATCCGCGTGACCCGGCCGGCGCTGGCGCCGGGGTCGCTGGCGGCGGCCTTCGTGCGGGCCGGCGGCGAGGCCGGCTATCCGGTGCTGCCGGATTTCAACGCCGGCGAGCAGGAGGGCTTCGGCCCGGTCGAGCGCAGCACCCATGGCGGCCGGCGCTGGAGCGCGGCGCGCGCCTATCTGCACCCGGCCCGCGGCCGGCGCAACCTGACCGTGGTGACCGGCGCGCTGGCGGAGGCGATCGTGCTGGAGCGGGGCCGCGCGCGGGGCGTGCGCTATCGCGCCGGCGGCCAGGCCGCCACCGCCCGCGCCGAACGCGAGGTGATCCTGGCCGCGGGGGCGATCGGCTCGCCGCACCTGCTGCAGCTCTCGGGCATCGGCCCCGCGGCGGTTCTGGAGGCGGCGGGGATCGCGGTGCGCCACGACCTGCCGGGCGTCGGCGAGAACCTCAACGACCATCCCGACCTGGTGATCCAGCACCGCTGCCTCGAGCCGGTCAGCATCTATCCGGCGACCCGCCCGGGGCGGAGCTGGCTGGCCGGGGCCGAATGGGCGCTGCGCGGGACCGGCCCCGCGGCGACCAACCATTTCGAGGCCGGCGGCTTCGTCCGCTCCCGGCCGGAGGTCGAGCACCCGGACCTGCAGTTCACCTTCATGCCCCTGTCGGTGGTTCCGGGAACCGTGGAGATCCGGCGCGAACATTCGTTCCAGGTGCATATCGACCTGATGCGACCGAGAAGCCGCGGCCATGTCCGGGTGCGCAACGCCGATGCCCGGCAGGCGCCGGCGATCCTGTTCAACTATCTCGCCGATCCGGCCGACCGGACCGACCTGCGCGAGAGCGTCGCGATCCTGCGCGAGGTGCTGTCGCAGCCGGCCCTCGCGCGCTTTGCCGGGCCCGAGCTCTTCCCCGGGCCGGGGGTGACGGGCCGGGACGCCATCGACGCCTGGATCGCGGAGACGCTCGAGACCTGCTACCACCCGGTCGGCACCTGCCGGATGGGCAACGGGGATGCCGCCGATGCCGTCGTCGACCCGCAGTGCCGGCTGCGCGGGATCGACGGGCTGCGCGTGGTCGATGCCTCGATCATGCCGGAGATCGTCAGCGCCAACACGAACGCGACGGCGATCATGATCGCCGAGAAGGCGGCCGACCTGATCCGCGGGCGGTGCGCCGCATCCGCTACCGGGTCCGCGATGTGAGACGGCCGCGGGCGGCAGGATCGGCGGGCGGGCCCGGGCCGGTGGCCGCGGGGGCGCCGCGCGCGCCGCGGGCCCTGCGCCCCGGCGGGCGGTCCGGCGGGCGATCCGGCCGCCGCCTGCGGCGTTCCTGACGGGAGGGAGTATCGATCATGGCCGTTCTCTCTGGCAGGCGCGCGATCGTCACCGGCGGCCTCTCGGGCATGGGGCTGGCGATCGCCGCCGCGCTGACCCGGGCGGGCGCGGCGGTCGCGGTCGGCTCGCGCTCGGTCGCCGGCGGCGACGATCCCCGGCACCGCCTGGCGCTGGAGCAGCTCCGCGCGGCGGGCGAGCCGGTCCATGCCGGGCCGCTCGACGTCACCGATCAGGCCAGCATCGATGCCTTCACCGCCGCTGCGCGCCGCGCGCTCGGGCCGATCGACCTGCTGGTCAACGCCGCCGGGATGACCAGCGAGCAGCCGGTCTGCGGCCATGACGACGCGCTCTGGAACGCCATCATCGAGACCAACCTGACCGGCGCCTTCCGGATGACGCGGGCGCTGCTGCCGGATATGATCGGCGCGGGCTTCGGACGGATCGTCAATATCGGCTCCACCGCCGCCAGCGTGGGCTGGGCCGACAACCCGGCCTATTGCGCCTCCAAGGCCGGGCTGCTCGGCCTCACCCGCTGCGTGGCGCTGGAGGGCGCCGGGCACGGCGTCACCTGCGTCATGGTCAGCCCGACCTGGGTCGAGACCGACCTGATGCGCCGCGACGTGGCGGAGATCGTGGCGCGCGAGGGCAGCGGGCGCTCGGTGCCGCAGGCGATGGCCGATATCGCGGCCGGGAACCCCCAGAAGCGGATCATCCAGCCCGGCGAGATCGCCGAGCTCGTCGCCTTCCTGTGCAGCGATGCGGCGCGCGGCATCACCATGGAGAACATCCAGGTGACCGGCGGCGCGCTCTGGTAGCCTGCCGCCGCGCGCCGCAGCCCGGCCGGGCGGGGCGGTGGAGGCGCGTGCGGGGCGATGGAGGCGCGGGCGGGGGCCGCAGACCGCCCGGCCGGGGCGCCGCGCGGCGCCGGCGTAGGGCCGGCGCTGCCCGCGGCGCCTAGAACGGGGTTTCCGGCAGCCCCGGAACATGCGCCGGCCGCGGCCCCGGGGCATCCCAGAAGAAGCGGCGGTCGGCCTCGGCGATCGCGGTGTCGTTGATCGAGGCCTCGCGCCGCTTCATCAGGCCGTGCCCGTCGAACTCCCAGTTCTCGTTGCCGTAGGAGCGCCACCATTGCCCCGCCGCGTCGCGCCATTCATAGCGGAAGCGCACGGCGATGCAGGCGCCGTGGAAGGCGTGCAGGCCCTTGATCAGGCGATAGTCCCTCTCGGTTTCCCATTTCCGGGTGAGGAAGGCGACGATCGCGGCGCGCCCGCTGAAGAACTCGGCGCGGTTCCGCCAGCTGCTGTCCTCGGTATAGGCCAGCGCCACGCGCGCCGGGTCGCGGAGGTTCCAGGCATCCTCGGCCATGCGGACCTTCTGCGCGGCGCTCTCGGCGTCGAAGGGGGGAAACGGGGGGCGGGACAGGGGACTTCCTCCTCGGCTGACGGCAGGGGGCGCCGCGGCGGGCGCCCCCCGGATCGCGCTGCGGCGCCGGGCGCGCCCGTCACCAGCTGTTGTAGGCGAGGTACTTGCCCGACATGGTGAGCTTCACCCGGTCGCCCTTGGGGTGCTCGACGCGCTCGATCGCCATGTCGAAATCGATCGCCGACATGATGCCGTCGCCGAACTTCTCGTGGATCAGCGCCTTGATGGTCGGGCCGTAGACGCCGACGATCTCGTAGAGACGGTAGACGCAGGGGTCGGTCGGGATCGCCTGCGCGAACACCTTGTTGGGCGCCTCGTTCAGCACCAGCACCGCCTCCTGCGGCAGGCCGAGCGCCGCGACCAGCAGCTCCGCCTTGTCCTTCGGCATCGAGTTCATGCCCATGCAGGCCGAATGCGTCCAGACCGGCGACATGCCGATCCGCTCGGCGATCTCCTCCCAGGTGAGCCCGGCGCTGCGCTTGGCGGACAGCACCATGGCGGCGACATCGTCCTTGTCCATCGCCGCGTCGACGAATTTCGATTCCTTCATCGGGAAGCCTCCTCTCACTGGTTGACGGCGCGAAGCGCCGGCTGGGACGGGTCGGCGCCTTCGCCGCCCGGGCTGTCGTCACCGGGGTCGGCGAAGCGCACCGTCTCGGGCTGGCCCGAGGCGGTGGCATGCTCGCGGCCGGCCAGCTCCTTCGAGCGCCGGGCCAGGAAGTGCACGAGGTGGTTGCGCGCCTTGTAGTAGTTTGGGTGCTCGACGATCTGGTCGCGCGAGCGCGGCCGCGGAATGCCGACCTCGACCGATTCCGCCACCCGCGCATAGGGGCCGTTGGTCATCAGCAGCACCCGGTCGGCGAGATAGAGCGCCTCGTCGACATCGTGGGTGATCATGAACACCGTGAGGCCGGAGCCCCGCCAGATCCGCAGCAGCTCGTCCTGGATCGACCCGCGGGTGAGCGCGTCCAGCGCGCCGAAGGGCTCGTCGAGCAGCAGCAGCTTGGGCTCGATGGCGAAGGCGCGGGCGATCGAGACGCGCTGGCGCATGCCGCCGGAGAGCTGGCTCGGCTTGCGCCGCTCGGCGCCGCCGGTCAGGCCGACGAGCTCGAGGAACCGGTAGGAATGCGCCTTCACCTTGTCCTTCGGCCAGTCAGGATGGCGGGCCTGCACCGCGAAGGTGACGTTCCTCAGCGCCGAGAGCCAGGGCAGCAGGCTGTAGTTCTGGAACACCACGCCGCGCTCGAGGCTCGGCCCCTTCACCTCCTGCCCGTCCATCACCACGACGCCCTCGGTGGGCTCGGCCAGCCCGGCCAGCACGTTCATGATGGTCGACTTGCCGCAGCCGGAATGGCCGATGATGCAGACGAACTCGCCCTTCTCGATGCCGAAGGAGACATTCTCGAACACGGTCAGCGGCTCGCCGCCCCGGTCGGGGCTCGGGAAGCGCTGGGCGAGCTGCTCGATCTTCAGGAATGGTACCGTCATGACGTCCTCACTCGCTGTATTGCACCTGGCGCTGGACGAGGCCGAAGACGGCGTCCAGCACCATGCCGACGAGCCCGATCATGATGATCGAGAAGATCACGGAGGTGAGGTCGAGATTGTTCCACTCGTTCCACACGTAGTATCCGATGCCGGTGCCGCCGACGAGCATCTCGGCGGCGACGATCACCAGCCAGGCGATGCCGATGGAGATCCGCATGCCGGTCAGGATCGTCGGCGCCGCCGCCGGCAGGATCACCGTGAAGGCGGTCTTGAAGGTGCCGAGCTCGTGGGTGCGCGCGACGTTGACCCAGTCCTGCCGCACCCCGGCGACGCCGAAGGCGGTGTTGATCAGCATCGGCCAGATCGAGCAGATGAAGATCACGAAGATCGCCGAGGCCTGGCTGTCCTGGATCACGAACAGCGCCAGCGGCATCCAGGCCAGCGGCGAGATCGGCTTCATGATCTGGATGAATGGATCGAGCGCGCGGTACATCAGCGGCGACATGCCGATCAGGAAGCCGAGCGGGATCGCGATCGCGGCGGCGAGGAAATACCCCGCCAGCACCCGGTAGAGCGAATGCCCGATCTGGATCCCGATGCCCTTGTCGTTGGGCCCGGCATCGTAGAACGGGTCGGAGAGCTGCTCCCAGGCCTTGACGAAGACCTCCGAGGGCGGGGGAACCCCCGCCTTCGGAGCGCCGCCGCCGGTCAGCAGCTCGTATTCCGTCAGCTCGGCGGAGGCGCCGCCGGACGAGATCGAGAGCTCCCAGACCCCGAGCGTGACCAGCAGGATCGCGATCGAGACGATGACCGAGCGGATCCCGAGCGAGAGTCCGTTGAAGGTCTGCATCGGATCAGCTCCGCCTGATCGCGAAGGAGTCGACGTATTCCTGCGGCTTCGACGGGTCGAAGGTCTTGCCCATGATGGTGTAGCTCTCATAGGTCTCGCCCGGCGGCTCGTAGCCGAGATCCTTCATGATCTTGGCGCAGTCGCCGGCGACATAGACCTGCTCGGCGATCGCCTTGTAGTCGATCTCCTCGGTCACGTAGCCCCAGCGCTTCATCTGGGTCAGGATCCAGACCCCCATCGAGTGCCAGGGGAACGGGTCGAAATCGATCCGGTCGGGCACGTCCCGCACATTGCCCAGCCCGTCGGCGAAGCGGCCGGTCAGCACCTGCTGCACCACCGGCACCGGCTGGTTCAGGTAGTTGGTCGGCGAGATCGCCTCGGCGATCTCGACGCGGTTCTCGGCCGCCGAGGCGTATTGCGTCGCGTCGACGATCGACTTCAGCAGCGCGCCATAGGTGTTCGGCATCTCGGTGGCGAGGCTCGCCGGGCAGGCGAAGGCGCAGCAGGGATGGCCCTCCCAGATGTCCTTGGTGAGGATGTGGATGAAGCCGATCTGCTCCCAGACCGCGCGCTGGTTGAACGGGTCGGGCGAGAGATAGCCGTCGAGGTTCCCGGCGCGCAGGTTGGCGACCATCTCCGGCGGCGGCACCACGCGGATCTGGATGTCGGTGTCGGGGTCGAGCCCGGCCTCCGCCACGTAGTAGCGCAGCAGGAAGTTGTGCATCGAGTATTCGAAGGGCACGCCGAACTTGAAGCCCTTCCACATCTTCGGGTCGTTCTTGTCCTTGTGGTCGTTGTGCAGGACGATGGCCTGGCCGTTGATGTTCTCGACGGCGGGCATCAGGTAGGGCTCGGCGGTGGAGCCGGCGCCGATGGTCATCGCCAGCGGCATCGGGGTCAGCATGTGGCTGGCGTCGTATTCGCCGTTCAGCGACTTGTCGCGCGCCACCGCCCAGCCGGCGGTCTTGATGACCTGGGCGTTCAGCCCGTGCTTCTCGTAGAAGCCGAGCGGCTGGGCCATGATGATCGGGGTCGCGCAGGTGATCGGGACGAAGCCGATCTGCAGGTCGGCCTTCTCCGGGGTGCCGAGCTCGTCGAGGATCGCCGCCTTGGCCTTGTCCATCGGCAGCACCGCGTTGATCAGGCCGGCCAGCGTCGCGCCGCCCAGCATCTTGCCGAAGGAGCGGCGCGAGAACTCGTTGTGCCCGAACACCGAGCGCACGACCGCGCTCTCGACGGCGCGTTCCAGCATCGCCTCGCTGTCGGCCGGCAGCGCGTCGGCGGGGGCGGTGTCGTGATGGTGGCCGTTCTTGCAGCTCCCGCAGCCGCAGCCGGCGCCGTGGACCAGGTCGGAATCGCCGTCGAAGGGGTTGCCGAGACTCTTCACGCTCATGCTCTTCTCCATGCCCTGTCGTGTTCCGTACCGCGGTGATGCGGCATCGCAGCATGTTGAGCAGGAACCGTGCCAGCCCGCGCCGGATCGCGCACGCCTCGCACAAGATACTGGAAAGACGACGGAATAAATTTCCGCGGGCAATCGCTGGACATCGCCGGGCAATTGCGCAATCTCGTAAATCATGAGATCGCACAATCCGATCACGCAGTTGCACAATCCGGCGGACGAGGCCGCATGGTTCGCGCATCTGGTCGATGCGGTGGCGCCCGCCTGTGTCGTGGTCGATCCCGGATCCGACCGGATCCTCGCCGCGAACGCCGCCGCGGCGCGGCTCTACGGGGCGGCGCCGCTGGCCGGGCGCAGCTTCCTCTCGCTGCACCCGGCCTCGGTGCCGGATCTTCTCGTCTTTGCCGAGGAGGTCGCCTATCGCGGCGCGGCCTGGACCCGCCGGCTCGAGGCCCGCCGCCCGGACGGCAAGGTGCTCTCGCTCGAATACGAGGCGGCGGCGAGCGATGCCGGCGCGGGCCGGCGGCTGGTCTTCGTCGCCGCCGATCTCGGCGAGCGGGCGCGCCGCGACCGGCGCGAGGAGGCCGGCGGCATCGTGCATGCCGGCCTGCTCGAATGGCGCCGCCTCGAGCGCCTCGCCCGCCAGGCGGCGCGGCTCAACGACCTGATCCTGACCTCGGCCGGCGACGGGATCTATGGCGTCGACCGCGACGGGCTCACCACCTTCGTGAACCCCGCTGCCGAGGCGATGCTCGGCTGGAGCGCGGCGGACCTGATCGGCCGCAGCATGCACGAGATGATCCACCACCACCACGCCGACGGCTCGGTCTACCCGGCCGGCGACTGCCCGATCTACAACGCCTTCCGCCATGCCAAGGTGAACCGGGTCGACGACGAGTATTTCTGGCGCAAGGACGGGCGCCCGCTGCGGGTGGAATACACCTCGACCCCGATCGTCGAGGACGAGACGGTGCAGGGCGCGGTGATCGTCTTCCGCGACATCACCACCCGCAAGGAGAACGAGCGCCGGCTGATCGAGGCCACCGAGGAGGTCGCCCGCCTCAAGCGGCGCCTCGAGATGGAGAACGCCTATCTGCAGGAGGAGATCCGCGAGAGCCGCAACCACAACGAGATCATCGGCATCTCGGCCGCGATCGCCGAGACCGTCCGCCAGATCGAGCTGGTCGCGCCGACCGACGCCAATGTCGTGATCATCGGCGAGAGCGGCACCGGCAAGGAGCTGGTCGCGCAGGCGATCCACCAGGACAGCACGCGCGCCGACCGGCCGCTGATCCGGGTCAACTGCGCCGCCGTGCCGCGGGACCTCTTCGAGAGCGAGTTCTTCGGCCATGTGAAGGGCGCCTTCACCGGCGCGCTGCGCGACCGCATCGGCCGTTTCGAGCTCGCCGACGGCGGCACGCTGTTCCTCGACGAGGTGGGGGAGATCCCGGTCGAGCTGCAGAGCAAGCTGCTGCGGGTGCTCCAGGAGGGCAGCTTCGAGCGCGTCGGCGCCGCCGAGACCCGCCAGATCGACGTGCGCGTCATCGCCGCGACCAATCGCGACCTGTCGAGCGAGGTGGCCGCCGGGCGGTTCCGCGAGGATCTCTATTTCCGCCTCAACGTGTTCCCGATCCGGCTGGTGCCGCTGCGCGAGCGGCCCGAGGACATCGCGCCGCTGGCCGAGCATTTCCTGAAGCTCTCGGCGCGGCGGCTCAACGTGCCGATACCGACGCTCTCGAACGCCAATGTCGACCAGCTGCGCGCCTATTCCTGGCCGGGCAACGCGCGCGAGCTGCAGAACGTCGTCGAGCGCGCGGTGATCCTCGCGCAGGGCGGGCGGCTCGGCTTCGATGTCAGCAATGCGCCGGGCCCGGCCGCGGCGCAGAAGGCGCCGGCCCCCGCCGCGATCGAGACCGAGGCGGCGCGCCGTGCGGCCGAGATCGAGAACATGAGGGCGGCGCTCGAGGCCTGCGGCGGGAAGGTGTCGGGCCCGGACGGCGCGGCGGCGCTGCTCGGCCTGAAGCCGAGCACCCTCTATTCGCGCCTGAGACGCCTTGGCCTGAAGGGCTGAGGCGCCGGCGCGGCCGGGGTCGCGGCCGGGGTGCGGCCGCCCGGCCGGCCCGGCCGGCGCCGAGAAATCGGGCCGCCGCCTGTTGACGGGAATGTGCGATTCGCAAACAATCTGAAGGGGAGCGACGACCTGTGGGCCGACCTGTCTCCGTTGCGGCACCGGCCGCCCGGCGATGCTGGCGGATGGCCCCTGATGATCGGAGCCGCCGTTGAAAAGCGCATCCCAGATCACGCTCTCGAAGGCCTGGTGGAAGAAGGAAGCGCCGGACGGGCTGAAGAAGTCCGCACCGGCATTCGAGAAGGCGCTCGAGGCCTTCGCCAGGGCCGATGCGGCGCTGGGCAAGGGCAGGCCGGACGCGGAGATCGACGCCTTCGAGGGCGCGCTCTCCGGGCTGGCGGGCGCCGGCAGGCAGGTCGCCGCCGAGGCCAAGGATCTCGAGAAGAAGGCGGCGGACAGGAAGGCCGGGGCCGAGCTGGCGAACACCGTTGCGGTGATGGGCAAGCCGCTGGCCCGCGAGATCGACGCGCAGCGCCGCAAGCTCGAGCCGCTCGAGGACGCGGTGGCGGCCGGCGATTTCGGCACCCCCGAGGCGCACAAGGCGTTCCTCGCGAAATGGGCGCCGAAGATCAAGCGCGGCACGGTGAGCTTCGCGATCGGGCTGCCCTCCAACAAGCCGGAGGAGATGCGGTTCAACTTCCACATGTCGAAGGACCCGCGCGGCCTCGCCAATCCCCTGAAAAAACATGCCGGCGCCAAGAAGTTCACCTTCGGCCGGGCCGGCACGCTGAAGCTGGCGGCGGAGGTCGGCGAGGAGGATGTCGGCGCGCGCACGCTCTGCCTGCATCTCGAGGGACGGCGGATCCCCGGGCTCGCCAAGCGCATCCGGCTGATGCTCAAGAAGCTCGGGTTCAGCCAGTTCGGCCGGGTGAAGGTTCTGGAGGGCGGGACCGAGCTCGATGCCGCCGACGAGGACACCCCGGACGACATCGCCCTCGACGCGGTGGATCTCGATGCCCCGGACGACGGGCCGGATGCCGCCGCGGCCGGCGATCCGGCCCCGGTGCAGGGCGCGCCTGGGCCGCCGCCGCCCGGCCCGGCGCCGCCGCCGGAGCCGAAGCAGCAGGCGCCGAAGCAGCCGGCGCCGGGCGAGGACCCGGCCGAGGAGCTGCCCCCCGGCCCGCCGCGCGAGCGGCTGGTGGCGATCCAGCCCCGCTATGCCGCCGCCTATGCGCGCCTCAAGGCGATCATGCCCGAGCTGCGCCCGGAGGAGGCGACGATGCTGAAGGCCACGCTGGTCCGATACGGCCAGACGGTCCGCTCGCGCGAGCCCGCCGACGCGCTGAAGATCATCAGGGCGCTCGAGGGCTTCGCGGCCGGGAACACCGCCGATCTGGGCGATCTCGCCATGCCCGGCGGCCCGGCGCCCGGGCTGATCCGGGTCCGGATCAAGGCGAGCCCGGTCCCCCGGTTCTAGGCGGCAAGGAGCGCGACGATGCCGGAAGTCTCGATACGGATCGCCCGCGCCCAGGCCGCGACCACCGAGATGGCGGTCCGGATCGCCGTCGAGCGCTATTTCCAGCGGTCGAGCGACTGGGCCAGCGACTACATCTCGCGCAAGCGCGGCGAGGGGGCGCTGGTGATCGACGGCGAAAACCGGCCGCTGCCGCCGGATGCCCCGGAATACGTCATCACGCTGGATGTCGATGCGACCGAGATCGACCAGATCCGCAAGGCGCTGGTGCAGGGGGTGCAGGGCCTGACGCCGGCGGTGCGCAGGTTCGTGTTCGGCAGCGCCGATCCCGAGCAGGTCCCGGCCGATCATCTCGACGACTATGCCTGGGCGATCGACCTCGCCCAGTCGATGTTCGAGGAGGACCGCAAGGCGTTCCTGCAGGCGCATGGCCGGGTCTCCGATCCGGTGCAGCTGGCGCGCCTGCTGGAGGCGTTCCTGCGCGACCCGGAGGACGAGGCGGCGGCCGGCCCAGAGCCCGCGG
Source organism: Paralimibaculum aggregatum (assembly GCF_030270585.1). Taxonomy (GTDB): domain Bacteria; phylum Pseudomonadota; class Alphaproteobacteria; order Rhodobacterales; family Rhodobacteraceae; genus Thermohalobaculum; species Thermohalobaculum aggregatum. The sequence goes on from NZ_BSYI01000012.1 coordinate 52,791, forward strand.
AGCTGTTCGAGGGCGTCGAGCCCGACCGCGTCGACGCGATCTTCGACTGGCTCGGCGAGAACGGGGATGCGAGGGACCAGTTCGGCCAGAGCACGGCGGGCAACGCGCTGGTGATCGCGCTGAAGGGCGGCGGCACGCTCGGCCCGCTGACGCCGGAGGAGCGGCGGGCGCTGGCAAGATCGGCCGCCGATCACTGGATCGGGCTGGCGGATGTCGCCGATGCGCTGCCGGAGGACGAGCGCCACGAGGCCGAGGCGCGGCTTCTCGAGCAGGCGCGCGCCGCCGCCTTCTTCGCCGGGCAGCTCGGCGGCGAGCATGCCGATCTGGCCGCGATCCTCGCCGAGGCCTACCGGCGCGACCCGGCGGAGCGGGGCTATGACCTGCCGCCGGGCTCGACCGCGGAGCGCCTGCACCACCGCATGCAGCGGCTCGCCGACGAGCTCGAGGGCAAGACCGCGCCGCCGCCCGCCGCGCCCGGAGAGGCGCCGGAGCCGGAGCCTGAGCCCGAGCCGCTCGGCCCGGCGCTGGCGAAGGCGCGGCAGTATCTGAACGGGATCGTGGTGCCGGACCTGCTGCTGGCGGAGGAGAAGGCCGCCTACGAGACCCGGCGGGCCGCGCTCAACGCCGCGCTCGACGGCGTGACCGACCACGCGGCGCTCGACACCGCGCTCGGCCGGATCGACGCCTTCGCCGCCGATATCGGCGCGGCGCGGCGCGATGCCGAGGATGCGGCCGACCCGCACGAGGATATCGGCCCGGAACCGGCGGAGCCGCCGACGCTCGAGGACCGGATCGCCCTGCTGACGACGCGGCTCTCCGCCATCGTGATCCACGACAGGGCCGACGACGAGGCCAAGATCGCGCTCGGCGACGAGAAGATGCAGATCATCGCCCTGCTCGCCACCGCGCAGGACGATGGCGACCTCTACGTGATCGAGCGCCGGATCAGGAAGCTGGCCAATGCGGCGCTCTGGGCGGTGCCGCTCAAGGAGCGCCTCGCCATCGACGATGCCACCGCCGCCAGGCTCGATGGCTGGATCGCCGGGAAATCCGGCGAGGGCGACGAGCGGCTGACCGGCGCGGCGCTGGCCGAGGCGCTGAAGGGCGGGTCCGGCCTCGGCGAGCTCGGCGAGAACGAGAAGCGCTATCTGGCGACGCGGGCCTGCAGCTCCTGGGTGCCCGACCCCGAGATCCCGCCGGAGGACACCGCGTTCCACGCGGAGCGCCTGGCCGATATCCGCGCCCTGACCGAGGCGGCACGGGGCGACGGCGCGATGGCGAAGATCGTCGCCGATGCGATGCTGGAGCAGAACCCCGGCCGCTGGGAGTTCCTGCAGGGCGAGAAGCTCGGCCATGTCGCCCGGGTGCGCGACATCCTCTCGAAGATGGATTTCGCCGCCGCCGAGCTCGACCCGGCCGGCTATGCCGGGCGCTATCCCGGTGCCGAGGAGGGCCTGGCGCTGGCCCGCCGGGCGACCGGATCGGAGCCCTATCCGCCGCCCTCCGACGGGGTCGGGGCGGTGGCGGAGGCGGTCGGCAACGACGAGGCGCTGCTCAAGCAGCGCGGCCCCGGGCCGATGTCGGAGGAGGCCCGCAACGGCCTTCTCGAGGCGGCCGCCGCGGGCGCGATGGACCCGGCGGCAACGAACGCCTTCGTCACCGCGATGTATGGCGCGACCAGCCCGGACGAGGCCGAGGACCCGGCCTATCGCAAGGCGCTGGCGGCGGCGACGGCGAAGCTGCTCAACGCCGCCAGCGGCGCCGCCGACGGCGATGCGCGGATGACGAAGCGCCGGCTGGAGACGGCGATGGGCACCGAGAGCGGCCGCGAGGTGATGTTCAACCCGAAGGTCAGCCCGGCGCTGCGCAACTGGGCGCTCGGCCAGATCGCGCCGGGCCCGGGCCTGCCCGGCGCGAAGCCGCTCAACCCCTACACGCTCGAGGACGGCTGGGAGAGCAAGGCGATCTCCCAGGCCTTCGCGAGGAAGCAGATCGAGGAGGCGATGAAGACCGCGCCGGCGCCGGTGAAGGTGCGCCTCGTCGATGCCAGCGGCTCCGGCCGGCGCGGGCCGAACCTGCCCTCCGGCGCGGCGCTCAACGCGATCGGCCAGGCGCTCGGCATGACGCCGGACCGGACGCCGAAGAACGAGACCCCGGAGGAGCGGGCGCGGCGCCTCGAGGCGGGGATCGACTATCCCTATTTCGACCACACCAAGCAGCCCTTCGCCAATCTCAAGGAGAAGTGGAAGGAGGAGAACCCGCTCGGCGGCGTGCAGGATCTCACCGTGCAGCCGATCCCGGTGACGGTGACCAGCAACGCGTTCGGCGCGGCGGTGTTCAAGGTGCTGCGGATGAACAGCGGCACCTTCACCTATTTCGTCGATGCGGGGGGCCGCACCTACAAGAACGTGGCGGACTGGACGGCGAACAACAAGCTGCCGGCCGGCCAGATGACCTATCCCGCGGAGCTCGAGCTCGGCGGCCGGCTGATCACCGCGACGACGCCGGCCGGCACCCCCGGCAGCAAGGTCACCGAGATCATGGACGATGTGGCCGTGGCCGCCGGCATCGCCGCCGGGGTCGCGGCGATCGCCGGCACCGGCGGGGTCGCGACCCCCGCGGTGGCCGCCGCGGTCGCCGGCTACACCACCGCGCGCGCCGCCGAGAAGGCGGCCGACCGCAGCGAGCATGGCTTCGACATCACCGACATGAGCGACCCGGAGAACCGCGCGCTGATGTACGACCTCGCCTCCGGCCCGCTCTCCATCGCCGGCATCGGCGGCAGCATGCGCGCGGCGAGCCTCGCCGCGAAGGGCATGCAGATGGGCCGCGGCGCCTCCACCGTGATCGCCGGGCTGCAGGTCGCCGGCAACGTGCTCGGCGGCGTGCAGAACGCCGACCAGATCCTGCAGCTGCGCAAGACCTGGCACAGGCTCACCCCGGAGCAGAAGAACCAGGCGATGATGCAGCTCGGCATGCAGGCCGCGATGGGCGCCGCCGGCATGACCGCGAAGAAGGTGAAGGGCGAGTTCGTGCTCGACGACTACAGCTTCACCCGCACCCGCAACATCCTCGAGCATGGCAGCCCCTACAACCTGCGCAAGGCGCTGCCAAAGGACGGCATTCCCGAGGGCGGCGTGGCGGTGCGCCACGACCCGCCGGACAATCCGAAGACTTTCGAGATCGTCTACAACGCGGCGAGCCCGCCGAGCCGCTTCATGCTCGAGCTGCACGGCCGGGCGGCGGCCAACATGGAGATGTCGGTCGGGCTCGAGGGGCGGTTCCGCGCCTTCCTGAAGGGGACGAAATACGGCGATCCCGAGCATGCGCCCGACCCGAAGACCGCGCCGGTGGCCTGGGAGGCGGCACAGGAATGCCGCAAGATCCGGGACGAATCCTTCCAGATCGCGAGGCGCCTCGCCGATCCCGACCTGCCCGAGCCCGAGCAGGCGCAGATCCGCAAGCGGCTGGCCGAGCTCGCCTATGCGCTGCGCATGGAGCAGGAACGGCTGAGGCAGTTCGACCAGCTGATGCCGAAGGGCTATGTCGCGTCGCCCGGCGATGCCGCCGACATCGCCAAGCAGAAGGGCTATCCGCCGCTGCCCCAGCCCTATGGCAGCGGCAAGCCGGAGTACAAGTGGTCGATCACCGCCAGGGGCCTGCAGCCGGTGCCGATCCATCCCGACGTGCCGGGGCTGAGGATCGACCCCAAGACCAGGAAGTTCACCTATCTGCTCAACCGCGGCTGGCGCGACGAGGGCGCCCCCCGCGGCGAGCGCCAGGAGCGCAACTGGTACGCCAACAATCCCGAGCCGGACACGCGCTACGAATACGAGGACGGCTCGGTCTACGAGACCGACGGCCAGGGCCGGACCAAGCGCGTGCAGATGAGCTTCCCGACGCCGCCGGCGCAGAAGGCGGTGAAATGGGACCGCGACAGCGCCATCACCGAGGAGGTGGGCCATGTCGGCGTCGAGGGCGATCCGACCGAGAACTTCGACGGCGGGCACCTGATCCCGCGCGAGCTCGGCGGCGCGCCGGGCAAGCTCAACATCGTGCCGATGCAGCGCGAGCTGAACCAGAACGGCGCATGGCGGGGGCTCGAGAAGCAGTGGTATGCCGAGCACCATGCCGGCAACAGGGTGGAGATCGACATCCAGGTCGTCTACCACGGCTCGGGCAACGAGGCCCGCCGGCAGACGCCGAAGCGCTTCAAGGTCCGGACCACGATCGCCCGGCGCAAGAAGGGGCCGGACGGCAGGTTCCTGCGCGACCAGAACGGCGAGTTCGTCTACGGCAAGCCCGAGGTCACGGAGATCTTCCTCTACAACACCGGAGACGGGAAGCAGGCATGAGCGACGAGACCGCCATCCCCGACGATCGCGAGCTGCTGCGCGAGATCGGCCAGATCCTCGTCGATCTCGCGCCGCCGGAGGCCGAGGCGATGGTCTTCCGCGGCCGGATCTATCCCGGCTTCGCCCAGGGCATGCCGGGCTGGGTGGATGCGGCGGGCAACGAGACCTCGTTCGGCGAGATGGACGCGGAGCTGCCGAGCGACTCGGTCCTCGCAATCCTCGAGCGCGCCGAGGCGCTGAAGCGCACGCCGCCCTTCGCCAACGCGCCCTTCACCCATTTCGAGTACCGGATCGACCGCAACAACGAGGTCGGCCTCGACCTCGCGCATATCCCCGAGGCGCAGACCTGGAACAACCTCTACATGCGCCGCATCGGCGAGCTCTCCCGCGAGGAGGCCGAGGACCTGTCGATCCCCGAGGCGGACTGGCGCCGCGCCGTCGAGGCGCTCGCCGCGGGCGGCGACTAGGCCGGCACGCGCGGCGCCCCGCCGCCACCGACACCTGCCCGCCCGGACGTCAGGCGCTCCCGGCCGCCGAGCGGCGGCCCATCCGGTCCCGGCAAGGGGGACTTCCGGTTCCGCGCCGTGGCAGCCCATCCGGTTCCGGCTAAGGCGATACCTCCGGTTCCGCCCTGCGGCGGCGCATCCGTTCCCGGCAAGGGGCGATGCTTCCGGTTCCGCGCTTTGGCAGCCCATCCGGTTTCGGCAAGGGGGATGCCTCCGGTTCCGCGCTGCGGCGGCGCATTCGGCTCTGGCGGGGGATGCCTCCGGTTCCGCGCTGCGGCGGCGCGTTCGGCTCTGGCGGGGGATGCCTCCGGTTCCGCCCTGCAGCGGCGCATCCGGTTTCGGCAAGGGGGATGCCTCCGGTTCCGCCCTGCGGCGGCCCATCCGGTCCCGGCAAGGGGCGATGCGTCCGGTTCCGCCCTGCAACGGCCCATCCGGTTCCGGCAAGGGGGATGTCTCCGGTTCCGTCCTGCGGCGGCGGATCGGGGTCCGCCCTGCACCGCGGTGCAGGGCGGGGCTGCCACGCCCGGCCGGCGGCCGGGCGCTGCGGGGGGTGTCAGGAGAACAGCATCCCGCCGTTGATGTCGATGCAGGTGCCGGTCATGAAGGCGGCGCCGTCGCCGGCCAGGAAGGCGACCAGCCGGGCGCAGTCCTCCGAGGTGCCCTCGCGCTTCAGCGGCGTCGCGCCGGCGACCTTCTCGCGCACCTCGGGCTTGGTGAAGGTGTTGTGGAAATCGGTGTCGATCATGCCGGGGCAGAGCGCGTTGACGCGGATATCCGGGCCGAGCTCCTTGGCGAGCCCGCGGGTCATCGTCATCACCGCGCCCTTCGAGGCGGCATAGGCCACCGCGCCCGGCCCGCCGCCGTCGCGCCCGGCCTGGCTGGCCAGCGCCACGATCGCGCCGCCGGGGCCCATATGCGGCAGCACGGCGTTCACCGCGAGGTAGTAGGAGGTGGCGTTGAGGTCCATCACCCTGTGCCAGTGCGCCTCGTCCATCTCGGCCACGGTCTTGCGCGCCACCAGCCCGCCGGTGACATGGACGAGGATGTCGACGCCGCCGCCGAACTGCTCGCGCGCCGCGCCGACCAGCGCGGCCACGTCCGCGGCGGCGGTCATGTCGCCCTGCTTGGCGAAGGCGGCGCCGCCGGCGGCGGTGATCTCCTCCACCGCCGAGACCGCCCCGGCATCGCTGCTGTGATAGTTGATCGCGACCCTGGCGCCGCGCCGCGCGAGCTCCAGCACGCAGGCCCGGCCGATGTCGCGTCCGCCTCCCGTGACGATCGCGGTCTTCCCTTCGAGCTCCATTGCGTCTCTCCCTGTACGGTCTTGACGCGGCCCGCACGGACCGCCTTGCCATTCCAAACTGGTATGGTAGTATCCACGTCGCTGTCAAGGAAGCGCGTTCCGGACGGCGGAGGAAAGAACCCGCAGCGCCAGGCGCCAGAGCGGGCAGTCCAGGAAATGGGAGTTGCACGAATGAAACTATCCGGATCGGTCATCGCAGGCGGCGCCGCGGCGCTGCTGCTCGGCCTCAGCCTCGAGGCGGGGGCCGTCGAACTGCGCGGCTGGAACATCCATGTGGAGGACTACCCGGTCTCCCATGGCATGGAGCGGTTCCTCGAGGATGTCGCGGAGAAGACCGACGGCCGCATCACCGGCAAGGTGTTCCATGGCGGCGTGCTGGGCTCGCAGCCCGACGCGATCGAGCAGGTCCGCCTCGGCGCGATCGATTTCGGCGTGTTCAGCCTCGGCCCGATGGGCCAGGTGGTGCCGGAGACCAACGTCGTCTCGCTGCCCTTCATCTTCAAGAGCATCGAGCAGATGTACCGGGTGATGGACGGCGCCGGCGGCGAGGCGCTCGGCAAGGGGCTCGAGGCCAAGGGCATCGTCGCGCTGGGCTGGTACGATGCCGGCGCGCGCTCGTTCTACAACTCGGTCAAGCCGATCAACACGCCCGCCGACGTGGCCGGCATGAAGGTCCGCGTGATGAACAACGACCTCTTCGTCGGCATGATCGAATCGATGGGCGGCAACGCCACCCCGATGGCCTTCGCCGAGGTCTACCAGTCGCTCAAGACCGGCGTGGTGGACGGCGCGGAGAACAACCCGCCCTCCTACGAGTCCACCGGGCACTACGAGGTCGCACAGTTCTACTCGATCTCGCAGCACCTGATCATCCCCGAGTGCCTCTGCATGAGCAAGATCACCTGGGACCGGCTCTCGCCGGAGGATCAGGCCATCGTGAAGGCGGCCGGCCGGGCCAGCGCCGACTATCAGCGCGAGCTCTGGCAGGCGCGCGAGAAGGCCAGCATGGAGACCGTGCTCGCCGCCGGCGTGAAGGTCAACGAGGTCGCCGACAAGGCCCCGTTCCAGGCCGCCATGGAGCCGGTCTACGACCAGTTCCTCGCCGCGCATCCCGAGATGACGGATCTCGTGACCCTGTTCCGCAACGCGGAGTGATCCGCCCCGGCGCGGGCCGGCAGGGGGCGGGCCTTCGGGCCTGCCCGCACCGCCCGCGCCGCCCTTCAAGGGTCTCCAGATGACGTCATCCCCCTCTCTGCCCGCGCGCGCGGTCCGGCTCGCCGACCGGCTGCTCGGCCGCCTGCGCGATCTCTGCTCGCTGCTCGGCAGCCTCGCCCTCGTCCTGCTGATCGCGATCTTCGGCTGGCTGGTCTTCGGCCGCTACGTGCTGAACGCGACGCCGACCTGGGTCGAGCAGCTCGCCCTGGTGCTGGTCTGCTACATCACCTTCCTCGGCGCCGCCGCCGGGGTGCGCGACGACACCCATCTCGGCGTCACCTTCCTGCGCGAGTCGATGCCGCGGGGGCTGCGCCGGGCGCTGCGCGTGCTGGCCGATGCCGCGCTCGCGGTGTTCGGGGTGGTGATGCTGAGCGCCTCGGCCGATCTCGTCGCCTTCGGCTGGAGCACCAAGATCCCGATGCTGAACGTGCCGGAGGGCATCCGCACCTTCGCCGCGGCGGTGGCCGGCGGGCTGATCGCGGTCTTCGCCGCGGCCCGGGCCGGCACCCGCATCCACCGCTACTGGATCGCGCCGGCGCGCGCCGCCGCGCCCGTCGGGGAGGGGGAGTGACCATGGGACTCGCGCTGCTTCTCGGCCTCTTCGCGGCCGGCATCGTCATCGGCATCCCCGTCGCCTTCGCCATGGCGATCTCGGCCACGGTGGTGTTCTTCTACGAGGGCTTCCCGCTGCTGATCCCGTTCCAGCGGATCATCTCGGGCATCTCGATCTTCTCGCTGCTGGCGATCCCGTTCTTCATCTTCGCCGGCGAGATCATGCTGCATGGCGGGCTGGCGATCCGGCTGGTGCGCTTCGCCTCGGCGCTGGTCGGCCATGTCCGCGGCGGGCTGGCCTCGGTCAACATCTTCTCCAGCATGCTGTTCGGCGGCATCTCCGGCTCGGCGGTGGCAGACATCTCGGCGCTCGGCTCGATCCTGATCCCGGTGATGAAGGAGAAGGGCTATCGCGGCGACTATGCGGTCAATGTCACCGTCACCTCCTCGATCGCCGGGGTGGTGATCCCGCCGAGCCACAACATGATCATCTTCGCGGTGGCGGCGGGCGGCGGGATCTCGATCTCCAAGCTGTTCCTCGCCGGCGTGGTGCCGGGGATGCTGATGTGCATCTGCCTGGCGATCGCGGCCTATGTGGTGGCGATCCGGCACCGGTATCCGGCCGAGGCCTTTCCCGGCTGGGGCGCGGTGGCGGCCTCCGCGGCGGCGGCGATCCCGGGGCTGTTCACCGCGGTCATCATCGTCGGCGGCGTGCTCTCCGGCGTCTTCACGGTGACCGAATCCGGCGCCATCGGGGCGATCTATGCGCTGGTGCTGACCGGGCTCGCCTACCGCTCGCTGAGCTGGGCGCAGTTCCGCCTCGCGGTCGCCAACTCGGTGCGCACCACGGCGATGGTGATGATCCTGATCGGCTCGGCCGGGGCCTTCGGCTACCTGCTGGCGCTCTATCAGGTGCCGGGGCTGCTGTCGGGCTTCCTCACCTCGATCTCGTCGAACCCGATCGTGATCCTGCTGATGATCAACCTGATCCTGCTGATGCTCGGGATGATCATGGACATGGCGGCGCTGATCCTGATCTGCACGCCGATCTTCCTGCCGATCGCGCGCGATCTCGGCATGGACCCGGTGCAGTTCGGCATCATGATGCTGATGAATCTCGGGCTCGGGCTCTGCACGCCGCCGGTGGGCGCCTGCCTCTTCGTCGGCTGCGCGGTGGGCGGGGTGCCGATCGAGCAGGCGCTGCGCTCGATCTGGCCGTTCTACCTGGCGATCCTGGCGGCGCTGCTGGCGGTCACCTTCGTGCCGGCGATCTCGATGACGCTGCCGGGGCTGATCGACATCTGAGGGGGGAGGGGCGCCGCCGGCGCCCCCCTGCCGCCCGCTCGGTCGCCGCCCGCTCAGTCCTCGAAATAGTCGGGATAGGCCGCCTGCGCCTCGGCCACGGTGGCGTCGAGGCGGGTCAGGTGCAGGCGCATGGCGGCGATGGCGCCCGCGCTGTCGCCGCCGCGGAGCCGGGCATAGATCGTCTCGTGATCCTCGAGGATCTCGTCGAGCCCCGCCTTGTCGGCCAGCGAGAGCATGCAGAGCCGGTCGACATAGACCTTGTTCTCCGCGATCCGGCGAAACGCGAAGGCGCGCCCCGCGGCCTCGCAGATCAGCCGGTGGAAGTCGTAGTCCAGCGCGTTGAAGCGGTCGGTGTCGCGGGCCTCCACGGCGCTGCGCTGCATCGCCAGGCTCGCCTCGAAGCCGGCCTCGCGGCCCCTGATGCCGCGGTCGCAGGCGAGCCGGACCAGCTCGACCTCGAGGGCGGTGCGGATGAAGCGGGTCTCCAGCACCTCGGTTTTCGAGATCCGGCGCACCACGGTCGCCCGCTGCGGCCGGATCGCCACGAGATTGCTGTTGCTCAGCCGGATGAAGGCCTCGCGGACCGGCTGGCGCGAGACCTCGAAGCGCCGGGCGATATCGGCCTCCGAGAGCTTGGTGCCGGGGGTCAGCCGCATGGAGACGATCTCGGCGCGCAGGCGCTCGAAGATATCGTCCGCCGCGGTTCGCCGGACCGTGTCGATAGCGGAAAGTCGTCGGGACATCGCACACCTGAGGTTCTGGAGGCTCTACCATACCAGATAGCCGGAAAATGGCAAACCGCGCGCCCCGCGCCGCGGGTCCGCGCCCGGTATGCGCCCGGTCCGCGCCGGGTGGGCGAGGCGCCGAGCATTGCCGGAAAGGGCCGGGGCGACGAAGGGGCAGGCGCAGCAATCTTGCCGAATGCGGGCCGGACCCGGACGTCAAGTGTCCGTAAAATTCGGTATACCATGCAAAAAACATCTTTCTCGCCAGTGCTGGCTTCTGGCATACCTGTGGCTGTCAGGCTCCGATCGGGCGGCCCGCCCGGGCTTGGCAGAGGCCGAATCGTGATCCAGAATGAAAAACAGACGGGCTTCGATCGGCCGCTGGCCCGTCAAGAACAAATAAGGGCCGCGACCCGCTGCCGCGCTTTCAAGTCGATCAGCAGGGCAATGGGGCACCGAATACTGACAGAGAGGACAACGTCGTCATGACCGATACACAAGCTCGCCGCAATTTCCTGAAGGGCAGCCTCGTCGCCGGTGCGGCGCTGGCGACCCCGCATGTCGCCCGCGCGCAGGGGCGCACCCTCAAGATGCAGGGGGCCTGGGGGCCCTCGGCCATCTTCTCGGCGATGGCCGAGCAGTATGTCACCCGCGTCAACGAGATGTCGGGCGGTTCGCTCACCGTCGAGTATCTGCCCGCCGGTGCGGTGGTGAAGGCCTTCCAGGTGCAGGACGCGGTCTCCGACGGCGTGCTCGACGGCGGCCACCAGGTCACCGCCTACTGGTATGGCAAGCACAAGGCCGCCTCGCTGTTCGGCACCGGCCCGGTGTTCGGCGCCAACGCCTCGCAGATCCTCGCCTGGATCCATTTCGGCGGCGGCCAGGAGCTCTATGACGAGCTGATCAACGACGTGCTCGGCATCAACACCGTGGGCTTCTGGGCGATGCCGATGCCGGCGCAGCCGCTCGGCTGGTTCAACCGCCATGTCCAGTCGGTCGACGACATGAAGGGCCTGAAATACCGCACCGTGGGCCTCGCCGCCGACATCATGCAGTCGATGGGCGTCAACGTCACCCAGCTGCCGGGCGGCGAGATCGTGCCGGCGCTGGAGCGCGGCGTGATCGAGGCCTTCGAGTTCAACAACCCGACCTCGGACAAGGAGTTCGGCGCGCAGGACGTGGCCAGCGACTACCACATGGGCTCCTACCACCAGGCCGCGGAGTTCTTCGAGATCATCTGGAACCGCGATGTCTACGAGGACCTCTCGCCGGACGAGCAGGCGATCCTGAAATACGCCGCCGAGGCCGCCTCCACCGCCAACTACGGCCTGGCGATGGACAAGTACTCCGCCGACCTGCAGGACCTGATCGCCAGCGGCACCAAGGTGCACCGCACCGACAGCACCATCATGGCGGCCCAGCTCGAGGCCTGGGACAAGGTGCTCGAGGGCCTGCTGCAGGACGAGTTCTTCGCCAAGATCGTCGACAGCCAGAAGGCCTGGTCGGAGCGCGTGGCGTTCTACGACCTGATGAACTCGGCGGACTACAAGCTGGCCTACGACCACTACTTCCCGGGCAAGCTGCCGTTCTGACCCAGCAGCAACCGACGCCCGCAAGGGCCTGACACCGGAACACGGGGTGGGGGGGAGACCCTCCGCCCCGGCACGCATGGTTCAACTCGGGACGGGACATGGCCACAGCCATAACGATGATCGACCGGCTCACCGCCTGGTTCGGAAAGGCATTCGCCTGGTGCATCCTCATCATGACCTTCGGCACCGCCTATGAGGTGTTCGTGCGCTACGTGCTCAACGCGCCGACCTCCTGGGCCTTCGACCTGAGCTACAGCATGTATGGCGCGCTGTTCATGATCGGCGGCGCCTACACGCTGGCGCGCAACGGCCATGTCCGCGGCGATTTCCTGTATCGGCTGTGGAAGCCGCGCACCCAGGCGCGGGTCGAGATGATCCTGTATTTCGTGTTCTTCTTCCCGGGGGTGCTGGCGCTGATCTTCGCCGGCTGGAAATACGCCTCGCGCTCGATCGGCTATGGCGAGGTCAGCATCAACTCGCCGGCCGGGATGCCGGTCTATCACCTCAAGACGATCATCGTCGTGGCCGGCGTGCTGCTGCTGCTGCAGGGCATCGCGCAGGTGCTGCGCTGCCTGCAATGCATCCGCACCGGGCAGTGGGATGAGGCCGAGGACGATGTCGAGGAGCTCGAGCAGATCCTGCTGAACCGGGCACAGGAAGAGAAGGCGGCCGCCGAAGCGGCCAGTGCCCGGGAGGCCCGCCGATGACCGACCCGCAGATCGCGATCGCGATGCTGGCGATCTTCATCCTCTGCATCTTCTTCGGCTTTCCGGTCGCCTTCACCCTGATGGGGATGGCGGTGATCTTCGGCTACTACGCCTATTTCAACCCGGACCGGCAATGGCGCGCCTATGAACGCGCGGTGGAATCCGGCGACGCGGGATCACTGGAACTGGCAGGGGAATGGTTGGGAGGGTTCCTCAACAACAACATATTCAACCTGTTCGTCAACCAGACCTATTCGGTGATGACGAACGACGTGCTGACGGCGATCCCGCTGTTCCTCTTCATGGGATACGTGGTGGAGCGGGCCAACATCGTGACCCGCCTGTTCGAGACGCTGTACATCACCGCGAAGAACCTGCCGGGGGCGATGGCGGTGGCGGCGCTGGCGACCTGCGCGATGTTCGCGACCGCCACCGGCATCATCGGCGCGGTGGTGACCCTGATGGGGATGCTGGCGCTGCCCTCGATGCTGAAGGCGCGCTACGACGTCTCCTTCGCCGCCGGCGTGATCTGCGCGGGCGGCTGCCTCGGCATCCTGATCCCGCCCTCGATCATGCTGATTGTCTATGCCGCGACCTCCAACGTCTCGATCGTCAAGCTCTATGCCGGCGCGCTGTTCCCGGGCTTCCTGCTGGCCGGGCTCTACATGATCTATGTCGTCGGGCGGGCCTGGCTGAACCCCGCGCTGGCACCGAAGCCGCCGGTGGTCGAGGGCGAGCAGCCGCTCGGCACCGGGCAGGTGATCTACATGCTGGCGACCTCGTTCTTCCCGCTGGCCTTCCTGATCCTCTCGGTGCTCGGCGCGATCCTGTTCGGCCTCGCGACGCCGTCGGAGGCGGCCTCGATCGGCGCGCTCGGCGGGCTGCTGCTGGCGGTGGCCTATCGCTCGCTGACCTGGGACCGGCTGCGCGAGAGCGTCTATCTCACGGTGCGCACCTCGGCGATGGTCTGCTGGATGTTCGTCGGCTCCTGGACCTTCTCCTCGGTGTTCTCCTATCTCGGCGGCGAGAACCTGATCGAGGAGTTCGTGCTCGGCATGAACCTCTCGCCGATCATGTTCCTGATCATGGCGCAGCTCATCATCTTCCTGCTGGGCTGGCCGCTGGAATGGTCGGAGATCATCATCATCTTCGTGCCGATCTTCCTGCCGCTGCTGCCGCATTTCGGGATCGACCCGCTGTTCTTCGGCATCCTGATCGCGCTCAACCTGCAGACATCGTTCCTGACACCACCAATGGCGATGGCGGCCTACTACCTGAAGGGGGTGGCACCACGCGGGGTCGAGCTGACGCAGATCTTCAAGGGCGTGTTCCCCTATCTCGGGATGATCCTGCTCTCGATGGTGCTGCTCTACAGCTTCCCGCAGATCGCCTTCTGGCTGCCGGAGCAGGTCTATGGCCGCTAGGCCCGTGCAGATCGGGGAAACCGCGGTGCCCACGGCGCGCGAGGCGGCGCGGGCGATCGCCGAGGGCCGGCTCACCGCGACGGCGCTGGTGGAGCACTGCCTGGCGCGGATCGACGCGGTGGAGGACCGGGTCCGCGCCTGGGTGCATGTGGACCGGCGGGGCGCGCTGGCGCAGGCCGCGGCGCTCGACGCGCACCGGCAGAGCGGGCGGCCGACCGGCCCGCTGCACGGCGTGCCGGTGGGCATCAAGGACAACATCGACGTCGCCGGCCTGCCCTGCGAGCGCGGCGTCGCCTCCGAGGCGGGGCGCACCGCCGGCCGGGATGCCGAGATCGTCCGGCGCCTGCGCAATGCCGGCGCGATCATCCTCGGCAAGACCGTGACCACCGAGCTTGCCGGCTACCCGCCCTCGGTCACCCGCAACCCGCACGACCCGGCGCGCACGCCGGGGGGCTCCTCCGCCGGCTCGGCGGCGGCGGTGGCGGCCGGGATGGTGCCGCTCGCGGTCGGCTCGCAGACCAACGGCTCGGTGATCCGCCCGGCCAGCTTCTGCGGCATCTTCGGCTTCAAGCCGAGCTTCGGCACGATCCCGCGCACCGGGGTGATGCCGAACGCGCCCTCGCTCGACCATCTCGGCCTGATGTCGCGCGCGCTCGAGGATCTCTCGCTGGTCGAGCTGCTGGCCGGGGCCGACGGCGCCGACCCGGACGCCCATGCCGCCGCCAGCCCGCTCGCCGCGGTGGCCGCTAGCGCCGCGCCGGCGCGCCCCGCCTTCGCCTTCGTGCCGGGGCCGGCCTGGGATGCCGAGGCCGAGCCGGCCACCCGCGATGGCTTCGAGCAGCTCGCCGCGGCGCTCGATGCGATCGTCGATCCGGTGCCGCTGGCCGCCGTCTTCGACGAGACGCTGGGCCATATCCGCGCGATCATGGCGGCCGAGGGCGCCCGCGATCTCGGCCATTACCTCGACCGCGACCCGGAGGGCCTCGGCGCCCCCAACCGGGCGCTGATCGAGGAGGGCCGGCGGATCTCCGCGGCCGACTATCTGCGCGCCCGCGCCGCGCAGGCCGCGATGCGCGCCGGGCTCGGCGAGATCTTCGCGCGCTACGACGCGATCATCACCCCCGCCACCGCCGGCGAGGCGCCGCCCGCCGACAGCACCGGCAGCCCGGCCTTCTGCTCGCTCTGGACGCTGACCGGGCTGCCCGCCGTGACCCTGCCGCTGCTCACCGGGCCGAACGGCCTGCCGGTGGGCGTCCAGCTGGTCGGCGCCTGGCGCGACGATGCCCGGCTCCTGCGCACCGCGCGCTGGATCGCCGGGAGCCTGTCCGACAGCCTGCCGGACGACGTCCCGGGCACCCCTGGCACCCCCAGTACCCCCGGCACCCGCACCGACACCGACCGCCGAGAGGAGACCTGACCCATGCTCGCCGCGATCCCCATCCCCGTCCTGCTCGGTCTCGGCGCGGTCGCCGTGATCGTGCTGGCGATCTGCATGCCCGGCGCGCTGGCGATCGGCGCGCTCGCCTTCTTCGTCGCGATCATGGCCTGGCACGTGCCCGAGCCGGATCTCATCATCTGCATCTCGGTGGTGGTGGCGATGGCCGCCTTCGACTTCGCCCGCGAGTGGTTCCAGCATCGCAACGGCACCGCGGAGGGCGCCGCGGACGGCGACGGCGCCGGCGGCGACAGCGGGGAGGGCGGCCAATGACCCGCGTTCTGGTCACCCGCCGGCTCACCGATGCCGTCCATGCCCGCGTCGAGCGCGACTACGAGGCGGTGCTCAACATGGCCGACCGGGTGTTCACCCGCGACGAGCTGATCGCCGCCTGCCAGGAGGTCGACGCGGTGATCCCCTGCCATTCCGAGATCTTCGACGCCGCGGTGATCGCCGCCCTGCCGGACCGGCTGAAGGTGATCGCCAACCACTCCGTCGGGGTCGATCACGTCGATCTGGCGGCCGCGAAGGCGCGCGGCGTGATCGTCACCAACACGCCGGACGTGCTCTCCGACGCCACCGCCGAGATCGCCATGCTCTGCATGCTGGGCGCGGCGCGGCGCGGCTCCGAGGGCGACCGCATGGTGCGCGAGGGGCGGTGGGACTTCTGGTCGCCCGCCTTCATGGTCGGCCGGCAGGTCACCGGCAAGCGGCTCGGCATCCTCGGCATGGGCCGGGTGGGCCGCGCGATGGCCGATCGCGGCCGCGGCTTCGGCATGGAGATCCACTACCACAACCGCCGCCGGCTCGAGCCTGCGGCCGAGAAGGGCGCGGTCTATCACGACACGCTGGAGGGGCTGCTGGCGGTCTCCGACGTGCTCTCGCTGCACTGCCCGGCGACGCCCGAGAACACCGGGGTGATGAACGCTGCCGCCTTCGCGCGGATGCCCGACGGCGCGATCCTGGTCAACACCGCCCGCGGCGCGCTGGTCGACGAGGCGGCGCTGGTGGCGGCGCTGCGCTCCGGCAAGCTGTTCGCCGCGGGGCTCGACGTGTTCCGCACCGAGCCCGGCGGCAACCCCGAGATCGCGGCGCTGGAGAACGTCTTCCTGCTGCCGCATATCGGCTCGGCCACCACCGAGACGCGCGACGCGATGGGCTTCCGGGCGCTCGACAACGTCGATGCCGTCTTCGCCGGCCGCGAGCCCGGCGACCGGGTGGCCTGAGAACCGCGCAGCGGGCCGGCACGACGGGGCTGCGTGGCGGGCCGTCACGATGGGGCCAGCCGACGGACCGGCACGACGGGGCCGGCCGACGGACTGGCACGATGGGGCTAGCCGACGGACCGGCATGACGGGGCTGCGCGGCGGGCCGGAATGATGGGGCCGGTTGATGGGCGGGTGCGACGGGGCCGGCCGACGGACCGGCACGATGGGGCCGGCCGACGGACCGGCACGATGGGGCCGGCCGACGGACCGGCACGACGGGGCCGGCCGACGGACTGGCAAGACGGGGCTGGCCGACGGGCCGGCATGATGGGGCCGGTTGATGGGCGGGTGCGACGGGGCTGCGCGGCACGACCGCTAGCCGGATGCGCGCGCCGACCCCCGTTCCCCCGCTCCGCTCCGGCGGGCCGGGAGAGTCCCGAATGGCGCTGTCCGGCCGAAGGGTTCACGGGACGCTTCCCGGCCCCATCTCCCGCCGCGGTCCGGCGGCAGGTGGGTGGGCGCGCCCCTTTGCCCCCGTCCGGCCTTGTCCCGACTGGAGGTTCTCAAGACCCCACCCGCCCCGTCCCGCGGCGTTCCGGGGAGAGGTTCTTGGAAAGGTTCTTCCTCCCACCCCGCCGCGTCCCGACAGGAGGTTCGCAGAACCCTTCCCGCCCTCGCCCACGGCGTTCCGACGAGAGGTTCACAGGAATATTCCTCCCCCGCCTCGCCGCGTTCCGGAAGGAGGTTCGCGGGAACCTTCCCACCATCGCCCACGGCGTTCCGACGGGAGTTTCACAGGAACATTCTTCCCCCGCCCCGCAGCGTTCCGGAAGGAGGTTCGCGGGAACATTCCTCCCCCCACCCCGCCGCGTTCCGGCAGGAGGTTCGACGGAACCTTCCCGCCCGCACCTCTCAGCATTCCAATGGGAGGTTCGCGGGAACATTCTTCCCCGATCCCGCGGCGTTCCGAGGGAAGGTTCGCAGGAACCTTCCTGCCCGCACCTGCCGGGTTCCGAGGGGAGGTTCGCGGGAACCTTCCTGCCTCCCTCCTGCTGCGTTCGGAGGGGAGGTCTGCGGGAACCGTTCCGCACGCGCCCCGTCGCGTTCCGAAGAGAGGTTCGCAGGAACCGTCCGGCACGCGTCTGCAGCGTTCCGACGGGAGGTTTGCGGGAACCATTCCGCGCGCGCCCCGTCGCGTTCCCAAGAGAGGTTCGCGGGAGCCGTCCGGCCCGTGCCCGCAGTGTTCCGACGGGAGGTTCTCGGGAACCTTCTCGCCTCCGACCTACCGCGTTCCGGGGGGAGGTTCGGAGGAACCTTTCAGGCCGCACCCGCAGCGTTCGGAGGGGAGGTTCGCGGGATCGGTTCCGCCAGCACACCGCCGCGTTCCGAGGAGCGGTTTGCGGGAGGCTTTCTGCCTCCGCCCTGCTGCGGTCGGCGGGGAGGCTTGCAGGGAGCCTTCCGGCTTCGCGCCGCGACGTGCCTGCTGGGCGCCGCGGGATCGTTCCCGCCTTCGCCCCGCCGGGTTCGGAGGCGAGGCTTGCGGGGACTTTGCCACCCTCGCCCCGTGGTGTTCGGCGGGCGGCTTGGGGGAACGCGTTTGCCTTCCTGCGGCGTTCCGAGGGGGTGGTGGCGGCGATTTCCTTGCCCTTGCCCCGCCCGGCAGCGGGGGGATGGGCGGTTTGGCCGAGCCGGCCCGAAACGGTCCGAACCGCTCCGCCCTGGCGCCCGGGGCGCCCGGGGCGGGTGGGCGGACTGCGGCTCCGGCCTCGGGCGGGTGTGGCGGGCGCGGGCGCTCGGCCGGTGCCTCCGGCCACGTGCGGGTGTGGCGGGCGCGGGCGCTTGGCCGGTGCCTCCGGCCTCGGGCGGGTGTGGCGGGCGCGGGGGAGGTGGTGCCCCGGCTCCGGCCACGCCACCGGGGGCGGGTCGCGGCTCAGGCGGCGGCGCGGGTCTCGGCGAGCGCCGCGAGCAGCGCCGCGGCCACCGCGGCCGAGGAGGCCGGGTTCTGCCCGGTCACCAGCCGTCCGTCGCGCAGCGCATGGGGCTCCCAGTCCGGCCCGGTCTCGACCCGGGCGCCGAGCGCGCGCAGCCGGCTCTCGAGCAGGAAGGGCACCACCGCCTCGAGGCCGGTGGCGCGCTCCTCGCTGTCGGTGAAGGCGCTGACCCGGCGGCCGGCGACCAGCGGCCGGCCCTCGAGCTCGACGCCGACCAGCGCCGCCGGGCCGTGGCAGACCGCGCCGAGCACCGCGCCGGCGGCCCAGGCGCGGGCGAGGAAGCGGGCCAGCGCCGGGCTGCCGGCGAGATCCCACATCGCGCCGTGGCCGCCGGGGACGAAGACCGCGCCGAAGGCGGTGGGATCGAGATCGACCAGCGCCGCCGGGGCGTCGAGGGAGACCGCGATCTCCGGGCGCGCGCGGAAGCTCCGCAGCGCCTCCGGCGCCTCGTCCTGCGGCTCGGACTTGGGATCGACCGGGATCGGGCGGCCGGCGATGGTGGCAATCTCGACGCCGTGGCCGGCCGCGCGGAAGGCGAGCCAGGGGGTGGCGAGCTCGTCGAGCCAGACGCCGGTGGGATGGCCCGCCGCGCCCATGCGGTCGGCGGCGGTGGCGATGATCAGGATCGTCGACATGGCGGTGCTCCGTCTCGTGGTCGGTATCGGGGCTGTCGGCCCGGGGAGATCGCGAGATAGGGAGCGCGTGCCTGATTGCCATCCCGAAGGATCTCCCGGGCGGGCCTGCGGACACGGAAACCGGCGTTGCGCGCGCGGGCCTTGACGGCGGCGCGGCGGCCGGGGGCTGCGGATGGGAAAGGGGGCCGGACTGGCGGGGGGGGGCTGACTGGCGCGGAAGCCGGGCCCTGCGCCCGGACGGGGCTGCGCCGCGCCCCGGAAGGAGAGCAGGCCGGGACCCCCCCGGGCCCGGCCGTGTCTCACCCTCTGGGCACCGGTTTCGCCGGTGCCGTCATGTGGTGCCGGGCGAACGCCTCAGCAGGTCTTCTTCAGCGTGCCGCCCTTGCAGATCAGCAGGCTGCTGTTGCACCAGCCCTTGAGGATGCCGAGGCGGTTCATCAGCCCGGTCACGGCGATCTCGGCGGTCTTGAACGGTGCCCATTCGAACACGGTGCCGCGGAGATACTTGAACAGCCGGCCATGGGCGTTGGTCTCGGTGTACCAGGGGCTCAGCATCGGCAGATAGGGCAGGCAGGAGAGGTAGCCGATGCCTTCGATCTTCTCGATGTTGGTCACCTTCTCGATGATGCCGGACCATTCCTTGAGCGTGAAGCGGACCTCGTGCTCGGGATAGGTCAGGTGGCTCAGCTTGAGCCGGTCGAGCCGGTAGAGCTGCGGCACGATCACCAGCACCATGCCGTGCTCGGGGATCAGCCGGTGGCACTCCTGCATCACCGTCTGGATGTCGCGCTCCTTGCCGGGCAGGTGCTCCAGCACGTCGAGCAGCATGATCACGTCCGGCACCCAGGGCAGGCGGTGACGCTGGGCGTAGAGCTCGCGCACATCCATCACGATGTCCGGGTCGAAGGTGGCCTCGTAATCGACGCCGCAATACTCGAACTCGAGATCGTTGCCCTCGAGGTACTCGCGCGAGATCGAGGTCGAGCAGCCGAGATCGAGCACCCGCGGCGGGCGGCCGAGCTCCTTGCCGAGGGCGCGGATCTTCTCCGCCACCATGCGGAACTTCACGGTGCCGTAGAGGTTCGGCGCCTGGCCCTTCAGCTTCTGCACCAGGTAGGGCGAGTGGACGACGGGGGCTTCGTCGATGGTGAGTTGCGGCAGGGCACCCGAGATATGCATGTTCATGTGTTGTCCTCCTTACGTAATGGTCGGGTCGTCACGGCGTCGTCAGAGTTCGGCGGCGAGGGGTGGAAGCTCGGCGTCGTCGATGTGCTGCGGCGAGGTGCGGTCGCGCAGCTCGAGCCAGATCTCGGCGCAGAAGCATTCGAGATCGCGGCCGATCGGGTGGATGCCCGGGTCGTGCTCCCCGCGGGAGAGCGTGTGCATGAGGGCGATCAGCTCGGCGAGGATGGTCTCGACGATCTCGTCGGGCACGCTGCCGGAGCCGGGGATGAAATTGGCCGGGAAGCCGTTGTTCACCAGGAGCAGGTTGCGCGCGGTGCGGGCGCGCTCGTCGACCAGGTGATAGGCGTCCAGCACGTCGTTGATGCGGCTGCGCGGCTGGGCCTGCAGCCAGGCGACGTCGATCTCGTGCTGGCGCGAGCTGGCGCTGGCCACGAGGGCGCCGTCGGGGATCCGGGCGAGCACCTCCGGGGTGATCGACTGGCGGCCGGTGGCGCCGACCACGAGGGCGCTGCGCTCGAGATGGTCGCCATGGCGCGAGGCGTGGAAGCCGTCGAGCCGGGCCTCGGCGATCTTCAGCGGATCGACCTCGACCACCGAGGGGATCATGTCGAGCCGGCGCAGCGCGCGGGCCACGCCCGAGCCGATCCAGCCGGCGCCGAACACCGTGGCATAGCGCCCGGCCAGCGAGATCCCGAGCTCGCGGGCGACGCCGTCGAGGCAGCGCGCGATGGTCTCGCCGCAGCGCTTGGCCTCGAGGCGCTTGAGCTCGCTGCCGGCGCAGTGCAGCACGGGAATCTGCAGCTCGATCTCCTGGTCGCGCCAGACCCCCTGCTTGGTGAGCTCCACCACGCCCTTCACGAGATGCAACTGGTCCCGGAAGTACTTGTGCAGAATCGGGACGACAAAACCGCCGACTTCCTGAATAATCAGGCGCTGCCCGTTCTGGCGGCACTGCGTCAGCGAACGCGCCAATTGCTTGACAAGCGCCGCCTCCATCTCCCCCATGTTCTGAGTAATGCACACTCTATCGCCATAGAGCCGGGTCCAGCGCTCAATAATGTCGGTCCGGTTCGACGAATAGGGCACGCCGAAGATCGCATCGAGCTCGATATGCGGTGCCAGCGCGTCAATCATTCGTTGGGTGTCGTCAAAGAGGTGTGCGACAAGAATGTAGCGATGTTGCGTATCTCGCGTGTAGTTGAGTCGCCTCACAACAGAATTCAGTAGATCACTCGTGTCTCGCGCAACGGGCGCAGTACACAGAGGGGTCGATTGCGTTCCGCTTGGGAGGGTTGATCTTACTTCCATTGTACACCTGCGTTCGCTGTAACCCAATGAAGGGATGTTGTCGTCCTTCGAACACAAAGGCAGAAGTTGCGCGTGAAGGGAAGGTGATTTGGGCGAAATTGCGAAAAAAATTTGGCAACTCGGACATAATTCGAGTTGACAGTTTTTTATACTCTATTTTTACTTATAAATTAGTTAAAATTTGCGATTCGCGACGGGTGAATTGCCGATCTGCTGCCGGTTTCGCGCAGCTTCGCAGGCCGCAGCGCCGCCAGGGGCACTGTGCAGTGCAAGGTGATTCGCAAAATCTCGAATGCTGGCAACCATCCGGCGAGCCGGTTGCCGATTGCGGCGGTGTCGTGGCAGCCCGGTGGCGGCTCGGTGGCCATCCTGTGATCGCGCTTCCCGCACCGCGGGCACAGGGCAAAAAAAGTGCCGGATTTGTCGTTATTCGGACGCTATGGCAATTTCCTGTCTACCAATTGGTGTAACATCATTGCAGGCTGCAAGCGGCAGAGTGCACCGGCACGCGCGCACCCATCCCTTGCATAAGCGCACGGAAAGCGATTTGAGAGCGTTGCATGAAGACCCCGTCTGATCCGCACGACACGCCGCGCGAGACCCTGCCAGCGGCGATCCGCTCGGTCCCCGTCGTCACCCCGGCGGATGTGGTGCTGCGCCTGCGCACCGCGATCTGGGTGTTCGACTTTGACACCATGCGGATCGTCTGGGCCAACCCGGCGGCGCTGAAGCTCTGGGATGCCGGCAGCGTCGAGGCGCTGGTGCGGCGCGACATGCGCTCGGAGATGTCGAATTCGGTGAAGACCCGGCTCGAGCAGCACCAGGAGGACTTCACCCGCTATCCCGACCGCGAGATCTCCGAGCTCTGGACCCTCTACCCGGAGGACCGTCCGGTGCGCGTGCAGGCGATCCTGCGCCGCCACGAGCTCGAGCCCGGCCGCTTCGGCATGCTGGTGGAGGCCCGCCCCGAGGAGGTCAGCGCGCCGGAGACGATCCGCAGCGCCGATGCGCTGCTGCATGCGCAGACCATCATCGCGCTGTTCGACCAGTCGGGCCGGGCGCTCTATGGCAACCCCGCCTTCCGCACCACCTTCGGCCCCGGCGAGCAGGTCTTCGGCCGCGAGTTCGCCTCGCCGGCGGATCTGCTGGAATGCTTCGACGGGCTGAAGCGCCACGGCGAGCACCGCATGACCACGCTGGTGCACACCCGCCACGGCAAGCGCTGGCTCGACATCCACGCGATCCGCTGCAAGGACGCGGTGACCGGCGACGGCGCGTTCCACGTGAACATGCTCGACGTCACCGAGGCGCGCGAGCACGCGCAGGAGCTGGCCGAGGCGCGCGACATGGCCGAGCGGGCAGTGCGGGCGCGCTCGCAGTTCCTGGCGGTGATGAGCCACGAGCTGCGCACCCCGCTGAACGGCATCCTCGGCATGGTGAACCTCTTGCAGAACTCGCGCATCGCGGGCGAGCAGAAGGGCATGCTGGACGTGATCGGCCAGTCCGGCGAACTGATGCTCGACCTGGTCGGCAACATCCTGCACCTGGTGGAGATCGAGAGCGGCGGGCTCTCGGTGCGCGCCGAGGAGTTCGACCCGGTGCTGCTGATGGATGCGGTGGTCGAGGCCGCGAAGGAGGCCAACAACTGCCGCGAGCTCACGGTGCTGAGCTCCTCGCATTTCGACGGGCCGACGCTGTTCCGCCACGACCCGGACCTGATCAAGCAGGTGCTGCGGGTGCTGATCGACAACGCGGTGAAGTTCACCGAGCGCGGCTTCGTCTCGGTGCGCGTGGGCGCCTCGGCCAGCGGCACCGGGCTGCTCTTCGAGGTCGCCGATACCGGGCCGGGCATCCCGGCGGAGGATATCGAGCGGATCTTCAACTGCTTCTTCCAGGGCGACAGCTCCTCGACCCGGCGGGTCGGCGGCACCGGCATCGGGCTGGCCATCGCGCAGGCCATCGTCGCGCAGTGGGACGGGGTCATCGAGGTGCGCAGCGAGCTTGGCCGAGGCAGCATCTTCAGCTTCGAGGTGCCGGCGATGCGCGTCTCGATGATCGGCCCCGGCGAGGGCGATCCCGGCTCCGGCGGCGGCCCGGGCTACGATCCCGGCCCGGGCTCCGGCCGCGGGCCGCATCTCAAGGTGGTGTCGCCATGAGCGGGGCAGCGCGGATCGGCGCGCCGGGCGGCATGGCCCGCCGGCTTCCCCCCGCTGCGGGGAATTTCGGTATTAACCGTTTGTGTTCGTGTATTTCTTTCTCCGAATTGCGATCCAGAAAAATATAGATCGGGGGGTATCGGAATGACCAGTGAACGCAACCGGAGCACTCCAGTGGACGCCCCGGTATTTGGCGAGGACGCACGGGCCATTGTGCCCTGGCCGGATGCTGCCGGCATCTTGATTTCCATCCGTCCGAATTATTTGGGTGGGGTGACATGATAACGCTGGATATTGCATTGCTGGGGGCGATCGAGCGGCCGTTGTGGCTGATCTCGCCGGATGACGGGTCGGTGCTCTGGGCCAACCCGGCGGCGCTGCGTGCCTGGGAGGTCGCCGCGCTCGAGGATGCGCCGGTGGCCGCGCTCGTCGCCGCCGTGCCGGAGGAATTCGTGGCCGAGGCGCGGGGCGCGGCCGGGGCGGCGGCGCCGCAGGGCCTGCAGAACCGCTGGCCGGTGCGCGCCGAGGACGGCGAGATCGCGCATCTCCCGGCCGAGGCCTGGGCGGTGACGGTGGACGACCGGCCGGCGCTGCTGGTGATGCTGCCGCAGGCGCCGCGGGCGGCGGCGGATGCCGAGCTGCTGGCGCTGGTGCAGCGCTCGCCGGTGCCGGCCTCGGTGTTCTCTGCCGATGGCCGCCTGCTGCGCTGCAACCCGGCGGCGGAGGCGCTTTATGGCGCGCTGGCGCCGGCGCTGGTGGCGCGGTTCGAGGACCCGGCCGATCATGCGCGGCTCGTCGAGGAGCTCGACGGCGCCGGCCGCGCGGTGGTGATCGCGCGGATGCGCCGGGTCGGCGGCACGGCGCGCTGGCAGCGGGTCGATGCGGTGAAGGCGCGCGACGCCGACAGCGGCGCCGAGGTGATCGACGTGGTCGAGGCGGATGTCGACGAGCTCTGCCAGGCGCGCGAGGCCGAGGCGGCGCGGGCCGAGGAGGCGGTGATCAGCCGCGACGCGCGCACCGATTTCCTGTCCACCATGTCGCACGAGATCCGCAATCACCTGACCGGCGTGGTCGGGCTCTCGGGGCTGCTGGTCAGCCGGCTGCCGAGCGGGCCGGAGCGCGAGCTGGCCGAGCAGCTGGTGCGCTCGGGCCGCACGCTGGAGCACATCGCCAGCCAGATGCTCGACCTGTCGCGGATCGAGGCCGGCGGGCTGGCGCTGGAGGCGGTGGAGTTCCGCCCCTTCAACCTGGTCGACGCGGCGCAGGAGACCCATGCCCATACCGCCGCCGCCAGGGGGCTCGACTTCGTCGCGGAGGCCGGCGAGGGCGCCAACATCGCCCGCATCGGCGACGAGCACCGGATCTCCCAGATCATCGACAACCTCGTCGGCAACGCGATCCGCTTCACCGAGGCGGGCGCGGTGACCGTGCGGATCTGGGGGCTGGCCGACCAGCCGCTCAGCATCGAGGTCGCCGATACCGGGATCGGCATCGCGCCGGAGCAGCAGGCGGCGATCTTCGAGCCCTATGCCCAGGCCGGGGCCGACATCGCCCGGCGCTTCGGCGGCAGCGGGCTCGGCCTGCACATCGTGCGGGACCTGGTCGCCTCGATGAACGGGGTGCTGCAGCTCGACAGCGCGCCGGGCGCGGGCTCGACCTTCACCGTGCGCCTGCCGCTGCCGCTGGCGGTGGCGAAACCCGGCGAGCCGCTGCGCGAGGCGCCGCGCCTGCCGCCGGGGCTCAGGGTGCTCACGGTGGAGCCGGCGCGGCTCGACCGTGGGGTGCTGGAGCTGTTCCTCTCGACGCAGCGGGCCAATGTCACCGCGGTGGCCTCGGTGCACTCGGCGCTGGCGAAGCTGGCGGCGGAGCGCTTCGACCTGGTGATCCTCGACGACGACGTGGCCGGCGCCGAGAGCGCCAACGTGCTGGCCTCGCTGCGGTTCGCCGAGGCCGACGGGCGGGCGGCGAGCGTCATCCTGGTCGGCACCCGCGGGCCCGGCGAGGCGCGCCGGCGCGCGGCCCGGCCGGGCTTCGACGGCTATGTCGGCAAGCCGCTGCGGCTCGAGGAGCTGACCACCTGCATCCTGCGCGTGACCGAGGATGCCGCCGACCGGCGGGCGCTCGGCGGCCCCCGGCTGGTGGATCGCGGCAGCCGCTGAACCGGGCGGCGCGGCCACCCCCGGCCGCTCAGCGCCGCGCCGGCACCGCGGTCACGAGGGCCAGCCCGGCGAGGATCAGCACCGCGCCGGCGATGCTCTCGGCGGTCGCCGGCTCGCCGACGAAGAAGGTCGCGAGGCACCAGGCGGTCACCGGCTCGGCCAGCACCAGCGTCACCGCGGTGGAGGCGGCGACCCGCGTCAGCCCCCAGGTGTAGAGCGCATAGGCCAGCCCGGTCGCGCCGATCCCGAGAAAGGCCAGCGCGCCCCAGGCATCGGCCCCGGCGATCCAGCCGAGCGGGAGGATCGCCAGCACCGGCGCGGTGAGCAGCGCCGCGGTGCCGAAGGTCGCCGCCGCGATCGCCGTGGAGGGCGCGCGGTGGCCGATCGCGCTGGTGGCCAGCGAATAGGCGGCATAGCTCGCCCCGGAGGCCAGCGCGAGGCCGATGCCGAGCGCCGAGCCGCCGCCCGCCCCGGTCAGCCCGAGCAGCCCGACCCCGAGGATCGAGACCGCCTGCCCGGCGAGGCGCAGCCCGCCCGGCAGCCGGCGATGGGTCAGGGTCTCCCAGGCCGTGGCCCAGATCGGCGCGCTGCCGATGGTCACCGCCGTGCCGATGCCGATCCCGGCCTCCGAGACCGCGCGGAAGAAGCAGAGATTGTAGGCCGCCACCGCCGCCCCGGCGAACAGGATCGTGCCCCAGGGCAGGCCGGGCAGGGCGCGGCGGCAGGCCGGGTCGGCCAGTGCCAGCGCCAGCAGCGTCGCCGCGCCGAAGGCGAGCCGCAGCGCGCCCACCACCATCGGCTCGCGGGCCGCCGGCAGCAGGCTCTGCGCCGTCCCCGTGGTGCCCCAGAGCAGGGCCGCGGCCAGCACCGCCGCAATCCCCGTCAGCCTCGCCGCGTTCATCGCCGCCTCCGCGCCTTTTCCGGTCGCCGGGAGATAGCGCGCCGGCGCGGCGGCGGGCTTGTCCTCACGTTCCGCGCGCTTGGCCCGGCGTCCCGATCTGCCGGCGCCAGGCGCCGGGGGTGCGGCCGGTCTCGCGCCGCATCGCCCGGGTCAGCGCCGCCTGGTCGGAGAAGCCGCAGCGCAGGGCGATCCCGGCCAGCGGCAGGCGCGGATCGGCGAGATCGGCCAGCGCCGCCTCGAGCCGGATGCGGGTGACGAAGCGCCCCGGGCTCTCGCCCCCGGCGGCGAGCGCGCGGTAGAGCGCCGAGCGGCTCATGCCGGCCTCCCGCGCCAGCCGCGCGACCGGCCAGTCCGCCGCCGGGTCGCGCCGGATCGCCGCCGCCAGCCGGTCGCGCGGGGCGGGGCGCTCCGGCTCCGCGCCGAGCGTGCCGGTCAGCAGCCGGGCCAGCGCCGCGAGATCGCCGGTGCCGAGCCCGGCGGCGCGGCTGCGCAGGTCGGCGAACTCCACGAGGCTGCGCAGCGCCGGTGCCGGGGCGAAGAAGCGCTGCCGGCCGAGCCGCTCGAGCACAGCCGGCGGGAACGCCGCGGCGGGCGCCTCGAGCACCAGCGAGCGGTTCGGCCCGTGCCCGGCCTGGGTGTGCCGCTCGCCCGGCGCGATGAAGGCCGAGAGCGCCGGCGAGAGCCGCGCCCCGTGCCCGGCGATCTCGAGCTCCAGCGCGCCCTCCATCGGCAGCACGAGCTGCACGATCTCGTGGCTGTGGAGCTGGCCGGGGCCGTCATAGGCGCGGATGTCGAGGGCTGGGTCCATCTGTTCCGTGGCGCTGGGGAGGCGCCATTCTCCGGCGTCGCGGGCCGCGATGCAATCGCCGCGCCCGCGGCCGGGCTCAGCGCGCCGCGAGGCGCAGCGCCAGCAGGCAGGCGAGCCCGGCCAGCACCGCGCCCTGGGCGGCCAGGATCGCGAGGTCGTAGCCCCCCGCCGCCCAGAGATGCGCGCCGAGCGTGGGCGCCAGCGCGAAGCCGAGGAGATAGGGCAGCGCCAGCCAGCCCGAGACGGTGCCGAAGCCCTCGTGCCCGAGGGTCTCGGCGGCCAGCGCCGGGCGCAGCACGCTGGTCAGCCCGTAGGCCGCGCCCTGCAGCCCGGCGAAGCCGAAGGCCAGCGCCGCCGCCTCGCCGGGGCCGACCGCGCCGCCGGTGGCCAGCAGCAGCCCGGCCGCGGCGGCCAGCGCCAGGAAGGAGAGCAGCGCCAGCACGTGGTTCGAGGCGCGGCCCTCGACCGGCAGCAGCGCCAGCCGCCCGGCCACCTGCATCGGGCCGATGCAGGCCGCGGCCATCAGCGCCGTGCCCTCGGCGATGCCGCGCTCGGCCAGCATCGGCACGAGGTGGTTGAGCAGGATCCCGTGATCGAGCGCGATGCAGGTGAAGCCGATGCAGATCAGCCAGAAGGCCGGGCACCGCAGCACCCGGCGCATCACCCTCGGCCGCGCGGCCGGTCGGGCGGGCCGGGCCGCGCCGCCCTCGAGCCGGCCGGCGCCGAACCAGTTGAGCGGCGCCGCCACCGCCAGCGCCAGCCCGGCCAGGGTGAGCAGCGCGGCGCGCCAGCCCGCCGCCTCGGCGATGCGCCCGCCGAGCAGGAAGGCCACCGG
The DNA here is from genome assembly GCF_030270585.1 of Paralimibaculum aggregatum. GTDB lineage: Bacteria > Pseudomonadota > Alphaproteobacteria > Rhodobacterales > Rhodobacteraceae > Thermohalobaculum > Thermohalobaculum aggregatum. The sequence goes on from NZ_BSYI01000012.1 coordinate 81,096, forward strand.
CGCCGCGAAGCCGGCGACCAGCGTGACGCGCAGGATCGCCGGGCGCGCCGCGCCGCCGAGGCGCAGGGTGACGAAGGCGAAGAGCGCCTCGTAGAGGCAGCCGGCCTGCGCCAGCCCGACCACCACCCAGAGCGCGACAAAGGCTTCCGGCGTCTCCGCGAGGCAGAGCCCGCAGAGCGCCAGCGCCCCGAGCGCCGGGCTGAGGCCGAGCAGGAGCCGCCCGTGGCCGGCATCCAGGATGCGCCCGGCCAGCGGCGCCGCGGCGGCCGAGACCAGCACCGCCGCGGTCAGCCCCAGCGTCAGCTCCGCCTTGTGCCAGCCGAGATCGCGCTCCCAGTGCAGCAGCAGCGCCGCGAAGCTGTAGAACAGCGCGGCCCAGCTCAGCACCTGCGCGAGGGCGAGCGCCAGCAGCCCCGGCGCCCAGCCCACGGGCGCCGGGGCTGCCGCGCTCAGTGGCCGATCGACCACTTCTTGCGGGTCTGGTTGCCTTTCGGCCCCATCTTGCAGAGCGGGCAGCCGCAGCCTGCGAGGTGCTTCTTGTTGACCACCTTCGGCTCGGCCGAGGATTTCTCCGAGCGGTCGAGCGCGGATCTGAGCGAGGCGTTCATCATCGCGAGATGCGGCAGGGCGACCTCGCGGCGGCCCTGTGCGCCGCAGCTCGGACAGGTGCAGGGCTCCTCCGAGCGGGCCAGCGTCGCCCAGCTCTCGAAGGGCCCGCAGGAGGTGCAGAGATAGCCGTAGATGGGCATCGGTGTCTCCGGTTGTTGTCTTGCCTGGTGTGCCGCGCCGGCCAGCCGCCGCGGCACCGTTCTCGTGCCTCGCGGGCAGTGTGCCTCAGAGCACGCCCTCGAGCAGCAGGAATCCGGGGATCCAGCCGGTCCCGATTCCCATCAGCAGCGTTGCCGCACCGGTGGCCTTCAGGATCGGCCGGCCGAGCGCGAGCAGCAGGAAGTACATGAACCACAGCACCGCCCAGGCGCTCCAGTTCACGGCCATCCAGAGATCGAGCGCGCTGCCGATCCCGGCGAAGGACTGCAGCGCCACCGGCACCGCGGTGACCGAGACGAACAGGCTGAACCAGCCGAGCCCGCGCCCGTCGACCGCGACGATGCGGTTGTAGGCCACCCAGAGATAGGTGGTGGTGAAGAGCAGCGTCAGCGCCCCCGCCTTGACGGTGGCGAGATCGGCGCCGGCGCCGAAGATCGAGGCGACGGCGACCGAGAGCGTGACCACCCCCGAGACGATGTTGATGACGACGATCTCGCGATCCTGGATCCGGCCGAGCAGCCAGAGCCCGTTGAGGAACAGGACCGCGCCGACATAGAGCAAGGCGAAGCCGAGCAACATGGCGATATCCCCCTGTGGCGGCCGCGCGCGCGGGCCTCATGCCCCCGCGCGGGCCTCACGATGCGTTGCGGAGCGGGCGTCAGCTCGTGCGGGCGACGTCGACCCCCGAGACCTGCGGCGTCGGGCCGGAGGCGTTGGGATTGATGTCGAAATCGAAGATCGCCGTCGGGATCGCCAGGGTGGCGCAGACATTGGGGATGTCGACGATGCCGGCGATCCGCCCCTCCACCGGCGCGGTGCCGAGGATGCTGTAGGCCTGTTCGCCGGTATAGCCGAACTTCTTCAGGTATTCGATCGCGTTGAGGCAGGCCCGGCGATAGGCGACATGCGCGTCGAGATAGTACTGCTCGCCGGTATGCTCGTCGACCGAGATGCCCTCGAAGATCAGGTAGTCGTCGAAATGCGGGTCGATCGGGCTCGGCTTGAAGATCGGGTTGATGACGTTGTACTTCGCCATGCCGCCCTTGATGATGTCGACGCTGATGTCGATCCAGCCGGCCATCTCGATGGCGCCGCAGAAGGTGATCTCGCCATCGCCCTGCGAGAAGTGGATGTCGCCCATCGAGAGCCCGCCACCCTTCACGTAGACCGGGAAATACACCTGCGAGCCGCGCGACAGGTTCTTGATGTCGCAGTTGCCGCCATGCTCGCGGGGCGGCACGGTGCGCCAGGCCTCCTCGGCCGCCTTGCGCGCGGCATCGCCCGACATCTGGCCCATCAGCGCGGTGTCGGCATAGGGCAGCGCGGCGAGCGGCGGCACCCGGTTGGGATCGGTCGCCACCAGCTCGGCCTCGCGCCGGTTGGCCTCGGCCAGCAGTTTGTGATCGGGCAGGCAGCCGATCAGGCCGGGATGGATGATGCCCGGATAGCGCACCCCCGGGATGTGCCGCGAGGTGGTGTAGATGCCCTGGAAGTCCCAGCACGACTTGGTCGCGTTGGGGTAGTGCTCGGTCAGGAAGCCGCCGCCGTTCTCCTTGGCGAAGAGGCCGTTGAAGCCCCATTCCGAATTGGGCAGCGCGCCGAGATCGAGGATGTTGACCACCAGCAGGTCGCCGGGCTCCGCGCCCTCGAAGCCGAACGGCCCGGAGAGGTAGTGCACCCGCGTGAGATCGACATCGCGGATGTCGTTGGCGCTGTCGTTGTTGCCGATCTGGCCGCCGGTCCAGTCATAGCACTCGACGCGGAACACCTCGCCGGTCTTGAAGGTCTCGACCATCGGGATGTCCGGGTGCCACCGGTTGTGGGTCTTGATGTCCTGGTCCTCGGGCGCCTTGTCGAGATCGATCGAGAATACGGTCTTGGGCATATCTTCCTCCCCCATGCCATGGGTGTCCCACCGCGTCGGCCGGCCGGTGGGCTGTTGTCTCCCGCGCCGCCCCGGGGGGCGGGCTGCGGGGTGCCGGCAGGGGGAGAGGCTAGGCGGGGCGGGTAACGCCAGTGCGCCGCCGGCCGGGAGGAAATGTAACTTTTTGTAAACGGGGCGCCGCGGGGCGCGATTCCGGCCCGCGGCGGGCCTCGGGCGGGGCAGAGCCGGCTCGACCGGCGGGCCTGCCCGTGGCTATGCTCGCGCATGCCCGCCACCGCCCAGCACCGAATCCTGGTCGTGGACGACGACCGCCGGATGTGCGGCGTCCTCGTCCGCATCCTCGCCGACGAGGGCTTTGCCGCCCGCGCCGCCCATGACGGCGCGGCGATGCGCCGGCTGCTGGCCGACGAGAGCTTCGACCTCGTGCTGCTCGACCTCAGGTTCCCCTCCGGCGAGGACGGCATGTCGCTGGCCCGCACCTTCCGGGTGCAGCACGACATGCCACTGGTGATGCTCACCGGCAAGGACAGCACCATCGACAAGGTGGTCTGCTTCGAGCTCGGCGCCGACGACTACGTGACCAAGCCGTTCGAGCCGCGCGAGCTGATCGCCCGGCTGCGCGCGGTGCTGCGCCGCTATGGCCGCAGCGCCGGCGTCGCGGAGGGCGCGGCGGAGGACCGGCTCTGGGCCTTCTCGGGCTGGCGCCTCGACCCGGAGAGCCAGGAGGTGCTGCCGCCCGAGGGCGGGCCGATCCGGCTGACCCACCGCGAATGCCAGGTGCTGCAGGCGCTGCTGGTGCGCAAGGGCCGGATCCTCTCGCGCGAGCAGATCCTCGACATCGTGGCGAGCCGGAACTGGTCGCCCTATGACCGCAGCATCGACGTGCTGATCGGGCGCATCCGGCGCAAGCTGCGCGACGATGCCGGGCGCATGCGCTTCATCCGCACGGTGCGCGGGGTCGGCTACATGTTCGTCGCGCAGCCCGGCGAGGACGGCGGCGAGGAGGGCACCGCCCGCGGCAGGTAGAGCTCGACCCGGGTGCCGGCGCCGGGGGCGCTCTCGATCACCACGCGCCCGCCGGCCTGGCGGATGAAGTTGTCGACCATCGAGAGCCCGAGCCCGCAGCCGCGCTCGCGCGGCTTGGTGCTGTAGAGCGGCTCGAGGGCGCGGGCCAGCACCTCCGGGGTCATGCCGGTGCCGGTGTCGGAGACCGCGATGCGCAGATGCTCGCCCGCGATCAGGCCGAGCCGGCGCCAGGCCGGCTCCCGCGTCACCCGCATGTTGGCGAGGGCAATGCGCAGGCAGCCGCCCTCCGGCATCGCGTCGCGGGCATTGAGCGCGAGGTTGAGGAAGATCGCCTCGAGCTCGCCGCGGGCGACGCTGACCGGGTGCAGCGCCGGCGCGATCTCCAGCACCACCTCGACGCTTTCGCCGAGCGCGCGGCGCAGCACCCGCGCGATCGGCGGCATCTCGGCGGCGAGGTCGACGATCTCGGTATCGCCCCGCCCGGTGCGCCCGAAATGCAGCAGCCGCGAGGTCAGCCGCTGCCCGCCTTCCAGCGAGGCGATGGCATCGGCAATCGCCTCGGCCTCGGCCGAGCCCGGCGGCATCCGCCCCTCGAGCCAGCGCAGGGTGGCGAACTGCACGCCGATCACGTTGTGGAAGTCGTGCGCGATGCCGGAGGTCATCTGCCCGATGGTCTCCATGCGCTGCATGTGGCTGACCCGCTCGGCGATGCGGCGGCGCTCGGCCCCGAGCTCCAGCCGCTCGAAGCAGCGCCCGAGCGTGGCGATCAGATCCTCGGGGTAGAACGGCTTGCAGAGATAGTCGTAGGCGCCGGCCTGCAGCGCCTCCACCGCGGTGTCGATCGAGGCATAGGCGGTGATCATCACGCAGACCATCTCCGGCCGGCGCCGGCGCATCTCGCGCACCAGCTCCACCCCGCTCTGCCGGCCGAGGCGGATGTCGACGAGGGCGACCACGATGCCGTCGGCCTCGATCCGGGCGAGCGCCGCCTCGGGGCTGTGCGCCACCGCCACGCCGTGCCCCTCGAGCTGCAGCAGCGCCGTGAGGCTGCCGGCGAAGTCGATGTCGTCATCGACCACCAGCACCCGCGGCCCCTGCACCGCGGCGCTCATGCCGGCGCCCCGTCGGCGGCCAGCGGCCCGGCGGCCAGCGGCTCGGCAGGCAGGCGCACGGTGACGGTGGTGCCTTCGCCGGGGCGGCTCTCGATGGCGACGCTGCCGCCATGCTGCTCGACGATGCGCCGCACGATGGGCAGGCCGAGGCCGACGCCGAAGGCCTTGGTGCTGAACAGCGGCTCGAAGACCTGCTCGCGGGTCTCCTCGTCCATGCCGGCGCCGTTGTCGGAGACGCGCAGCACCGCCTCTGCCCCCTCGGCGCGGGTCTCGATGGCGATGCGCGGCGAGCGGCGCCCGGCCGCCTCGCAGGCATGCACGGCATTGGTCAGCAGGTTCGCCAGCACCTGGCGCAGGCGCTCGGGATCGGCGGTCACCACGCGCTCCGCGGCGAGGTCGAGCACCGGCTCGGCGCTGATGCCGAGATCGCCGGCGCGCAGATGGCGTCGGATCCAGCCGTCGAGGTCGATCGGCGTCACCATCAGCTCCTTGCGGCGGGAGAATTCCAGCAGGTCGTCGATGATCCGCACGCAGCGCCAGACATTGCGCTGCAGCCGGTCGAGCTCCTCGCGGGTGGCGCCGTCGCTCTCGCCCAGCCGGCGCCCGAGGATGTTGGCCGAGGTCACCACCGTGCCGAGCGGGTTGCGCAGCTCGTGGCTCACCGTGGCGGTGATCTGGCCGATCGCGGCGAGCCGCTCGCTGCCGGCGAGCTCGCGCTGGGTGCGGCCGAGCTCCTCGAGCGAGGTGACGAGGTCGCGCTCGGCCAGCTCCCGGCTCTCCTGCGAGAGCACGATCCACCAGGCGCCGATGGCGAGCAGCGGCAGTATCGCGAGGAACACGTCGAACAGCAGCGTGCCCTGGGTCATCGGCGCGGCGCCGGGATAGGTGACCATGCGATAGGTCAGCAGGAACACCGCCGCCGTCACCACCGAGAGCGTCAGCAGGATCACCAGCACCTTGCGCAGCCGCCGCCAGGTATGCGGCGCGATCTTGCTGCGCATCGAGCGGAAGAACCGCGACTCGCGCTCCGCCGCGTCCGGTGCCGGCGCCTTGCAGACATCGTGGCAATGCGCGTCGAGCGTGCAGCAGAGCGAGCAGAGCGGCCGGTCGTAGAAGGCGCAGGAGACCATGTCCGGCCGCTCGTATTCCACGCCGCAGATCGCGCAGTTCATCCGCCGCCCGCGCGCCTTGCGGAAGGCCACCGGCTGGCGCGCGAGATAGTAGCGCCCGCGCGTCGCCACCCCGATCGCCACCGCCATCACCAGCGCCGAGAGGAAGGCCAGCGGCGCGGCATAGGCCTCCGGATAGTCGCCCGCCAGCCCGGCGAAGCAGAGCACCCCGATCAGCGCCCCCGCCGCCATCGAGCCGCAGCCCACGGGGTTGAAGTCGTGCAGATAGGCGCGCCGGAACTCGATCGCCGGCGGGCTGATCCGCATCGGCTTCAGGATCGCGAGATCGGCGAACAGCGAACCGATCCAGGCCGCCGCGATCACCGAATAGACCGCGAGCACCAGCTCCAGCGTCTGGAAGATCCCGAGCAGCATCAGCAGCAGCGAGATCAGGATGTTGAAGATCAGCCAGACCACCCGGCCCGGATGCTGGTGCGTGGCGCGCGAGAAGAAGTTGGACCAGGCCAGCGAGCCGGCATAGGCGTTGGTCACGTTGATCTTGACCTGCGAGACCAGCACGAAGACCGCCGCCGCCGCCATCACGATGCGCGGGTCGTCGAAGACATGGCCATAGGCCTCGATGAACATCCGCACCGGCTCGAGCGCGGTCTCCCGCTCGAGCCCGGCCGAGACCGCGAGCACCGCCAGCAGGCTGCCGAACAGGATCTTGAAGCCGCCGATCACGATCCAGCCCGGCCCGGCGGAGATCACCGTCGACCACCAGGCGCGGCGGTTGCCGGCGGTGCGCTCGGGCAGGAAGCGCAGATAGTCCACCTGCTCGCCGATCTGGATCGAGAGCGCGAAGAGGATCGTCACCGCCGAGCCGAAGGCGATCAGGTCGAAGCCGTCGCCGCCGGGCTCGCTGCCGGCATGCGCCGCCCATTCCGCGAAGGACTCCGGCGAGCCGATGGCGATGGCGAAGAACGGCGTCAGCATCATCACGATCCAGACCGGCTGGGTGACGAGCTGCAGCCGGCTGATCATCGTCATGCCGACGAAGGTCACCGGGATCACCACCAGCGAGGAGATCAGGTAGCCCAGCACCAGCGGGATGTCGGCATAGATCTTCAGCGCCTGCGCCATGATCGCGCCCTCGAGCGCGAAGAAGATGAAGGTGAAGGAGGCATAGATCAGCGAGGTGATCGTCGAGCCGATATAGCCGAAGCCGGCGCCGCGGGTGAGCAGGTCCATGTCGATGTTGTGCCGGCTCGAATAGAAGGCGATCGGGTAGGCGGTGACGAAGATGAAGAGGCAGGTGACGATGATCGCCGGGAAGGCGTTGGCGAAGCCGTAGCTCAGCGTGATGGCGCCGCCGATCGCCTCGAGCGCCAGGAAGGAGATGCCGCCGAGCGCGGTGTTGGCGATGACGAAGGGCGACCAGCGGCGGAAGGATTTCGCGGCATAGCGCAGCGAATAGTCCTCCAGCGTCTCGTTCGCGACCCAGGATTGGTAGGAGCGCAGTCTCGGACGGCGGGTCATGGCGGCGGTCCCTGGCGGGGCTCTCCGCGGTGGCGCGCGGGCGGCGGAAACATGTGCCGCGGCGGAAGGCGCCGCCACGGTGCGGAAGCGTGGGCGCGAGGGTTGCAGATTGCGCGGAAGCCTGCAACCGATGCCGCCGCGCCGGCCCGCCCTTGGGGCTCGCCGCCCGCCCCGGCGCCGCGGGTGGGAGATCGGGCAGAGCCCACGCCCCGAGCCGCCGGTCAGGGCGGCGGCCGCCGGGGCCCCGCGGCGGCGAAACGCCTGAGGTCGTCCCGCGCCGCCCGCTGATCGCCCGGGCGCAGCACCGGAAGGCCGGCAGTCTCCTGCCGCCGGCCAGGGCGGCGGCCTCCGGGGCCCCGCGGCGACGACCCCCCTGATGTCACCCCGCGCCGCCCGACGATCGCCCGGGCGCAGCACCGGAAGGCCGGCAGTCTCGCGCCGCCGGTCAGGGCGGTGGCCTCCGGGGCCCCGCGGCGGCGACCCGCCTGATGTCACCCCGCGCCACCCGCCGATCGCCCGGGCGCAGCGCCGGATGGCCCGCCGTCTCGTGCCGCCTGTCAGGGCGGCGGCCTCCGGGGCCCACCGCGGCGACGACCCGCCTGAGGTCGTCCCGCGCCGCCCGCCGATCGCCCGTGCGCAGTGCCGGAAGGCCGGCAGGCTCGCCCGGGCGCGGTCGTCGCAGGCCCTCTCAGGCCGATCGGGACCGGCGCCCCGCCGCGCCAGAGCCGGGCAACGGGCGGAGCGCCGGCCCCTGCCGGGCACCCGTCCCCGCCGCACCGGCCCGCGGCAAACGACGCAGCTCCTAGGGGGAAGATGGCAGATGGTCCCCCCGCACGATGGACTGCGCCCCTGGGGCCGGACAGGTTCAGGCAGCGGTTTTGACCAGGGCCGGGCGGTTGATCTCCTCGTAACGCGCGGGGCTCAGATAACCGAGCGCGGAGTGCAGGCGAGGATTGCTGCGGGGGTGCCCGCACTGACACTCGGCATCGGCAGTGCCCGTTTCCGGCTTTCACCGCCTCCGGGGCAGAACAGGACGGGGGCGTCGAAACCATGCGCCCACCGGTCAGGATTGCCGCGGGATGTCTACTCAAGCGCGTGGGGCTCTTGCTCGGCGCACCCGCCGCGGTCTGTGAGCCGCGTGTCGGCGGCTGCCGGGGCGAGGCTCGGCAGCCCGGAGACGAACGGCATGGCGGGCGTGCCGCCGCCGCCGGCCACATCGCCGCCACCGCGCTGCGCGCGATCCTGCGGCGGTGCCTCGGGCTGCCGAGCGCCTCCGGCTTGCGGGTGTGCTGCTGCCTGACGAGCCGTGCCGCCGTGACGGGCATGGCGTTCCGGCCGCGCCCCCGGGGGTCGGCTCGCGGATCATGGCGCGGACGAGTGCCGCGTTTCCCGTCAGGTTTCCCGCATCCTCCGGGGCGCGGTGCTGCGCCTCGATCCGCCCCCGCCGAAGAACCGCGAGGCGCTGACCGGCGGCCTCGGTTCGGCGGGTCGAGCGTGGCGATCGGCGTCCCGTCGGCAGTATCTCGGTGGCACGCAGTGTCGGCGCGCTGCTGCAGGCCCCCGATGGTCCTGCGCGAAGCGGTGGCCCGGCCCGATAGTCCGGTGAGGGCCGACAGGTCCTCCGCCGCCTGCAACGGCAACAGCGGTCTCCGGGATGGCGGGGCCCATGCCGGTCCCGATGGGCTCCGTATCGGCGAATGCGCGCGGCAGGCGGGGGGCGGTGCCGGTCCGGCGATGACCGCCGGGTGCCGCGGTGCCGCTGCCGTCGAGATGTTCCCGGTTCGGCGGCCTTGCATCCCTGCATCCGGGTAATATCGATCGCGCCCGTGCTGGAGTCGATGCCGGCGAGGGTGGGCTCCGTCTCGGCGTACCCGCGCCGCTGCCGTCGAGATGATGCCGGTTTGGCAGACTTGCATCCTTGCATCCGGGGGCGTGTCGATACCGCCCCTGCCGCGGTCGCTGCCGGCGAGGATTGCCGCGTAGATCGGAGGCACGCCCCAGGGCTCTCGGACGCCCAGGCGGTCAGTCGCCTTGCCGGGCGGCGGGGGCGGGACCGCCGGGGGGCGGTGTCCCGCGCAAGGGGGATACGCTCGGCATGGCCGACTTCGATCCGTGCCGGTACGGGCGGAGGATCGACGCTGCCGGCAACCGGCGCATCGCAAGGGGGCCTGTCGCGGTGGCCCGGCGTGCGCGTACACCGGCCCATGGCGGGACCCCGCGCATGGCAGGGGCGCCGGGCGGCTTGATCGCCGCCATCGGCGCCCGCATACTGGCTGATCGGCCGGCCGGTGCAGGATGCCGGGCCGGCGACGGCGCGGCGACCCGGCCCGGGCGGCGGACCCGGCCCTCGCCGCAAGCCGCCGCGCCGCCTCGGCGCAGGCCGCGACCTGGCGCGGCCTGCGCGGGAGCGGGTATCGCGAAGCGACCAGATGGGCAGCGCCCTTGCATATTTCCTGCCCTTCACGGGCTATCCCTATCGTGGCGACACGGTGGACTGCCCGGTTTGCGGCTCGGCCCGGCATGCGCCGATCGCGCGCCACGACCGCAAGGCGAAGCGCCTGACCACCGAGCTCTGCCATGACTGCGGGATGTTCTTCACCAATCCGATGCCCAGCGAGGCTGAGCTGGCGGCCTATTATGCCAGCGTCTACCGGCTGGAATACCAGCTCGCGCGGCTGCGGCCGCGGCGCGCGCACAGCGCGAGGAAGGCCGGGGAGGCGGCCCGGCGACGTGCGGCGCTCGGCCGGGTGATGGATCTGGACCGGCCGCGGCGGATCCTCGAATTCGGCTGCGGCTCGGGCGAGCTGGCGGTGCATCTCGCCGAAGGCGGCCATGCGGTCACCGGCTTCGACCCGCATGGCGGCTACACGCGGCATGCACGGGAGAGGGCCGCGGCCCATGCCAGCTGCACGATCCGCACCGGGCGCTGGCAGGAGATGACCTTCGCGCCGGCGAGCTTCGAGGCGATCACCTGCCTGCACGTGCTCGAGCACCTGGCGACGCCGGTGCCGGCGCTGGCGCGGATGCGCGACTGGCTGGCGCCCGGGGGCATCCTCTATCTCGAGGTGCCGGACATGCAGGCCTACGAGCCCAAGGGGCCGACGCGGTTCCATTTCGCCCATGTGCTCGGCTTCTGCAGCGACACGCTGGGCCTGGCCGCGCGGCGCGCGGGCTTCGGCCTCGTCAGCGCCGCCGCGCCGACATCGCTGTTCCTCGCCGATGCGGCGGACCGGCGGGCGGCGCCCTTCGCGCTCGACCCGCGCAGGCTGGCGGCCACCGCGGCGCGCAACGCGGCCGACTATGGCACCCGCCCGCCGCTGGCGCGCCGGCTGGCCTATCACCTGCGCCGCATCCGGCGGCTGCTGGCGCGGGAGTTCGGCGGCTGAGCCCGGCGGTCCGCTCAGCTCTGCGCCGCGAGCCGCGCCGCCACGCCGACCGCGATGCGCGCCGCGAGGGCGCCGGCCGAGCTGCGCTCGAGGATCACCGGCCCCTCCGGCCCGGCCGGCGGGAACACGATCCAGGTGCGGTCCTCGGCGTCGGTCATCACGCTGAACGGCTCGGCATCCCCGACCTCGTTGGCGGCGCAGTAAAGCACGCTCAGCACCCCGGCCGCCGCCGGCCGGGCCAGGGCAAGCGCGGCGGACCGCGCATCCGCCTCGGCGGCGCCCAGCCTGACCAGGGCGGCGACCACCTTGTCGGCCGCGCCGGCACCGGCGAGCTGCTTCAGCCGGCCCAGCACCTTCATGTTGGCCTCGATGCGGCTCTCGTGCCCGGCCGGGGCGAGCGCCGCGCCGACGAAGCTCGCGCCGGCGCCGGCGGCAGCGGTCAGATCGGCATAGCGGGTCAGCTCGAACATGCCGTCCGGGCGCCGCAGCAGCCCGGCGAAGGTGTCGCCGGCGGCATGCACGGTCAGCGTCCGCATGCCGTCGCCTTCCTTGCGCTGGGCCAGCAGCACCAGGCCGGGATCGGCGAGCGCCAGGATCGCCGATGCCATCTCCTCGGTGAAGTTCAGGCCGGCCTCGGGCGTGCCGGTGAGCCGGCCCGCGGCGCGCAGCCGCGCCTCGCCGTCGAGGAGCCAGTCGGCCGGATCGCCGTCGGCGCCCGGCTCCGGCAGGAACGGCGCGCTGCCCCAGCCGATGACCGCCTCGGTCCTCGAATAGGAGAAGGCATAGGCGAGTTCCGAGGGATGCAGGTCGATCGAGGCCACGTCTCAGCTCCAGATGAAGTCCCAGGCGGCGTCGAGCTTGTCCTTCGCCTTCCGGTTCGGCTTGCCGCCGAGCGCCCTGGTCGCGGTCTCGAAGGTCTGCACCGCGGTCCGCCTGACCTTGTCGCGCGCATCGAGGATCGCATCGCCGACGCCGACCATGACCTGCCCGGCCTTCTCCGCCAAGCCCTTCGCGGTGCCGGCGGCGCGGGCCGCGGCCTGCTGCGCCTCGGCGAGCCTGCGCTCGATCTCCGCCGTCACCGCGTCGCGCGCCGATTTCAGCGCCTTCTCCATCTCGACGAGCGCGGCATCGACGCGGTGGCGGACATAGTCGTCGCCCGCCTCCTTCGCCCAGAAGGCGATGCCGCTGACCTGGCCCGAGAGCGGGCTGTCGGTGCCGAGGATCTCGATCCGGCTGTCGCGGTAGTTGTAGCCCGGCCCGGCATCGTGGAACGAGAGCAGGTAGCCGGCGGCGTCATGCACCGTGCCGTGCAGCCCGACCGGGTTGTCCGGCGCCAGGTGCCCGGCCTTGACGACCCCCGGGATCAGCCAGTTGCCCGGCCCGACGAGCCCCCCGGTGGGGCTCAGCAGCGCCGCGAAGACCTCGTGGATCCCGAAGGCGTCGCCGACCACCTTGCCGAACATCAGCTGCGGGCGCGAGGCCATGAACCTGGGATGCATCTCCTCGTTGAGCCCGGGCACCGTGTCGTTCTTCGCCGTGCCGATCGCCGCCTGCTGCCGGCGCACCACGAGGAAGCGGCCGTAGTCGAGGTCGAGCTGCTCGGCGGTGGGCGGGATGCCGACGATCCCGGCCAGGTCCTGCATCACCGCGGTGCGGCGCGGCCCGGAGAGGCCCTTCTCGACCTCGCGCATCAGCGCCTTCAGCGCCGGGTCGCCCTCGCCGCGGATCGGCGTGTCCTTGAGCCGGAGCATGTAGGACTGGCCGAACAGCGCCTTGGTGTCGCCCATGGTCAGGTTGGTCGCGGCGAGCTCCTCCGCCGACAGCGCGGCGAGGCGCGCGTTCTCGCTGGCGGTGACCGGCGCGCCGGTGTTCCCGTGCGGCGCGTTGGTCGGCGGGTTGGTCGGCGGGCCGAGCCCGAGCTCGGCCAGCACGCTCGCCGTCCAGTCCGGCTGGTTGCCGGTGGGAGGGGCCGGTTTCGCGGGATCGGTATCGGGCACGGCAGGCGCCTTCGCCAGTTGCACTGCGGCACATCTCCGGGAGCGAAGCCTCGCTCTCCCCGCCTTCGATCCACCGCCGATCTAGAGGGTCAGGCTAGCAGACCGGGCCGGCACGACAAGGGCTCCGCGCGGCTACCCATGGCAGGCCGCAACCGCAAGGGCTCAGCGCGGGCGGTGCCTGCCGGGGGCCGGGAGACCGGCGCAAGGTTCGGGCCGGTGCGCTCGCCTCCGCCCCTGTCTCGGGCAGGCGGGCGGGGCACAAGCTGCCGCGGCGTGCGCGCGGGACCGGAGCGAACTGGCGACCTGCGAGCGCTGCCGCGGCGCGCTGGGGGGTCCGGCGAGGGCGGCCCGTGCGGCCGCGCCGGGCAAGGCTGGGCTGGGCCGGGCAACCCGGCAGGGCAAATCGGCATCCGGCGTGCCGCCCGGCGGCCCTGTGCTGCGCCGGCGTTCTTGTCATCGCGCCTGCCCTGCGGCAGGCTTGTCGCGTAAGGTATCCGCCCGGCGGGAGGTCGACAGAGGTGCGTCGATCAGGCCGGGCACGGGGTAGGCGATGTCCGGAGCGGCGAGGGTGGATCTGGCAATCTTCGGCGGCCGCGGGGGCGGCGAGGTCATGGCCGAGACCGCGCGTGCCCTCGGCGCCCAGGGGCCGGCCGTGATCGGGTTCCTCAACGACGAGGTGCCGCGCGGCGCGCGCATCGGGGTCTATCCGGTGCTCGGCAGCTTCGCCGACTGGCCGGCGCTCCCCGCGGCGGTGCAGTTCATCGCGCCGCTGCACAAGGTCAGGCAGATGCCGCGGCGCGCCGCCCGCATCGAGGGGCTCGGCATTCCCGATCCGCGCTGGGCACGGCTCGTCGATGGCCGCTCCGCCGTCGCGGCCGGCGTCACGCTCGGGGTCGGCAGCCTTGTCGGCCCGCATGCGGAGATCCAGGCCGGGACGCATCTCGGCCGCCACGTGGCGGTGCGCGGCAGCGGCTATGTCGGCCACGACGTCGCGATCGGCGACTTCGCCTTCATCGGCGCGCGCGCGGTGGTCTGCGGCTATTGCCGGATCGGCGAGGGCGCGCATCTGGCGCCGGGGGCGCTGATCCGCGAGGGGGTGCGCATCGGCCGCTTCGCCGTCGTCGGCCTCGGCGCCGTGGTGCTGCGGGATGTCGAGGATTACGCGGTGGTCGCCGGCAACCCCGCGCGCCGCATCGGCGATGTTCCGGCAGCGGAGGCGGACAGATGATCGACATGGAGGCCCTGCGGCGGGACGGCTATGTGCGCCTCGAAGGCGTGATCGGCCCGGCGATGCTCGCGGAGTTCGAGCGGGTGATGGCCGATCTCGGCGAGGCCGGCCTCGCGCGCAAGGGCCGCACGCGCCGCGCCGCGGATGCGATGACGGATCTCTTGAAGACCGGCGGCGAGTATCGCGTGCGGCTGTTCGCCAATCTCAAGCATCTCAGGATCGTGCAGGAGATGAGCCAGGCCGCGACCCGCCGGCTGGCTGCGGAGGGGTTCTTCGATGCGGCCCGGCTGACCGCCCCGCTGGCCTATCCGACGCTGCGCGCGGATGTGCCCGGGGAGGGCCGCTATCTCCTGCCGATGCACCAGGACTATGCCACCCAGTGCCGGGTTGCCTGGCGGCTCTGGTGCCCGCTCCGCCCGGCCGGCCGCAGCGGCGGGACGATGGCGATCCGCCCCGGCAGCCACCGCCTCGGCCTTGTCGAGCACGATGCCAGCGACCCGGCCCGGCCGGCGGTGCCGGAGGCGGTCTGCCGCGACTTCCCGCCGCTCGAGCTGGAGATGCCCGCGGGCGATGCGGTGCTCTTCGATCCGCTGCTCGTCCATGCCTCGATCCCCGCCGCCGGGGACCGGATGAAATACGTGCTCCTCGTGCAGGTCCAGGACCTCGCGACGATCGTCGACCCGGACGATCCGGAGGACCCGCTGGCGGCGCGCCTCGAGATGGCGCAGCGCCGCGACCGGCACCGCTGATGGGCGCGGGGGGAGCGCAGGCCGGGGGCGGGCCGGCGCCGCCGCCGGCCGGAGACCGGGTTCCCTTCAGCCGGGCGGCGGTCGTCGGCACCGAGGCGGCGCATCTCGCCAGCGCCATGAGCACCGCGCGGCTCGGCGGCGACGGCGCCTTCGGCCGGCGCTGCGAGGCCTGGTTCCGGGCCGAGCTCGGGGTGGCGTCGGCGCTGCTCACCTCGTCCTGCACCCATGCGCTCGAGATGGCGGCACTGATCGCCGGGATCGGGCCCGGCGACGAGGTCATCATGGCGAGCTACGGCTTCGTCTCGACCGCCAATGCCTTCGCCCTGCGCGGCGCGACCATCGTCTTCGTCGATATCCGCCCCGACACGATGAACATCGACGAGACGCTGGTCGAGGCCGCGATCACCGCCCGTACCCGGGCGATCGTCGCGATGCATTACGGCGGCGTGGCCTGCGAGATGGACAGCCTCTGCCGCATCGCCGCGGAGCACGGCCTCTGGCTCATCGAGGACGCCGCCCACTGCACCCGCACGCGCTGGAAGGGCCGCCGCCTCGGCTCGTTCGGCCAGATCGCGACCATGAGCTTCCACGAGACCAAGAACCTGACCAGCGGCGGCGAGGGCGGCCTCATCTGCCTCAACGATCCGGCGCTCGAGGCGCGCGCCGAGATGGTGCGCGAGAAGGGGACCGACCGGCGCGCCTTCTTCCGCGGCCAGGTGGACGCCTATTCCTGGCGCTGCCTCGGCAGCAGCTACCTGATGAGCGAGCTCGGCGCCGCCTATCTCTGGGCGCAGGTCGAGGCGGTCGAGCGCATCCTGCAGCGGCGCGGCCGGATCTTCGCGCGCTACCGCGCCGCCTTCGCCGAGGCCGCGGCGGACGGGCGGATCGAGACCCAGGCCATCCCGCCGGGCGCCGAGAGCGAGGGCCACATCTTCTACATCAAGCTGCGCGATGCGGCCGACCGGGCGGCCTTCATCGACCACATGGCGCGTGCCGGGGTGATCGCGGTGTTCCACTACGTGCCGCTGCACGGCGCCGAGGCGGGCCGGCGCCACGGCCGCTTCCACGGCGCGGACCGCTTCACCACGCGCGAGAGCGAGCGACTGGTGCGGCTGCCGCTGTTCTACGGGCTCGGCGATGCGCAGCAGGACCGCGTGATCGCCGCGGCGCGCGCCTATCTGGCGGCGGGCTGAGGCGGCTCGCCATCGCCGCCCGGCGTGTCGCCGCGCCCGATCGTGTCGAGCAGGTGCTCGAGCTTGGCGAGCAGCGTCGGCAGGTCCTGGTTGGCGCGCAGGATCGCATGGGTCCCGACCCCGGCGGCACGCCCGAGCGCCATCAGCCCAGCGCCCCAGTAGCCGTCGGAGACCAGCTCGATCACCGCCCGCGTGCGCCACTGGACGAGGTTGACCATCGCCGAGCCGTGGTCCGCGACCACGGTTTCCGCCTCCGCGGCGAGCGCGGTGTAGTCCTCGAAGCGCAGCTTCCCGGTCCGCACGACGCGGCCGCCGCGCGCCGCCACGAGCGCGCCGATCTCGGCATGGGGCATGGCGCGCGAGCGGGACCAGACCTCGCTCCTGACATCCTCGCGCGAGAGGTAGAGGAGGCTGCCCGGCCGCGGTTCCGGCGGCGCGAGGCGCCAGCGGCGGCGGAGCAGGCCGACCTCCTCGGCGGTCCAGCGCTGCGTCATGTGCTGCTTGTGCAGCACCAGCGCCTCGCCGATCAGCAGCGGCCGGGTCACGGCGCGGTACGCGATGCCGAGCCGTTCGAGATCGGCCCGCACATAGCCCTTCGCCGCGAGCGCCCGCGGCAGCAGCAGCGGCCCGTGCAGCGCCCCCGCCGCCACCAGGCGGCGGACCACCTCGAACACCCAGTCGCCATAGGAGACCGTGTGATCGGTCTGGACGACGGTGGCCGCCGCGATCCGCTCGAGCGGCCGCAGATAGGGGATCTCGATGAAGGGCGGCCCGATCGGCGAGAACGACGCGGCTTCCTCGATCGCGCCGCGATGCCAGGCCAGCCCGAGCGGGGTGTAGCGGAGATCGCGCAGCCGCGAGACCGCCGGGCGCGGGGCGGCGAAGTCGAGGATCTCGGCCGGGCTCGAGACCGGCCTGTTGTCGCGCCCGTGGAAGGCGTCGCCGAGATAGGGCAGCCGCTCGGCAACCCGCCGCTCGCAGAGCGCGGCGGGGATCGGGCGCCACAGGCCGAGGCCGACGAGCCCGCGCTTGCCGAGGACCTTGACGCGGTGGTGGAACATCATCGCCGGCCCCCGATCCCATTGGCGCGAGCAAGCATGTCGCCGCGCTCCGGCTGCCGTCAAGCGTCGATCCGGCCCGTGCCGCATGCGTGGGTGGGACGGAGCGATGCCCGCCGGGATGCGCCGCGCAGGGCTCAGTCGATGGTTCCGGGCAGGCTCAGATCGCCCGAGGCGATGTCGAAGATGTCGGTCACGCAGAGCAGCGGCGCGTGGATGTTGGCGTTGACGCGCAGCGCCGCGGTGACGCCGTCATAGGCCGCGCCGTGCACCGCCGCCGGGTCGGCAAACGGCACGGTGACGGTGATCTCCGGCCCGTCGAACAGCGGCGTGTAGCCCGGGCTGTCGATGAAGATCGGCAGGCCCGGCCAGGTCGCCGGCATGGCGGGGGTCGCGCCGTCGGGAATGTCGCGCACCCCGAGCGCGCCGGCGCCGCAGCCCTCGGTCGGGGTCAGGACGACCCAGTGGCTGTGCCACAGCACCCCGTCATTGCCCGGGTCGCCGTCGCCGTTCTCGTCGAAGAGCGGCGTGTCGTCGAAATCGGGGTGGCTGGTCGCCGCCAGCGTGAGGATGCCGGTGCCGCCAGCGAAGCCGACGGTCGCCGGGTCGAGCGAGGTGGGCCAGACATAGGAGAGCACCGGCGCGCCGGCGAGCGCGCCGGCGGGCTGCGGCCGGTCGGCGCCGGCGATGCCGCCGGTGGTTATGTGGAAGGTCACGAGCCGCCCCGCCCGGTGCGCATGGGCGGCGAGGATGTCGAAGGCCGCGACGCTCGAGGCGTCGGCCGGCGAGGCGATCGCCCCGGCCTGGTGGATGGCGCGGGTTTCGTCGGCAGCGGCGGCGCCGGCGAGCAGCAGCAGGGCGGCAGCGCTGGGCAGGGTGCGGTTCATGTCGGCCTCCATCGGGTGATATGATAGCGAGTCGATAACACTTTACCGCCGGCGTTGCAATGGAGATAGCGAGTCGCTATTACATGCCCATGGACACGACCGAGCGGATCCGCGCCTTCATCCACCGTCTGGCGCGCCTCGACGCGGCCGAGACCTGGACGGACGATCTCAACCCTGCCCAGATCGCCGCGCTGGAATACCTGGCGCGCGCCAACCGCTTCTCGCGCGCGCCGTCGCATGTGGCCGAGTATCTGGGCACCACCCGCGGGACGATGTCGCAGACGCTGAAGGCGCTCGAGCGCAAGGGTTATCTGCGCGAAAGCCGTTCGGAGACCGACAGGCGCTCGATCACCTGCCATCTGACCGATGCGGGGATCGCCCTGGCCGCGCGGCGCAGCGCCCTGGCGGATGCGATCGCGGCGCTGCCCGCGGCACAGCGGGACAGCCTGAGCGACGGGCTGTCGGCGGTCCTCGCCGCCCGGCTGGAGGCCAATGGCGGGCGCGCCTTCGGCCTGTGCCGGACCTGCATCCACCACCGCCCGGCCGCCGATGGCGCGTTCTGCGCCCTGCTCAGGCTTCCTCTCCGGCCGGAGGAAGCCACGCAGATCTGCCACGAGCAGGTGGCGGCATGAGCACGGCCGCCCGAGCCGCACGTCGTGCAGCGGCGCCCTCCGGCCGAAGCGGCCGCCGGTTCCGCTGACATCCGGGGGTCCGGGCATCGCGTCACCGCGGCGGCTGCGCTGGCCGCGGGCGCCATCCGGAGCTGGCCGCGGACGCGATCCGGGCGGGGCCCGGAGCAGGGATCGCCCGCCGCACCGCGAAGCAGGAAGCCGCCGGGATCGCCAGGCAGACCGACGCGCGGCCCGAGCGGATCGCCGAGGCAGACGGCTCCGGCGTCATCGCGGCCGATGAGCAGCGGATCGGCAAGCTGGCGCGGGGCCGCCCGGCGCTGACCGATCAGATGCGGAAAGCGGCCAACCCGCCGCACGGCTTCGTGGGAATGCGCGTTCGCTTTCAGGAAAATCGCTGGAAGATCCGGGAGGGCGGGCAGCTCACGCTCCGCCGGATGGGGCTGCAACCGGCCTCTGCCGATCCCGCGCCATGCGAGCGGGAAGGCGGCCTTCGGACCTCGAAAACCACCTTGCCGTTCAACATGTGAGCGGCACTCGACATGTCTGGGGGAAGAATGGTGCCGGTGAAGGGCACCGATTTTCCTTCTCATAGCGACTCACAACAGAACCAGATATCTGTTTTGAAACAGAAATTTACGGTTCCCTAGGCAACCGAGCTGGCGCATATTTGAGCATGGTTTCGCATTCTCCGGGGTGGGCTGAAAGGTGGGCCCCGGAGAGGTGGAGGACCCGAACTGTGCTCATCAACGCGCTCTCTCAGATGAAAGCTAAGCACCTGCCCGAAGGTAAGCATGCCGACGGTCAGGGGCTCTGGCTCGTGAAGCGCAGCAAGCTGTCAGGAAAGTGGATCCTGCGCCTCACGATCCACGGGCGGCGCCGGGAGATGGGGCTCGGCCCGTGGCCAGATGTCTCGATCGCGGAGGCGCGGGGCCGCGCGGAGGATGCCCGACGCCGCGTGCGGGGCGGCGACGACCCGATCGAAGAGCGCGCGGCCAGGCGCCTGCGCGCCAAGCGCCTGACCGTCGAGGAGGCTATCCACGGATGCTTCGAAGCGCGCCAGGCCGAACTCAAGGCTGACGGCAAGGCCGGCCGCTGGCTCTCGCCACTCGCCGTTCACATCATCCCGGCCATCGGGGAGGTCGCGATCGAGGATCTCGACCAGCACGTGATCCGGAAGGTGCTCGAGCCGATCTGGCACGAGAAGCCCGACACCGCACGCAAGGCGATGAACCGTCTGAACCTGACGCTCAAGCACGCCGCCGCCCTTGGGCTCGAGGTCGACATGCAGGCAACGATGAAGGCGCGGGCCCTCCTCGGCAAACAGCGCCACACGGTCGAGCACGTTCCCTCGATCCCCTACCGGGAGGCGCCGGCCTTCTACCGCATGCTCTCCGGCAAGAGCTTCTTCTCCTGCCACGCGCTGCGCTTTCTGATGCTGACGGTCGCGCGCACGAGCGAAATCCGCTTCGCCCTCAAGGATGATCTCGTCGACGACGTGCTGGTCATCCCGCCTGAGCGCACCAAGACGGGCAATGAGCACAGGATCCCGCTGAGCACCGAGGCGCTCGACCTCATCGCACAGACCAGGCGGCTGCATGACAGCGACCTTCTCTTCCCGTCTCCTAAGGGCAAGCCGATGTCGGACGCGACCATGGCGCGCTTCATGGAGCGCGAAGGCTACGAGGCGCGCCCCCACGGCTTCCGGTCGACCTTCCGCACCTGGGTGGAGGAGTGCACTGACGCCCCTTACGAGGTGAAGGAGGCCTGCCTCGGTCACATCGTCGATGGCGCGGTGGTCCGGGCCTACCAGCGCTCTGACCGCCTTGAGCGTCGCCGGGAGTTAATGGAAAGCTGGTCTTCGTTCCTTACCGGCTCATGAGGCTGTCCTAGCCAATCGCGCAAACGCCAGTGCATTCGGAATGAGGCGTCGATCTGGATGCGCATCTTGACGCGCACAACTATGCGCATATTCTCGGTCCATATGTCGTCGGAGGTATGATGCAACCCCATTCGTTGCCTAAGAAGCCGACCAATCTCTCGCTTGACCAAGCCCTCTTGCAGGAAGCTCGGGAACTCGGGGTGAATCTCTCTCAGGCTGCGGAGCACGGTCTCCGGCAGGCCATCGCCAGCGCAAAGGCCGCTGCCTGGAAACGCGAAAACCAGGTTGCTTTGGAAAGCTCCAATGCCTGGGTCGAGAAACGCGGCTTGCCGTTGGAGCGGTTTCGCCGCTTCTGATGGCCCGGTTCGACGTCTACGCAAATCCGGACGGCGCCGGCTATCTGCTGGACGTGCAGACCGATCTCCTGGATGGGTTGAACACCAGAATCGTCGTCCCACTGCTGCCCGCAAACGACGCGCCTTCTCCGGCCCAGCGACTGAACCCGGTGTTCGAGATCGTCAATCAAAGACACGTCATGGTCACGCAGTTCATAGCGGCAGTCCCACGTGCAATTTTGAAGGAGCCCGTAACCACGCTCGCCGATCACGACGCCGAGATCACCGGGGCGCTCGACATGGCCTTCTTTGGCTTCTGATGCAGTCTCGATTTCTTGAGGCGGAGGCCAAAGCCGTGGAAATTCCGACTGTTTTAGTCTGATTTCCTGACTACGAATCTGATGCTGATGGAGCAGCAGACAAAAAGTCTGTGGGTGTCAGTTCCGATCGATACAGTCTCCTTGCGCTGTCGGACGTTCGGAGAAGGCGGTCAGCGGCCGGCGTCGGCCAGGCGGTCGAGGCGCAGGCGGTGTCGGCTATCGGTCAGCCGCTGCGCGCTGCCGATCACAGCGCCCAGCACCCCGAGTCCTGTGGCGCCGCCGATCAGGAACATGATCAGCAGCTGGTACTTCACCGCCTCCTGCGGGTCGACGCCCGACAGGATCTGCCCTGTCATCATGCCCGGCAACGAGACGACGCCGGTCGCGGCCATCGCGTTGATAATCGGAGTGAATCCACTCCGGAGTGCCCGCCGGATCATCGGCAGCATCGCCTCGAGGCTGGTGCGCCCCAGCAGGAGCTGCGCCTCGATGGCGCGGCGCTCGGCTGCGAGTGTCGCGTGCAGCGTGTCGAGGCCGAGGCTCACCCCGGTCATGGTGTTGCCGAGTATCATGCCGAAGATCGGCAGGGCATATTGCGGCGACCACCAGGGCTCGGGCTGGATCTGGCTGGTCAGCGCTACGAGGGTGACGATCGAACCCGCCGCAGTCATCGCGCCCGCGCCGAGCGTGTAGCCCCAGAGCCCGGCGAGACGGCTCTGCTGGCGCGCCAAGATCTCATAGCCGGCAAACCCCACCATCGCGCAGGCAAGGGCCAAGGTCAGCCAGGGAGAGCCGGCGGCGAACACCGCGCGCAGAACCAGCCCGATCATCAGGAGCTGAACGATCATCCGGAGCGCCGCGATCAGGAGCTGACGCTCGAGGCGCAGCCTGAGCGTGATCGACAGCACCGCATTCAGCGCGAGAAACAGCGCGGCGAGGACAATGTCCCAGATAGAGAGCTCGATGTAGCCGGTCATAAGGCGACTCCAGGCAGGGACACGAGCCGACCGCGCTCGACGCGATGGCGCCCGGCCGAGAGCCGGGCAGGCTGCGCTTCGTCATGGGTCACGAGAAGCACGGCGACGCCTCGCTCGCACTGGTCCCGGATCAGCGCCTCGACCAATCCGGTCGCGTGCTCGTCGAGCGTCGCGGTCGGCTCGTCGAGCAGCAGCGCATCGGGCCGGTTCGCCAGCGCCCTGACGATTGCGAGACGATGCCGCTCGCCGGAGGAGAGCCGGGCGACGTACCAGTCGAGCGCCTCCGGCAGCTCGACCGCTTCGAGGAGGCCGGCGAGTTCCGACTCCGCATCGAAATGATCGCAAACCCGGTCGGCCCACCAGCCGCTCTCGGCAGGAACCAGCGCCACGCGCCGGCGCCATTCGGGGGCCGGCATCGAGGCCCGCTCCTGGACGTCGAGCGTCACTGTCCCCTCATTGGGGTCGAGATCGACGATCGCGCGAAGAATCAGGGACTTGCCCGAGCCCGAGGGGCCAAGCAGCGCAGATATTTGTCCCCGCTCTACGGCCAGGCTCACCGGGCCGATCAGCGGTGTACGAAGATCCTCTATGGCAAGCATGCGCTGCACTCTGGCAGCTATGCCGCTAAACTGCCATGCAAACGAGTGAGCCCCGGTATGAGCCTACAAACTTTGGTTCGGGACAGCCTCTATTGGGGTGGGCCAAGAGGTGGACCCAAAACTCGCCCCCCAGGAAATTGCATTCTTTTCAGGTTCTTGCTGAGAAGAATGGTGCCGGTGAAGGGACTCGAACCCCCGACCCCATCATTACGAATGACGTGCTCTACCAGCTGAGCTACACCGGCCATGCCGCGCGTCGGGTGCGCGCGGACCATGCGCGTGATAGTGGCTCCGGCGGGGCTTGGCAAGAGCGCTCGCACCGGCCGGCCGGTGCCCGGAACCGCCGCCAGGAACCGCCGCCGGCCGGGGCGGGCCGGTGGGCGCTTTCCGGCAGGGGAGCGTCAGAAGGGCGCGCGTCAGTCGGGGCGCGGCGGCCTGTCCGGCGCGGCGGCATCGGTGTCGCCATCCTCCGTGTCCGGCTCGCGCCCGAGCGCGCGGTCCGAGGGGCCGGGCAGGGGCGGCTCGCCGGGACCCCGCTCGTCGACCAGCAGCGGCAGCATGGCGGCCTGCGCCAACGCGCCCTCGGCGGCATCGTCGCGCGGCGCGCCGAGCGCCCGGGCGAGCCAGCCGCGCACCACCGCATCCGGCTCGCCCTCGCCGCGGGCGACCGCCGCCATCACCGCGCAGTAGCGCGCCGAGAGCGGCGGCTCGGAGAGCGGCTCGACGGCGGCGCGGGCGCCGGCCCAGTCCTCTGCCAGCAGCGCCAGCTCGGCGCGGACGAATCGGCTCTCGCGGTGCTCGGGATTGGCGCCGAGCAGCCGGTCGAAGCGGCGGCGCCGGGCCTCCGGGCTCTCCTCCGGCTCGAGATCGGCGAAGGCGCGGGCGATCTCGGCGCTCGGCATCCGGCTCCAGCCGGCGCCGAGGTGCCGCGCGGCCTGGCGCTTCTGCCCGTCGCGCATGAGGTGACGCGCCGCGGCCACCGCGGCCTCGGGGTTGCCGGGGTCGAGCTTCGCCGCCTCCAGCGCATAGGCCAGCGCCGGCTTCCACGCGCGCGCCGCCTCGGCCTCCTCGGCGAGCGCGATCGCCAGCGTGGCGCCGCGGCGGCTGGCCTCGGCGGCGGGCACGGCGCCGATCCGGCGCTGCACGGCGAGGGTGCGCCGGGCGCCGGCCCAGTCGTAGCCCTGGCTCTGCAGCGTGTAGAGGGTCTCGAGCACCTCCGGGTCGTGCGGGGCGATCTCCGCCGCGCGCTCGGCGAGGGCATGGGCGCGGTCGGTGTCGCCGGCGGCCTGGGCCTGGGCCAGCAGCCCCTTGAGCCCGACCAGCGCCGTCGCCGGCTCCTCGGCCAGCGCCCGCCAGTAGCGCCGGGCCCGGCGGCTGTTGCCCGCGAGCTCCGCCGCCTGCGCCTGCAGCAGCCGCGCCAGGCCCGGCCGCCGCAGCAGCCGCGCCGCGCGCCCGGCCTGCCGCTCGGCACCGCGGGCATCGCCGGCGGCGAGCGCCATCAGCGTGCCGTCGAGCGCCTCGAGGCTCTGGCGGCGCCGGGTCGCATCGGTGAAGCGGCGCACCGCCGCCGGGTCGCCCAGCATGAACAGCGCCAGCGCGACGAGCAGGTCGAGCAGCCGCGCGACGATCACCAGCGCCGCCGCCGCGGCGACCAGCGCAGCCCCCGCCGCCAGCGGGGTCAGTTCGAACACATAGCCCGCCAGGGCCACGGTGACGCTGCCCTCCGCCTCGAGCAGCAGCGCCACGACCCAGGTCGTCGCGCCGACGATGCCGGCGAAGGCCAGGAGCCGGATCAGGGAGCCGAGCATGCCTGCGTTCCGATGCGTCAGGGGGCGCCGATCAGCGCCGGGGCGACATATTCCGCGAGTGCCCGCTCGGCCGCGACCCGGTCGGCCAGCGCCGCGGTCCAGCCGGCCATGGCGGCCGCGGCGGCGGGGGGCAGGGCCTCGGCCTCGGCCAGCGCGGCGGCGAGCTCGCCCTCGCGCAGCCGCGCCTCGATGCGCGAGATCCGGGCGGTGAGCGAGGGGCCGGCCTGCTCCTCCTTGGGCATCACGAAGATCTGCCGCTGCAGCCAGGAGCCGACCCGGTCGGTCGGGCCGTCGTCGCCGGCGATGCGGGCCTCGGCGGCGATCGCGGCGCGGGCGGCCCCGGGCAGGCTTCCGGCGAGGCTGGCCGGCTGCGCGATCCCGGCCGCGGCATGGGCGGCGAGCGCCGGCGGCGCGGGGCGCCCGATCAGGGCCTCGACCTCGGCCAGCACGGTGGCATAGCTCTCGCCGGCCAGCACGCGGGTGGCCAGCGCATCCGCCGCGCCGCGCAGCGCGGCATTGCGCAGCGCCGCCTCGGCCTCGCCGAGGGCGCTGGTCTGGATCCGCTCGGCCTGCCGCTCGGAGGCGTCGAGGCGGGCGCCGAGGGCGTGCAGCTGCTGGCCGATGCGGGCGCGCAGCGCGGCGATCTCGCCGGAGAGCGCGGCCAGCTCGTCGCGCGGGGCCAGCGCCTCGGCCTCGGCGCGGGGCAGGAAGGCCGGATCGGCGGCGCGCGCCGCGGCCAGCCGCTCGAGCCCGGCCTTGAGCTGCGCCAGCCCGAGCGAGAGCTCCGCCGCGGCATCCTCGGCCGCCGCGGCGCTGGCGCTGGCGGCGCGCACGCCCTGTTCGGCGCCGCGGGCGATGCGCTCCGCGGTCTCGGCCTGGGCGAGCGCCACGCGGGCCTCGGCGCGGGCCGCCTCGGAGGTGGCGGTGGCGGCCTTCTGCGCTGCCTCGAGCCGCTCCATCTGCCCGGTCAGCCCGGCGAAGGCGGTGGCGGCCTCCTCGCCCATCACGGCGCTGGCGGCAGCGGCGCGCAGCGCCTCGACCTCGGCCTCGAGGGTGGCCTGGCGGGCCGCCGCCTGCGCCTCGAGCGCGGCCATGCGGCTGCGCAGCTCCTCCGGCACCGGGGTCAGGAAGCGGGCCACCGGCGCCGGCAGGTGCGGGGCGAGCTTCGGCGCCGCCCAGAGCGTCACCGCGGCGACGAAGACCGCGCCGATCAGCAGCCAGAGCAGGGTCGCCGCGAGGCTCGGGGCATGCGGCTCGTCGTCATAGGCGTCGTAGACCTCCTCGGCCGGGTCGTAGCCGGCAGGGTCGAGATGGTCCGGGTCGCCGGTCAGTGAGCGCGCGGTCATGCCTTGTCGTCCTCGTTGGCGCGATGCCTTGGGGAGACCTTAGGGCGCACCGGCGCGGGCGACAACTACGCGGGTGCGGTAAAACGCCACGAACGCGTGCCGGGCGGCTCAGGCCAGGGCGCGGATCGCGGCGCGCATCGCCGCGCCGTCCGGCGCCTCGGCCACCGTGACCGAGGCGAGCCCGAGGGCGGCCAGCGGCTCCGCCGCCCGGGCCGAGATCGCCAGCCCGCGGAGCCCCGGCGCCAGCGCGCCGGGCGCGGCCATGCGACGCGCGAAGATCTCGGCATTGCGCCGCGACCAGAGCGTCACCAGCCCGATCGCGCCCGAGCCCAGCGCATGCGCCACCGGCGCCGGCGGCGGGCCGGTCTCCTCCGCGGCATAGAGCACCGCCTCGGTGACGTGCACGCCGCGGGCCGCCAGCATCGCCTTCAGGTCCGCCGCCGCGTCGCGCCCGCGGGCATGGAAGAAATGCCGCAAGCCGCTCATCGAGGCGGCGCGGGCCAGCGCCTCGGCGTCCGGCCCGGCGCTCAGCGCACCGGCGAAGCCGAGCCGGCGGGCGACATCCGCGGTGCGCCGCCCGACGCAGAGCGCCGGCAGGTCGCGCCGCGGCGCCAGCCCGGCGAAGGCGCGCACGCCATGGGCGGAGGTGAACAGCAGCCCGTCCAGCGTCGGCGGCAGTTTCAGCGACATCGCCAGGGGACGGATCGCGGTCAGCGGCCAGATCTCCGCCTGGATGCCCTCCTCGGCGAGCCCGTCGGCCAGCGCCCGGCTGTCCTCGAGCGGGCGGGTCAGCAGCACCGCGCGGCGCCGGCGCCCGGGCACCGGCTCAGCTGTCGAAGAAGCCATCGCCGCCCCGTGCGCGCAGCTCCGCCGCCGCATCCGCTCCCATGGCGGCGGCCTCGGCGAGCGGGCCGCGGCGCTCGGTGGCCAGCCGCTCGGAGCCGTCCGGGCGCACGATCTCGCCGCGCAGCCGCAGCGTGCCGCCCGCCGCGCCGTCGATCTCCGCCAGCCCGGCGATCGGCGTGCGGCAGGAGCCGTCGAGCCCGGCGAGGAAGGCCCGCTCGGCCGCCAGCCGGCTCGCCGTCGGCGCATCGTGGACCGGTGCGAGCAGCGCCGCGAGATCGGCGTCGCGCCGGCGCAGCTCGATGCCGATGGCGCCCTGCGCCACCGCCGGCAACATCTCGTCCACCGGCACCGGGGCGCCGAGCTCGGTCTCGCCGTGGCCGAGGCGGCGCAGCCCGGCCAGCGCCAGGAAGGTCGCCTCCGCCACCCCGTCGGCCAGCTTCTTCAGCCGGGTCTGGACATTGCCGCGGAACTCCACCACCCGCAGGTCCGGCCGCCGGTGCAGGAGCTGCGCGCGCCGCCGCAGCGAGGAGGTGCCGACCACCGCCCCCGGCGCCAGCGCCGCGATCCCGGCCGGGCCGCCGGCGCCGGTGACGAAGACGTCGCGCACATCCTCGCGCGGCAGCAGGCAGCCGATCTCCAGCCCCTCGGGCAGCACGGTCGGCATGTCCTTCATCGAATGCACCGCGATGTCGATGCTGCCGGCGAACAGCGCCTCCTCGATCTCCTTGGTGAAGAGCCCCTTGCCGCCGATCTCCGAGAGCGCGCGGTTCTGCACCGCGTCGCCCGTGGTCCGGATCACCGCGATGCGGAACGCCGCCTCGGGCAGGCCATGCGCCGCCATCAGCCGGGCGCGGGTC
Source organism: Paralimibaculum aggregatum (assembly GCF_030270585.1). Classification (GTDB taxonomy): domain Bacteria; phylum Pseudomonadota; class Alphaproteobacteria; order Rhodobacterales; family Rhodobacteraceae; genus Thermohalobaculum; species Thermohalobaculum aggregatum. The sequence continues at coordinate 108,632 of NZ_BSYI01000012.1, forward strand.
TCCTCGGCCTGGGCCAGCGCCAGCGGCGAGCCGCGGGTGCCGATCCGCAGGGGCTGGTCGGGGCTCGGCAGGGTCATCGGGCAGGCTCCGGGATTGCGGGGACCGAATGCGGCCGCCGATTGTGGTGGCGGCCGGTTGTCCTTACTAAGTGCCGCGGACGGTCGGCGCAATCATGCGCCCCGCGCCGGGGAGAGGGTGATGGACGGCACGCTGACGGTGCTGGGGCTCGAGACCAGCTGCGACGAGACCGCTGCGGCGGTGGTGCGCGGGCGCCCCGGCGCGAGGGGCGCGGTGCTGTCCAACTGGGTGCACGGCCAGGCCGAGCTGCACGGCGCCTTCGGCGGCGTGGTGCCGGAGATCGCCGCCCGCGCCCATGCCGAGCGCGCCGACACCGCGATCGCCCGCGCGCTGGCCGGGGCCGGGCTCGGCGCGGCGGATCTCGACGCGGTGGCGGTGACCGCCGGGCCGGGGCTGATCGGCGGGGTGATCTCCGGCGTGATGGCGGCCGAGGGGTTCTCGCGCGGCGCCGGGCTGCCGCTGGTCGCGGTCAACCATCTCGAGGGCCATGCGCTGACCCCGCGGCTGACCGATGCGGTGGCCTTTCCCTATCTCCTGCTGCTGGTCTCCGGCGGGCATTGCCAGCTGCTGGCGGTGCAGGGGCTCGGCCGCTATCGCCGGCTCGGCGGCACCATCGACGACGCCCCGGGCGAGGCCTTCGACAAGGTGGCCAAGCTGCTCGGCCTCGGCTTCCCCGGCGGGCCGGAGGTGGAGCGCTGGGCGGCAAAGGGCGATCCGGCGCGCTTCGCCTTTCCGCGGCCGCTGCTCGACCGGCCGGGCTGCGACATGTCGTTCTCCGGGCTCAAGACCGCGGTGGCCCGCGCGGTGATGCGGCTGGCCGAGGCGCAGGGCGGGCTCTGGCGGCGCGACATCGCCGATCTCTGTGCCGGTTTCCAGGCGGCGGCGGCGGAGATCCTCGCGGCCAAGACGGCGCGCGCGGTGGCGGCGATGGGGGCGCGGCCCTCGGCGCTGGCGGTGGCCGGCGGCGTCGCGGCCAACAGCGAGCTGCGCGCCGGGCTCGAGCGGGTCGCGGCGGAGGCGGGGCTGGCGCTGGTGGCGCCGCCGCTGAAGCTCTGCACCGACAACGGCGCGATGATCGCCTGGGCCGGGATCGAGCGGCTCGCCGCGGGGCTAGCGGACGCGCCGGCGCGCCCGCGCCCGCGCTGGCCGCTGGATGCCGCGGCGGCGCCGCTGATCGGCTCCGGCAAGAAGGGCGCGAAGGCATGAGCGGGCGGGCGAGCATGCGCACCATCGGGATTCTCGGCGGCATGTCGGCGGCCTCGACGCAGATCTACTATGCCGAGCTCTGCCGGCTGACCCGGGAGCGGCTCGGCGGGCTGCACTCGCCGGAACTGCTGATCCGCTCGCTGGATTTCGCGCCGGTGGCCGACCTGCAGGCGGCCGGGGACTGGGACCGCGCCGGCGCGCTGCTCAACGCCGAGGCGAAGGCGCTGGAGCGCGCCGGCGCGGGGCTCCTGCTGCTCGCCACCAACACCATGCACAAGCTCGCCGGGCCGATGATGCAGGGGGTCGGGGTGCCGCTCGTCCATATCGCCGACGCCACCGCCGCCGCGATCCGCGCCGGGGGGCTCTCGGCGCCGGGGCTGATGGCCACCGCCTTCACCATGGAGCAGGAGTTCTACACCGGGCGGCTGCGCGCGGCCGGGCTCGCGCCGGTGCTGCCGGATGCGGCCGACCGGGCCGAGACCCACCGGATCATCTACGAGGAGCTCTGCCGCGAGGTGGTCAGCGCGCGGAGCCGCGCCGCCTTCGAGGCCATCGCCGCCCGGCTGGCGGCGGCGGGGGCGGACAGCCTGATCCTCGGCTGCACCGAGGTCGGGATGCTGCTGGACGCGGGCAATGTGCCGGTGCCGGTCTTCGACACGGTGGCGATCCACTGCGCGGCGGCGCTGGAGCTGGCGCTGGCCGGCTGAGGGGGGCGCGGCCATCCGCGATCGGGGCGATCGCGGGGCTGCGGCTGCGCCGCCGCCGGCGTGCGGTGCCCGCCCGCATGGCCGCGCCGGCGCCCCGCCCCGGCCGTTCGGCATGCGGCGGGCGTTGCCGGGCGCCGGGCCGCGCCTCCGGGCTTGCATGGCGCCGGCGGCTGTGGCCCATAGGGCGCGACAGGGAGGGACAGCACATGCTCTATGCCATCATCTGCATCGACAAGCCGGGCGCGATCGAGACCCGCAAGGCCAATCGCGACGCGCATCTGGCGCATATCCGCTCGACCGGGGGGCGGATCTCGCAGGCCGGGCCGTTCCTCGACGCCGACGGCCAGATGTGCGGCTCGCTGCTGGTGATGGAGGCAGCGGACCGCGCCGAGGTCGAGGCCTGGTGCGCCGCCGATCCCTATGCCACGGCCGGGCTGTTCGAGAGCGTCGAGATCCGGGCCTGGAACCGGGTCATCGGCTGAGCCGCGGGCGGCGGGTCGCGGGGGGCGCGGGGCGATGTCGGAGACCGGGCCGGACTGGGACCGTGTCGCGGCGTTCCTCGCCGGGCCGGGGCTCGCCGACGACGGGCCGGCCGAGGTGATCGAGACCCATACCGCGCGGGTGCATCTCGCCGGGGCGCGGGTCTGGAAGCTGCGCCGCCCGGTGGACTATGGCTGGCTCGACTATGCCTCCCGCGCCCGGCGGCGGATCATGGCCGAGCGCGAGATCGCCTGGAACGAGGCGACCGCGCCGGGGCTCTATCTCGGCCTCGGCGGCGTGTCGGAGGGGCCGGAGGGGCTGCGCCTGATCCGGCCCGGCAGCCCGGTGCCGGCGGCGGCCGAGCCGCTGGTGGCGATGCGCCGCTTCCCTGCCGAAGCGCTGTTCGACCGGATGGCCGACGAGGGCCGGCTGAGCCGCGCGCTGATGGCCGGGACCGGCGCCGCGGTGGCGGCGATGCACAAGGCGGCCGAGCCCGGCGCGCCGGTGGACCTGCCGGCGCTGGTCGGGGCCGAGACCGCGGCGCTGGCGGCGCTCTCCGGGACGCTGGGGGAGGCGCTGACCGCCCGCCTCACCGGCGCCATGGCGGCGGCCGCGCAGCGCCTCGCGGAGACCGCGGCGGGGCGCCGCTGCCGGCGCTGCCACGGCGATCTGCACCTGCGCAACATCGTGCTCTGGCAGGGCCGGCCGGCGCCGTTCGACTGCATCGAGTTCAACGACGCGCTCAGCCGGATCGACCCGCTCTATGACCTTGCCTTCCTGACCATGGACCTGCACCGCCGCGGTCTCTCACGGCTGGTGCCGGCGGCGCTGAACGCCTGGGCGGAGGCGCTGGCGGCGGCGCCCGGGCCGGAGCCGGAGACCGCCTATGGCGGGCTGGCGCTGCTGCCGCTCTACGAGGCGACCCGGGCGGCGATCCGGGCCAAGACCGGTGCGCTCGGCGGCGATGCGGCGGAGGCGCGGGCCTATGCCGGGCTGGCGCTGGCCCGGCTCGGGCCCGCCCCGGCGCCGCGGCTGGTGGCGGTGGGCGGGCCCTCCGGCTCGGGCAAGTCGACGCTGGCCCGCGCGCTGGCCGACCGGATGGGCGCCGTGGTGCTGCGTTCGGACGCGATCCGCAAGGGGCTGCGCGGGGTCGCCGAGACCGAGGCGCTGCCGCCGGAAGCCTATGCCCCGGCAGCCTCGGCGGAGGTCTATGCGGCGATGCTGGCGCGGGCCCGCATGGCGCTCGGCGGGGCCATGCCGGTGGTGCTGGACGCGACCCATCTCGACCCCGGGGAGCGCGCCCGAGCCGCGGCGCTGGCGGCGGCGGCGGGCGCCGGCTTCCAGGGGCTCTGGCTCGCGGCGCCGGGCGAGACGCTGGCCGGCCGTATCCGCGGGCGCGGCCCCGATGCCTCCGACGCGACGCCCGCGGTGCTCGAACGCCAGCTCGCCGGGCTGGACGCGCCGGCGGACTGGACCATGATCCCGGCGGGCCAGGGGCCGGAGCGGGTTGCCGGGGCCGCCGCCGCGGCGCTCGGTCTCTGAGCCCGGCATGCCGGCCCCGGACCGGGCTTCCAAGCGAAGAGGAGACGAGATGCGCTACTGGCTGTTCAAATCGGAGCCCAACACCTGGAGCTGGGACGACCAGGTGGCCCGCGGCGCCGATGGCGAGGAATGGGACGGGGTGCGCAACTACCAGGCGCGCAACAACATGCGCGAGATGGCGCTCGGCGACCGCGGCTTCTTCTATCACTCGGTGAACGAGAAGCGCATTGTCGGCATCGTCGAGGTCTGCCGGGAGATCCATCCCGACAGCACCACCGAAGACGCGCGCTGGGAATGCGTCGACATCCGCGCCGTCGCGCCGATGCCCGAGCCGGTGAGCCTGGCCGAGATCAAGGCCGAGCCGCGGCTCTCGGAATTCGCGCTGGTGCGCCAGTCGCGGCTCTCGGTGGTGCCGGTCTCCGAGGAGGAATGGCGCCTGATCTGCGCCATGGGCGGCTACGCGGGCTGACCCGGCCCGGGCGGGCAGGGCGCCGGGCGCTCGGCACCAGCGACCATGCGCGGGGCGGGCGGTGTGCCGGGTGAGGCGCGCCCGCTGCCAGCCCGATGCTGCGCCGCCGCGAAACCGGTCCGATCCGTCGCGGGCGTGACAGCCGGGGCCGGGGCGATCCGCTTCCCTCCACAGCCGGACCAGGCAGGGAGGCGCAGATGGATGCGATCGCGGATCACCGGTATCTCGACGGGCGGAAGGTGCAGGCACGGCTGCTGGCGCAGGTGAAGGCGGAGGTCGAGGCGCTCTCCGCCGGCGCCCCGCTCGGCCGGCTGGTCTCGATCTCGATCGGCGAGATCCCGGAGATCGCCGTCTATATCCGCGGCCAGGCCCGCGCCGCCGAGCGCGCCGGCCTGCCCTTCGACCGGCAGTTCTGGCCCGCCGATATCAGCCCGGAGGCGGCCAAGGCGCGCATCGCCGCGATGAACGACGATCCCTCCGTGCTCGGCGTCATCCTGCAGCGGCCGGTGCCGGCGCATCTCAACGTGCGCTCGCTGCAGGGCGCGGTGCACCCGCTGAAGGATGTCGAGGGGATGAACCCGGCCTCGATCGGCAACATCGTCTACAACGACACCGCGCTGGCGCCCTGCACCGCGGCCGCCTCGGTGGAGCTGATCCGCGAGACCGGCCTGCCGATGAAGGGGCTCGAGGTGGTGATGATCGGGCACTCGGAGATCGTCGGCAAGCCGGCCGCCTTCATGCTGATGGCCGAGGGCGCGACGGTGACGGTGTGCCACCACATGACCCGCTCGGTGGCGGTGCATTCGCGGCGGGCCGATGCGGTGCTGGTGGCGGTCGGCATCCCGGGCTTCCTCAGGGCCGAGATGGTGCGCCCCGGCGCGGCGGTGATCGATATCGGCATCAACCAGGTGACGGCGCCGGACGGCTCGGTGCGCATCGTCGGCGATGCCGACACCGAGGCGGTGCGCGAGGTCGCCAGCTGGGTCACCCCGGTGCCCGGCGGCGTCGGCCCGGTGACGGTGGCCAAGCTGATGCAGAACGCGCTCGAGGCGCACCGGCGCCAGCGCGCGGCGGGCTGGATCGGCGGCTGAGCGGCGGCGGCGCGCGCCCCGGGCACCCCCGGGCGGCTGAGACATCGCGTCCGACGGCGCCGGCTTGCCTTCCGGGCGCGCGGCCCTTTACTTAGAAGCGTTCTAAGAGAAGGAGCCTGCCGATGCTCTCCCTCCTCGCCGGCCGCCGCCGCTTCGCCGATCTGTCCGAGCAGCAGATCCTCGCCCTCGCGATCTCGGCGGAAGAGGACGACGCCGCGATCTATCGCAGCTATGCCGACCGGCTGCGCGGCGAGTTTCCGCAGACCGCGGAGATGTTCGACGACATGGCGGCGGAGGAGGATCGCCACCGCCAGCGCCTGATCGAGCGCCACAAGGCCCGCTTCGGCGAGCGCATTCCGCTGATCCGCCGCGAGCATGTCGCCGGCTTCTATGGCCGCCGCCCGGTCTGGCTGGTGGAGAATCTCGGCCTCGAGCGGATCCGCGACGAGGCGGCGAAGATGGAGCACGACGCCCATCACTTCTACCTCGCCGCCGCGCAGGCGGTGGAGGATGCCGACACGCGCCGGCTGCTCGGCGACCTGGCGCAGGCCGAGGCCGGGCACGAGCGGCTCGCGGGCAAGCTCGCCGAGCGCCATCTCACCGCGGAGGCGCGCGAGTCGGAAGACCGCTCGGCGCACCGCACCTTCGTGCTGACCTATGTACAGCCGGGGCTCGCCGGGCTGATGGACGGCTCGGTCTCGACGCTGGCGCCGATCTTCGCCACCGCCTTCGCCACCATGGACACCTGGACGACCTTCGTCGTCGGCCTCGCCGCCTCGGTGGGGGCGGGGATCTCCATGGGCTTCACCGAGGCGGTCTCCGACGACGGGCAGATCTCGGGCCGCGGCTCGCCGGTGAAACGGGGGCTGGCCTGCGGGATCATGACCACCGTCGGCGGGCTCGGCCACGCGATGCCCTATCTGATCCCGGATTTCTGGACCGCCACCGTGATCGCGATGATCGTCGTGATGGCCGAGCTCTGGGCGATCGCCTGGATCCAGAACCGCTACATGGAGACGCCGTTCTGGCGCGCCGCGATGCAGGTGGTGCTGGGCGGCGCGCTGGTCTTCGCCGCGGGGATCCTGATCGGCAGCGCCTGAGCGCCCGATCGCCTGAGGGCCGGGCCCCGGCAGGTCAGCCGGCGGGCGGGATCACCAGCTCGTCGCCGTCGCGCAGGCTGTGCCCCGGGGTCAGCCCGTTATAGGCGGCCAGCGCCGAGGCCGAGACACCGATCCGGCCGGCGAGCTGGGCCACGGTCTCGCCGTCGCGGGCCAGCGCGGCGGTGTAGCCGTCATACTGCACGATGCCGTCGCCGGTGCTGGCGATCGGCTGCGGGGCGGGGCGGTCGCCCCTGTCGCCGGCGCAGGCCCCGAGCAGGAGTGCCGCCGCCACGATCATCCAGCGCTGCGCCATCTGTCCGCCTCCGATGCTGCGTCTGCGATGCTGCGTTCCGCGGCGGACCCTAGGCGATGGCACGCGCGCTGTCGAGCGCCGGGCGGGACCGGCGGATCAATCCAGCGCGAAGATCGCCTCGATCTCCACCATCACCCCGAGCGGCAGCGCCGAGACCCCGACCGCGGCGCGGGCATGGCGGCCCCGGTCGCCGAACACCTCGACCATCAGGTCCGAGGCGCCGTTGATCACCTGCGGCTGCTGGGTGAAATCGGCCGCGGAGTTGACGAAGCCGGTGAGCTTGACGACCCGGCCGATGCGGTCGAGATCGCCGGTGGCGGCCTTCGCCTGGGCGATCAGCGAGAGCCCGCAGCGCCGCGCCGCCGCGATGCCAAGCGCCAGCGCCGAGCCCTCCGGCGCCGGGCCGTCGACGTGATCGGCAGCGGAGAGCTGGCCGCGGATCGGCCCGTCCGCGCCGAGCGAGATCTGGCCCGAGACATGCAGCAGCCCGCCGATCTCGACATAGGGCACATAGTTCGCCACCGGCGCCGTCGGTTCCGGCAGCACGATGCCCCGTTCGGCCAGGTGTGCCTCGATCTTGCCAGTCATGTCTCTCTCCCGTCGGTCTGCTGCCGGGCTTGCCTGCCGGCGCCTCCTGCGGAGGCATTCCCCTTGTTGGCGCGGCTTCCGCCGCGCGGCGGCCCACCACCTCCCCCGCCCGCCCACCCGGAGGTGGCGGGCCGCGGCAGCGCGATCCGTGGCGCCTCGGGCCCGAGGTGCCGGCGCCGGCAACCGGGCGCCCGCGGCGCCCCCCGGGCGGCGCGCGGCTCCGCGGGGGCTCGATGCCCCGCGGAGCCGCCTTCTTTCAGGCCATGCGCCCGGTCAGCGCAGCGCCCCGCAGAAGCGCTGGATCCGCTGGCAGGCATCCTCGAGCGCCGCATCCGAGGTCGCGTAGCTGACCCGGAAGTTCGGGCTGGTCCCGAAGGCCGCACCGAAGACCGCCGCCACGCCCTCGGCCTCGAGCAGCTCGGTGCAGAACACCTCGTCGTTCTCGATCACCCGACCCGAGGGAGCCTGCTTGCCGATGCAGCCCTTGATCGAGGGGTAGACATAGAACGCCCCCTCCGGCACCGGGCAGGTCAGCCCGTTCGCCTGGTTCAGCATCGACACCACGAGGTCGCGCCGGCGCTGGAAGGCCGTGGCCCGCTCCTTCAGGAAGTCCTGCGGGCCGGTCAGCGCCTCCACCGCCGCCCACTGGCTGATCGACGAGGGGTTGGAGGTCGACTGGCTCTGGATCTTGCGCATCGCGCCGATCAGTTCCACCGGCCCCGCGGCATAGCCGATCCGCCAGCCGGTCATCGCATAGGCCTTGGAGACGCCGTTCACCGTCAGCGTCCGCTCGATCAGCCCGGGCTCGACCTGCGCCGGGGTGACGAAGTCGAAGCCCTCATAGGCGATGTGCTCGTACATGTCGTCGGTCATCACCCAGACATGCGGGTGGCGCAGCAGCACGTCGGTGAGCGCCTTCAGCTCGTCATGGCCATAGCCGGCGCCGGAGGGGTTGGAGGGGCTGTTGAAGATCAGCCACTTGGTCTTCGGCCCGATCGCCGCCTCGAGCGCGTCCGGGGTCACCTTGAAGGCGCTCTCCAGGGTCGTCTCGATGATCTTCGGGGTGCCGCCGCCGAGCAGCACCATGTCCGGATAGCTGACCCAGTAGGGCGCCGGGATCAGCACCTCGTCGCCGGGGTTCAGCGTCGCCATCAAGGCGTTGTAGAGCACCTGCTTGCCGCCGGTACCCACCGAGACCTGCTCGGGCGCGTAGTCGAGCCCGTTCTCGCGCTTGAACTTCGCCGCGACCGCCGCCTTCAGCTCGGGGATGCCGTCCGGGTTGGTGTATTTCGTCCGGCCCTCGCGGATGGCGCGGATCGCTGCCTCCTTGATGTTGTCGGGGGTGTCGAAATCCGGCTCTCCGGCGCCGAGGCTGATGATGTCGCGGCCCTCGGCCTTGAGGTCGCGCGCCTTGGCGCTCACGGCGATGGTCGGCGAGGGTTTCACGCGGGCGAGGGTGTCGGACAGGAAGGCCATCTGCATCTCCGGGGTGCTGCGTCCCCCCGGGAATACGCCCCGCCGCGACCGCCGGCAATTCCCGCCCGGCCCGATTCGCAGGATTTTTTGCCGGCGGACCGGCCGCCGCCACGGGGTGGTCGCCGACTTGTCCGGACAGGTTGTCCGAAAAGCGTCTCGATTCCGTCGCCGAACTGTCATATGACTGTCACGAAGCGGGGCGGAGCCACGACCCCGTCACGCCATTCAGGCCAGGAAGGATTGGAAACACGCCATGAACCTCTACACCGCACGCTGCCTCGCCCCGGTCACCCGGCGCTTCGACCTGCCGAACGCGCGGCTGACCTACATGCCGCGCGGATGGTACTGGAAGCTGCGGCAGAGCTGGTTCCGCCGCGCCCGGCCGACGGGCGGCCGCTAAGCGCGCTCCGCCCCGGCGGGCGGGCGATGCGCGTCGCCGGGCCCGATCCGCCGCGCCGCAGGCTGCCCGCCCGATATCGGAGATCGCCGCCGGCACCGGGTGCCCCGCGGCGGGGCGCAGCCCGCCGCGCGGGCCGGCGGGGGCTCGATGCCCCCGGCGGCCCGTCCGCCCCTGAAGGGCCGTCCGCCCCTGCAACGCCGTCCGGCGCCGAGCCGCCGAACGCGTCAGAGCGCCCCGGCGGCGGCCATGTAGCCCGGCCGCGCCAGCCCGAAATTCGCCAGGATCGCCGGCGCCACCTCGGTGGTCGAGAGCGCCCGCGTCGTCCCGTCGCCGGCCCCGGCCGGCCCGGCCCCCGGCTCGTAGACCAGCAGGATCCCCTCGGGGATGTGATAGGCATTGGCCCCGGCGGCGTCCTGCAGCGAGAGGTTGACCAGCCCGATCGCCCGGTGATCGACCGCCTCGCCCTTCAGCGTCACCGCGATCGCGTCGTCCTCGAGATTGACCACGCCGATATCGATGCAGACCCGGTCGCCGTCGAGCCGCGTCACCTTCTGCGGCCGGCCGTTCACGGTGAGCGTCGAGGCGCCCTGCACGAAGCGCTCGACCGCGCCCGGCACCAGGCGGAAGACGAACTGCGGCGCCATCGCCCGCTCCTTCGACCACTCGCCGGGCGCCAGCCCGAGCGCCGCGGCGAGCCGGGCATGCGATTTCAGCGTGAGCTCGCGCTCGTCCTTCTCGCGGCCCTCCACGGCGGCCTGGCCCATGCTGGAGGCGACGATCAGCGCATGGTCCGGATTGGCCTCGACGAAGCGCATCAGGCGGCCGAGCTGGTGGTTGGCCTCGGCGATGGTGAAGGGGATCTCGCCGCCCCAGGTCTGCAGCCAGTCGGCATCATAGGCGAGGCTCTCGTAGTCCTCCGGAAACAGCGCCGGCCAGTAGCGATGCATCGAGCTCGCCACGTGGTTGGTGAAGAACATCGCCAGCTGCGGCCGCTCGCGCTCCAGCGCATGGGCGAAGAAGTCGAAGGCGATCTGCATCTGCGAGGTGCGCCGGCGCACGGCGCGCTGCGGATTCACCCGCTCCGCCAGCACCTGGCCGGCGAGCTTCGCCACGGTGCGGCCGCGCAGGCCGAGCCCCGGCGCCCGCGCGAGGAACCGCGCCGCCTCGCCGAGGGCGATGCCGCGGCCGACATCGCGCCCGGCCTGGTCGACCATGGCGAGGTTGAAGCGCTGGAAGGTCTCGAGGCTCTTCGGGAAGCATTCCGGCCCGGCGGCGAAGGTGTCGGGCACGTGGAAGGCATAGCCGTCGAGGCTCGCCGGCGGCGGATAGCTGTGCAGGCTGCCGAACACCCCGGTGCGGATGCCGGCCCGCGCGGCCAGCTCCCAGAGCGGCGGGAACTCGCGGTTCACCGCGCCGAGGTCCTGGCCGAAATGGCTGATCTCGTGGTCGAGATTGGTGACTCCGCGGTGCAGCGTCGGCCAGGTCACCCAGGGCGAGAGATGGCCGCTGTCCTCGGCGGTGGTCTCGTAGCGCCGGGCGCGGGCGGCGAGGCGGCCGAGCGGGCTCTGCGGGTCGCGCCGCGCGAAGTGGTCGAGGATGCGCCAGGGCACCTCGTTCAGCTCGTAGAGGACGATCCTGCGGCCCTGCATGGCGGCGCTCCCCTGCTCCCGGACCCATGGCATCTAGCATCCATGCTGCAGCGCGTCCACCGGAGCGCCCCGGCGCATCCGCGGGCGTGTCGGAACGGTGCCTCAGGTGGTCGGGTGGCGCATATGATCCCGGTGCCCTATGGTGCACACCACCGAAGGGACCGATAACCGGAGGAGACCGAATGGACGACTTCAGCGAGAGCGCGGCGACGCTGGGAGACCGGCTGGCGCTGGCGCGGGAACAGCAGGGCCTCAGCCAGGCGCAGCTTGCGCGCCGGCTCGGCCTGCGGGTGCAGACCGTGCGCAACTGGGAGAACGACCGCTCCGAACCGCGCGCCAACAAGCTGCAGATGGTCGCCGGCATCCTCAACGTCTCGATGGTCTGGCTGCTGACCGGCGCCGGCGCCGGCGCGCCCACGGCCGAGGTGGCGAACGACGAGAGCCCGCTGGAGCTCGCCGAGGCGCTCTCGGAGATCCGCGACCTGCGTCTCCTGCAAAACCAGGTGATCGACCGGCTGGCCCGGCTCGAGAAGCGCCTCCGCCTGCTGGCGATGCCGGAAGCCTGAGGCCGGGGCCTGGGCCCGGGGGCGGCACGATGACCGGGGGCGCCGCGGCGGGGCGCTGGCGCCTCGGCGTCGATCTCGGCGGCACCAAGATCGAGATCGCGGCGCTGGACGAATCGGGCGGCGCCGTGCTGCGCCGCCGGGTGCCCTCGCCCGGGGGCAGCAGCGCCGCCGACTATGCCGCGGTGATCCGCACGATCGCCGCGCTGGTGGCCGGCGCCGAGGCGGAGCTCGGCCCGGCGCTCGGCGTCGGGCTCGGCGTGCCCGGCTCGCCAAGCCCCGCCACCGGGCTGATGCGCAATGCCAACACCACCTGCCTGAACGGCCGTCCGCTGGCGGCGGATCTCGCCGCGGCGCTCGGCCGCCCGGTGCGGCTGGAGAACGACGCCAACTGCTTCGCGCTGGCCGAGGCGCGGGCCGGGGCGGGGCAGGGGGCGGACCCGGTCTTCGGCGCGATCCTCGGCACCGGCACCGGCGGCGGCGTGGTGATCGGCGGGCGGCTGCTCGGCGGCGCCTCGGGCATCGCCGGGGAATGGGGCCACATGCCGCTGCCGGCTCCGCGGGACGACGAGCGGCCGGGGCCGGGCTGCTATTGCGGGCGGCGCGGCTGCGTCGAGACCTGGGTCTCCGGCCCCGGCCTCGCGCGCGACCATGCCGCGACCACGGGGGTGCGGCTGAGCGCCGCGGCGATCGCGGCGGCGGCGCGGGCGGGGGATGCCGGGGCGGCGGCGAGCCTTGCGCGGCATCTCGACCGGCTGGCCCGCAGCTTCGGCCCGGTGGTGAACATCCTCGACCCGGAGGTGATCGTGCTCGGCGGCGGGGTGAGCCAGCTGCCGGGGCTCGCCGGGCGGCTCGAGGCGGCGCTGAAACCCCATGTCTTTTCCGACGCTCCGGCGGTCCGGGTGCTGCCGGCGGCGCTCGGCGACAGCGCCGGGGTGATCGGCGCGGCCTGGCTGGTGGCGCTGCCGCGCGGATAGGCGGGCCGCAGCGCGCCTGCGGTCCCGCGGGCCCCGCCCACCCTGCGGCCGCTGCGCCCGGCCCGGCCCGCGCGCCCCCCTTCGCCCGCGGGACCGCAGGCGCGCTGCGGCCCTGCGCGCCATGGACAGCGGCGGCAGGGCGGGCACATTGGCAGGGCAGAAGGAGACCGCCGATGACCGAGATCGCCAACAGCCCGCATGCCCCGGAGACGCCCGAGATCCGGCTCAAGCGCCTGCGCATGCGCTCCTGGCGCCGCGGCTTCCGCGAGATGGACCTGCTGCTCGGCGGCTGGTGGGATGCCCATGGCGCGGCGCTCGACCGCGGCGAGCTGGCGGCCTACGAGGCGCTGCTCGAGGAGCCGGACTGGGACATCTACTACTGGATCACCGGGGCGGCGCCGGTGCCGGAGGGCCATGCCCCGCTGATCGGCCGCATCGCCGCGCATCACGGCACCCGCTGAGCGCGGGGCCGGCACGGCGCGGCGCAGGCCCGCCCGCACCGGCCGGCAGGGGGCAGGCCCGGCGGCATCAGAGGGTGACGCCGACCCGCTTCGCCGCCGCCTCGATCAGCTTCTTGTACTTGGTCTCGAAGCGGTCGTTCTTCGGCTTGGCCTTCTCGCGGGTCAGCCGGACATACTCGTCCATGCAGGCGCGGGCCTTGGCGCTGCGCCGCGAGATCTTCGAGTTCGGCAGCTCGAGATGGAACTCGTCGCCATCGCCCCAGCCGAGCTTGCCCCGGTGGTTGACCAGCCCCGCCGCCTTCATCGCCGCCACCCAGGCGCGCTTGAAGTCCTCGAGGTTCTCCCTGTAGCCGAAGGCCTTGCGCGCGCCGTAATACGAGGTGCCGTCGACCCGCAGGATCACGTGCCGCGCCTTGTCGGACATGTGCCCGCCCCAGCAGACCCAGGAGCCGCCGCGCGAGACCGCCGCGGCCTGCTCGGCCGGGGTGCGCACCAGCGAGCGCTTGTTGCGCGAGATCGAGAACGAGACCCGCTCCGGGAACGGCGCCCACTTCTTCGGCAGGCGGCCGCCCTTGGCCTCCACCGCGCGCTTGTACTGCAGGCTCTGGATGTGCAGCTCCTCGCAGAGCCCGGTCAGAACCTTGATGAACTTCTTCACCTTCGACTCGATGTCGGTCGCGGCGCTGTTGAGATCGTCGGCCATTGGCCCTCCTGTCGGCTGTCCGGGGCGGCGGCGGCTCCGCGCGTCCCTGCATGCCCCTGAGTGCCGGGCGGCGCCGCCCCGGTTCACCGCCGGCCCGGAATTTTCGCGCGGGCTGACGTTCTGGTAGGCTTGCGGCGCGCCCGCAGCTGGCGGGCCGGGCAGCGGAGACCGGGGCCATGGGCGACAATGCGGACAAGGCGCTGAAGCTCGCGCAGCATTGCGAGCGCAAGATCAACGCGCTGAAGAAGGATCTCGACGCGCTGAAGAAGAACATCGAAGACGCGCGCAAGCGGGAACATGAATGGGAGAAGAAGCAGACCGATTGGATCGCAAAGGAACACAAGCGCTTCCTTGACCTGCACAACGCGCAGGAGAAGAAGTTCGTCGACGCGCATAATGCGCAGGCGAAGACGCTGAACGAGATCATCGCCTGGGTGAAGAAGCTGCAGGGCTGAGGCGCCGCCCCCCGCGACCTCGGCCCGCTTGCCTGCACGCGCGCGCCGTGCGAGCACTCTGCCCGGGACATTCGGCCAAGGGAGGAATGCATGGCACGGATCGGCTTCATCGGGCTCGGCAACATGGGCCTGCCCATGGCGAAGAACCTGCTCAAGGCAGGCCACGAGGTCACCGGCTTCGACCTCTCCGCCGCGGCGCTCGAGGCGCTGCAGGAGGCCGGCGGCAAGGCCGCCGAGGGCGCGCGCCACGCGGTGATCGAGGCCGAGGCGGTGGTCACCGCGCTGCCGGCGGCGCGGCATCTGAAGGCGGTCTATCTCGGCGGCGACGGGATCCTCGCGGTGGCGCAGCCCGGCACGCTCTTCATCGACTGCTCGACGGTGGATGTCGCCTCCGCCCGCACCGTGGCGATGGAGGCCGAGAGCCGCGGCCAGCGTTTCGTCGACAGCCCGATGTCCGGCGGCGTCGGCGGGGCCACCGCGGGCACCCTCTCCTTCATGGTCGGCGGCAGCGAGCCGGCCTTCGAGGCGGCGCGGCCGATCCTCGGCGCGATGGGGCGCAACATCTTCCATGCCGGCGCGGCCGGCGCCGGGGCGGCGGCGAAGATCTGCAACAACCTGATGCTGGCGATCCAGATGATCGCGGTGGCCGAGGGCTTCAACCTCGCCGAGAAGCTCGGGCTCGAGGCGCAGAAGCTCTACGACATCTCCTCCACCGCCACCGCCCGCTGCTGGTCGCTCAACGACTATTGCCCGGCGCCGGGCCCGGTGCCCAACGCGCCCTCGAACCGCGACTATGCGCCCGGCTTCGCGGCGGCGCTGATGCTGAAGGACCTGCGCATCGCCATGGAGACGGCGCAGGCCGAAGGGGTGTCCTCGCCGCTCGGCGCGCAGGCGACGCAGCTCTACGCGCTGATGGATCTCGCCGGCCAGGGCGAGAAGGACTTCTCCGGCATCATCCGGCTGCTGCGCGGCGAGCTCTGAGCCGCCGCGACCGGCGGGCGGCGCGCCGGGGTCCCTTCGGGGGATCTCGGGTCGTGCCGCCCGTGTTTACCATTTGTTTCCCATTCAGCCGCAAAGTGAGTCGAGATTTACGAGACAGCATGAGGTTCCCCGATGAGCAGCACTGGCATGGCCCTGGCTCCCGAATATGCCGATGAGGCGGTGGGGGATATCTTTGCCGGCTATCTCGAGACGCTGGCGCTCATCGAACGGCTGCACCGCCTGCTGCTCGACGTCATCAAGGACGAGTTCGAGCGCATCGCGCGCCACGAGGTCAACGCGGTGCAGGCACTGCTGCTGTTCAACATCGGCGCGAAGACGATGACCGCCGGGGAGCTGAAGAACCGCGGCTACTACCAGGGCTCCAACGTCTCCTACAATCTCAAGAAGCTGGTCGAGGCGGGCTACATCAACCACAGCCGTTCGGAGATCGACCGGCGCGCCGTGCGGGTGCGGCTGACCGAGCGCGGCATGGAGGTGCATCGCATCGTCGCCGACCTGTTCCGCCGCCATGCCGGCGATCTCGGCTGCGACCAGCGCCTGCGCGACGGCGGCATCGAGGGCATGAACGCCGATCTCCGCGGGCTCGAGCGCTACTGGACCGAGGAGATCCGCTACATCTACTGACGCCTCGAGCCATGTCCGCCGTGCAGGGTTGTGCGCAGGGCGGATCGGGGCGGGACGCCGCGGTGCCGGGGGGCACAGGCGTTCCGAACCAGGGGCCGGAGCCCAGGCAGAAGGCCCGGGTCCCGCGCGGCGATGGGGCCCGCCGATGGGGTCTGCCGCGGCTGCCGGGACCAGCGCGGGCGCCGTGCGCAGTGGGCCGTGGAAAGGTCCAGGTCTTGAATGACCCGCCGGGCAGCGCGTCGCCGCGCCGGCCCGGTCAGCGTCTGAAAACCGCAATTCGAGGAACCGCGCGGGCAGAGCGCCGCAGCGCTCTCCCTTCTTCACGACCGGCCGCGCCCCCCGCTGCCTGCCGGGAACCGGAAAGGCTCGGGCGGAACGCCGGCGGCGAAGGCTCGGCCGGAGCGCCGGCGGCGAAGGCTCAGGCGGAACGCCGGCGGCGCCCCTCGCGGCGGCCGCGGGCACCGGCCTCGACCTCGCCCTCGGCCACCGGCGGCTTGTTCGCCTTGATCCAGGCGGCGCCGTGGGGGTCGTTGTTCATCAGCAGGTTGGCGGCGCGGATCGCCTCCATCTCCTGCGGGCGCACCGGGTTCATGATCGCCGAGGTCATGCCGGCGGTGATCGCCATCGGCAGGAAGGCGGCGTTGATGCCGTGGCGGTTCGGCAGGCCGAAGGAGATGTTGGAGGCGCCGCAGGTGGTGTTGACCTTGAGCTCGTCGCGCAGCCGCCGCACCAGCGCGAAGACCTGCTGGCCCGCGGTCGCCATGGCGCCGATCGGCATCACCAGCGGGTCGACCACGATGTCATGCGCCGGGATGCCGAAATCCGCCGCGCGCTGGACGATCTTCCGCGCCACCTCGAAGCGCACGTCCGGGTCCTCGGAGATGCCGGTGTCGTCGTTCGAGATCGCCACCACCGGCACGTTGAACTTCTTGACCAGCGGCAGCACCAGCTCGAGGCGCTCCTCCTCGCCGGTCACCGAGTTCAGCAGCGGCCGCCCGCTGGCCGCGGCGAGCCCGGCCTCGAGCGCCGCCGGCACCGAGCTGTCGATGCAGAGCGGCACGTCCACCAGCCCCTGCACCAGCTCGATCATCCGGGTCATCAACGGCGGCTCGGTCTCGTTCGGGTTGGGGTTGGAGTTGTAGACCACGCCCGCGTTCACATCGAGCACGTTGGCGCCGCATTCGACCTGCTCGAGCGCATCCTTCTCGACGGTGGAGAAGTTGCCGGCCTCGAGCTCGGCGGCCAGCTTCTTGCGCCCGGTCGGGTTGATGCGCTCGCCGATCACGCAGAACGGCTGGTCGAAGCCGATCACGACGGTCTTCTTGGCGGATTCGACGGTGGTGCGGGTCATGGCATCCCTCATATGTGTTGGCCCGGCCGCGCGGCCGGGCGGGGCGGGCCGCGCGCGGCTCAGGCGGTGGCGGCGGCGGGGCGCGCGGTGCCGGTCCCGGCGGTGTATTCGGCGGTCTTGCCGATGCCGCCGAGCGGGAAGAAATGCACCGCCTCGATGCCGAATTCCGGGTTCGCGGCCTTGTGCGCGGCGAGCTCGGCGAGCACGCCGTCCGGCGTGAACGGCAGCACCAGCTTGGTGACGTCGGCGGCGCGGCGCTGCAGCACGCGCAGGCTCGGCCCGACGCCGCAGGCCATGGCGAACTTGATCAGCGTCTGCAGCTTGGCCGGGCCGGCGACGCCGATATGGATCGGCAGGCCGACGCCGGCCTCGCGCAGGCGCTTCTCCCAGGCGATCACCGGCGCCGCCTCGAAGACGAACTGCGTCGCGATCGCCATCGCGGCATCGGTGCGCTCCGAGAAGGCCTGCTTCCAGCGCAGCGCCTCCATCACCATGCGCTCGCCGCCATCGGGGTCGATGTCGCGGTTGCCCTCGGGGTGGCCGGCGACATGCAGGCGCCTGAAGCCGGCCTTGTCGAAGAGGCCGCTCTCCATCAGCTGCATCGAGCAGTGGAAATCGCCGTGCGGGGTGTCGACGCCGCCGCCGAGCAGCAGCGCCTGATCGACCCCGGCCTCGCCCTGGTAGCGGGCGATCCAGTCCGCCAGCGTCGCCGCGTCGGGGATGATGCGCGCCGGGAAATGCGGCATCACCGGGAAGCCTTGGCCGGCGATGCGCGCGGCGGTGGCGACCATCTCCTCGATCGGGGTGCCCTCGATATGCGCGACATAGACCCGCGTGCCGGCCGGCAGGATGGCGCGGAAATCCTCGATCTTTGCCGCGGTGCGCGGCATCACCTCGATGGAAAAGCCGTCGAGGAACGCGGCGACGCTCGCCGAGCCGGCGGCGGCTGCCCTGGCGTCCTTGCGGCTGCCGAAGAAGTCGAGGATCTTGGCCATCAATGGTGTCCTTCCTGCGGGGTGCTGGGGCGCGGTGTGGGGGAGCGGGCCTCAGCCGGCCCAGCCCTCGTTGGCGATCAGGCTCTTCAGCCGCTCGGTGTCGTATTCGGCCTCGATCCGGGCGGCCTCGGCGCTGGCGATCTCCTCCGCGTCGCCCTCGCGCTCGACCGGCGCGGACTTGCGCCACTCGGCGAGATAGGCGTCGTCGTCGCGCGCGCCGACCTTCATGGCGCAGCGGTCGATCGCCTGCTCGAAGCGCTCCGGCAGCGGGCGCTTGGCGGCCTTGCGGCCCTTTCCGACGATCACCTGCGCGGGGATGTCGCGCCAGGACACGATGATGAGCTGCGGCATTCTCGGCCTCCCTGTTTCCCCGTCGTTTAGAGGATCCGGACCCGCCGGCGATGCGCGATTTCGACAGGCGCAACATCAACAGCGACATACGCCATCTGCAGCGACGCACAACGTCGCTTTTCGCTCTTGTCCTGTCGCATAGCGCGAATTAAGCTGCACCGCAAGCGCGGGGTCCGTGGGGGCCGACCGCGACGGGAGGCGTGACTGTCGCGCTTCCGCAACATGACGGGCCGGCCGGCGGGAGAATCGCCCCGCCGGGGCCGGGCCACGGGGCCCCGCCCGCTGCCATCCGACCCGCCCGAGACGAGGAATCACGCCGATGACCGACCGCACGCGACCGACGCTGAGCTTCGAGTTCTTCCCACCGAAGAGCCCGATGGCCGCCCAGTCGCTCTGGGACAGCGTGCAGCGCCTGGCGCCGCTCAGCCCGGATTTCGTCTCGGTGACCTATGGCGCCGGCGGCTCGACGCGCGAGCGCACGCTGGCGGCGATCCTGGCGATCCGCGACCGCGCCGGGCTCGAGGTGGCGGGGCATCTCACCTGCATCGGCGCCAGCCGCGACGAGGTGCAGAAGGTGGTGCGCAGCTACCAGCGCCTCGGCTGCCGGCGCATCGTCGCACTGCGCGGCGACCCGCCTGGGGGCGGCGCCTTCGCGGCGCATCCGGAGGGCTATGCCTCCTCGGTGGAGCTGGTCGCCGGGCTGGCCGGGGCCGGGGTGCCGGAGATCTGGGTCGGCGCCTATCCGGAGAAGCATCCGGAGGCCGGCAGCGCCGCGGACGACATCGAGCATCTCAAGCGCAAGATCGACGCCGGCGCCACCGGGGCGATCACCCAGTTCTTCTTCGAGAACGAGACCTTCTACCGCTTCCGCGACCGCGCCGCGGCGGCCGGGATCGCCGCGCCGATCGTGCCGGGCATCCTGCCGGTGGCGGATTTCGACAAGATGGTCGGCTTCGCCGCGCGCTGCGGCGCCAGCGTGCCGGACTGGATGTGGCGCGGCTTCGAGAACGCGACCACCCCGGAGGAGGAGACCCTGCTCGCCACCGCCATCGCGGCGGAGCAGGCGGACGACCTGCTCGCCCAGGGCGTCGGCCATCTGCACATCTACACGCTGAACCGGCCGGACCTGCCCTTCGCGGTCTGCACCGCGCTCGGCATCGAGGCGCAGCACCCGATGCGGCTGGCGAGCTGCGGCTGAGCCGCAGCGCCCGGCATCCTCCGGTTTCCGCCCCTGTTCCCCGCCTGCGACCGGCGGCCGGCCCGCCCCGGCCGCCTCACGCCGCGGCACTGCGTCGCCCAAGGCACGCATTGCCGGCGATCGCCGCGGAAAGGCGGTCCGAGGGGCGGTTCCGCTTGCCCATGCCGGGCCGACTGGCCTAGACACAAGGGCTGGCAGGCAACGGCCCGCGCGACAGGCGCGGGGCGGGCGCAGGCCGGCCGGAAACCGGGGCAGACAGGCGGCGCAGCGTGACGGACCAGGATGCGACGGGATCGGGGGACGCCGGCAGGTCGGGCGGGGGCACGGGCCGCCGCGAGGCCCGCTGCGGCGACGATCCGGGCCCGGCGCCGGGCGGTGCAGCGGAGGCCGGCGGCAATCCCGGCCGGAAGCCGCAGCGCAATGGCCGGCACCCCGGCGACACCCCCGATGATCGGAGCAATGCCGGCCAGCCCGATGGCGGCCAGCCCGATGGCGGCCAGAAGAATGGCGACCGGAGGAACGGCCGGAACGGCCACGGCCAGGCGGCGCAGCCCGGCCAGCCGGCCGGCAACGGCAAGGGCGCCAATGGCAATGGCAAGGCCGGCAGCAACGGCCAGGGCGGCAACGGCGCCAACGGCCAGGCCGGCAACGGCGCCAACGGCCAGGCCGGCAACGGCGCCAGCGGCCAGGGCGGCAACGGCGCCAGCGGCCAAGGGAGCAACGGCGCCAATGGCCAGGGCGGCAACGGCAGCAACGGCCAGGGCGGCAACAGCGGCAATGGCCAGGGGCAGAACCGCCGCCCGCGCTCGCGCAATGGCGGCCAGCGGCGCCATCCGGGGCCGACCTTCGCCGCCCTCGATCTCGGCACCAACAACTGCCGCCTGCTGATCGCCCGCCCCTCCGGCCAGGAGTTCGAGGTGATCGACGCCTTCTCCCGCGCCGTGCGCCTCGGCGAGGGGGTGGAGGGCACCAACCGGCTTTCCGACGAGGCGCAGGACCGCGCGGTCAAGGCGCTGAAGATCTGCGCCTCGAAGATCCGCTTCCACCGCGCCCGCTTCCAGCGCAACATCGCCACCGAGGCCTGCCGCCGCGCCACCAACGCGCAGGGCTTCCTCGACCGCGTGGTGCGCGAGACCGGCATCCGCCTCGACGTGATCACGCCGGAGGAGGAGGCCCGCCTCGCGGTCGCCGGCTGCGCGCCGCTGATCGACCCGCGCGCCGAGCAGCTGCTGGTCTACGACATCGGCGGCGGCTCCACCGAGCTGATCTGGATCGACCTCTCGGAGGTCGAGCCCGGCAACCGGCGCGTCGTGGTGCGCGGGCTCTCGCCGGTGGGCGGGGTGATGCGCGCCCCGGTCGGCGCCCGGGTGACCGACTGGATCTCGCTGCCCATGGGGGTCTCGACGCTGGGCGACCGCTTCGCCGCGATCCATGACGAGCGCGCCCGCTTCAAGGCGATGGCGGCCTATGTCGAGGCGGCGATGTCGCGCTTCGCGCCGTTCTCGGCGACCGACCGGATCGCCCGCACCCGGCGGCTGCAGATCATCGGCGTCTCCGGCACCGCAACGACCTTCGGCGCGATCCATCTCGGCCTGCGCTCCTACAACCGCTCGCGGGTCGACGGGCTCTGGATCCCGCGCGAGGCGGTGCTGCGGGTCTCCGACCGGCTGCTCGACATGGGGCTGAACGGCCGCGCCGCGCATCCCGGCATCGGCCGCGGACGCGCCGGGCTGGTGCTGGCCGGGGCGGCGATCCTGATGACCATCCTGCGCGCCTGGCCGGTGCCGCGGATGCGCATCGCCGACCGGGGCCTGCGCGAGGGGATGCTCTACGGCCTCCTGCAGCAGACCCGCACGATCGCGGCGGAGTGAGGCGATGGCAGGCGGTGCAGGCAAGGGCGGCCCGGGCGGGGGCGGCCCCGGCAAGGGCGGATCGGGCGGGGGCGGATCGGGGCGGGGCGGCAAGCCCAAGGGCAGCTCCGGGCGCGGCGAGCGCTCGCTGCATGTCCGGGTCAAGACCGCGAAGGGCCGGCGGCTCTCCTCGACCCGCTGGCTGCAGCGCCAGCTCAACGACCCCTATGTGCAGCGCGCGCAGAAGGACGGCTATCGCGGCCGCGCCGCCTACAAGCTGATCGAGCTCGACGACAAGCTGCGCGTGCTGCGGCCCGGCGCGCGCGTGGTCGATCTCGGCTGCGCCCCCGGCGGCTGGTGCCAGGTGGCGGTGGCGCGGGTGAACGCCCTCGGCGAGAAGAGCGGCCGGCCGGTCGGCCGGGTGATCGGGCTCGACATCCAGGCGGTGGAGCCGATCCCCGGCGCGACCCTGATCGAGGCCGATTTCCTCGAGGAGGGGGCCGAGGCGGCGCTGCTCGCGGCGCTCGACGGGCCGGCCGATGCGGTGCTCTCCGACATGGCCGCCGCGGCCACCGGGCACAAGGCGACGGATCACATCAAGATCATGGCGCTGGCCGAGGCGGCGGCGGAGTTCGCCATGCAGGTGCTGGCGCCGGGCGGGGTGTTCCTCGCCAAGGTGCTGCAGGGCGGCACCGAGAACCAGCTGCTGGCGCAGCTCAAGCGGCGCTTTGCCAAGGTCGCCCATGTCAAGCCGCCGGCGAGCCGGGCCGACAGCTCGGAGATGTATGTCGTGGCCTCGGGCTTCCGCCCCGCCGAGGCGCCCGGCGACGACGGCTGAGGACCGCCGGGCGCCGCGCGCCCTGCCGCGGTGCCGCCGGTTCGGGCCGGAGGATCATCGACGATGCCAGGGAGGCGCCGGCCCCTTCGGGGCGCGCCGGGGGCGTTCCGCCTCGCGGGCGCCGGGGTCGGCGGCGCCTGCCGGCCGGGTGCCGCGCGGTGGCCGCTTTCCCGGCCGCGCAGCGATCCGGCCTCGCCGGAGCCCCGAGCCCCGTCCCGCGCCGCCAGCACCGCCTGCCGCGACCGGCCGGGGGCCTGCGCATGGCGGCGGGGCGCGCCGGGCTCAGACCGTGCGCCGGGTGACCGCCTCGCCGGGCAGGTCGGCGGCCTGCAGCAGCCAGTCGCAGAGCCATTCGGTCTGCGGCAGGCGCTCGCGGCTCGAGGGCCAGACGGCGTGGTAGCCGAACCTGGTCCGGACCGATTCGGCGAGCGGCCGCACCAGGGTGCCCGCGGCGATCTCCAGATCGACGAGGTGGTTCCAGCCGAGTGCCAGGCCCTGCCCTCGCTTGGCCGCCTCGACGACCAGGGGATAGTTGTTGATCGCGAGACCGCGGTCCTCCGTCGGCAGGCTCGCGCCGCATTCGGTGAGCCACATCCGCCAGTTCATCCAGTTCCAGTGCTCGTCCTCGAGATGCAGCAGGACATGGCGGTAGATGTCGTCGACGCTGTCGAGCGGCGGGCCGGTCTCGAGATAGGACGGGCTGCAGACCGGATAGACCTCCTCGGCGAAGATCCGGCGCGCGTGATGGCCGGGCCAGCTCCCGTCGCCATGCACGATGGCGAGATCGTTGGCATCGTTCACGCAGTCGGACTCGACATCGGAAACCAGCAGCCGCACCGCGACATCCGGGATCAGCTCCTGGAACAGCGGCAGCCGCGGCATCAGCCAGAGCCAGGCGATCGACTGGTCGGCGGCGAGCGTCACCTTCGGACGGCCGCGCGCGCTGCGGATCTCGGCGGTCGCGTTGCCGATATGGCCGAGCGCCGCGGCGACCGTGTGCTGATACTCCTTGCCGACCTGCGTGAGCCGGACCGAGCGCCCGACGCGCTCGAACAGCGCGACGCCGAGGCTCGCCTCCAGATTGCGGATCTGCTGGCTCACCGCCGACTGGGAGATGTTCAGCTCCCGCGCCGCCGCGGTGAAGTTCAGCAGCCGCGCGGCCGCCTCGAACGGCACCAGCGCATCGAGTGACGGCAACCGTCTCATAAGCTCTCCTGATTGATTCCGGTTAGAAATCCATATTTTTCCGGGTATTTCAATCCTGCTACCTTCTGATTGAACCAAAGGCAACCAAAGCTGATCCAATTTGTCGGCGCTGAGCGGAAGGTAGCGACATGCCAACCCGAACCACCAAGCCCTCATCTGCCATTGCGCTCTGCCTGGCCTCGGCGCTGGCCGCATCGGCCACGCAGGCCGCCGCGGACGCGGCTCCCGAGAGCGACCGCCCGATCCGCATCGCCATCAACGAGTGGACCGGCCAGCACGTCACCGCGACGATCCTCGGCAAGGTCTACCAGTCGATGGGCTACGAGGTGGAGTATGTGACCGCCGGGGCGATCCCGCAGTTCACGGCGCTGGTCGAGGGCGAGATCACGGTGCAGCCCGAGATCTGGAGCAACCTCGTCGGCGATGCCTGGCCGAACGCGCTGGCGAGCGGCGCGATGGTCAACCTGGGCTCGCTCGGCCTCAACAACTTCGAGGGCTGGGCCTATCCGAAATACATGGAGGAGACCTGCCCGGGCCTGCCCGATCTCGCCGCGCTGGTCGCCTGCAAGGACCAGATCGCGACCGCCGAGACCTTTCCCAAGGGCCGCATCCTCGCCTATCCGGCCGACTGGGGCACCCGCACCATCGACGCCATCGCGGCGCTCGGCCTGCCGGTGCAGGGCATCGCCGCCGGCAGCGAGGGCGCGATGGTCGCCGAGATCCGCAGCGCCTTCGCGCAGCAGCGCCCGCTGGTGCTGATGTTCTGGAGCCCGCACTGGGTGCATGCGGAGTTCGACCTCGGCTGGATCGAGATCACGCCGCCCTTCGCCGCGGAATGCCTGACCGACCCGGCCTGGGGCCCGAACCCCGACGCCACCGGCGACTGCGCCTTCGAGCAGGCGGCGGTCGACAAGGGCGCCTGGTCCGGCATGTCGGAGACCTGGCCGGCGGCCTTCGGGGTGCTCGAGCGCTTCGCGCTCGACGGTACCGACCAGAGCGCGATGGTCTTCGAGATCGACCGCAGGGGCCGGCCGCTCGAGGAAGTGGTGGACGAATGGCTCGCCGCCAATCCCGAGACCTGGAAGGCCTGGCTGCCCGAGGCGGGCTGACCGCCGCCCCGGCCGCCGCACTGGCCAGCGGCCCGAACGCCGCCCTGTCCGCCGGCCCCTCCCGGGGCCGCCGCCCCCCGAGCATGCAGACGTCAACCAAGGAGGTCTCCCCCATGACCGTTCCCGTCCTCAACCTGTCGCCCGGCGACGCCCCCTTCACCGAGAGCCCGGCGAAGTCCTACACCATGCCGGCGCGCTTCTATTTCGACCCGGCGATCTACGAGCTCGAGAAATCCGCGATCTTCTACAGGAGCTGGTGGTATGCCGGGCACAAGAGCCAGCTCGCCAGCCCCGGCTGCTTCGTGACGACGAAGGTGCACGACCAGAACGTCTTCGTGGTGCGGGCGCGCGACGGCGAGCTCAAGGGCTTCTACAACGTCTGCCAGCATCGCGGCCACGAGCTGCTGAGCGGCTCCGGGCGCACCAATGTCATCACCTGCCCCTATCACGCCTGGGCCTACGACTTCGAGGGCACGCTGCGCAGCGCCCGCCACACCGACCGGATCAAGGGCTTCAAGGCCTGCGACTTCGCGCTCAAGCCGGTGCGGGTGGAGGAGATGTGCGGCCTCGTCTTCGTCAATCTCGACATGGACGCGACCCCCTTCGCCGAGCAGGCGACCGGCCTCGAGGCGGAGATCCGGCGCTATTGCCCGGCGGTGGACGACATGGTCTTCGCGCAGCGCGACACCTATGACGTGGCCTCGAACTGGAAGGTGCTCATCGACAACTTCCTCGAGTGCTACCACTGCCATACCGCGCACAAGGACTTCGTCGACCTGGTCGACATGGAGAGCTACCGCTCGCGCACCTGCGGGATCTATTCCAGCCATTGCTCGGGCGCGGCGCGCACCACGCAGAGCTCGGCCTATGTGTTCGAGAAGGGCGATGTCGATTTCGGCTATGCCGGCTGGTTCGTCTGGCCCAACCTGACGATCTGGATCTATCCCGGCGAGCCGAACATCTCGACGCTGCAGATGATCCCGGACGGGCCGGACCGCACCATCGAGCACCAGGACTGGTTCATCCCGACCCCGACCCCGAGCGCGCAGCTGCGCGACGCGATGGTCTACCAGAAGGACGTGCTCCAGCCCGAGGACATCGCGCTCTGCGAAAGCGTGCAGAAGGGGCTGAAGTCGCGCGGCTACAACCAGGGCCGCTTCGTGGTGGACGAGGAGCTCTCCGAGCTCAGCGAGCACGCGGTGCACCATTTCCAGAAGCTCGTCGTCGAGGCGCTGGGGGCCGATCTCGACCCCGCCTCCGCCTCCGCCGCCGCCGCCGCCCCGGCCGGGACCGGCGCCTGAGCGATGCCGGCCGGCCCGGGGCAGCGACCGCCCCGGGCCTCCCGCCGGTGCCCATCCACCCGGCCCGCGCCGCGGAGCGCGGCCGGCCCAGAAGCGGGATTGCCATGCCGATCGACCTGGAGATCCGCAGCATCGCCGACGAGACGCCGAGCATCCGCCGGTTCGAGCTCGTCTGTCCGCGCGGCGGCACGCTGCCGCCCTTCACCGCGGGCGCCCATCTCGCCATGCGGCTCGGCAACGGGCTGGTGCGGCGCTATTCCCTCGCCAGCGATCCGGCCGAGCGCGGCCGGTACTGGATCGCGGTGCAGCGCGAGGCGCAGGGCCGGGGCGGCTCGGCCTGGATCTTCGAGAACTGGCGCACCGGCGACCGGGTGACGGCGGCGGCCCCGGAAAACGGCTTTCCGCTGGCCCCGGACGCGCGCCGGCACCTGCTGATCGCCGGCGGGATCGGGATCACGCCGATCCTGTCGATGGCGCAGGCGCTCGCGCGCACCGGGGCGGAGTATGCGCTGCACTACTGCACCCGCAGCCCGGAGGGCACCGCCTTCCGCGAGCTGCTGGCGCGGCCGCCCCATGCCGGACGGGTCCACTGCGTTCACGATGGCGGCGACCCGGGCCGGGGCCTCGACCTCCGGGCGCTGCTCGCGCGGCCGGCGGCGGGCACCCATGTCTATGTCTGCGGGCCGCGGGGCCTGATCGGCGCGGTGCGCGAGGCGGCGGCGCACTGGCCCGCCGGCAGCGTCCATTTCGAGTATTTCGCGGCCGCGGACACCGGCGCGCCCGGCGAACGCGGCGACACGCCCTTCACCGTGGCCATCGCCGGCTCGGGCGCCGAGTTCGCGGTGCCCGCCGGCCGGACCATCCTGAGCGTGCTCGCCGAGAACGGCATCGCGGTCCCGTCACTCTGCGAGGAGGGCGTCTGCGGCGCCTGCCTCACCCGCGTCGCCGAAGGCGTTCCGGACCATCGCGACGGCTATCAGACCGATGCCGAGAAGGCCCGCAACGATTTCGTCGCCCTCTGCTGCTCGCGGGCCCGGACGCCCCGCCTCGTGCTGGATCTCTGAACCATGATCAACGGTAGCCAGATGCGGCCGAAGCCCGCCGCCGAGCCGAAGCTCTCCTGCCGCAACCTGTGGCGCGTGTTCGGCCCCAATGCGGGCTATTACTTCGACACCACCGGATACCGGGTCGAGCGCGCGGCGCTGCTGCAGCGGATGCGCGCCGAGGGGCATATCCCGGCGGTGGTGGATGCCAGCTTCGACGTGGCCCCGGGCGAGATCTTCGTGATGATGGGCCTCTCAGGCTCGGGCAAGTCCACGCTGCTGCGCTGCCTGTCGCGCCTCGTGGAGCCGAGCGCCGGCCAGGTGCTGATCGACGGCGACGACCTGATGGCGGCGAGCCCGGCCCGGCTGATCGAGATCCGGCGCCACAAGATGGGCATGGTGTTCCAGAGCTTCGGGCTGCTGCCGCATCTCACGGTGCTGGAGAACGTCGCCTTTCCGCTGCGGGCGCAGGGGGTGAGCCGCACCCGGCGCCGCGCGCGGGCGGCCGAGATGATCGCGCTGGTCGGCCTCGAGGGGCGCGAGAACGCCTTCCCGCGCGAGCTCTCGGGCGGGCAGCAGCAGCGGGTCGGCATCGCCCGCTCGCTCGCCGTGGAGCCCGACATCTGGTTCCTCGACGAGCCGTTCAGCGCGCTCGATCCGCTGATCCGCCGGCAGATGCAGGACGAGTTCATCCGCCTGCAGCGCCAGCTCCACAAGACCATCGTCTTCGTCACGCACGACTTCCACGAGGCGCTGCGCATCGGCGACCGGGTCGCGATCATGAAGGACGGGATGATCGTGCAGATCGGCACGCCGGAGCAGCTCGTGCTCGACCCGGCCGACAGCTATGTCGCCGAGTTCACGCGCGAGGTGCCGGTGGCCAAGGTCTACCGGGCGGTCTCGGCGATGGAGCCCCGGAGCGCCGGCGACGGCCCGCACCCGGCGCGGCCGAAGGTGCTGGCCGACACCACGCTCGACGCCGCGCTCGCGCATTTCCGCGGCGATGTCGAGGCGCTCGACGTGGTCGGCGACGACGGGCGCATCCTCGGCATCCTCACCCCGCGGCAGATCCTGCGGGCGATGAACGGCGCCGCGGGCGGCGAGGCCCGGCAATGATGGTGCCGCTGCGGAACCTGCCCGCGCCGCTCCCGGTCGCCGCGCCGAAGCCGGACCGGCAGGTGCTGCAATGGGTTGCGGTGCTGGCGGTCGCCATGACGGCGATCGCGCTGGCCCCGCGGGTCGGCTGGATCGCCGAGTATCCGCAGGCCTGGACCCTGCCGGTGGCGGACTGGGTGGGGGGCCTGACGCTCTGGTTCGCCGAGACCTTCCGCGGCGTGTTCCGCGCCATCGCCGCCGCGGTCGAGGCGCCGATGGTGGCGCTGCAGGCGCTGCTGCAGGGCCTGCCCTGGTGCGTCACGCTCGGCCTCGTGACGCTGCTGGCCTGGCAGTCGGGCGGGCTCGCAAGCGCCGTCTTCGCCGCCGTCTCGCTGTTCTACATCGTGGTGATCGGCTACTGGCAGGAGAGCATGAGCACCCTCGCGCTGGTCGGGATCGCGATCCCGCTCTCGACCGTGCTGGGCTTCGGCCTCGGCGTGCTCAGCTACCGGTCGGCGCGGGCGCGCTGGGTGATCGGCCCGCTGCTCGACCTGATGCAGACGGTGCCGGCCTTCGCCTATCTGATCCCGATCCTGCTGCTGTTCGGCTTCGGCCCG
Organism: Paralimibaculum aggregatum; assembly: GCF_030270585.1. Taxonomy (GTDB): domain Bacteria; phylum Pseudomonadota; class Alphaproteobacteria; order Rhodobacterales; family Rhodobacteraceae; genus Thermohalobaculum; species Thermohalobaculum aggregatum. The sequence continues at coordinate 137,470 of NZ_BSYI01000012.1, forward strand.
GTGGTGGGGCTGATCGCCAGCGCGATCTTCGCGATCCCGCCGATGGTGCGCAACACCGAGCTCGGGCTCGCCCGGGTGCCGGCCGAGATCCGCGAATCGGCGCTGATGAGCGGCTGCACCCGGCGCCAGGCGTTCTGGTGGTCGGAGGTGCCGACGGCGCTGCCGCAGATCCTCGTCGGGATCAACCAGACGACGATGTGCGCGCTCTCCATGGTGATCATCGCGGCGATCGTCGGCGGCTTCGCCGATATCGGCTGGGAGGTGCTGAGCACCATGCGCAAGGCGCAGTTCGGCCAGAGCCTGCTCTCGGGGCTGGTGATCGTGCTGCTCGCGGTCCTGCTCGACCGGCTCACCGCCGGGTTCGCGCGCCGCAGCCGGACGCCGCTGCACGACCTGCGCGGCCTCTCCCGGGGCGGCCTCGCGGCCGCGGCGGCGGCGATCGCGGCGGCCGGCACGCTGCTCGCCGCGCTGGTGCCGGCGCTCTGGAACTGGCCCGATGCGCTGCGGCTCTATCCGGCGGAGTGGCTGAACGGCGTGCTCGGCCATGTCACGACGGAGTTCCAGGCCAGCCTCACGGCGATCGAGGAGGGCGCGCTCTTCTACGTGCTGCTGCCGATCAAGATCGGCCTTGCCAACGCGGTGGCGCCGTTCTCCTGGGGCATCAGCTTCGCGCCGGACATCAAGATCGCCTATTTCCAGGGCGTGGCGCTGATCGCCGCGCTGGCCGCCTGGGGCGTGTCGTGGCGGCTCGGGGTCGGCGCCGCGATCTGCGGCGGGCTGCTGTTCTACGGCGTGACCGGGCTGCCCTGGCCGGCCTTCCTGCTGGTCGTCACGCTGGTGGCCTACCAGATCGGCGGCGTGCCGGTGGCGGGGCTGGCGCTCTTCGCGCAGGGCTTCCTGCTGCTCACCGGGATGTGGGGGCCGGCGATGCTCTCGGTCTATCTCTGCGGCGCGGCGGTGGCGGTCTCGGTCGGGCTCGGGGTCGGGCTCGGCATGCTCGCCGCCGCCTCGGACCGGCTCTCGGCGGTGCTGCGGCCGGTCAACGACACGCTGCAGACGATGCCGCAATTCGTCCTGCTGATCCCGGCGCTGATGTTCTTCGGGGTCGGCGAGTTCGCCGCCCTCCTGGCCATCGTGCTCTACGCCATGGTGCCGGCGATCCGCTACACCGAGGCGGGGCTGCGCAAGGTTCCGCCGACGCTGGTCGAGGTCGCGGAGTCGGTCGGCTGCACGCGGTTCCAGGTGTTCTGGTACGTGAAGCTGCCGCAGGCGGTCCCGGAGATCCTGCTCGGGATCAACCAGACCATCCTCTTCGCCCTCGCCATGCTGGTGATCGCCGCGCTGGTCGGCACCACCGGCCTCGGCCAGCAGGTCTATGTCGCGCTCGGCAAGGCGGATGCCGGGCAGGGCTTCGTCGCCGGGCTCGGCATGGCGCTGATCGCCATGACCGCGGACCGGATCTTCCAGGCCGCGGCACGCGAGCGCAAGCGCGCGCTCGGCATCGGATAGGCCGCCGCGCGGCGGCCCCTCAGCAGAACCGGAAAGGATCCAT
>NZ_BSYI01000013.1 GCF_030270585.1 Paralimibaculum aggregatum
CCAGCCAAACGGGGGGCGTGCTCCCGGATGGGCTGGCCGGCGGCAGGCAGCCGCCGGGCTCAGTCGTAGATCACGCCGGGCTGCAGGAGCTCGAACCCGCGGATCTCGAACTCGTAGGGCCCGGACCCGTCCGCCTTGTCGGCACGGGCCAGGAGCCTGCCGTCATCGCTGCGATAGACGGCGTGGGTCGTGTGCAGGGCACGGTAGCAATGGGTGCCGTCGGGATAGATGTACCGGATCATCGGGTCCTCCGTTTCGCCGCCTGTCTATGGCAGGGCTGCTGACAGCGTTGTGTCAGCAGGGCCCCGGCCGCAATGCCAGCCGGGCCGCGGCAGAAGCGTCGGCGGCAGGAGAAGCGCTGTCCGGCGGCCCGGTTTCCTGCACGGGGTTCGCAGGGCCGGGAGGGCACCCCGCCCGGCAAACCGCAGCGCCGTCAAGTTTGCGCCACATTCTCCGCGATAATCCCGTCGGAACAGGCTGATGCGGCCTCGCGGCGGGAAAGCCCCCGCCGATGCGGAAGGACGACCCCATGGACCTGCTCGGCGAGATCGCGGCGCGCATCGGCGAGGCCTTCGGCGCGCATCTGCGCCTCGCGCCCTATTATCTCGCGAGCTTCGCCGCCATCGCCTGGCTGCTCTGGCGCCTGCGCGGTCGGCCCGGGCGCTTCCTCGGCTGGCTGCTGCCGCGGCAGATCTACCTGCACCGCTCGCACATGGTCGACATCCAGGTCTTCCTGCTCGGCCGGCTGGTGGCGGCCACCGGGCTCTTCGCCAGGATCACCTTCACCGCCGGCGCGACGCTGCTGACCCTGGCGCTGCTCGTTTCCGCGACGGGCGGCACATACGACCCGCCGCCGGTGAGCCCCTGGCGGATGGCGCTGGTCACGGTGCTGATGGTCGCGGTGATCGACTTCTGCGGCTACTGGGTGCACCGGCTGCACCACGAGACGGCGGTGCTCTGGCCGTTCCATGCGCTGCACCACTCGGCGGAGGTGATGACGCCGGTCACCTTCTACCGCAAGCACCCGGTCTATGATCTGCTGATGACGCTGGCGGCGAGCCTCTTCGTCGGCACGGCGCAGGGGGCGATGCTGTTCCTGCTGGTGGGGCAGATCGACATGCTGACGATCGGCGGCGCGAATGCGGCGGCGGTGCTCTATACCGCGGCGATCGCCAACTTCAACCACAGCCATATCTGGGTGAGCTATGGCCGGCGGCTCAACCACGTGTTCATGTCGCCGGCACAGCACCAGATCCACCATTCCTGCGCCGTGGAGCACCACGACCGCAACTATGGCAATGTCTTCGCGGTCTGGGACTGGATGTTCGGCACGCTCTACGTGCCGGAGCGGCCCGAGACCCTGCGCTTCGGCCTCGCCGACCGCGCGGGCCGGCCGATCCCGCAGCCGCATCCCGACCTGCGATCGGCCATGCTGCGCCCCTTTGCCGAGAGCTGGGCGGTGCTGCGCGGTCGGCGGGCGGCACCGCGGCCGGAGCCGGAAACACCGGCGCGTCGCAAGGCGCCGGGGACGCGGGCCGCCGGGTGAGGCCCTCCGGGCTCTCGCGCGCGCCGAGAAGAGCGGTGCATCGTGACGGTCTTTCTGCTAAGTGGAAGTCGCAAACAAGCAGTCGAACTGCGGGGGGATCATGACCGAAAAGACGACATCGCAAATCGATGCGAGCACCGGGCTCGGCTATGGCGCGGCAGGTGCTGCGGCGCTGGGGCTGGTGCTTCTGGTGCTGAACGCGGCAACCGACGACATGGTGCTGAAACTGTTCGGCGGCGTGCCGGCATCGCAGGTGACCGCGATGCAGGGCGAGCTCGCCGCGCTGAAGGCGGATCTGGCGGCACGGCCGGCACCGGAGAAGGGCGATCCGGGCCCGCAGGGCGAACCCGGCCCGCAAGGCGAGCCGGGACCGCAGGGCGCGGCCGGTGCGGTTGGCCCGCAGGGTCCGGCGGGGCCGCAGGGGCCTGCGGGTCCGCAGGGGCCGGTCGGTCCTGCCGGAGCGCAGGGGCCGAAGGGCGATACCGGTCCGGCCGGGCCGCAGGGGCCGGTCGGCCTGCAGGGGCCGAAAGGCGATGCCGGCGCGGCCGGTCCGCAGGGTCCGGTCGGCGCGGCAGGGCCGAAGGGCGATACCGGGGCGCAGGGTCCGAAGGGCGAGCGCGGCGAGACCGGCCCGGCCGGCCCGCAGGGCGCACCGGGACCCGTGGGGCCGCAGGGGCCCAAGGGCGATCCCGGCGCGCAGGGTGCCCAGGGGCCGAAGGGCGATCCGGGCCCGGCCGGTCCGCAGGGGCCGAAGGGCGACGCCGGTCCGCAGGGTCCGCAAGGTCTGCAGGGCGAAGCCGGTCCCGCCGGCCCGATGGGCGAACCGGGGGCATCGGGTGCCAGGGGCGAGACCGGTCCCGCCGGGGCACAGGGTGCCAAGGGCGATCCGGGGCCTGCCGGTCCGCCGGGGCCGAAGGGCGATGCCGGTCCAGCCGGGCCGCAGGGCGAGCCCGGGCCGCAGGGTCCGAAGGGCGATACCGGCCCCGCCGGCCCGCAGGGCGCGAAGGGTGACGTCGGCCCGCAGGGTCCGAAGGGCGACACCGGCCCCGCCGGACCGCAAGGTCCGAAGGGTGATGCCGGTCCGCAGGGGCCCAAGGGCGATCGGGGCCCGCAAGGGCCACAGGGCGAGCCGGGGCCGCAGGGTCCGAAGGGTGATGCCGGTCCGCAGGGTCCGAAGGGCGATCCGGGGCCGCAGGGCCCGGCCGGGCAACCGGCCGAGTAGCACCGCTCGCCCGGGTGGCACGATCCCGGCCCGGCCGCGCCCCCAAGCGCGGCCGGGCCTTTCTCGTTCCGGCAGGCGGTGCCTGCCCGCTTCCCGGCGCCTGCGGCGGCGTTCCCCGTGGAACAGCGCCGGCTGCCCGCGCCTCGGCAGATCGCCCCGACGGGCGCCCGGCCCCTTGACCTTTCGCCCGTGGCGTACAGCATGTGCGCGCAAGCGAAAGGAAGTCCCCGCCATGCCCGACACCTACACGCCGCAGGAGATGCTCGCCCGGCTGGTCGCCTTCCCGACCGTCTCGCGCGACAGCAATCTCGCGCTGATCGACTTCGTCCGCGACTATCTCGCGGGCCATGGCGTCGAGAGCCGCCTCGTGCACAACGAGGAGGGCACCAAGGCCAATCTCTATGCCCAGATCGGCCCCGCGGAGCCCGGCGGCATCATCCTCTCGGGCCATACCGACGTGGTGCCGGTGGATGGCCAGCCCTGGAGCACCGACCCCTTCCGCCTCGTCGAGCGCGACGACCGGCTCTATGGCCGCGGCTCCTGCGACATGAAGGGCTTCGACGCGCTGGTGCTCGCCGCGGTGCCGGAGATGCTCGCCGCGCCGCTGAAGCGCCCGGTGCAGATCGCGCTCTCCTATGACGAGGAGGTGGGCTGCCTTGGCGCGCCCTCGATGATCGCCGAGATGCGCGAGACCCTGCCGCCGGCCTCCGCCGTGGTGGTCGGCGAGCCGACCGAGATGCGCGTGGTCAGCCGGCACAAGGGCGTCACCGGGCTGCAGACCCATGTGCTCGGCTACGAGGTGCATTCCTCGCTCTGCCACCAGGGCGTCTCGGCGGTGATGACTGCGGCGCGGCTGATCTCCTGGGCGGCCGAGCGCATGGCCGAGAACAAGGCCGCGGCCGAGACCGGCTCCGACCCGGTGGGCCAGCTCTTCGAGCCGCCCTATACCACGCTCCATGTCGGGCGCATCGAGGGCGGTACCGCGCACAACATCACCGCCAAGGACTGCCGCTTCTCGATGGACATCCGCTCGATGCCCGGCGAGAGCCAGGAGGCGTGGATCGCCCGCTACCGCGCCCATTGCGAGGAGATCGCGGCGGAGATCCGCGCCGTGCGTCCGGAGGCCGGCATCGAGGTCAGCATCCGCAGCCAGGCGCCCGGCTGCCGCAAGGAGCCCGAGGAGACCGCCGCGGCGGAGCATCTTGCCCGCGCGCTCACCGGCGACAACGGCGAGCACGTGGTGGCCTATGGCACCGAGGCCGGGCAGTTCCAGGATGCCGGCTATTCCGCGATCATCTGCGGGCCGGGCTCGATCGAGCAGGCGCACCAAGCGGACGAGTTCATTTCCAAGGCCCAGTTCGCCGAGGGCGCGCGTTTCGTCTCGCGGGTCATCGACCGGCTGGCCGCCGCCTGACGCCCAGGGCACACGCCCGAACATTTCAAGCCATTCACGAGCTCCCACGAGGACACGACAATGCCCGTCATCAACCGCATCGCCGACATGGCCGACGAGATCGCCGCCTGGCGCCACGACATCCACGCCCATCCCGAGCTCGGCTTCGAGGTGCACCGGACCGCGGGCGTGGTGGCCGAGAAGCTCCGCAGCTTCGGCTGCGACGAGGTCTTCGAGGGCATCGGGCGCACCGGAGTGGTGGGCGTGATCCGCGGCCAGCGCACCGGCTCGGGGCATGTGATCGGGCTGCGCGCCGACATGGACGCGCTGCCGATCCAGGAGGTGCGGGACCTGCCCTACAAGTCGACCAGCCCCGGCCACATGCATGCCTGCGGCCATGACGGGCACACCGCCATGCTGCTCGGTGCCGCGCGCTATCTCGCCGAGACGCGCAATTTCGACGGCACCGCGGTGGTGATCTTCCAGCCGGCGGAGGAGGGCGGCGGCGGTGGCCGCGAGATGGTGAACGACGGGCTGATGGAACGCTTCGGCATCCAGAAGGTCTTCGGCATGCACAACTATCCGGGCCTGCCGGTGGGCCAGTTCGCGATCCGTCCGGGGCCGATCATGGCGGCGGCGGATCTCTTCACCATCCGCGTCGAGGGGGTCGGAGGGCACGCCGCGCGGCCGCATGCCTGCATCGACACGACGCTGGTGGCGGCGCAGATCCTGACCGCGCTGCAATCGGTGGTGGCGCGCAATGTCGACCCGATCGAGAACGCCGTGGTCAGCGTCACCTCGGTGGATACCGGGCCCTGGTCGCACAACGTGATCCCGCAGCATGTCGAACTCACCGGCACCGCACGGGCGCTCGCCGAGCCGGTGCGCGACCTGGTGGAGGACCGCATCGGCCTGATCGCGCGCCACACCGCGCGGGCCTTCGGCGCGGTGGCGGAATACACCTATGTCCGCGACTACCCGGTCACGATCAACGGCGCCGCCGAGGCCGGCTTCGCCGGCGACGTGGCCGAGCAGGTGGCGGGACAGGGCCGGGTCGACCGCGATGTGGCGCCGGTGATGGGGGGGGAGGATTTCTCCTTCATGCTCAACGCCCGCCCCGGCGCGCTGATCTGGGTGGGCAACGGCGATACCGCCGGCGTGCACCACCCGGAATACGACTTCAACGACGAGGCGATTCCCTATGGCTGCTCCTACTGGGCGCGGCTGGTGGAGACCGCGATGCCGGCCTGAGCGGGGTTGACCTGCTGGCGGGGGCTGCTATCCCCCGCTCCACCTCGGGCACAGGGTTCAGGGCCATGCGATGCGGAGATGCCTCCGCGCCGCCGATGCATGGAGACCGCCCGATGCCGCTTTCGCCCAGCACATCCCTCGCATCCCGCGCGCCCCGATTTGCCGGCGCTCCGCTGGCCTGGGCGGCCCTTCCCGGCATCGGCCTCGCCTGGGGGGCGACGGGCCTCCTCGCCAAGATCGCTGCCGGCGGGAGCCATGGCGCGGTGCAGCTGGCCTTCTGGCAGACGCTGATCGCCGTGACGGTGTTCACCGCGATTCTCCGGGTCCGGGGGATGGCGCTGCCGCTCGGCCGGCGGCACCTGCTGTTCTATGCCGTCTGCGGGCTGCTCGGCACGGCGCTGCCGCACACGGTCAGCTTCGTCTCGATCCGGCATCTGCCGGTGGGCGTGCAGGCGCTGACGCTTTCCACCGTGCCGATGCTCACCCTCGTGCTGGCGCTCGTCACCGGAGCCGAGCGCGGGGATCCGCGGCGGGTGCTCGGCATCGTGCTCGGCCTCGCGGCGATGCTGCTGATCGTGCTGCCCGGCAGCAGCCTGCCGGAGCGCGGGCAGGCGCTGTGGCTCCTGCTGCCGATGCTGGTCGCGCTGTCCTATGCCGGGGAGAACACCGTCATCGCCGCGAGCCGGCCGGAGGGGCTGAAACCCGTGCAGGTGATGTGCGGGCTCTCCTGGGCCGCGGCGCTGATGCTCGCGCCGCTGGTGGCGATGGCCGAAGGGCCGGTGCTGCCCGCCGCGATCGGCATGGCGGAGGCGGCGCTCGTGGCCTGCGCGCTGCTGCATGTGGTGGCCTATTTCGGCTTCGTCTGGCTGATCGGCCATGCCGGGCCGGTCTTCGCGGCGCAGGTCGGCTATCTCGTCACCGCTTCGGGAATCGGCTGGGGCATGGCGCTGCTCGGCGAGCGGCATTCGCCCTGGGTCTGGGCGGCGGCGGTGCTGGTCTTCGCCGGTCTCGCGCTGGTGCGGCCGCGGCGATGCGGCGAGAGCCCGACTGAGGGATAAGCGCCACGCAATGGACGAGGGGCGCGATTTCTGGTAACGATAATAAGGGTGTGTGTGGAGCGAGACGCCTTGGCACTGTGGCCTTGGCGCATCGCTATGGAGAACCGGGCCGCGGCGGCAACTGGCCGGGGCGGGTTCGATGCGTCGAGGAGTGGGTGTCGCCATGTGGGACGAGGACGACGAGGACGGCGCGCGCGCGCGTCGGGTCCAGCTGTGGAACCGCGCCTGCGGTAGTGCTCTCGCGCCGGTCAGGGTTCTCGTGGCGGTGCTGGCACCGCTCCTGCTGATGGCGCTCGCCGTGCCCGGTGCGGTGTCCGACCCCTTCGTGGCCGCGCCGGTCTATCCGATGCTGCTCGGCGATGCCGGTCCGGCGCTCTCGCGGGCGCTGGGCGAGGGCCGCTGGCTTGGCTGGCTCTGGGCGATGGAGGCCTCGGAGATCTCGCTCGCGGGCCAGCAGATGCTGTATTTCGGTCTCTGGGCGGTGGCGGCGGCGGCGCTGGCACTCGGGATCTTCCGCATGGACACCACCCCATGGCGCGCCTGGATCGCGGCGGCGGCGCTGTTCTTCGCGCCGCCGGCGGCCGAGCTTGCGCGGGCCTTTCCGGAGCTGGTGCCCGCGGTGGCGGTGATCGCCGCCTATGCGCTTGCAGTGGCGATCCTGCCGCTCGCGGCGGCGCAATGGGCGGCGCTGGTGGCGGTGCCGCTCGGGCTGATGGCGGATGTCGCGGTGCCGCTGGTGCTGCTGGCGGTTCTGCTTGCCGGCGCCTGGCCCGACGAGCGGCCGGGGGCGCTCGGCCGCTCGCTACTGGCGGTGCTGGCCGGGCTGGTGATCGGGGTGGTGGCGATCTTCGTGCTCAACTGGGCCATGCATGGCGCGCTGGGCGTGCTGCGCGAGCCGGCCGGCGCGGCGCCCGAGGATCCGCTCGACCTGCTCGCGCCCTGGCTGGTGCGGATGGCGCTCGGGCTCTTCGGGCCGGAGCCGCTGCTCGGCGCGGGGCTCGTGGCGCTCGGCCTCGTGGTGCTGTTCCTCTGGGCGCCGCCGCTGGCGCACCGGCTGCTCGGCGGGCTCGGGATCGTGCTGCTGGTGGTCAGCATCGGCGCGATGCACAGCAGCCGGGTGCCGGCCTTCTCCGAGGCGCTGGCGGTCTGGCTGCTGGTGGTGGCGGTGCTGTCCTGGGCGGCGCAGTGCCCGCCGCATCGGGCGATCGGTGCGGGCTTCACCGTGGCGCTGGGCCTGGCGGCGGTGCAGGGGCTCGATTTCTGGCGCGACCGGCTTGGCGGCGCCGCACGCTATCAGGCGGCGAGCCGGGCGCTGGCGGCGGAGATCGTCGCCGCGGCGCCCGGGCAGGGACCGCTGGTGCTTGCCGGCTCGCCCGGCGCGGTGGCCGGCGCCTCGGTGCTGGGCGAGTTCCGGGCGCTGGCGCTGCGCATTGCCTATCTCACCGGGCGCGATGCCGTGCAGTGCCCGAGCCTCGACACGCTCTGCGCGGCGCACCGGGCGGACTTCCTCGACATGCCGCATCGGCCGCAGCCGGGCTGGGTGGAACCCTCCGGCCCGGGTGAGACCGCGCCGGTGCTGGTGCGGCTGCCGGACGGCGTCTTCCGCCCGGCGCCGAAGCGCTGAGGCGGGATCAGGTCGAGCCTTCGGCGGGCGGTTCCTCGCCGCTCGCCGCGCTCTCGGCCGGCGCGGCAGCCGCGGGTTTCGGCTGCGCCTTGGCGACGCCCACGAGGGCCGGGCGCAGCAGCCGGTCGGCGATGATGAAGCCGGCCTGCATCACCTCGATCACGGTGCCCGGCTGGGCGTCCGGCACCGGCGCCTCGAACATCGCCTGGTGGCGGTTGGGGTCGAACTTGTCGCCCTTGGCCGGCTCCACGGGCTGGATCTTGTGCTTGGCGAAGGCGTTGAGCAGCTCGCGTTGGGTCAGCTCGACCCCTTCGAGGAAGCTGGCATGGTTCTCGCGCAGGCCTTCATCCGCCGCGGCGACCGCGCGGGCGAGGTTGTCGTGCACGCTCAGCAGATCGCGCGCCAGCTTGGTGCCGCCATAGGTCTCGGCATCGCGGCGGTCGCGCTCGGCCCGGCGGCGGACATTCTCCGCCTCGGCCAGCGCGCGCATCAGCCGGTCCTTCATCTCGTCGCGCTCCGCCTCCAGTTCGGTGACACGCGCCTCGAGCGCGGCAAGCTCCTCCGCCGCCACGGCATCGCCGAGCCCGGGGACGAGGTCCTCGGCGCTCAGCCCGGATTTCCGATCCGGGGTCGCCGCCGTGTCCTCCGCATCGCCGGCGATGTCGCCAGCGGCGCCCGAAGCGGTGTCCTCCGGGCGCATGCCTGCTGCCGTGTCGGGGGATTTCTCCGCGTCGTTACCCATCTTCAGCCTTTCCTTGTCTTGGTCGGCCCGACCCCGTCGGCGACCATACGGCCCACGAGGCGGGCGGTATAGTCGACGATCGGCACGATTCGGCCGTAGTTCAGCCGGGTCGGCCCGATCACGCCGATGGCGCCGATCACCCGGCGGTTGGAATCCGTGTAGGGCGAGATAACCACTGCGGAACCCGAAAGCGAGAACAGCTTGTTCTCCGAGCCGATGAAGACCCGCACGCCTTCGCCCTCCTGAACCATCTCGATCAGCTGCGCAAGATCGCGCTTGTGCTCGAGGTCGTCGAAGAGCTGGCGGATGCGCTCGAGATCCTCGGCGTCCTGCCCTTCCTCGAGGAGATTGGCGCGGCCGCGCACCACCAGCCGCTCCGGCGTGCCGCGGGAGCCGTCGTCCCAGAGCGCGATGCCCCGCTCGACCAGCGAGGCGGCGAGCCCGTCGAGCTCGGCCCGGCGCAGCGCGATCTGCTCGCCCATCCGCCGCAGCGCCTCGCCGAGGGTGCTGCCGCGCAGGTGCGCGTTGAGGAAGTTCGCCGCCTCGCGCATCGCCGAGGGGGTGATCCCGGGCGGCACGTCGAAGATGCGATTCTCCACGGTGCCGTCGTCGAAGACCAGCACCGCGAGGCCCTGGCCGTCGCCGAGCTGGATGAACTCGAGATGGCGCACCGCGCTCTCGCGGGTCGGCGCCATGACGAGGCTGGCGCAGTGGGAGAGGCCCGAGAGCAGGCTGCCGGCCTGGTCGAGCATCGTGGTCATGTCGGCGTCCTTCTGGGCGATGCTGGCCTCGATCTGGGAGCGCTCCTCCGGCGAGACGTCGCCGAACTCCAGCACGCCGTCGACGAAGAGCCGCAGGCCGAGCTGCGTCGGCACCCGCCCGGCGCTGGTATGCGGGCTGCCGAGCAGCCCGAGCATCTCGAGATCCTGCATCACGTTGCGCACCGAGGCCGCCGAGAGCCCGAGATCGAGCGTCTTCGACAGCGTGCGCGAGCCGACCGGCGCGCCGCTCTCGAGATAGGTCTCGACGAGGCGCGCGAAGATGGTCCGGCTGCGGTCGTTCAGATCGGCGAGCGACGGTGTCTGCTCGGCCATGGCTCAGGCACCCCTTGGCTTACAACCACCCGCAGCGAGGTAAGCGCAGGCGTCGCCGACGTCAATGCGCAGGCGGCCGCGCAGCGCCCGGCAAGGGGGCATGGAGCGCTGGACCGGCGCGCCCGCAGCAGCTATCGAGACGGTCGATAATGAGGGGAGACAGACAATGCGCCCATCCGGCCGTGCGCCCGACCAGCTGCGCGAGGTCACCATCGAGACCGGCTTCACCAAGCATGCCGAGGGCTCGGTGCTGGTGAAGTTCGGCGACACGCACGTGCTCTGCACCGCGAGCGTCGAGCAGAAGCCGCCGCCGTTCCTGCGCAACACCGGGCTCGGCTGGGTCACCGCCGAATACGGGATGCTGCCGCGCGCCACCACCAGCCGCAACCGCCGCGAGGCGAAGAACGGCCAGACCGGGCGCAGCCAGGAGATCCAGCGGCTGATCGGGCGGAGCCTGCGTGCGAGCCTCGACCGGGTGGTGCTGGGGGAGCGCCAGATCGTGGTGGACTGCGACGTGCTGCAGGCCGATGGCGGCACCCGCACCGCGGCGATCACCGGCGGCTGGGTGGCGCTCTGGCTCGCCGGGCAGCACATGCTGACGGCCGGCGAAGTGATGGAGAACCCGATCCGCGAGCCGGTGGCGGCGATCTCCTGCGGCGTGCACAACGGCAAGGTGGTGCTCGATCTCGACTATGCCGAGGACAGCGAGGCCGGCACCGACGCCAACTTCGTGATGGACGCCGCCGGCGGGCTGGTGGAACTTCAGGCTTCGGCCGAGGCGGCGACCTTCACCGAGGCGGAGTTCGCCGAGATGCTGCGCCTCGCGCGCAAGGGCATCGGCGAGCTGGTCGCGGCGCAGCGCGCGGCGGTCGCGCCCTTCGCGGGACAGGCGGCATGAGCCGCAGACTGGTCGCCGGCACCCGGCTTGTGGTGGCGACGCACAACCCGGGCAAGCTGAGCGAGATCGACGACCTGCTCCGGCCCTTCGGGCTGGAGACGGTCTCGGCCGGCGATCTCGGCCTGCCCGAGCCCGAGGAGACCGAGACCACCTTCGAGGGCAACGCGGTGCTGAAGGCGCGCGCCGCGGCGATGCCTTCGGGCCTGCCGGCGCTGGCCGACGACAGCGGGCTGGCGGTGGAGGCGCTCGGCGGGGCGCCCGGGGTCTATTCCGCACGCTGGGCCGAGACCGGAGAGGGCCGCGATTTCGGCCATGCGATGGAGAAGGTCTGGACCAGCCTCGACGGGCAGCAGGTGCCGGCGCCGCGCCGCGCCGCCTTCGTCTGCGCGCTGGCGCTGGCCTGGCCGGACGGCGATGCGGCGGTCTTCGAGGGCCGGGTCGATGGCCAGCTGGTCTGGCCGCCGCGGGGCAGCCGGGGCTTCGGCTATGACCCGATGTTCCTGCCCGAGGGGCACAGCCTGACCTTCGGCGAGATGAACCCGGACGAGAAGCACGCGATCTCGCACCGCGCGCGGGCCTTTCGCAAGCTGCTCGCCACCTGTATCCAGTAGCCGCGCCCCCGCCACGACCCGGCTCCGAGGGCGCGCCCGCCCGCCCACCCCGCGCCTCGGCCCCGGCGTCGCGGCGGGGGCGCGGCAGCGCCAGGATGGCAGGCATGGGTCAGGAGGCAGGCATGGCACGCAGACTGATTTCCTCGGGATCGCCCTTCGAGGCGGAGTTCGGCTATTCCCGCGCGGTGGCGGCGGGGCCCTGGTGCTTCGTCGCCGGCACCACGGGCTACGACTACGCCGCGATGGCGATGCCGGAGAGCGCGCACGAGCAGGCGCGGAACGCGCTGGCGACCATCTCGGGTGCGCTCGCCGAGGCCGGCTTCGCGATGTCGGAGGTGGTCCGGGTGCAATACACCATCACGGCGCCGGAACTGCAGGCCGAGATCGCCCCGGCGCTGCGCGAGGCCTTCGGCACGGTGCGTCCCGCGGCGACCATGGTGGTGGCCGGGCTGGTGGCGCCGGAGATGAAGGTGGAGATCGAGGTCACTGCCTATCGCGACGGCGATGGCTGAGCCGGGGGGAACCGGGGGCCGCCCGGACCGGGCGGCGCGGCGGGCTTCGCGCCGGGCCTATGCGGCGCGCAACGCGGCGGTGCTGCTCGGGCTCTTCGGCGCGGCGCTCGGCTTCGGGCTCTGGCGCGACAATCTCGCGGCGGTGGCCGGCGGCGGCGCCGGCATCGCCTGGGTGCTCTGGAGCCTGCGCCGGGGAGGCGGATCGTGAGCCTTGCGCTGGCACCGGAGACCCGGGCGGACTGGTGTTCCGGCGGCTTCGGCATCTATGTCCACTGGCCGTTCTGCAAGGCGAAATGCCCCTATTGCGACTTCAACAGCCATGTCTCCCGCACGATCGACCATGACGGCTGGGCCGAGGCGCTGCTTGCCGAGATGGCGCATATGCGCGCGCTCACCGGGCCGCGGCGGGCGGACACCCTGTTCTTCGGGGGCGGCACGCCGAGCCTGATGCGCCCGGCCACCGTGGCGCGGCTGATCGAGGCGGCGGACCGGCTCTGGGGCCTCGCGCCGGGCGCCGAGATCAGCCTCGAGGCCAATCCGACCAGCGCCGAGGCGGAGAACTTCCGCGGCTATGCGGCGGCCGGGGTCAACCGGCTCTCGCTCGGGGTGCAGGCGCTGGACGATGCGGATCTGAAGGCGCTCGGCCGGCAGCACACCGCGGCCGAGGCGGTGGCCGCCTTCGAGACCGCACGGGGCGTCTTCGCGCGGGTGAGCTTCGATCTGATCTATGCCCGGGTCGGGCAGACCGAGGCGGCCTGGGAGGCCGAGCTCTCCCGCGCGCTGGCGCTGGCGGTGGACCATCTCTCGCTCTACCAGCTCACCGTGGAGCCCGGCACGCGCTTTGCCGAGCTGCATGCCCGCGGCCGGCTGGCGGTGCCGGGGCAGGGGGCCGCCGCCGGGCTCTACCGGCTGACGCAGGAGATCACGCAGGCGGCGGGAATGCCGGCCTACGAGATCTCGAACCATGCGCGCCCTGGCGCCGAGAGCCGGCACAACCTGATCTACTGGCGCTATGGCGACTATGCCGGGATCGGCCCGGGTGCCCATGGCCGGGTGACGCGGGGCGGTGGACGGGTCGCCACCGAGACGCTGTCCGACCCGGCGGCCTGGATGACCGCGGTGCGCAGGGCCGGGCACGGGATCGCGGTCGAGGAGGCGCTCTCGGGCGCCGACCAGGCGACGGAATATCTGCTGATGGCGATGCGCCTCGCCGAGGGCGCGGAGCCGGCGCGGGCGGCGCGGCTCTCCGGCGCGGCGCTGCCGCAGGCGCGGGTCCGGGCGCTGGTCGCCGACGGGCTGCTCGCGGAGGAGGCGGGCAGGATCGCCGCGACGCCGGATGGCCGGCTGGTGCTCAACGCGATCCTCGCCGAGTTGCTGGCCTGAGGCCGGGCCCGGCCCCATATCCCGGGCAGAGGGAGAGGGCACGATGACGCGGATGCTCTGGATGGCGGCGGGATGGACGGCCTTCGGCGCGGGGCTGGTCGGCGCCGTGCTGCCGCTGCTGCCCACGGTGCCCTTCATGCTGCTGGCGGCCTTCTGCTTTGCCCGCGGCTCCGAGCGGATCCATGCCTGGCTGACTACCCATCCCCGCTTCGGCCCGGCAATCGACGACTGGCGGGTGCACGGGGCGATCTCGCGGCGGGGCAAGCGCTGGGCGCTCGGCAGCATGGCGGCGAGCTTCGGGATCTCGCTGGCGCTCGGCGTCGCGGCGCCGGTGCTGGCAGTGCAGGCGGCGGTGCTCGGCGTGGTGGCGGTGTTCATCCTGACCCGGCCGGATCGCCCCGCCCCCGGTGGCTGATAGACGCGGCGTCGCGGTCGGCCGGCGGGTGGATCGGCGGGGGCGGTTGCTGGTCTGCGGGCGGCGGCGCCGTCACCCGGCGCCGGTCCCCCCGGCGAGGCGCTTCAGTTCGTAGACCAGCTCGAGCGCCGCCTTCGGGCTCAGCTCGTCCGGATCGATCTCCGCGAGCCGTGTGCCCAGTTCCGAGGCCGCCCCGCTGCTTGCCGGCTCCGGCGCCCGTGCCCGCGGCCTGACCGCCGAGAACAGCGGCAGCCCGTCGAGCAGCTCCGGCGTCGTGCCCTCGCGCTCGCTGCGCTCGAGGCGCTCCAGCACCTCC
This sequence comes from Paralimibaculum aggregatum, assembly GCF_030270585.1. Lineage (GTDB taxonomy): Bacteria > Pseudomonadota > Alphaproteobacteria > Rhodobacterales > Rhodobacteraceae > Thermohalobaculum > Thermohalobaculum aggregatum. The sequence goes on from NZ_BSYI01000013.1 coordinate 14,066, forward strand.
CGCGCCCGCGCCGTCACCGCATCCGGGAGCCCGGCGAGCTTGGCCACCTGCACGCCGTAGGAGCTTTCGGCCACACCGGGGCGCAGCTCGTGCAGGAAGATCACCTCGCCCTGCCATTCGCGCACCGCGACGGTCACCATGGCCAGCGCCGGCAGCTTCTCCGCGAGCGCCGTCAGCTCGTGGTAATGCGTCGCGAACAGCCCGCGGCAGCGGTTCGCCTCGTGCAGGTGCTCCAGCACCGCCCAGGCGATGGAGAGCCCGTCATAGGTGGCGGTGCCGCGGCCGATCTCGTCGAGGATCACCAGCGCCCCGGGCCCGGCCTGGTTGAGGATCGCCGCGGTCTCGACCATCTCGACCATGAAGGTCGAGCGCCCGCGGGCCAGGTCGTCCGCCGCTCCGACGCGGGAGAACAGCCGGTCCACCACGCCGATATGCGCCGCCTCCGCGGGCACGTAGAGCCCGGCCTGCGCCAGCAGCGCGATGAGCGCGTTCTGCCGCAGGAAGGTCGACTTGCCGGCCATGTTGGGACCGGTGACGAGCCAGAGCGGCGCCGGCCCCTCGGCCTCCGCCGAGAGGTCGCAGTCGTTGGCGATGAAGGGCCCGGCGCCCTGCCGGCGGAGCGCCGCCTCGACCACCGGGTGCCGTCCGGCGCGGATCGCGAAGGCGCGGGAGGCATCGACCTTCGGCCGCACCCAGCCGGCCTCGCGCGCCAGTGCCGCCGCCGCCGCCGCGAGGTCGATCACGGCGAGCGCCGAGGCGGCAGCGCGCACCGCCGGTTCCGCCTCCAGCACCGCCGCGGTGAGCTCGGCCAGCACCCGGCGCTCGATCTCCAGCGCCCGCGCCCCGGCATTGACGATGCGGCTCTCGAGCTCGGCCAGCTCCGGCGTGGTGAAGCGCACGGCGTTGGCCATGGTCTGGCGGTGCCGGAAGCGCTCGGAGAGCGGCGGCGCGAGCATCCGCTCGGCATGGGTGGCGGTGGTCTCGACGAAATAGCCGAGAACGTTGTTGTGGCGGATCTTCAGCGAGGCGATGCCGGTCTCGGCGGCATAGTCGGCCTGCATCTGGCCGATTACCTTGCGCCCGTCGTCGCGCAGCGCGCGGGCCTCGTCGAGCTCCGCCACCGCGCCCGGCGCCACCGCGCCGCCCTCGCCGAGGCGGAGCGGCGGATCGGCCACCAGCACCGCGGCGAGCCGCCCGGCCAGCGCCTCGTGCCCGTCGAGCGCCGCCGCCGCCGGGGCCAGCTCTCCCGGCAGCGCCTCGCCGGCCAGGGCTGCCGCGATTTCGCCCGCGGCCGTGAGTCCGGCCCGGATCGCCGCGAGGTCCCGCGGGCCGGCGCGCTCCAGCGCCAGCCGGGCCAGCGCGCGCTCCATGTCCGGCACCGCGCGGAGCCGCTCGCGCAGCGCGTCGGCCAGCGCCGGGGCGTCGAGCAGCGCCGCCACCGCGTCGTGGCGCTCGGCGATCGCGGTGGGGCCGGTGAGCGGCGCCGCCAGCCGCGCCTCGAGCAGCCGCGCGCCGGGGCCGGTCACGGTGCGGTCCACCGCCGCCAGCAGCGCCCCCTCGCGGGACCCGGAGAGGCTGCGGGTGATCTCGAGGTTGCGGCGGGTGGCGGCGTCGATCGCCATCACGCTGCCGGCCCGGTCGCGCTGCGGCGGCTTCAGCCGGGGCAGGCGGCCCTTCTGGGTCAGCTCGAGATAGTCCGCGATCGCGCCGAGGGCCGAGATCTCCGCCCGCGAGAAGCTGCCGAAGCCTTCCAGCGTCGCCACGCCATAGAGCCGGGCGAGCCGGTCCTCGGCGCTCTGGGTGCGGAAGCTCGGCGCGCCGAGGGGGGTGAGCACGGCGCCGGCATCCTCGATGCGCCGGGCCAGCTCGGCCTCCGCCGCCATGTCCTCGCGCAGCAGCAGCTCGCGCGGCGCGAGGCGCGCCAGCAGCGGCCCGAGCCCAGCGCGCCCGGTCTCGCTGACCGCGACATCGCCGGTGGAGACATCGGCCCAGGCCAGCGCCCCCTCGCCGCGGATCTCGGCATAGGCGGCGAGGTGGTTGTGCGCGCGCGCCTCGAGCAGGCTCTCCTCGGTCAGCGTGCCCGGCGTGACCAGCCGCACCACCGCGCGCTGCACCACCGACCTGGCGCCGCGCTTCTTCGACTCCGCCGGGTCCTCGGTCTGCTCGGCGATGGCGACGCGAAACCCCTTGGCGATCAGCGTGTGCAGGTAGTTCTCCGCGGAGTGCACCGGCACGCCGCACATCGGGATGTCGTTGCCCTCGTGGCTGCCGCGCTTGGTCAGCGCGATGTCGAGCGCCGCCGCCGCCGCCCCGGCATCCTCGAAGAACATCTCGTAGAAATCGCCCATCCGGTAGAACAGCAGCGCATCCGGGTGCTGCGCCTTGATCTCCAGATACTGCGCCATCATCGGCGTCGGCTCGGACGCTTTGGCCATGGCTCACGGGTCTCCTTGCCGGCAGGTCGTGGGGAGCAACGGGCGATCCGCGGTGTTTAGCATTCCCGAGGCTGCGCGCGAGAGGGGGCGCAGACGAAAACCGCCGGGACGCGCAGCGGCGTCCCGGCGGCGAGCCCTCGACAGGGAAGAAGGGGCTCAGGCCGCGGCGGCGTCGGTGCCGGCCGTGTCGGTGTCGTTCTCCTCGGGATAGGTCGGGTAGAGACCCTGGCTCATGCCGAGCTGCTGCACGAGTCCGAGCACGACGTCGAGCGTCGGCGTCGGGTGCCCGGTGATCCGGCCCATTTCCTGCACCGCGGTGACGAGGGCGTCGATCTCCATCGCCTTGCCGGCCTCGAGATCCTGCAGCATCGAGGTGCGGTGCTTGCCGACCTTGGCGGCGCCGTTGATCCGCCGCTCGACATCGACGCGGAAGCTCGCGCCGAGGCTCTCTGCGATCGTCTGCGCCTCGAGCATCATCGCCTTGGCGGTGGCGCGGGAGGTCGGATGGCTGGCCACCACGTCGAGGGTGCCGCGGGTCAGCGCCGAGATCGGGTTGAAGCAGAGATTGCCCCAGAGCTTCAGCCAGAGTTCGGAGCGGATGTCCTCGAGCACCGGCGCGCGGAAGCCGGCCTTCTCCAGCAGCTCGGAGATCATCCGGATGCGCGGGCTGGCGGAGCCGTCGGGCTCGCCGAGGGCGAACTTGTCGCCATAGACATGCCGGATCACGCCGGGCCCCGAGATCTCGGCGGCAGGATAGACCGAGCAGCCGATGGCGCGGTGCGGGCCGATGATGTCCCACTGCCGGTTGCCGCGGTCCACCGCGTCGAGCCGCCGGCCCTCATGCGCGCCGCCGAGGCCGTGGAAATACCACCAGGGCACACCGTTCTGGCAGCACACGACGGCGGTGTCGTCATGCATCAGCGGGCGCAGGTATTCCGCCGATTCCCAGGACTGGTGGGCCTTGAGCGCGTTGAAGATCACGTCCACCGGGCCGATCTCGTTGGGGTCGAGCGCCGCCTTCACCTGCACGGTGGTCTCGGCGCCGTCCTTGATCAGGGTGAGCCCGCTGGTCCGGATCGCCTCGAGATGCTTGCCGCGCGCGATCACCGAGACCTCGGTGCCCTCGACGCTTGCCAGCCCCGCCGCGAGATAGCCGCCGATGGCGCCTGCGCCGAAGATGCAGATTTTCATGCGGTCTCCTCCTCCATGTCGCGCAGGTTCCGGTGCGCCGATCCGGTGGTCCATCCCGGTGGCCCGCGGCGCGCCGCGGGCCAGGTGAAGAGGGGCGGCCTATTCGGCGGCCTGCGCCATCGTGTTGCCGGTGGCGGTACGCCAGTACTCGGTGGCGGCGCCGACGCCGGAGCCCGGCTCCACCATGATGCCGCAGTCGCGCATCGCCATCTCGGCGCCGGCCAGCGCCTGGGCCACCATCACCTCGTTGAGCCAGCCGAGATGGCCGATGCGGAACACCCGGCCCATAACCTTGGCCAGCCCGGTGCCGAGCGAGAGGTTGTAGCGCTCGTAGGCGCGCGCGATCACCTGGCGGGCATCGGCCTCCTCGGGCACCAGGATCGCCGACACGGTGTCGGAATACCATTCCGGCCCGCGGGCGCAGAGGTCAAGCTTCCAGCCGTCGAGGACGCCGCGGCGCACGCCTTCGGCGAGGTGGTGGTGGCGGGCGATCACGTTGTCGAGCCCCTCCTCGAAGATCATGTCGAGCGAGGCGCGCAGGCCGCGCAGCAGCGTGGTGGCCGGGGTGTAGGGGAAATAGCCGTCGGCGTTCAGCTTCGACATGTCCTCCCAGGAGAAGAAGGTGCGCGGCAGCCGGGCGCTGGACTGCATCGCCAGCGCCTTCTGGCTGACGCAGATGATCGCGAGGCCGGTGGGCAGCATGAAGCCCTTCTGGCTGCCGGAAACGCAGACATCGACGCCCCATTCCTCCATGCGCATGTCGATCGAGCCGACCGAGGAGACGCCGTCGACCATCAGCAGCGCCGGGTGCCTTGCGGCGTCGAGCGCGCGGCGCACGCCGGCGATGTCGGAGGTGACGCCGGTCGCGGTCTCGTTCTGGCAGGCGAAGACCGCCTTGATCTCGTGCCGGGTGTCGGCCTTAAGCGCCGCCTCGTAGGCGTCGAGCGGCACGCCCTTGCCCCATTCCACCTCGATGCACTGCACGTCGAGGCCGAAGCGCTGGCACATGTCGACCCAGAGATGGGAGAACTGGCCGAAGCGGCTCATCAGCACCTTGTCGCCGGGCGAGAGGGTGTTGGCGATCGCGCTTTCCCAGCCGCCGGTGCCGGAACCGGGGAAGATGAAGACCTGGCCGGTCTCGGATCTGAACACCTTCTTGGTGTCCTCGAAGATCGGCTTGGTGAAGTCGCCGAAATCGGGGGCACGCATGTCCTCCAGCGCCACGTCCATCGCCTGGCGGACACGGAAGGGCATGTTGGTCGGGCCCGGAATGAACAGGGCATTGAAGCCGGTCTTCATGTGCGTTCCTTCATGTTCGTTCCGGTCGGCGCCGGAGATGTTGCGGATACGGGCGCAGGGGGCGCGCCGTGTCTGGCCTGTTGCGATACGGGTGGCGGGCAGGGCCTGCCATTCAAAATTTGTTTCCGGTGCATGGGCTTGGCCTTCACGCCCGGAGGCGGATGCCGCTTTCCCTCGGGCAGAGCGTCGCTTTCGGCGCTGGCGGCGGGAGGGCCGTGAAGCGCCGCGCAAGAAAATTTCCGCATGGTGGAAACCGCGGTGTGCAGCGGCTGTGGGGCGGGGTGGCGGGAAGGGTTTCCTGCCGAGACGATATCGCCGCCGGGGCGCCAGCCGGCCGCGCCGGAGGGGGCCGCCGCGCCTTGCCGGGATGGGGGCGAATCACCCCCGGTTCCCCGCGTGCAGGGAACGGCTGGCGGACTGCGGCGTTGCCAGCCCGGGCATGGCGGGGGCAGGTTGGGCCGGTGCCGCAGCCGGGGGAGCGACAGCGATGACCGACACCGATCTCGATCCCGATCCCGGGCAGGGCCGTGGCCGCCGGCCGGCGGGGGGCTTCGCGCCGCTGGTCGCCGAGCTTCTCGTCGAGGATCTTGCCGCCAGCCTCGGTTTCTGGTCGGGCCCGCTCGGCTTCACGGTGGCCTATGACCGGCCGGCGGAGCGGTTCGCCTATCTCGAGCGCCCGGAGGGCGGCCAGATCATGCTGCACCAGCGCTGCGGGGTCTGGGAGACCGGGGCGTTGGCGCGCCCCTTCGGCCGCGGCGTGATGTTCCAGATCGCCGTCGCCGGCCTCGAGCCGATCATCGGGCGGCTGGAGCAGGCGGGCTGGCCGCTCCATGCCGGGCCGCGCGAGGCCTGGCGCCGCATCGGCGACCGCGAGGGCGGCCGCCGGGAGATCGCGGTGCTCGACCCGGACGGCTATCTGCTGATGCTGGCCGAGGATCTGGGCAGCCGCCCGCTGCGCCAGACCCCCTGAGCGGCGATTTGGCCCGGCTCAGGGGGTGAGCAGGATCTTGCCGCGATGGCCGGCCGATTCCATCAGCCGGTGCGCCTCGGCAGCCTCGGCGAGCGGCAGCACCGTGTGGGTCACCGGCTTCAGCCGCCCGGCGCCGAAGAGCGGCCAGACCCGGTCCTCGAGCTCCCGCGCCACCGCGGCCTTGAAGGCGTCGGGCCGCGAGCGCAGGGTCGAGCCGGTGAGCACCAGCCGCTTCAGCATCACCGGCATCATGTTGAGCGTGACCTCGGAGCCGGCATTGTAGGCGAGGTTGACGATCCGCGCGTCGTGGCGCGCCGCCTTGATGTTCTTCGCGATGGTGGGGCCGCCGACGATGTCGAGGATCAGGTCCGCCCCGCCGGCGGCGCGGACGATCTCGACGAAATCCTCCGAGGCGTAGTCGATCGCCCGCTCGGCGCCGAGCCCGCGGCAGAAGTCGAGCCCGCCAGCCGCCTCGGTGGCGAAGACGCGCAGCCCCAGCGCGGCTCCGAGCTGGATCGCGGTGGAGCCGATGCCGCCGGCTCCGCCATGCACCAGCATCAGCCCGCCCTCGGGCGGCGCAGCGTGGTGGAAGAAGTTGGACCAGACGGTGAAATAGGTCTCCGGCAGCCCCGCGGCGTCGCGCTCGGGTACCCCCGGCGGCAGCGGCAGGCAATGGCCCTCGAGCACCGTGACGCAATCGGCATAGCCGCCGCCATTGGTCAGCGCGCAGATACGGTCGCCGACCTCCCAGCGGGTGGCGCCCTCGCCGAGGCCGACGATCTCGCCCGAGACCTCGAGGCCGAGCAGGTCGGAGGCGCCCTTCGGCGGCGGGTAGAGCCCGCGGCGCTGCATCAGGTCCGGGCCGTTGACGCCGGCCGCGGTCACCTTCACCAGCACCTCGCCGGGGCCCGGCACCGGCACCGGGCGCGCCGCCGGCACCAGCACCTCGGGGCCGCCGCCCTGGCCATGCTCGATCGCCGTCATCTGCGTCATGCGCCTGTCCTCCCATCTGTCGCCGCGCCGGGATGATGCCCGGCTTGCAGGGGGCCGGTGTTGCAGTCGCGCGCGCCTGCCCCATTTACCTTGCGTTGCAGCGTAGCCTGTGCTGCGCATGGAACTCGCTAAGAGGCGCCGGGCGGCGATGCAAGCGCCGCGGGCGCCGGTGGCGGCAGGACGGACATGGACGGGCGGAGAGGGAGCGTGCGATGAGCGATGCGAAACCGGGCGGGTCGAAGCGGAGCGGGGCGGCGGCCGGCGGCGAGCCGAAGGCGGCACCGGCAGCTGCCGGCGAGGTGGCGGCCGGGACGTTGCCGCCCTATCTCGCCGAGCGCTTCGCGAGCTGGCACGCGCTGCGCTTCAAGCCCAACCGGATCTGGCATGCCCGCCTCGCGGAGGACGGCCAGCGCCCGCGTGCGATGATCATCAGCTGCTGCGACAGCCGGGTCGACACGGTGCAGATGTTCGGCGCCGAGCCGGGGGATCTCTTCGTGGTGCGCAACGTCGCCAACCTGGTGCCGCCCTTCAACCCCGATCACCAGCATCACGGCACCTCGGCGGCGGTGGAATACGCGGTCACGGCGCTCCGGGTCGCGCATATCCTGGTGGTCGGGCATTCCAACTGCGGCGGCGTCGCGGCCTGCGAGGCGATGTGCTCGGGCCAGGCGCCGGAGCTCGACGAGAGCGGGAACTTCATCGGCCGCTGGATGGACATTCTCCGTCCCGGCTGGGAGCGGGCGGTGGCGGCGGAGCCCGACCCGGAGCGCCGGGGGCCGGTGCTCGAGCAGGAGGCGGTGCTGACCTCGCTGCGCAACCTGATGAGCTTTCCCTTCGTGCAGACGGCGCTGGAGGCGGACAAGCTCAGCCTGCACGGCGCCTGGATCGATATCGGCGCGGGCACGTTGCATGCCTATTCCCCGGACAGCAGGCGCTTCGAGCCGGTGGCGGCCGCAGCCGGCTGAGCCGGGCCTTTCCCCGGGCTGAGCGCGGCAGCGCGAGCGGGGCGCCGCGCAAACCGTCTTCCCGGTTGCCGCCCTCGCGCCCGCGGCGCGGCTGCCCGGGCGGGACCTGTGGCGGGCGGGGCCTCCGGCTGCGGATGGCTCCCGGGCGCCGGGGGGCGAGCTTGACTCGCACGCGGTGAGAACAAAGAATGAACATATGGAATCGCACCGCACCCTGACACGCCCTCTGCGGCCAGCCGCGGCCGCTGTCCTCGACCCGGCCCTGGTCTCGGCCCTGGCGGGCGGCGCGGCGCGGGCGGCCCGGCTGGCGCTCGCCGGGCCCGCGGTGCCGGAGGGCGACGTGCCGGCGCTTGCGGCGGGTCTCGGCCGCAGCGGGCTGCACGAGCTGGTCGAGGCGCGTTTCGGCGACATGGGGGCGGTGGCGGGCTTCGCGCTGGCGGTGCTGGCCGGGACCGCGGAGCGGGCTGCCGCGGGGCCGCTGGTCTGGATTGCCTCGGCGGCGGCGATGCGCGCCCATGGCCGGCTCTCGGCGCGCGGGCTGGCGGCGGCGGGGGGCGATCCCGGCCGGCTGCTCTCGGTTGCCGTGGCGCGGCCGGTCGACGGGCTCTGGGCGGTGGAGGAGGCGCTGCGCTCCGGCGCGGTGGCGGCGGTGGCGGCGGAGCTGCCGGAGGCCGGTTTCACCGCCACGCGGCGGCTCTCGCTGGCCGTGGCGGCCGCCGGGGTGCCGGCGCTGCTGCTGCTGCCGCATGACCGTGCGGGGGCGAGCGCTGCGGCGAGCCGTTGGCGGGTGGCGGCGGCGCCCTCGGCGCCCGACCCGCATGACCGGCTGGCTCCCGGCGCGGCGCGTTGGCGCGTCACGGTGGTGCGGGCGCGGGCGGCGCCCTGGGCGGCGGGGCGCAGCTGCGAGCTGGAGGTGGGCGATGCGACGCATGCTCTGCGTGTGGTTGACCGACTGGCCGATCGACCGGCTGCGGCGCGCGCGGGGCCTGCCGGGCGGGGCCTGCCCGCTCTCGCCGGCGGGAGCGAGGAAGCGCTCCGCCGGCGCGCCTGAGGCACCGGGCTTCGCGCTCACCGAGCGGGGCGCGCGGGGGCTGCGCATCGTGGCGGCGGACCGGGCAGCGGCGGCGCTCGGCATCGGCCCGGGCATGAGCCTCGCCGATGCCCGGGCGCGGGGGCCGGGGCTGCGTTCGGCGGAGATCGACCGGGCGGCGGATGCGGCGGCGCTCGTGGCGCTCGGGCGCTGGATGACGCGCTGGAGCCCGGTGGTGGCGCTCGACGGGCGCGACGGGCTGGCGCTCGACATCACCGGCTGCGCGCATCTGAGCGGCGGCGAGGCGGCGCTGATGGCGGATGTCTCGGCGCGGCTCGCGGGGGCCGGCATCGCGCATCGGCTGGGCCTGGCGGCGAGCCTCGGGGCGGCCTGGGCGCTGGCCCATGTGGCGCCGGGGCGGATCACCAGGATCGAGGGCGGGGCGGAGGCGCTCGAGGCCGGGCTGGCGCCGCTGCCGGCGGCGGGGCTGCGGCTGGCGCCCGAGGCGCTGCGGCTGCTGCATCGCTTCGGGCTGACGCGGATCGGACAGGTCGCGCGGCTGCCCCGGGCGAGCCTGGCGCGGCGGTTCCGCAGCGCCGGCGGCGAGACGGCCGCGGGCGATGCGGCGGCGCTGGCCGACCAGGTGCTGCTGCGGCTCGACCAGGCGCTGGGCCGGCTGGTGGAGCCGCTGGCGCCGCTCGGCCTGCCGCCGGAGCATGCCGAGCGCCTGCCCTGCCCGGAGCCGCTGCTGGATCTTGCCGGGATCGAGGCCGGGCTCGGCCGGCTGCTCGGGCGGCTGGCGGAGCGTCTGGCGGCGGCCGGGCAGGGGGCGCGGCGCTTCCGGCTGCGCGCCTACCGCGCCGATGGCGTCACTGCGGCAGTCGAGATCCGCACTGCGCGGCCGGTGCGCGATCCGGCGCATGTGGCGCGGCTCTTCGGCGAGCGTCTGGCGGCGATCGACCCGGGCCACGGCATCGACCTGCTGGTGCTGGAGGCCGAGGGTGTCGCGGCGATGGAGACGGCGCCGGCGCCTCTCGGCCGCGGTTTCGCGGGGGCGGCGCCGGACATGGCGGCGCTCGCGGCGCTGGCCGACCGGCTCGCCGCGCGCCTCGGGCCGGAGGCGGTGACGGTGACCTGGCCGCGGGCGAGCCATCTGCCCGAGCACGCCGAGCGCGCTGCCCCCTTCACCGGGGAACTGCCGGACTGGTCGGCCCCCGGCGCCCTGCCGCCGCCCGGCTCGGCGCCGCGCCCGTTGCGGCTGCTGATCCGGCCGGAGCCTGTGGAGGTGGTCGCCGAACTGCCCGACGGCCCGCCGGCCCGCTTCGTCTGGCGGCGGGTGGCGCGGCGGGTGGTGCGCGCCCGCGGGCCGGAGCGGCTCGGCCCGGAATGGTGGCGCCTCGGCCTTGCACCGCGGGATTTCGAGGACCGCGCGCGGGACTGCTACGCGGTCGAGGACAGCGAGGGCCGGCGCTACTGGCTCTGCCGCGAGGGGCTCTACGACGACGGGCGCGGCGCGCTGCCGCGCTGGCGCATCCTTGGCCTGTTCACCTGAGTGCCCACATCCATGACCATCTATGCCGAACTCGCCGCGACGACGAATTTCTGCTTCCTGCGCGGCGCTTCCCATCCCGAGGAGCTGGTCGAGACCGCGGCGCGGCTGGGGTTGGCCGGGCTCGGCGTGGCCGACCGCAACACCCTGGCCGGGGTGGTGCGTGCGCATGTCGCCGCGCGGGCCGCGGGGCTGCGCCTCGCGGTCGGCTGCCGGCTGGTGCTGGAGGATGCGCCGGACCTGATCTGCTACCCGGAGGACCGCGCCGCCTATGGCCGGCTCTCGCGGCTGCTCTCGCGCGGCAAGCGCGCCGCGGAGAAGGGGAAATGCCGGCTGCTGCTCGACGACGTGATCGCGCATTCCGAGGGGCAGCTCTTCATCGCCGTGCCGCCGCCGCTGCCGGAGCGCGACTATCCCCGGCTGCTGGCCCGGCTGGCGCGGCTCTGGCCCGGGCGGCTCTGGCTCGCCGCGAGCCACCATCTCACCGGCCGCGACCGGGCCGAGATCGGCCGCCGCGCGGCGCTGGCGGCGGCGGCCGGCGTGCCGCTGGTGGCGATCGGCGACGTGCTCTACCACGTGCCCAACCGCCGGCCGCTGCAGGACGTGCTCACCTGCATCCGCGAGCACACCACGGTGGAGACCGCGGGCTTCCGTCTCGAGGCCAATGCCGAGCGCCACCTGAAGCCGCCGGCGGAGATGGCACGGCTGTTCCATGGCCACGAGGCGGCCCTGGCGGCCAGCGCCGAGATCCTCGCACGGGCGCGCTTCAGCCTCGACGAGCTGGCCTATGAATACCCCGAGGAGCCGGTGCCCGCCGACACCAGCCCCCAGGCGCATCTCGAGGCGCTGACCTGGCAGGGCGCGGCCTGGCGCTACCCGGAGGGCGTGCCGGAGACCGTCCGCGCCGCGGTGGTCAAGGAGCTGCGGCTGATCGGCGAGCTCGACTATGCGCAGTATTTCCTCACGGTGCACGACATCGTCGCCTGGGCCCGGCGCCAGCGCATCCTCTGCCAGGGGCGCGGCTCGGCGGCCAATTCGGCGGTGTGCTTCTGCCTCGGCATCACCTCGGTGGACCCGGGCAAGTCGAACCTGCTGTTCGAGCGCTTCATCTCGAAGGAGCGCCGCGAGCCGCCGGACATCGACGTCGATTTCGAGCATGAGCGCCGCGAGGAGGTGATCCAGTACATCTACCGCCGCTATGGCCGCGAGCGGGCGGCGCTGACCGCCACGGTGATCTGCTACCGCCCGCGCTCGGCGATCCGCGAGGTGTGCAAGGCGCTCGGCCTCTCGGAGGACATCGCCGCGGCGCTGGCCGGCACGGTCTGGGGCTCCTGGGGGCGGGAGGTCTCGCCGGAGCATGTGCGCGCCGCCGGGCTCGACCCGCAGGCCCCCGAGATCCGCCGGGCGATCATCCTGACCCGCCAGCTGATCGGCATGCCGCGGCATCTCTCGCAGCATGTCGGCGGCTTCGTGCTGACCCGCGGGCGGCTCGACGAGACCGTGCCGATCGGCAATGCCGCGATGGCGGAGCGCACCTTCATCGAGTGGGACAAGGACGACATCTCCGCCCTCGGTATCATGAAGGTCGACGTGCTGGCGCTCGGCATGCTCACGTGTATCCGCAAGGCGTTCCGGCTGCTCGAGGCGGAGAAGGGGCTGCGGCTCTCCCTCGCCACGGTGCCGGACGAGGACCCGGAGACCTATGCCATGCTCAGCCGGGCCGACAGCCTCGGGGTCTTCCAGGTCGAGAGCCGGGCGCAGATGAACATGCTGCCGCGGATGAAGCCGCGCACCTTCTACGACCTGGTGATCGAGGTCGCCATCGTGCGCCCCGGCCCGATCCAGGGCGACATGGTGCATCCCTATCTGCGCCGGCGCCAGGGCCGGGAGATGGTGCAGTTTCCCGCGCCGGCCCCCGAACACGGGCCGCCGGACGAGCTGCAGCGCATCCTCGGGCGCACCCTCGGCGTGCCGCTGTTCCAGGAGCAGGCGATGCAGATCGCGATCGACGCCGCCCGCTTCACGCCGGACGAGGCCAACGGGCTGCGCCGCGCCATGGCAACCTTCCGGCGCGTCGGCACCATCCAGCACTACCAGGACAAGATGGTGCAGGGGATGATCCGCCGCGGCTACGCCCCGGACTTCGCCGCCCGCTGCTTCGAGCAGATCAAGGGCTTCGGCGAATACGGCTTCCCCGAGAGCCATGCGGCGAGCTTCGCGCTGCTGGTCTATGTCTCCTCATGGCTGAAATGTCATCACCCGGAGGTCTTCGCCTGCGCGCTGCTGAATGCCCAGCCGATGGGTTTCTACGCCCCGGCGCAGATCGTGCGCGACGCCCGCGAGCATGGGGTCGAGGTGCGCGGGCCGGATCTCAACCGCTCGGGCTGGGACTGCACGCTGGAGCCGGGGGAGGGCGGCCGGCTGGCGCTGCGCCTCGGCCTGCGCATGGTCGACGGGCTGGCCGAGGCCGAGGCGGGCAGGCTGCTCGCCGCGCGGGGGGCGGGCTACGGCGCCGTTGCCGAGATCCGCGGCCGCGCCGGGGTGATGCGCGCGAGCCTCGAGCGGCTGGCGGCGGCCGATGCCTTCCGCTCGATGGGGCTCGACCGGCGCGCCGCGCTCTGGGCCGTGCGGGGCGAGGCGAAGGGCGCGGCGCTGCCGCTCTTCGCCGCGGCGGGGGTGGCTGAGCAGGGCGCCGAGCGGGCCGTGGCGCTGCCGGAGATGCCGCTCTCGGAGCATGTGGTGCAGGATTTCCAGACGCTGCGGCTCTCGCTTAAGGCGCATCCGATGCAGTTCCTGCGCGCGCATTACGCGGCAGAACGGCTGGCCAGCGCGGCGGCGGCCGTGGCGGCGCCCAACGGCGCGCGGGTCGGGCTTGCCGGCGTGGTGCTGGTGCGCCAGAAGCCGGGCTCGGCCAAGGGGGTGGTGTTCGTCACCGTCGAGGACGAGACCGGCATCGCCAACATCGTGGTCTGGAAGCGGGTGGCGGCGCGGTTTCGCCCGGTGCTGATGGGCGCGCGGCTGCTCGAGATCCGCGGCCGGGTGCAGCGCGCCGAAGGGGTGACGCATGTCGTGGCGGAGTATCTCGCCGACCGCACCGGCGATCTCGCCCGGCTCTCGGAGGATGCGGTGCAGGGGATCGGGGGCAACGGCCTCGCCCATGCTGACGAGGTGCGCCGCCCGATCGAGGAGGACCCGCGGACCCGGCTCCCGGCACGCAGCCCGAGGGCACATCCCCGCGACGTGCGGATCATCCCGAAGAGCCGGGATTTCCACTGAGGCGCGCGCCCTGCGCCCGCTTCGGGGGGAGGGCAGGAGGCGGCGCTTTCCGGTGTCGGGGCGGGGGCGTATAGTCGGAGCCGTGGGCGCGAGTCTTCCGCCCGTGCCGTGCGGCTGCCGCCCGGCCCTCCTTCAGGAAAGCCCCCGTGCCATGACGCACGCCGCCTGCCTCGCCGCCCTCTGCGCGGCAACCCTGCTGCCCTCGGCCGCCCGGGCGGTGGATCCGGTCGTCGCCCATCCCGGCAATTACAGCGTGCTGATCGAGAACGACCGGGTCCGCGTGATCGCCCATCGCGACATGCCGGGCGACCGCACCGTGGAGCACGACCATCCGGCCTTCGTGCTGGTGGCGCTGCGCGCCTTCGAGCGGCGCATCACCCTGCCGGACGGACGGGTGATCATGCGGAAATTCGCGCCGGGCGACGTGATCTACTCCGGGCCGCAGACCCATATCGGAGAGAATATCGGCACGACGCCGACCGAGGCGGTGCTGATCGAGCTCAGATAGGCAGAGCCCCGGGCCCACGGCCGGCACGCCCCGCGAAGCGGGGCCTGCCGGCGGCACGGGTCACTGCAGCGTTTCGGTGCCCTGGGCGGTCGGCGCCGGGTCCTTGCCGAAGTCCTCGTTGGCCTCGACGTCGTTGATCGCGTGCATGAAATAGGCCGCGTGCAGCGCGCTCAGGCCGTAGGGGACGGTCTTGCCCTCCTTGTCGAGCGGGAAGGCGAGGATGCAGCCGCCGCGCCCGGTCTCGACATGCACGCCGATCGGCACGCCGACATGCGGGCTCGCGGTGTCCCAGTCCGCCTGATCGTGCCTGGGGATGCTGGAGAAGAAGCTCTCGTCGTTCGGCACCGCCTCGAGCCCCTTGCGGGCGCGCAGCTTCTCGCGGAACTGGTCGCGGATATAGAGCGCGATCTTGGCCGAGAGCAGCAGCACCTCGCTGCGGCCGTCGGCGGTGAGGGTCTTGAAGCTGACAAATCGCTTGGTCTTGTCGAGGGCGAGGTGGAAGGATTTGATCTCGCGGCCCTCGGGCACGTTGCGGAGGTCCTGGGGGGCGGGCAGATCAGCCTCGCCGGACTGGGTGGTCATGGTTCCGACTCCTTCGCGGTTTGGCGCGCTGCCTGCCGCGGGTGCGCGCCGATGTCAAAACCTTTTCGCAGGGGCGCGACCCGGACCGGAAAGTCGCCGGCAGCTGTTGTGCAATGCACGCACCGAATGCACGCTATGCGATTAAACCCGGTTGACATACAACCGTCCCTCACGGAAGTTTGTTCACGGACGAGGGAAATTGGAGGGTGTCCGATGTTTAATCGCCTTTGGGCCATTGCCTATGTCTGCGCGCTGATTGCCGGGCCGACCGCCCATGCGCAGGAAGTCTGGATCACCGAGGACATGCCGGTCTTCGAATATTCGCAGGATGGCCAAAACCATGTGATCGAACGCAACCAGGACCAGACGGCGACCATCGACGACAGCTTCGCCAAGACCTCGCGGCCCTGCCCGCCGTTCTGCGTGCATGCGATGAAGGCTGCCCCCGGGGTCGAGACCGTGGGGGAGCTGGAGCTGCTCGACTTCCTGCGCGAGCGCGTCGAGACCGGCCGCGGCGTGCTCGTCGATGCCCGCCTCGCAAGCTGGTACGACAAGGGCACGATCCCCGGCGCGATCAACCTGCCCTTCCCGATCTTCACCACGCCGGACAACCCGTTCTTCGCACCGATCATGACGCAGCTCGGTGCGGTACGGCGCGGGCGGAGCTGGGATTTCAGCACGTCCAAGGATCTCCTGCTGTTCTGCAACGGGCCGTGGTGCGACCAGTCGCCCCGGGCGATCCGGGGGCTGATCGCGGCCGGCTATCCGCCAGAGAAGCTGTTCTACTACCGCGGCGGCATGCAGGCCTGGCTGTCCATGGGCTTCCAGACCGTGCTGCCCAGCGGTGTCTGATCCGGCCGGTCGCAGCGAGGAAGGGGCGATGAGCACACGCATGCAGCGGACCCCGATGGCGCGGCTGGCTGCCGGTCTGCTGGCGGCGATGCTGGCGGCCGCGCCCGCGGCGAAGGCGCAGGATCTCGCGGCGCTGGAAAGCGCCGTGGTGGAGCGGCTCACCGAAGTCGTCGCGGCCGAGGCTGCCGGCGAGACCGATACCGAGGCCCAGGTCGCGCTGATGGCGCGCCTCACCGAGCTGGTTGCCGGCTGGCAGGCCGCCGGGAAAAGCCTGCGTTCGGTCGAGCGGCGGCTGGAATACCGCGCGGTGAAAGCCTTCGGGCGCGATGTGCCGGCGCTGCTGACCGGGCCGGACGGGCGCCTCGACG
This sequence comes from Paralimibaculum aggregatum, assembly GCF_030270585.1. GTDB lineage: Bacteria > Pseudomonadota > Alphaproteobacteria > Rhodobacterales > Rhodobacteraceae > Thermohalobaculum > Thermohalobaculum aggregatum. The sequence continues at coordinate 30,084 of NZ_BSYI01000013.1, forward strand.
TTGCCGCGCTGGTCGAGCAGGCCGCCTCCGCGGTCGGGCGCGCGACGCGCAAGCCGGCGCGGGCGGATCCCTATCTCTCGGCGATCGCGGCCGAGGGGCAGAGCACCACCGTGGCCACCGCGCGGATCGAGGTCGCCTCGGCGCCCGCCACGCCGGAGCCCGAGCCCGCGGTTGCCGGCGAGGCATCGGCTGAGCCCGACGCGTTCGGCGAGCGCATCGAGGTGGAGGGCGGCGCGCGCTATGTCACCGTGGTGCCCGGCGACACGCTCGGCCGGCTGGCTGCGGAGATCTACGGCGACTTCTTCGAGTATCGCCAGATCTACGTCGCGAATCGCGACCGTATCTCCAACCCCAACCTGCTCGCCCCCGGCACCCGCCTGCGGATCCCGTGACCTTCCGGCCCGCGGCGCCCGGCCCTGCGGGCCAGGCCGATGCGGTGTCGGGAAAACGTCATTCGGATGCGCCGCGCGCCTGTGCTATCGGCCCCGCACCATTGGGATTTCATGGCCGGATCGGGCGGCAGGGGATGTTCGCCGCCCGGAGCGAGGGGAGAACATCGCGCATGGACACGCCGCATGACGGGGACAGGACCCCGGACTGGCTCGCCGCCGAGCTCGAGGAGACGCTCGACGAGACCTTCGAGATGGAGTTCAGCGAGCCGATGCTGAGCCAGGAGGTCCGCCGGATCTACCGCGAGCAGCACCCCGATTCGCTCGACCGCCGGACCTATTTCACCAATCTGCTGCGGCTCCAGGCCGAGCTGATCAAGGTGCAGGACTGGGTGCAGCACACCGGCGCGAAGGTCTGCATTCTCTTCGAGGGCCGCGACAGCGCCGGCAAGGGCGGCGTGATCAAGCGCATCACCCAGCGGCTCAATCCGCGAATCGCCCGCGTCGTGGCGCTGCCGGCGCCGAACCGGCGCGAGCAGTCGCAATGGTATTTCCAGCGCTATGTGCAGCACCTGCCGGCCGGCGGCGAGATCGTGCTGTTCGACCGCTCCTGGTACAACCGCGCCGGCGTCGAGCGGGTGATGGGCTTCGCCACCGAGGACCAGGTGGAGATGTTCTTCCGCGACGTGCCGGAATTCGAGCGCATGCTGGTGCGCAACGGCATCATCCTGCTGAAATACTGGTTCTCGATCACCGACCAGGAGCAGCAGCTGCGCTTCCTCGTGCGCATCCACGACCCGATGAGGCAGTGGAAGCTCTCGCCGATGGACCTCGAGTCCCGCATCCGCTGGGAACAGTATACCAAGGCCAAGGAGGACATGTTCGAGCGCACCAACATCCCGGAGGCGCCTTGGTACATCGTCGAGGGCAATGACAAGAAGCGCGAGCGGCTGAACTGCATCGAGCATATACTGACCAAGATCCCCTACGAGCCGGTGCCGCAGGAGAAGGTCGAGCTGCCCGAACGGGTCTTCGACCCGAACTACGAGCGCAAGACGCTGCCGGACGAGCTCTACGTGCCGAAGATCTACTGATATCGGCGGCCGCCGCTCCCGGAATTCCGGGCGCGGCGCCCTTCGCGCGCATTCCCGCTTCGCCTTCGTTCACGTTTCGTTTACAGTCGCGGGGGACTCGCCATCTGCGCCCCCGGGCGCTATCTCGCGAGGGTGATCGAGGGACCGCCGGGAGGGCACGCGCATGGCCGAGCTGAAACACATCTCCGTCCGCGGCGCGCGCGAGCACAACCTCAAGGGTGTCGATGTCGACATTCCGCGCAACGCGCTGACGGTGATCACCGGGCTTTCCGGCTCGGGCAAGTCCTCGCTCGCCTTCGACACGATCTATGCCGAGGGCCAGCGGCGCTATGTCGAGAGCCTCTCGGCCTATGCCCGGCAGTTCCTGCAGATGATGCAGAAGCCGGATGTCGATCATATCGAGGGCCTCTCGCCGGCAATCTCCATCGAGCAGAAGACCACCAGCCGCAACCCGCGATCGACCGTCGGCACGGTGACGGAGATCTACGACTATCTGCGCCTCCTTTTCGCCCGCGCCGGCACGCCCTATTCGCCGGCCACCGGGCTGCCGATCGAGGCGCAGCAGGTCTCGGAGATGGTCGACCGGGTGATGGCGCTGCCCGAGGGCACGCGGGCCTATCTGCTCGCCCCGGTGATCCGCGACCGCAAGGGCGCCTATACCAAGGAGTTCCTCGAGCTCCGCAAGCAGGGCTACCAGCGGGTCAAGGTCGACGGCGCCTTCCACGAGCTCGAGGACCCGCCGAAGCTCGACAAGAAGCTGCGCCACGACATCGACGTGGTGGTCGACCGCATCGTGGTGAAGGACGGCATCGAGACCCGCCTCGCCGACAGCTTCGCCACCGCGCTCGGCCTTGCCGACGGCATCGCGGTGATCGAGACCGCGCCGAAGGAGGGCGAGGGCGAGCCAGAGCGGATCACCTTCTCGGAGAACTTCGCCTGCCCGGTCTCGGGCTTCACCATCGCCGAGATCGAGCCGCGGCTGTTCTCCTTCAACGCGCCCTTCGGGGCCTGCCCGGCCTGCGGCGGGCTCGGGGTCGAGCTCTATTTCGACGAGAACCTCGTGGTGCCGGACCGCACGGTCTCGCTGATCAACGGCGCGCTGGCACCCTGGGCGAAGTCGAAGACCCCGCATTTCCGCCAGACCATCGAGGCGATCGCCCGGCATTACGGCTTCTCCCACACCAAGCCGTGGGACGAGCTGCCCGCCCATGCGCGCCAGGTCATGCTCTACGGTTCGGGCGACGAGGAGATCTCGTTCCGCTTCGACGATGGCGGACGGATCTACCAGGTCAGCCGCGTCTTCGAGGGGGTGATCCCCAACATGGAGCGGCGCTATCGCGAGACCGAATCGGCGATGATCCGCGAGGAGTTCGAGCGCTACCAGGCGAACCGGCCCTGCTCCTCCTGCGACGGGCACCGGCTGCGCGCCGAGGCGCTGGCGGTGAAGATCGGCGGGCGCCATGTCGGCGAGATCACTTCGCTCTCGATCCGCGAGGCGCTCGACTGGGTGCGCGCGGCTCCGGCGGCGCTCGGCGCGCAGAAGCGCGAGATCGCCGAGCCGATCCTCAAGGAGATCCGCGAGCGCCTCGGCTTCCTCGTGAATGTCGGGCTCGACTACCTGACCCTCAGCCGCAATGCCGGCACCCTCTCGGGCGGCGAGAGCCAGCGAATCCGGCTGGCCTCCCAGATCGGCTCCGGCCTCACCGGCGTGCTCTACGTGCTCGACGAGCCCTCGATCGGCCTGCACCAGCGCGACAACGGGCGCCTGCTGGAGAGCCTGCGCGGCCTGCGCGACCAGGGCAACACCGTGATCGTGGTCGAGCATGACGAGGAGGCGATCCGCACCGCCGACCACGTGATCGATATCGGCCTCGGCGCCGGCGTGCATGGCGGGCGGATCATCGCCGAGGGCCGGCCCGACGCGATCGCCGCCAACCCCGGCTCGATCACCGGGCAGTATCTCGTCGGCAGCCGCGAGATCGCCATTCCCGACGAGCGCCGCCGCGGCAACGGCAACTGGCTCACCGTGGAAGGCGCCACCGGCAACAACCTCAAGGAGGTGACGGCGGAGATCCCGCTCGGCACCTTCACCTGCATCACCGGGGTCTCGGGGGGCGGCAAGTCGACCCTGACCATCGAGACGCTCTACAAGACCGCGGCCAACCGGCTGAACGGCGCGCGCCACCACCCGGCGCCCTGCAAGGCGATCCGCGGGCTCGACCGGCTCGACAAGGTGATCGACATCGACCAGTCGCCGATCGGCCGCACCCCGCGGTCGAACCCCGCGACCTATACCGGCGCCTTCACCCCGATTCGCGACTGGTTCGCCGGGCTGCCGGAGTCCAAGGCCCGCGGCTACAAGCCGGGCCGGTTCTCCTTCAACGTGAAGGGCGGGCGCTGCGAGGCCTGCCAGGGCGACGGCGTCATCAAGATCGAAATGCATTTCCTGCCGGACGTCTATGTCACCTGCGAGACCTGCCAGGGCAAGCGCTACAACCGCGAGACGCTGGAGGTGCTCTACAAGGGCAAGTCGATCGCCGATGTGCTCGACATGACCGTGGAGGACGGGGTGCCGTTCTTCGAGGCGATCCCGATGATCCGCGACAAGCTCGAGACGCTGGAGCGGGTCGGTCTCGGCTACATCAAGATCGGCCAGCAGGCGACGACGCTTTCCGGCGGCGAGGCGCAGCGGGTGAAGCTCTCCAAGGAGCTCTCCAAGAAGGCGACCGGGCGCACGCTCTACATCCTCGACGAGCCGACCACCGGGCTGCATTTCGAGGATGTCCGCAAGCTCCTGGAAGTGCTGCAGGAACTGGTCGAGAGCGGCAACACCGTGGTGGTGATCGAGCACAATCTCGACGTCATCAAATGTGCCGACTGGGTGGTTGATCTCGGGCCGGAAGGCGGCGATGGCGGCGGCCGGCTGGTCGCCACCGGCACGCCCGAGGCGGTTGCCGAGATCGCCGAGAGCCACACCGGGCAGCACCTGCGGCCGATGCTGGTCAAGGCCGGGCGTCTCGCCGCGGAGTGACCCGCCGGAGGCGCGCGCAGCCCCCCGGATGCCCGGCCCGGTCCGGAACGGTCCGCCATGCGTTCGGCATGGCGAGCGGTCTGCGATCCGCCGCGCCGTCGCCGATCTCCGGGCGATGCCTGCGGCTCAGAACCTGCCGCCGAGCATCACCCCGCCATAGATCACCTTCAGCTTGCCTTCCTTGATCTTCTTGTCGATGCCGAGGAAGCCGCCGATCTCGAGCTCGACCTTGTCCTTGCTCAGCACCTTGACCTTGATCGGCACGTGATAGGCGCTGCCCTGGGGCTTGGCGAGCTTGGCCGGCTTGTCCGGCTCGACGATCTGGCCCTTCACGCGGTAGTCCTCGAGCTCGCCGCGCAGGCCGAGCAGCTTGAGCGGGCCCGGCTTCGAGGGATCGCCGGCCTTCTCCAGCTCCTTCTCGACCTTCTTCTCCTCGCGCTTCAGCGCGCCCTTGAGCTGGTCGGTGCCGAACTTGGTCAGCGTCTTGTCGGCCTTGGCTGCCTGCTTGCAGAGCAGGTCCTCGACCAGCGCCTTGGTGATCTTCTTGGCGGGCATCGACTTGGCGCGCTTCTTCAGGTCGGCGGCGGCCTCCTTGCAGGCGGCCTCGAGATGCTTCTGCCAGGGCAGGGCGAGCAGGACGGGGATCATCGGCGCGGGGATCATCGGGGTCTCCCGGGATGCGTGGACGGGGGCGGCGGTGTCCGCTCCGCGGCGCGGCCCCGGCGCGGGTGGCGGCCGGAGGCCCCGGCGCGGAGCCTTCCAGTGGATATGCTGGCCACGCCGGAGCGCCGCAAGGCGCGGCCGCGTACCGGTCCGGTCTCGATTGTATCGGTCGGGTATCGGGCCGGCGCGGCGGCTCAGCCGAGCCCCAGCCAGGCGCCGAAGGCGGCCTCGCCGCGCGGCGTGAAGCGCACCGCGCGGGAGCCCGGCTCGCGGCTGGCCCAGCCCTCAGCCTCGATCCGCGCCAGCACCGCGCGGCCGAGGCTGCCGGCGAGATGCGAGCGGCGCTCGCTCCAGTCGAGGCACTCGCGGCAGAGCGGCGCCCGGGCGCGGATCAGTGGCTCGAGCGCGATGCCGAAACCGGAGAAGAAGGCCGCGCCGCTCTCGGTCAGCCGCGGGCCGTCCCCGGTGGTCGCGAGGCGGCCGGTGCGCAGCAATGCGCCATACATCGCGGTGGCCATCTCGCCGGCAAGGTGGTTGTAGCAGACCCGCGCGCGGCGCAGCGCCTCGTCCCTCGGACCGGGGCGGGTGCGCAGATGGCCGGCACCTGAGGCCAGGCCCATCAGGCTCTCGAGCACCGCGGCAACCTCTGTCCCGGTCAGCGAGAAATACCGATGCCGGCCCTGCCGGCGCTGGCCGATCAGCCCGCCGGCCTCGAGCTTGGCGAGATGGCCGCTGGCGGTGGGCGGGCTGACCCCGGCCTCTGCCGCCAGCTCGCTCGCGGTCAGCGCCTTGCCGCTCATCAGCGCGGTCAGCATGTTGGCGCGGGCCGGGTCGCCGATCAGCGCGGCGATGCGGGCGATGTCGGGGCCTGCCTTCATGCTTTGACCGTAGCCGAAGCACGCGCGCCGGGCAATCCGCTAGGGTGCCTTCCGCAACCGCATTCCACGGGAGGGAGACAGCCCATGCTGACCTGCATCATCCGCTACCGCATCGACCCGGCGAAGAAGGCCGAATTCGAGCGCTATGCCCGCAACTGGGGCCAGGCGATCCCGCGCTGCGGCGCCGATCTCGTGGGCTACTACGCGCCGCACGAAGGGTCCTCGACGCTGGCCTACGGGATCTACAACATCGAGAGCCTGGCCGCCTACGAAGCCTATCGCGCGCGGCTGGCCGCCGATCCGCTCGGCCGGGAGAACTACGAGTTCGCGCAGCGCGAGCGCTTTCTCCTCGCCGAGGACCGGACCTGGCTGAAGCTCGCCTCGGCGCCGCATGGGGGCGAAGTATGATCGCGGTGATCTTCGAGGTGGTGCCGGCGCCGGGCCGGCGCGACGACTATCTCGCGATCGCGGCGGCGCTGCGCCCGCTGCTCGAGGAAATCGACGGCTTCGTCTCGGTGGAGCGGTTCCAGAGCCTCGCCGACCCGGAGCGGATCCTCTCGCTCTCCTTCTTCGAGACGGAAGCGGCGGTGGAAGCCTGGCGCGGCATCGCCGAACACCGCGCGGCGCAGCAGGCCGGACGGGCCGGGATCTTCGCCGACTATCGCCTGCGCGTCGCCGCTGTGCTGCGCGACTATGGCCTGCACGGCCGCGCCGGGGCGCCGCCCGACAGCCGGGCGGCACACGGCGCCTGAGCGCCCGGCCGGTGCCGCGCTATGCCTGCCGGCGCCGAAAATCAGACTGTGCGTTATGACGCGTTGACTGAGCGTGATCCGGTCACCCCCGGGCGGGGCTACACTCGGCAGGCGCAGGGCCGGCAACGACCGGTCCGGGGCGGACCACCGCGCGAGACGCGGCACACATGAAAATAATATCGGGAGGAAGACCATGTCCAGGACGTTGCCCAAGGCACTTCTCGGCGCGACCGCGGTTGCCGCGCTGCTGGCCGGCGGGCCGGCGCTGGCGGCCGAACCGCTCAAGATCGGCGTGATGGCGACCCTCGAGGGCACCTATACGGTGCTCGGCGAGGACGGCATCCGCGGCTTCAAGGTGGCGATGCTCAAGCATGGCGACACCGTCGGCGGGCGCCCGATCGACATCACCATCGCCTCCACCGATGCGAGCCCGGACAGCGCGGTGCGCGCCGCACGCAAGCTGGTCGAGCAGGACGGCGTCGACATCGTGATCGGTCCGCTCTCCGGCTCCGAGGGCATCGCGATCCGCGACTACTCCAAGACGCAGCCGCAGGTGACCTTCATCAACGGCTCCTCCGGCGCGCAGGAGACCACCTATGTCACGCCGTCGGAGAACTTCTTCCGCTTCAACATGGACGGCGCGCAGTGGTCGGCCGGGCTCGGCGACTATGTCTTCAACGAGAAGGGCTACGAGACCGTGGCCACCATCGGCGAGGACTATTCCTTCATCTACACGCAGGTGTTCGGCTTCGCGCTGGAATACTGCGCCGCAGGCGGCGAGATCACCGACCGCTTCTGGGTGCCGCTGGGCACCAAGGACTTCGCCTCGATCATCGCCGCGCTGCCGGATGACGTCGACGCGATCTATCTCGGCCTCGGCGGCGGCGATGCGGTGAACTTCCTCAACCAGTACCAGCAGGCCGGCGGCGAGGCCAACCTGATCGGCGGCTCGATCATGGTCGACGGCACGGTGCTCTCCTCCAAGGGCAAGGCGAAGGACGCGCTGATCGGCGTGCCCTCCGCCGGGCCGCAGGCCGACACCTGGGACAACGAGGCCTGGCAGGCCTATGTGACCGCCTACAAGGAGGCGTTCCCGCCCGACCAGCGCTTCCCCTCGCCCTCGCTGCTGGCCACCGGCTACTACAACTCGACCGATGCCGCGATGATCTGCATCGACCAGCTTGGCGGCGATCTCGGCGAGGGCCAGTCGGCCTTCCGCGACTGCCTGAGCAATCTCGAGCTCGATGCGCCGAACGGCAAGATCACGCTGGATCACAACCGTCAGGCGATCGGCACCAATTTCGTGATCGAGGTGGTCGAGGCCGAGAATGGCGACCTGCTGACCCAGCTGGTGTCGATGAAGGAGGGCGTCAACCAGACCCTCGGGATCGACCCCGACGCCTTCGCCCAGATCGGGCTGCCCTCGCGCGAGATCCCCGAGTGCAAGAGCTCCTACGAGTGATCCCGGCCGTTTGAGCCGGGCAGGGCGGCGGCGCGGGGGGCGTCGCCGCCTTGGTTGCGCCCGCGCGGGTGGCGCGCGCGGATGCCGGGCCGTCGCGGGGCGCGAGCGATGACGCTGATCACCTATCTCACGCGGATCCACTTCGCCGACGGCGTGCTCGAGGATGCGCTCAAGGCCGAGCTCGAGGCGCTCGGCATCGCGCGGCCGCTGGTGGTGACCGACCGGGCGCCCGGCGATGCGCTGCGCGCCCGGATGCTGGCGGCGCTGCCGGAGGACACGGCGCCGGCGCTGGCCGAGCTGCCGGCGCGGCCCGACGAGGCGGCGGCGATGGCGGCGCTCGAGCGCTACCGCGCCGGCGGCTGCGACGGGATCCTCGGCTTCGGCACCGGCCCGGCGCTGGATCTGGCCAAGGCGCTGCGGGTGCTGGCCGGGCAGGGCGGGCGGCTCGCGGCCTATGCGGTCTCCGAAGGCGGCGGCGGGCGCATCCGCTGCGGCGGGCTCGCGCCGATGATCGCGGTGCCGACCACCGCCGGCTCGGGCTCGGAAGTGGCGCCGGATGCCACGGTGCTCGGCCAGGACGGGCGGGCGCTCACGCTGTCGAGCCGTCATCTGGTGCCCTCCGCCGCGATCTGCGACCCTACCCTGACGCTCGCCATGGCGCCGCGCGAGACCGCCGAGACCGGGATGGATGCGCTCAGCCGCTGCATCGAGACCTATCTCGCGCGGGGCTACAACCCGCCGGCCGACGGCATCGCGCTCGACGGGCTGGCGCGGGCGGCGGGCAACCTGCGCCGGGCCTGCGCCCATGGCGACGATCTCGCCGCGCGGCGCGAGATGATGGCGGCGGCGCTCAACGGTGCGCTGGCGCTGCAGAAGGGGCTCGGTGCCGCCCATGCCATCGCCCATGCGCTGGGCGCGCTGCCGGGGGTGGCGGTGGCCCATGGCGCGGTCAACGCGGTGATGCTGCCACATGTGCTGGCCTTCAACGCGCCGGCGATCGGCGACCGGCTGGGGGCGATCCGCGCCGCGCTCGGCCTGCCGCCGGATGCCGTGGTGTCGGAGGCGCTGGTCGGGCTCGCGGCGGAGGTGGCGATGCCGGGCCGGCTCGGCGAGATGGGACTGACCGCGGCGCATGTCGAGGCCGCCGCGCCGCTTGCCGAGCGCGACCGTCACAACGGGACCAACCCGCGCCGGGCCAGCGGGCGGGATTATGCCGAGCTGATGCATGCCGCGCTCTGAGCCGGCCGAACGGGGATGCCGATGAAACCGCTGCTGATCGACGGCGACTGGATCGAGACCGCCACCGCCCTGGAGAACATCAACCCCTCCGACACGCGCGACGTGGTCGGCCGCTATGCCCAGGCGGGGCGGGCGGAGGCCGAGCGCGCGGTGGCGGCGGCGGCCGCGGCGGCGCATGGCTGGGCGCGCTCCGGCATCCAGCAGCGCCACGACATATTGCGCAGCGCGGCGGACGAGATCCTCGCCCGGCGCGCGGAACTCGGCGAGCTGCTGAGCCGCGAGGAGGGCAAGACCCGGGCCGAGGGCATCGCCGAGACGGTGCGCGCCGGTCAGATCTTCGCCTTCTTCGCCGGCGAGACGCTGCGGCTGGCGGGCGAGGCGCTGCCCTCGGTGCGGCCCGGCGTCGAGGTCGAGATCAGCCGCGAGCCGGTCGGCGTGGTCGGGCTGATCACGCCCTGGAACTTCCCCGCGGCGATCCCGGCCTGGAAGCTCGCGCCGGCGCTCGCCCATGGCAACACGGTGGTGCTGAAGCCGGCGGAGCTGGTGCCGGGCTGCGCCTGGGCGCTGGTCGACATCCTGCACCGCGCCGGGCTGCCGCGCGGCGTGCTCAATCTGGTGATGGGGCCGGGCCGCGTGGTCGGCCAGGCGCTGCTCGAGAATCCTGCGGTGGATGCGATCAGCTTCACCGGCTCGGTGGCGACCGGTGCGCGCATCGCCGAGGCCTGCGCCCGGCACATGCGACGCTGCCAGCTCGAGATGGGCGGCAAGAACCCGCTGGTGGTGCTCGACGACGCCGATCTCGGGATCGCGGTGGACTGCGCGGTGCAGGGCGCCTTCTTCTCGACCGGCCAGCGCTGCACCGCCTCCTCGCGGCTGATCGTGACCGAGGGCATCCATGGCCGCTTCGTCGAGGCGGTGGCGGAGCGGCTGCGCGGCCTCACCGTGGGCCATGCGCTGAAGGACGGCACCGATATCGGCCCGGTGGTGGACGAGCGCCAGCTCGCGCAGGATCTCGACTATATCGAGATCGCCCGGCGCGAGGGCGGCAACCTGCGCTGGGGCGGCGAGGTGCTGCGCCGCGAGACGCCCGGGCACTACCTCGCGCCGGCGCTGTTCACCGACACGCTGCCGGCGATGCGGATCAACCGCGAGGAGGTGTTCGGCCCGGTCGCCTCGGTGATCCGGGTGCGGGACTACGAGGAGGCACTGGCGGTGGCCAACGACACGCCTTTCGGCCTGTCCGCCGGGATCTGCACGCAGAGCCTGAAACACGCGCATCACTTCCGCCGCAATGCCGAGGCCGGGATGGTGATGGTCAACCTGCCGACCGCGGGCGTGGACCCGCATGTGCCCTTCGGCGGGCGCAAGGGCTCGAGCCACGGCCCGCGCGAGCAGGGCGCCTATGCGCGGGAGTTCTACACCCAGGTCAAGACCGCCTATCTGCGCCCCTGACGCGGAACCCGGAGCATGACGGAGAGTATCGCATCATATCTTTGCGTCTGCTCAAGCGGTAGGCAGCTTCCGCCGTGACGGGTGCAATGCTTGCACAGGGGGCGGCTTCGCGCTCAGATGGTGCTATAAAAGATCAACCGCACAAAGGCGGGAGGGGAGGATGAGCCATGCGCTCGCCGTGCTGCACGGGTCGTTCGGCCGTGCGGCGCTCTATAATCTGGACCGCCCGATCACGCTTCATGCGCATCGCGAGGGCCATCTGATCTTTCTCGTGGAGGGCCCCTCGGCCACCGTCCGGGTCAATGACGCCGTCGTGCCGGTGGCGCCGGGCTCGGCGGCGGCGGTGAGCCCCTGGGAGCCGCACGAGTTCCTCACCGGCGAGGCCGGGCGGGGCGCGCTCTTCCTCGTGCTCTATCTCAAGCCGGTCTGGTTCCTCGAGGCGAGCCGCAGCGCCTCCTTCGCGCTGAATTTCGGGCGGCCGGCGGTGGAGGTCACGCGCTACATCCAGAGCTGGGTGGTGCGGCTCTCCTCGCTGCTGATGGCGGGCGACCCGACCGAGCTGTTCGACGGCTATCTCTACGAGCTGACACGGGACTGCTTCGACCAGTCCTGGCAATGGGCGCCGGAGGCCAGCCCGATGCGCCTCGCCCTCGGCGGCTATCTCGACTACCGCGTGCGCAAGGCGCAGTCGATCATGCGCGACGATTTCCGCGGCGCCGTGGACATGGACCAGATCGCGCGGAAATCCGGGCTCTCGCGCCCGCATTTCTTCAAGCTGTTCAAGAAGCAGATGGGCATCACGCCGAATCTCTACATGAACACGCTGCGCACCGAGGCGGCGATCGAGGACCTGCTGCGCAGCCCTCTCTCGGTGACCGATATCGGCCATGCGCTGGGCTTCGCCTCGCAGTCGAGCTTCACCCGGTTCTTCACATACAACGTTGGGATCCCGCCCAGCGACTACCGCCGGGTTGCGCTGCGCGCGCTACACTGAATCGATTTAGCGATGCTGGGCGACGCCGCGAGACTTGAGGGTATGCTCCTCGGGGGCGGCCCGCCCTAGAGTCGGGAAACGGCCAGGCGGCGCGACACGAGCAAAGAACGACGTTCGCCGGCCAGGGGAGGAACCATGCTTGCAGGCCCGTACCTGTGGACCATGCCGTGCGTCGTCGCGAAGGGGCGGCGATGAGGCGCTTCGTCGAGCGCAACCCGTTCTGGTCGATCGTGATCCTCGTCGCGGTCGCGGTGCTGGTCTGGTCGATCTTCGCGGTCTGGCCGGACTGGCTGGTCGATGCCATCGGGCGCAAGAAGATCTTCCTCAACGCGCTGTTCAACGGCATCACGCTGGGCGCGCTCTATTTCCTCGTGGCGAGCGGCTTCACGCTGATCTTCGGGCTGATGCGCAACGTCAACCTGGCGCATGGCTCGCTCTACCTCTTCGGCGGCTATATCGGCTACGAGATCGCCGACTGGTCGGGGAGCTGGCTGCTCGCCTTCCCGGTGACCTTCCTGGTGGTGGCGGTGCTGGGCGTGGCGCTGCAGCTCGCGGTGTTCCGCCGGATGCAGGGGCAGGACCTGCGCCAGACCCTGGTGACCATCGGCATCTCCATCGTGCTGGCCGATCTCATGCTCTGGATCTGGGGCGGGGACTTCTTCCAGATCCTGACGCCGGAATGGCTCTCCGGCCCGGTGGAGACCTTCCTGGTGACCGGGGTCAAGCGCTCCTCCGGGGACCCGATCTTCCTGAAATACCCGATGGTGCGGCTGGTGATCCTCGCCGCGGCCATCGTGATCGGCGTCGGCATGTGGCTGCTGCTCAACCGCACGCGGATCGGCATGCTGGTGCGCGCCGGGGTCGATGACCGCGAGATGCTGACGGCGACCGGGGTGAACATCCAGCTGGTCTTCGTCGCGGTCTTCGCCTTCGGCGCGGGGCTCGCGGGGATGGCGGGCGTGGTCGGCGGCACCTTCCAGTCGATCGCGCCGGGCGAGGACACGCGCTTCCTGCTCGCCTCGCTCGTGGTGGTGATCGTCGGCGGCATGGGCTCGATCCCCGGCGCGGCGCTGGGGGCGCTGCTGATCGGCCTCGCGGAGCAGTTCGGCTCGGTCTACATGCCGACCTATGCGGTGGTGCTCACCTTCCTGATCATGGTGCTGGTGCTGGCCTTCCGGCCGCAGGGCATCCTGGGGCGCGCGTGAGATGGCGGTGACCGATCACGGCACGGGCCAGGGGGCGGAGGGCCGGCGAGCACCCGCGCACGGCACCTGGATCGAGAGCATTCCCCCGGCGGTCTGGGCGCTCGGCGCGGTGCTGCTGCTGATGCCGGCGCTGGCGAACGACTTCGTGCTCTACCAGATCTTCGGGTGGACCTTCATTCTCGGCATGATCGGGCTCAGCCTGATGTTCCTCGCCGGCTATGGCGGCATGGTCAGCCTGGTGCAGATGTCGGTGGCGGGGATGGCGGGCTACATGGTCGCGATCTTCGGCAGCTCGGCGATCGAGACGATCTCGCTCGGCTGGCCCTGGTATCTGTCGGTGCCCGTGGCGATCCTCATCGCCGTGGCCTTCGGCACCGTGGCCGGGGCGCTGGCGGTGCGCACCGAGGGCATCTACACGATCATGATCACGCTGGCGATCGCCTCCGCCTTCTTCTACTTCACCCGGCAGAACTACGTGATCTTCAACGGCTTCTCGGGTTTCAACGGGGTGCTGCCGCCGCAGCTCTTCGGGGTGGACTGGCGCCAGGCGGTGCCGTTCTACTATCTCACGCTGTTCTGGGCGGTGCTGTCCTATCTCGCGGTGCTCTATGTCCGGCGCGCGCCCTTCGGCCTGGCGCTGCAGGGGGTGCGCGACAATCCCCGCCGGATGCGGGCGCTCGGCTTCAACGTCACCGCGCACCGGATCGCGGCCTACAGCCTGGCCGCGGTGATCGCCGCCATCGCCGGCATCCTGCTGACCTGGCAGAGCGCGCAGATCTCGCCGGGCACCGCGGGCGTCGGCCCGGTGATCGACATCCTGATCATCGCCGTGGTCGGGGGGCTGCGCCACCCGATCGGGCCGTTCATCGGCGCGCTGATCTATGTCGTGCTCTCGACCTTCGCGATCGACATCCTCACCGGGCTCGGGCTCGCCGGCGAGCGCTTCCGCCTGCTGATCGGGCTCGGCTTCCTGGTGATCGTGTTCTTCTCGCCGGACGGGGTGCTCGGGCTCTGGGAGAAATGGCGGGCCAGCGGGCGGCGCGATCCGCTCACCGGCGAGGACCGTGGGGAAGACCGCGGCGGGAACCGGGAGGGCGGCGCATGACCGCCCGGGCCTCCACCGTCGCCAGCCGCATCTCCGCCACCGGCACCGCCAATGCGCTCGAGCTGCGCGGCCTGACCCGGATGTTCGGAGCATTGGCGGCGCTGACCGACATCAACCTCACCGTCCGCCCGGGCGAGCGCCGCGCGGTGCTGGGCTCCAACGGTGCCGGCAAGACCACGCTGTTCAACTGCATCACCGGGGATTTCCCGCCCACCGCCGGCACCATCCGCCTGTTCGGCGAGGACGTCACCCATTTCCCGCCGCATGAGCGGATCCGGCGCGGCCTGCGGCGGACCTACCAGATCTCGCTGCTCTTCGCCGGGCTCTCGGTGCGGGACAATGTCTACCTCGCCTGCCGCGGGGTCTCGCGCTACCGCTTCTCGCTGCTGCGCCCGCGCCGCGACGATGCGCTGATGGCCTCTGCCGAGGGGCTGATCGAGGCGGTGCACCTCTCCGATGCGCGGGAGACGCTGGTGGGCGATCTCTCCTATGGCCAGCAGCGCCAGCTCGAGGTCGCGCTGGCGCTGGCCGGGGCGCCGCGCTTCGTGCTGTTCGACGAGCCGGCGGCGGGCCTCAGCCCGACCGAGCGGCGCGAGCTGGTGGAGATCCTCACCAACCTGCCGAGCCATATGGGCTTCATCATCATCGAGCACGACATGGACGTGGCCCTGCGCGTCGCCGAGAGCGTGACGATGATGCACAACGGCCGGATCTTCAAGGAAGGCAAGCCGGCGGAGATCGAGAGCGATGCCGAGGTTCAGGCGCTCTATCTCGGAGGCGGCCATGGCTGAGCGGCGCCTGCCCAGCCTCGAGATCCGGGGCCTGCACGTCTATTACGGCCACAGCCACGCGCTGCAGGGGGTCGATCTGACCCTCGGGCATGGCGTGCTCTCGGTGGTCGGGCGCAACGGCATGGGCAAGACCACGCTCTGCAAGGCGATCATGGGGCTGCAGCCGGCGGCGGCGGGCTCGATCGCCTTCCGCGGCGAGGGGCTGGTGGGCCGCGGCGCCTCGGAGATCGCGCGGCTCGGCATCGGCTATGTGCCGCAGGGACGCCGGCTCTGGCCCTCGCTGACGGTGGACGAGCATCTGCGCATGGTGGCGCGGCGCGGCGGGGCCTGG
Organism: Paralimibaculum aggregatum; assembly: GCF_030270585.1. Classification (GTDB taxonomy): domain Bacteria; phylum Pseudomonadota; class Alphaproteobacteria; order Rhodobacterales; family Rhodobacteraceae; genus Thermohalobaculum; species Thermohalobaculum aggregatum. The sequence continues at coordinate 45,470 of NZ_BSYI01000013.1, forward strand.
TCGGTGGAGCGGATCTACGCGACCTTCCCGCGGCTGGCCGAACGCAAGGGCAACGGCGCGGCGCAGCTCTCCGGCGGCGAGCAGCAGATGCTGGCGATCAGCCGGGCGCTGCTGCTCAACCCGCGGCTGCTGGTGATGGACGAGCCGACCGAGGGGCTGGCGCCGGTGATCGTCGATCAGGTGGCGGAGATGCTGATCGGCCTCGGCCGCGACGGCGAGATCGACGTGCTGCTGATCGAGCAGAACATCGGCGTCGCCACCAGCGTCGCCGAACAGGTCGCGATCATGGTCAACGGCCGGGTCAACCGGCTGATGGACAGCGGCACCCTGGCCGCCGACCGGGAACTGCAGCAGCGCCTGCTCGGCGTCGGGCGCCACGGCCACGACGAGACCGACAACGCCGAAGGTGCGGACGCGGGGCCGGCCGAGGCACGCCCCGCCGGCGATCTGCGCCCGGTGCGGATCTATGTCTCCAACCCGGTGCCGCCGACGCGCTGGTCGCGCCCGGTGCCGGTGCATGTGATCGAGGGCGCGGCGCGCACCGCGACGCCGGTGGCGCCGGGCCGCTCGGCGGCGGCCGCGGCGCTGCGTCCGATGGCGACGAGCGCCGAGACCGTGGTGCTGGTCGCCGGCACGCTCGACACCAAGGGGCCGGAGCTGCGCTACATGCGCGACATCGTCAAGGCGGCGGGGCTGCGGGTGAAGCTGGTGGACCTCTCGACCTCCGGCAAACCCTCGGGCGCCGAGGTGCCGCCGCACGAGGTTGCGGCGCATCACCCGCGCGGCGCGGCAGGGGTGTTCACCGGCGACCGGGGGCGCTCGGTTGCGGCGATGTCGGAGGCCTTCGAGCGCTGGATGACGCGCCAGACCGGGGTGGCCGGGGTGCTCTCGGCAGGCGGCTCGGGCGGCACCGCGCTGGTGTCGCCGGCGATGCGGCGGCTGCCGGTGGGCATCCCGAAGCTGATCGTCTCGACCATCGCCTCGGGCAATGTCGGGCAGTATGTCGGACCGTCGGACATCACGATGATGCATTCGGTCGCCGACGTGCAGGGGCTGAACTCGATCACCCGCGAGGTGCTGGCCAATGCCGCCGGCGCCATGGCGGGGATGGTGAGGACCCGCGCGGAGGCCCGCCGCAGCGGCCCGCCGGCGGCCGAGAAGCCGGCGATCGGGCTCACCATGTTCGGTGTCACCACGCCCTGCGTGCAGCAGGTCGTGAAGATGCTGGAGAAGGATTACGACTGCCTCGTGTTCCACGCCACCGGCACCGGCGGGCGGGCGATGGAGGCGCTGGTGGATTCCGGCAAGCTCGCCGGCGTGATCGACATCACCACCACCGAGATCTGCGACATGGTCGCGGGCGGGGTGTTCCCGGCCACCGAGGACCGCTTCGGCGCGATGATCCGGGCGGGGATGCCCTATATCGGCGCCTGCGGGGCGCTCGACATGGTGAACTTCAACGCCCCCGAGACGGTGCCCGAGCGCTATCGCGACCGGCTGTTCTACGAGCACAACCCGCAGATCACGCTGATGCGCACCACGGTCGAGGAGAACGACCGCATGGGCCGCTGGATCGGCGAGCGGCTGAACGCGATGTCCGGCCCGGTGCGCTTCTTCCTGCCCGAGGGCGGGGTCTCGGCGCTGGATGCGCCGGGCATGGCCTTCCACGACCCGGCGGCGAACGCGGCGCTCTTCAAGGCGCTCGAGGGCACCGTGCGCCAGACCGCGGGCCGCCAGCTGGTGCGCCTGCCGCACAACGTCAACGACCCGGCCTTCGCCGAGGCGCTGGTGACCACCTTCCGCAGCCTGCATGGCGGCGCCCAGAGCCGGAGGCGCACCGGATGAGCGCCCGGCACGCATCCCCCGCGCGGCCCGCCGCGCGCGTCACCCCGATAGGTTCGAGGAGGTTCCGATGAGCCGCGAAGAGATCCTTTCCCGCCTGCGCGACCAGATCCGCCGGGGCGAGCCGATCGTCGGCGGCGGCGCCGGCACCGGCCTCAGCGCGAAATGCGAGGAGGCCGGCGGGATCGACCTGATCGTGATCTACAATTCCGGGCGCTACCGGATGGCCGGGCGCGGCTCGCTGGCCGGGCTGATGCCCTATGGCGACGCCAATGCGGTGGTGATGGAGATGGCCGCCGAGGTGCTGCCCGTGGTGAAGCACACGCCGGTGCTGGCCGGGGTCTGCGCCACCGACCCGTTCCGGATCATGGACCGCTTCCTCGACGAGGTGAAGGCGGCCGGGTTCGCCGGGGTGCAGAACTTCCCCACCGTCGGTCTCATCGATGGCAGCTTCCGCGCCAATCTCGAGGAGACCGGCATGGGCTATGCCCATGAGGTGGAGATGATCCGGCTGGCGCGGGCGAAGGACCTGCTGACCACGCCCTATGTCTTCTGCGAAGCGGATGCGGCGGCGATGGCGAAGGCCGGGGCGGATATCGTGGTGGTGCATCTCGGGCTCACCACCGGCGGCAGCATCGGGGCGGAGACCGCGGTCTCGCTGGCGGATGTGCCGAAGCTGACCGACAGCTGGGCGGCGGCGGCGCTGGCGGTGAACCCGGAGATCCTCGTGCTGGTGCATGGCGGGCCGGTGGCGCAGCCCGAGGACGCCGCCTTCGTGCTGGCCAATACCGAGCACTGCCACGGGTTCTACGGCGCGTCGTCGATGGAGCGGCTGCCGACCGAGGTGGCGCTCACCGAGCAGACGCGGAAATTCAAGCAGATCGGCCGGCCCTGACGTGCTGGGCAAGGGGAGGACTGGACCATGACCGGGCAACTGATCGGCGAGCTGATCCTTTGGCTCATCGTCGCCGTCATCGTCATCTTCATTCTCTACTGGGTGATGCACTGGCTCTACCGGCGCTCGACCAAGGAGGTGGCCTTCGTCCGGACCGGCTTCCTCGGCGAGAACGTGGTGATCGACGGCGGCGCCTTCGTCTGGCCGATCATCCACGACATCACGCCGGTCAACATGAACACGCTGGCGCTGGAGGTCGTGCGCAACCGCGAGAACGCGCTGATCACCAAGGACCGGATGCGCATCGACGTCGAGGCGGAGTTCTATGTCCGTGTCGCGCCGACGCGCGAGGCGGTCTCGCTGGCCGCCTCGACGCTCGGCCGGCGCACCCTGGAGCCCGAGCGGCTGCACGCGCTGCTGGTCGGCAAGTTCGTCTCGGCGCTGCGCTCCGTCGCGTCGGAGATGACCATCGAGGAGCTGCACGAGAACCGGCACGACTATGTCGAGCGGGTGCGGGCGCTGGCGCAGAGCGGGCTCGACAAGAACGGGCTCGAGCTCGAGGGCGTGGCGATCGAGGATCTCGACCAGACCGATATCGAGTTCTTCAACCCCTCCAACCGCTTCGATGCGCAGGGCCTGACCACGGTCATCAGCGAGATCGAGGAGCGGCGCAAGCTGCGCAACGACATCGAGCAGAGCTCGATGATCCGGATCCGCGCGCGCAATCTCGAGGCCGAGAAGGAAGCCCTCGAGATCGACCGCGAGAGCGAGGAGGCCCGGCTGGCGCAGGAGCGCGAGATCGAGTTCCGCCGCGCCCAGCAGCGTGCCGAGGTAGCCCGCGAGCGGGCCGAGCGCGAGACCGAGGCCGAGCGCGCCCAGATCGAGGCCCGCGAGCGCATCGAGACCGCGCGCATCGCCAATGACCGCCTCGTCTCCGAGGCCCGCATCGAGAGCGAGCGCGAGGTCCGCGCCCGCGAGCTCGAGCGCCAGCGCATCGTCGAGGAGGCGGAGATCGCCACCCGCGAGGCGGTGGAGCGGGCCCGCATCGCGCAGGAGCGCGCGGTGTCCGAGCAACGCATCCGCGACCAGGCCGAGACCGATGCGGCGGAGATCTCCACCCGCGAGCAGATCGAGCAGGCCCGGATCGCCCAGGAGCGCGCCGTGGAAGAGGCGCGGATCGCCAAGGAGGAGGCCCTGCAGGCCCGCGAGATCGCCCGCCAGAAGAGCCTCGACGCCGCCCAGATCGCGGCGCAGGAGGCCACCGAGACCGCCCGGATCGCGCAGGAGCGTGCCGTCACCGAGGCGCGGATCGCCCAGGAGGAGGAGACCCGCCGCCGCGAGATCGCGCGCAACATCGCCATCGACGAGGCCGAGATCACCGGGCGCGAGACCACCGAGAAGATGCGCATCGCCCAGGAGCGCGAGGTCAATGCCGAGCGCATCGCCTCCGATCGCCAGACCCGCGAGCTGGAGATCGAGCGCAGTCGTGCCCTCGAGGCAGCCGAGATCGCCGCGCGCGAGGCGGTGGAGAAGGCCAGCATCGCCCGCGAGAAGACGCTGGCGGCCGAGCGCATCCTCTCCGAGCAGGAGACCCGCATCCTCGAGATCGAGCGGCAGAGGGCGATCGAGACCGACCGGCTGCGCGCCACCGAGGAGACCGAGGCCACCCGCATCGAGCAGGAGGAGCGCATCCGCGCCCGCGAGATCGCCCGCAACCGCGCCATCGACGAGGCGGAGATCGCCGCCCGCGAGGCGGTGGAGGCCGCCCGCATCGCGCAGGAGACCAAGATCGAGGTCGAGCGCATCGCGAGCTCGGAGGAGACCGAGGAGCGCAAGATCGCCCGCAGCCGCGTCGTCGAGGCCGCCAGCATCGCCGCCAAGGAGGCGACCGAGGCCGCCCGGATCGCGCAGGAGCAGAAGATCGCCGCCGAGCGCATCGGCTACGAGGAGGCCGTGCGCGCCCGCGAGATCGCCCGCAACCGGGCGCTCGACGAGGCCGAGGTCGCGGCCCGTGAGGCGGTGGAACTGGCCCGCATCGCGCGCGAGCGCAAGCTCGATGTCGAGCGGCTGGACCGCGAGGAGGCCACCGCCGCCCGCGAGATCGCCAAGGCCGAAGCCATCGAGGCGGCGCAGATCGCCTCCGCCGAGGCCACCGAGGCGGCACGGATCGCCCGGGACAAGAAGCTCGCCGCCGAGCGGGTCGCCTACGAGCAGGACGTGCGCGAGCGCGAGATCGCCCGGGCCCGCGCGGTCGACGAGGCGGAGGTCACCGCCCGCGAGATCGTCGAGACTGCGAAGATCGGCCAGCAGGCCCGGCTCGATGCCGAGCGCATCGCCCGGCGCGAGGAGGTCAGCCTGCGCGAGGCCGAGTCGGAGAAGGCCGTCGAGGCCGCCCGGATCTCGGCGCGCAAGGTCACCGAGACCGAGGACATCGCCCGCGAGCAGGCGATCGACGCGGCCCGGCTGGCCCGGCGCAAGGCCACCGAGGAGCTCGAGGTCGCCCGGATGCAGGCGCTGCGCGAGGCCGAGATCGCCGCGAAGGAGCAGATCGAGCGCACCGAGCTGGCCATGGAACGCGGGCTCGACGAGGCCCGCATCGCCCGCGAGCGCGACCGGCGCAAGCTCGAGGTCGACCGCGAGCGCGAGGTCGAGCTGGCGCAGATGGCCAAGGCGATCGAGCTCTACCGCCAGTCGCTGGAGGAGAGCGCGGCCCAGGCCGAGGCGCAGATCGCCCGCGCCCGTGCGGCGGAGGCCGAGGAACAGGTCAAGACCGCGCGCGAGACCGAGGAGGCCAGGCGGCGCCAGACCGTCGACGTGGTGCTGGCCGAGAAGGCCGCCGCCGAGGCCCGCATCGCCGCGGATGCGGAGAAGATCCGCTCGGCCGTGGAGGCCGAGGCGCAGCGCCTGATCAACGAGGCCGAGAACGTGCTGACCGACGAGGCCCGGCATTCGCGCTTCCGCATCAAGCTGCTCGACCATGTCGAGGGCATCGTGGCGGCCTCGGTCAAGCCGATGGAGCAGATCTCCGACATCCGCATCATGCAGCTCGGCGGCGGCTTCGGCGGCGATGGCGGCGACGGCCACCGCAATCCCACCGAGGAAGTGATCGACAGCGCGCTGCGCTACCGCGTGCAGGCACCGATGATCGACAGCCTGCTCAAGGATATCGGCATCGACGGCGCCAACATCGCCAGGCAGGGCGGGCTGATCCGCGAGGCCAGCGACATGACCCGGATCGCCCGCGAGAACGCCCCGCGCCCGCCCAAGGGCGAGGGCGATGGCGGTTCCTCCGGAGGCGGCTCGGGCGGCTCGGGCGGCCCTGGCGAGGGCAAGGGCGGCAAGGGCGACAGCGCCCCGGAGAAAGGCTGAACCATGGCGCGGGTCTATGTCTCGAGCGTTCTCGACGCGCCGGCCGACAAGGTCTGGGCCAAGCTGCGCGACTTCAACGGGCTGCCCAACTGGCATCCGCGGATCCGCGACAGCCGGATCGAGAACGCCGAGCCCGCCGACCGCGTGGGCTGCGTGCGCAACTTCCACCTGCAGAACGGCGACGGGCTGCGCGAGCAGCTGCTCGGGCTGTCGGACTACGACATGTTCTGCACCTATTCGATCCTCGAGAGCCCGATGCCGCTGACCGGCTACGTGGCGACGCTCAGGCTCACCCCGGTCACCGATGGCGGGCGGACCTTCATCGAGTGGTCGGCGGAGTTCGACTGCGCCCCGGAGAACGAGGAGGATCTGGTGAGCGGCATCGGGCAGAACGTCTTCCAGGCCGGCTTCGACGCGCTCAAGCGGCAGTTCGCGGGCTGATCGGCGATGGTGAAGGTCCTCCGCAGCACGATCCTCGACGCTCCCGCGGATGCGGTCTGGGAGGTGCTGCGCGATTTCAACGGGCACGACCGCTGGCACCCGGCGGTGGCCACCAGCGAGATCGAGCGCGGCGAGAGCGCGGACCGGATCGGCGCGGTGCGGCGCTTCCGGCTGGAGACCGGGGAGGAGCTGCGCGAGCGGCTGCTGACCCTCTCCGATCTCGAGCAGAGCTTTTCCTACTGCCTGCTCGACACCCCGGTACCGCTGTTCAACTACGTCGCCCATGTGCGGCTGATCCCGGTGACCGACGGCGACCGCACCTTCTGGCAGTGGGAGAGCCGGTTCGATACCCGCAAGGGCGAGGAGGGCGCGATGTCGGCGCTGGTCGGCACCGGCATCTACGAGGCCGGTTTCGCCGCGATCCGCGCGCATATGGGGCTTGAGGCATGAGGAGGGGCGGGCGATGGGCCTGACGGTCGAGACCTATGCGAGCGCGGCGGAGGCGGCCCGGGCGCTCGCCGCTGCGCAGGACGCCCGCTATCTCGGCGGCGGCACGCTGGTGATGCGGGCGGTGAACTACGGCGACCAGTCGTTCCGCCGGATCCTGCGCGCCACCGACCCGGCGCTCGGCCGCATCGCCGCGCAGGGCGGGCGGATCTCGGTCGGCGCCGGCGTGACCATGGCGGAGATCACCGAGAGCCGCGAGCTCGGGTTTCTCGCCCCCGCCGCTCGGGCGGTGGGCGGGCCGGCGATCCGCAGCATGGCGACCGTCGGCGGCAATCTCTTCGCGGCGCATCCCTATGGCGACCTCGCGGCGGCGCTGCTGGCGCTCGATGGCCGGGCGGTGCTGGCGGACGGGCGCGAGCAGGCGCTCGACGAGCTCTTCGCGGCGCGCGGCCGCGGCCAGCAGCCGCTGGTGACGGCGGTGACCATCGCGCGCCCGGAGCGCGGCGCCTTCCGCTTCCGAAAGGTAAGCCGGGTGAAGCCAAAGGGTGTCTCGGTGATGTCGATCGCGGCCTGGCTGCCGCGCTCCGGCGGGCGCATCGCCGGCGCCCGGGTGGCCTATGGCGCGATGGGCCCGACGCCGCGCCGCGTGCCGCGGGTCGAGCAGGCGCTGGAGGGCCGCACGCTCGATGCCGCCGGCGTGCAGGCCGCCGTCGCCGCGGCGGCGGAGGGGCTCGATCCGCCAGAGGATGCGATCGCCTCGGCCTGGTATCGCCGCGCGGTCGCACCGGTGCATCTGCGCCGGCTGCTCTTGGAGGAGGACGGCTGATGGCCCGCACACCTGTCGAGTTTCGCCTGAACGGCGCCGAGAAGGCGGTCTTCGTCGAGGGCGGGGCCAACCTGCTCGACGTGCTGCGCCGCGGCCTCGGCGACATGACCCCGAAATACGGCTGCGGCCAGGGCACCTGCGGCACCTGCACGGTGCTGGTGGACGGGCGGCCGCAGCTCGCCTGCCTGACCCTCGCCGAGACGGTGGCGGGCCGCGAGGTGCGCACCGTGGCGGGCCTGCCCGACGGCGCCGAACTCCACCCGCTGCAGGACGCCTTCATGGAGAACTTCGCGGCGCAGTGCGGCTACTGCACCCCGGGCATGCTGATGGCCGCGGCGGCGCTGCTCGAGCGCCGGCCCGATCCGAGCCGCGAGGAGGTCGTGGAGGCGATCTCCGGCAATATCTGCCGCTGCACCGGCTACGAGCCGATCATCGCCGCGATCCTCGACGCCGCCCAGCGGCGCCGGCGCCGCGCTAGCTGAAGGAAGGCATCCGATGTCGAGCCAGACCCGCGTGGAGCTGCGCAAGGACCTCTTCGCCGACGAGCGCGACGACAACCTCAACGAGATCGGCCGGCCCACCGCGCGGCAGGACATCCTCGGCCATGTCACCGGGCGCTCGCCGTTCTTCGACGATCACCAGTTCGACGGCCTGCTGCACATGCGCTGCGTGCGCAGCCCGCATCACCACGCGAGGATCCGGCGCATCGACATCGCCGCGGCGGAGCGGATGCCCGGCGTGCGGCGGATCATCCTCGGCCGCGACGTGCCGCACAACCTCAACACGCTGCTCTCGCTGATCGATTTCGGGCGGGACGACGAGCCGCTGCTGGCGACCGGGAAGGTTTCCTATGTCGGCGAGGCGGTGGCCGCGGTGATCGCCGAGACCGAGCGCCAGGCGCGCGACGCGGTGGCCGCCGTGCGGGTCGACTGGGAGGTGCTGCCGCACGTGCTCGACCCGGAGGAGGCGCTGGCCCCCGGCGCCCCGATCGTCAACGAGACCTGGCCGCGCAACGTCTTCGAGTATCACGACAAGTACACCCACCAGAAGCTGCGCTTCGGCGATGTCGAGCGGGCCTTCGCGCGCCCGGATGTCGAGATCGTCGAGGGCCGCTACCAGATGTCGCCGATCGAGCAGGCGCCGACCGAGACCTGCGGCGCCATCGCGGCGCCGGAGACCAACGGCCGCTATGTCTGCCACACCTCGACCCAGGCGCTGTTCTTCTCCCTCGGCACCACGGCGAAGCTGCTCGACATGCCCTCGAGCCGGCTGCACTTCATCGGCGGCACGGTGGGCGGCGGTTTCGGCGGCAAGGTCGACAGCCTGCACGAGCCGCTCGCGGTGCTCGGCGCGATCCTGACCGGCGCGCCGGTGAAATACATCTGGGACCGGGCCGAGGAGATGCAGGTCGGCGCGCCGCGCGGGGCGGAACGCTGGTATCTCAAGGATGCCGTCACCCGCGACGGGCGCATCGTGGCGCGGCGTTTCCGCGGCTATTTCGACTGCGGCGCCTATACCCGGCTCTCCTCCTATGCCGTGCAGAAGGCGACCGGGCACCTGCCGGGCCCCTACACCATCGAGAACGTCTCCTCGGACGTCTACTGCGTGTTCACCAACCGCACGCCGGCCACCGCGATGCGCGGTTTCGGCATCACCGGCGTCGATTTCGCCATCGAGTGCCACATGGACAAGGTGGCCGAGCGGGTCGGGCTCGATCCCATCGAGCTGCGCATCCTAAACGCCTATCGCGACGGCGACATGAAGGCGCATCGCCGGCTCGCCAAGAACACCGCGCTGATCGAGTGCTGCCAGGTGGCGGCGGAGAAGGCGGGCTGGCCGATCCGGCCGGAATTCGCCGCGATGTCGAGCCTGACCGGCGGCGGCGGCGACCGTGCCGCGATCCCGGAAACCGTGACCGACGAGGAGGGCCGGGTCGACGGCACCCCGGCGGCGCGCCCGGCGCCCCGGCCGGCGGCGCCTGCGCCTGCGCCGGCTCCCGCAACGGCAAGCACGTCGGCGCGGCCCGCGGCACCTGCGACGCGCCCGGCGGCGCCTCCGGCCACGCCGCCCGCCGCGCCCCCTGTCGCGCCTCCTGTCTCGGCCCCCGCCCCGGCGGCGGCTCCGGCCGAGCGCCCGCAGGAACGGCCGGCGCAGAAGCCCTACCAGCCGCAGGAGCCCTTCACCCGCGGCGTGAAGAAGCCGGGCGCGCACCGGTTCTCCTCCCTTTCCGGCACGCGGAGGCGCTGAGATGGCCCGGCACAAGGGGCGCGGCTTTGCCGCCATCAACTATCCCATCGGCATGAATCTCGGCGGCGATCCGAGCCAGGCGCTGGTGCATTCCAACCCGGACGGCAAGTTCATGGTGAGCCTGTCCTCGATCGATCTCGGGCAGGGCATGAAGTCGGTCACCCGGCAGATCGCGGCGGAGACCCTCGGGGTGCCGGTGGAGGATGTCTATGTCGACACCGCCGACAGCGACACCGGCCCGCACTGCATGGGCAGCTTCGCCTCGCGCGGCACCCACCGGGTCGGCAATGCGGTGATCGCCGCGGCGCAGGAGGCGCGCGCGGTGCTGCTCGAGGCGGCGGCGGAGGAACTCGAGGTCAGCGCCGCCGATCTCGAGACCGACGGCAGGGGAAACATCCACGTGAAGGGCGCGCCGGGGCGCTCGATCACCACCGCGGCGGCCTCGCTGGCGGCGCAGTTCAAGCAGGGGCGCACGGTCTCGGGGCGCGGGATCTTCCTGATCCCCTTTGCCGGCGTCGACCCCGAGACCGGCGAGATGACCCCGGTCTCCTGCTTCGCCCATGCCGCGCTGGTGGTGGATATCGAGGTCGATGACGAGACCGGCGAGATCGAGGTCGCCAAGCTCAGCTCGGCCTACGAGGTGGGCCGCGCGCTCAATCCGAAGCTCGTCGAGCAGCAGCTCGTCGGCGGCGCCTGGATGGGCATGAGCCATGCCGCCTGGGAGACCACCGAGCCCTACTACCCGGACCGCGGCCACGGGCCGGAGGACTTCAACCAGTATCTGATGCCCGGCCCGGGGGACATCGCGCCGCATGACATCGCGATCCTCGAGCGCCCGGCGCCGGACGGGCCGTATGGCGGCAAGGGGCCGGGCGAGATGTGCGCCAACCCGGTGCTGCCGGCGCTGGCCAACGCGGTCTACGACGCGGTTGGCGTCAGGATCGACGAGCTGCCGGTGACGCCGGAGAAGATCCTGCGCGGCATCCAGGCCAATGGCGGCGCCCGGCCGAAGGGGCGGCGCTGATGCCGGTTAGGCCCGTCATCGGCGGCATCGGCAGCCCCGGGGCGCTCTCGGAGGCGCTGGCCGCCGCGCAGTATGACGCGGACCCGGAGCTCGCCACGGCGGCCTATCTGGCGCTGGCGCTCGGCAAGCCGCTGCTGCTCGAGGGCTCGCCCGGCGTCGGCAAGACCGAGGCGGCCAAGGCGATCGGCTCGGTGCTGGCGCGGCGGGTGATCCGGCTGCAATGCTTCGAGGGGATCGACGCGGCGGCGGCGCTCTACGAGTGGAACTATCCCCGGCAGATGCTGGCGATCCGCCAGGCCGGCGAGGACTATCTCAACATCTATGCCGACGAGTTCCTGATCGCGCGGCCGATGCTCGAGGCGCTGCGCGCGCCCGAGGCGGCGATGCTGCTGATCGACGAGGTCGACCGGGCCGATCACGAGTTCGAGGCCTTCCTGCTGGAGTTCCTCTCGGACTTCCAGATCTCGATCCCGGAGACCGGCACGGTGCGCGCGCCGGTGGCACCGGTGGTGGTGCTGACCTCGAACCGCACGCGCGACCTGCACGAGGCGCTGCGCCGGCGCTGCGTCTATCACTGGATCGACTATCCCGACCCCGAGCGCGAGGCGCGGATCGTGATGATGCGCGCGAGCGCCGTGGCGCGGTCGACCGCCGATGCTATCGTCGCCGCGGTCGGGCGGCTGCGTGCCGAGCCGCTGGCCAAGCCGCCGGGTGTCGCCGAGACGGTGGAATGGGCCGAGGCGGCGACGCTGCTGCAGCGCCAGGGCGCACCCTGGCCGGAGGCCTTCCGCCGCGCCATCGGGGTGGCGCTGAAGGACCATGACGACATGGCCTTCGTCGCGCCCCGGCTCGACGCGCTGATCGGCGGGGAGGCGGCATGAGCGTCGCGCCTCTGCCCCGGGCGCTGCGCCCGCTGACCGGCTTCGCCGCGGTGCTGCGCGCCCATGGCTTTGCCGTGGCGCCGGAGCAGACCGAGGGCTTCGTCGCCGCGGTCGGGCTGCTCGGGCCGACCCATGTCGAGGATCTGCGCCGCGCCGGCCATGCGCTGCTGGCACCGCCGCCGGAGCGCCATGCCGAGTTCGACGCCCTCTTCGACACGCATTTCCTTGGCCGCATCGTCGCCGCGCAGGCCACGGCCGAGGAGGATGACGAGGCGATGGAACTGCGCGAGGACCAGCCGGGCACGGTCGACCTGCCGGAGCCCGACGAGCTGCGCGAGACCGGCGCCGAGGCGACCACGGCGGAGACCCTCTCGGCCCGGAGCTTCGCGCCGCTCGGCGAGGATGCGCTGCTGCGCCGCTTCGCGCGCGAGGCGCGGACCCGCCTGCCGCAGCGGATCGGGCGCCGGCGGCGGCCGGTGCGGCGCGGGCGGCTGCTCGACATGCGGCGGGCGCTGCGCCAGGCGGTGCGCCATGACGGCGAGGTGGTGGCGCTGCCGCGCCGTGCCCGGCGCCCGGTGCAGCGGCGGGTCTGCCTGCTGATCGACATCTCCGGCTCGATGAAGGCCGGCACCGAGAGCGCGCTGCGCCTCGCCCATGCGCTGGTGCAGGCGGGCGACCGGGTCGAGGTCTTCACCCTCGGCACCCGGCTGACGCGGCTGACCCGGGCGCTGCGGCTGAAGAACCGCGAGGCGGCGCTGGCCCGGGCCGGCACGCTGGCGGCGGACTGGGACGGCGGCACCCGGCTCGGCGACGCGCTCGGCGCCTTCCTCGCGGTGCCGCGCTTCGCCAGCTTCGCCCGGGGCGCGGCGGTGGTGGTGCTGTCGGACGGGCTGGAGCGGGGCGGGCCGGAGGCGATGATCGCCGCCGTCGCGCGGCTGTCGCGGCTGGCCTGGCGGCTCGACTGGCTGACCCCGCTGGCCGCCGACCCGAACTTCGTCCCGCGCACCGCGGCGCTTTCCGGTGCGCTCCCGCATATCGACCGCCTCGGCGACGGCAGCTCCATCGGCGCCATCGCCGCGCGGCTCCTCTCACTCGGCAGGACTGACTGATGCAGATCGTCGACTCCCATCACCATATCTGGCGCCAGGCGGATCTGCCCTGGCTGCTCGGCCCGATGCAGCCGCGGATCTTCGGTCCCTACGAGCCGATCCGGCGCGACTACGGCATCGAGGAATATCTCGCCGATACCGGCGGCACCGGGGTCGTGAAGTCGGTCTATGTGCAGGCCAACTGGGCGCCGAACTGGGCCGCCGACGAGGCCGTCTGGGTCAGCGGCGAGGCCGCGCGCACCGGCTGGCCCCATGCCATCGTCGCTCATGCCGAGATGACCCGCGGCGATGTCCGCCCGGCGCTCGACCGGCTGGCGCAGTATCCGCTGGTGCGCGGCATCCGCCAGCAGCTGCACTGGCATCGCAACAAGCTCTACCGCTTCGCGGCGCGCCCCGATCTCTGCGAGGACGCCGCCGTGCAGGCCAACATCGCGCATCTGGCCGATTATGGCTGGAGCTTCGACCTGCAGGTCTTCCCGGGCCAGATGGAGGGCGCCGCGCGCCTCGCCGAGGCCTGTCCGGACGTGACCTTCATCCTGCAGCATGCCGGCATGCTCGAGGACCTCTCGGATGCCGGCCGGGACATCTGGCGCGCCGGCATGGCGCGGCTCGCCGGCTGCCCGAACGTGGTGACCAAGACCTCGGGTCTCGGCACCTTCATCCACCGTGTCGACGCGGCGCAGATCGCCCGCATCCTCGCGGAGACCGTGGAGCTCTTCGGCGCCGAGCGCTGCCTCTGGGGTTCCAATTTCCCGATCGAGAAGCTCTGGACGGGCTTCGGCGATCTTCTGGCCGCGCACCGGCAGGCGGCGGAGACCCTCTCCGAGACCGAGCAGGCGGCGCTTTTCCACGACACCGCAGCCCGGGTCTACCGGCTGTGACAAAAGACAGGGAGTGAGCGATCCATGGCCCTCGAAATCCACGTCCTCGACTATGGCGATATCGAGCTCGAGACGAGCTTCCTGGTGCTCGGCCACGAATGCGGGCGGGTCCGGCGGGTGCCGGTCTACGGGTTCCTGATCCTCGGCGGCACCTATCCGGTGGTCGTCGATACCGGCTACCGCGACAACGCGATCATGGAGAGCCTCGGCATGCGCGGGCTCCAGTTCCACGAGAACATGATCGAGAACCAGCTCGCCAGGCACGGCGTGAAGCCGGGCGATGTGCGCTATGTCGTGCACACGCATCTGCATATCGACCATGCCGGCAAGGACGACGTCTTCCCGATGAACACCACCGTGGTGCTGAACCGGCGCGAGCTCGAATGCTCGGTCTCCGGGCTGATGCATCCGCAGTATCCCAAGCCCGACATCCAGCACCTGATCGAGCGGCTGCACACCCAGGACGCGCTGCGCTTCCTCGACCTCGAGATCACCGGCGCGGAGGAGATCATCCCCGGCGTCTGGTGCGAGCCGGCCAATGCCCATACCGAGGGCTCGGCCAACGTGATCGTCGAGACCGCGGACGGGCTCGCCTGCATCTGCGGCGACGTGATCTACAACTTCAACGACCAGATCGTGAACCAGGTGCGCCAGACCCAGTTCATGGAGCCGCAGGTGACCGGCAACCATGCCGGCTCGAAGCGCGCGGAGAAGGGGGCGATCAAGAAGCTGCTCAACAATTTCCGCTATCTGCTGCCCGTGCATGACGCGCCGGCGAAGATCGAGAACCAGCAGGTCACCGGGCGGCTGCAGATGCAGGTGCCGGGGCCGGTGGTCTCCTCGGTGCCGCAGCGCAACTGGTTCCCGATGTGATCGCGGGGCGGCGCGGGCCCGTGCCCGCCGCCGTCCCCCACCCACCCACCCGGACGCCGGCGGGCACGGACCCGCCTCAGAGGGGAGCGCCGAGATGGCCCATGACGCAATGGACCCGTCCTTCCGCGAGCTGATCGCCGAGCATGCGCCGGTGCGCCAGATCGGCACCGGCTTCACCTTCACCGAGGGCCCGATCTGGCACCCGCGCGAGGGGCATCTGCTGTTCTCAGACATGCCGGCGGATGTGCGCCGGCGCTGGGACCCCGCGGGCGGCGTGCGCGAGGTGATGCGGCCCTCGAACAAGGGCAACGGCATGACCTATGACGCGGAGCTCAACCTCCTCGTCTGCGAGCACAGTACCTCCTCGGTGGCGCGCTTCGGCCCGGACGGGCGGCGCGAGGTGCTGGCCAGCCATTACGGCGGACGCGAGCTGAATTCGCCCAACGACATCTGCGTGAAGTCCGACGGCTCGATCTGGTTCACCGACCCGACCTATGGCCGGATGCCGGGCTTCGGCGTCGAGCGGCCGACCGAGCTCGGCTTCCAGGGGGTCTATCGCATCCCCGCCCGCGGCGGCGCGCCGGAGCTGGTGGTCGACCGCTATCTCTTCACCCAGCCGAACGGGCTCTGCTTCTCGCCGGACGAGCGGCTGCTCTATGTCAACGACACCGTGCAGACCAATATCCGCGTCTTCGAGATCCGCGCCGACGGGCGGCTCGCCGGGGGCCGGGTCTTCGCCAGCGGCATCGTCGATCCGCTGCGCGAGGGCGTGCCGGACGGGATGAAATGCGACGCGCGGGGCAATGTCTGGCTGACCGCGCCGGGCGGGCTCTGGGTCTATGCGCCGTCCGGCCGGCTGATCGGCAAGGTCTCGATCCCGGAGAAGGCGGCGAACCTGCACTGGGGCGGCAAGGACTGGCGGACGCTCTTCGTCTGCGCCACCCATTCGGTCTATGCGGTGCAGACCCTGGTCGGCCCGCGCACCGAACCCTTCATGCGCAGCGGCGCCCCCGCCGCCACCGCCGCGCCGGCCCCGGCCCGGGCGCGCACGGCGGCCGCCGCGGCGCCGGCGGCGGGCGGGCGCATCGAGGCCGGGCGCAGCGCGCTGATCCTGCAGGACCTGCAGAACGACGTGATCTCCGCCGGCGGGGCCTTCGCCGATTCGGGCTCGCCGCTGCATGCCCGGGCGCAGAACGTGGTGGAGAATGCCCGCCGTCTCGCCGAGGCCTGCCGCAGCCGCGGCGGGCTGGTGATCCATGTCTGGTTCGTCTGCGAGCCGGGGCATCCGGCGATGCTGGCCAATGCGCCGCTCTTCGAGGGGCTGGTCGGGGCCAATGCGCTGGTGCGCGGCAGCTGGGGCGCGGCGCCGGTCGCAGGGCTCGAGCCGCAGCCGGGGGACCTGGTGGTCGAGAAGATGACCATGAGCGCCTGGGAGAGCGGCCGGCTCGAGACCTATCTGCGCGGCGCCGGGCGCGACACCATCCTCAACTGCGGCGCCTGGACCAACATGTCGGTCGAGCACACCGCCCGCACCGGTGCCGACAAGGGCTATCGCATGATCGTGCCGCAGGATGCCTGCTCGACCATGAATGCCAACTGGCAGCGCGCCTCGATCGACTTCGCAATGGCCAATGTGGCGGAGATCGCCACGGTCGACGAGGTGATCGCCCGGCTCGCCTGAGCGCGGCCGGGCCCGGCCTGCCACCGACCGGCCTGCCATCGCCGCGCTCTCGGCCGGCAGCGGCATGGGCATCGGGTTGGGGGGCCGGCAGCTTAGGACATCCCCGGGCCGGCAGGCTCCCGCGCGCCGCGGGTTCGCGGTCTGTGGGCAGGCCCCGGGCGGTGCCAGGCCGCCTGCCCGCCCGCCGGCACATGGCGCCTGCCATAACTGGCTGGACTCATCCGATATCTGCTTGTGAATAGCGCTTAAAAATGATCCGACACCGCAACTTTATACGGTGGGATATAATGTGCCAACGCTTCGCAGGTCGCAGAAGGATATTGGCAATTTCGACAAATTTTCTTGACCATTGTCATGGATCTGGGCCAACCAATGGAAACAAGAATTGACGTGTCCGGAATTGCTACTGAGAGTCTCATTGTGGGGGGGTGACGGATGCCGAACGCGGATGCGGGGGATATTGGTGCCTCCGGCACGAGTTCAGCGAGATGGTCGGTGCTGTTGCTGGCCCAGAATGCCAAGGTCGTCGATCTTCGAATTGCCAGGCGCAATCTCGCGCCGATCCGCCGTGCGCTCATCGGGCAGTATGCAGACGAGGTTTCGGCACGGCTGCCAGCCCATTTCCCTGTGTGTCCGGCGGCGCTCTGCGTCGCGTTCGGCCGTGCGCTCGATGCGGCGCTGATCCGCGGCCAGGATGCCGCGCGCGAGGCGGCGCGGAACCGCCTGCTGCTGGCCGAGGCGGCGCTCACGCATATCGCGCGGCTCGCGGTGGTCTGGCCGCGGGCGATCGGCGCGGAGCGGCGCTCCGGGAGCCTCGCCGAGGGGCGCCGGATCCTGGCCGGGATGATGGCCGGTGCCGATCCTGCCGAGGGGCGCCGCCGTCTCGGCGCGATCCTGCGCAGGGAGTTCGAGAGCTGCACCGCCGGGGGCGGCACCGCCGGCCGGCTGGTCGCGCGGCTCGAGCGGATCCAGCCGGAGCTGCCGTCCGATCCGCCGCTGGCACGGGCCGATGCCGCCTGGTTCGACCGCCGCCTCGCGGCCGCGCCGCAGTTCTCGGACGCGCCGGACCGTGACGGCGCCCCGGCCGAGCCCTGCGGGCAGTTTTCCCGTGCCGGCCATCCGGCGCTGCGCATCCGGGCCATGCTGGTGCAGGCCGCCGAGGACCTGCAGCGGCTGGAGGAGGATGCCGTCCCGGTGGAGGATCTGGCCGAGCTTGGCCATCGCAGCCATTTCGCCGGTTGCGGCATCGCGCGCACGGCGCGGGGGCCGCTCGCCTGCCGGCTCAGGCTCGACAAGGGCCGCATCGTCGATTTCCGGGTGGTCGGGCCGACCGAATGGCTCGCGCATCCGGATGGCGCGCTGGCCCGCGCGCTCGGCGCGCTGTCCGGCCCGGAGATCGAGGCGGATGCCCGCGCCGTGACCGCCGCCTATGCGCCCTGCGTGGGGCTCGAGTTCCGGCTGGTCGAGCGGGTGGCGCAGGCGAGCTGATCGCTCCGGCGCCAGCCCTCGCGCGGGCGTTGTGGAAAAATCCTGGGGCGCCTCTGGCGCGGGCGAAAGGGCTCCTCTAAGGTCTCCCGGACAGTGGTGGGCGGGCCGCCTTGCCGTCGCTTCGCCCTCCAGACCCACAACCGTGAAATCTGGTGCAATGCCCATGAGATACGAAGCGCCGCAATCCGTGGATACGGCCGTCGCCCTGCTGGCGGAGGCGGCCGGCTCCGCGCATGTCCTGGCCGGAGGAACCGACCTCCTGGTGCGCCTGCGCTCGGGCCATATCGAGCCCGAGCTGGTGGTCGACATCAAGCGGATCGAGGGGATGCGGGCGATCGTCGAGGAGGACGGCGGCTGGCGAATCGGCGCCGGCGTGCCCTCGGCGGAGCTCGGCGAGCATGCCGGCGTCCGCGGCGCCTGGCCGGGCGTGGTGGAGGCGGCCGGGCTGATCGGCTCGACCCAGATCCAGGGCCGCGCGACGCTGGCCGGCAATCTCTGCAACGCCTCTCCGGCGGCGGACAGCGTGCCGGCCATGGTGGCGGCGGGCGCGACCGCGCGCATCGCCGGGCCCGGCGGCACCCGCGACGTCGCGGTGGAGGACATCCCGACCGGCCCGGGCAGGACCAGCCTGCGGCCGGGCGAATTCGTCGCCTCGATCTACCTGCCGGCGCCGGCGCCCCGCTCGGGCGATGCCTATCTCCGTTTCATCCCGCGTACCGAGATGGACATCGCGGTGGTCGGCTGCGGTGTCGCGCTGACGCTCGACGAAGGCGGCACCTGCATCGCCGCCCGGGTCTCGCTCGGCGCCGTCGCCGCCAAGGTGCTGCTGGTCGGGAAGGCCGCCGCGGCGCTGGTCGGCACGGCGGTGGACGATACCGCGCTCGCCGCGCTCTCGGCGGCCTGCTCGGAGGCCTGCAGCCCGATCGACGACAAGCGCGGCACCGTCGCGTTCCGAACCCATGTGGCCGGGGTGCTCGCCGAGCGCGCCGCCCGCATTGCGCTCTCCCGTGCGAAAGGCTGAAGATCCATGAGCCAGATCCACGTCACCACCAAGATCAACGGCGACGAGACGGAGTTCCTCTGCGAGCCGGAGGACACGCTGCTCGACGTGCTGCGCGACCGGCTCGGCCTGACCGGCGCCAAGGAGGGCTGCGGCACCGGCGATTGCGGGGCCTGCTCGGTCACCGTCGACGACCGGCTGGTCTGCTCCTGCCTGATGCTCGGCGCCGAGGCCGAGGGCCGCGAGATCGCCACCATCGAGGGCATGGCCGATGGCGAGGTGCTGCACCCGCTGCAGCGCAAGTTCATCGAGCATGCCGCCCTGCAATGCGGCATCTGCACGCCGGGCATCCTGGTGGCCGCGAAGTCGCTGCTGGAGAACAATCCCGATCCCTCCGAGGAGGAGGCGCGCTACTGGCTGGCCGGCAATCTCTGCCGCTGCACCGGCTATGACAAGATCATTCGCGCGGTGATGGATGCCGCCGCCGAGATGCGCGGCGAGATCGCCAACGACCCCGATGACAGCTTGAGGAGGGCTTCCTGATGGCGCTCGACAAACAGGCGGAGACCGCGAAGCGGCAGTTCAAGGTCGTCGGCACCCGGCCGAACCGGCCCGACGGGATCGACAAGGTCACCGGCCGCGCGCGCTTCGGCGCCGATGCGGTGGCGCCGGGCATGCTCACCGGCCGCGTGCTGCGCAGCCCCCATGCCCATGCCCGCATCGTCAAGATCGATGCCAGCAGGGCGGCGGCGCTGTCCGGCGTCAAGGCGGTGGTGACGCGGGCCGATTTCCCCGAGCCGCCGGCGCATGTGGCGGATGTGCTCGACAACTGCATGGCCGGGGCGAAGGCGCTCTATGACGGGCATGCGGTGGCGGCGGTGGCGGCGGTCAGCCCGGCGGTGGCGCGCCGCGCGCTCAAGCTGATCGAGGTCGAATACGAGGTGCTGGCGCATGTCACCGATGTCGACGAGGCGATGCAGCCCGGCGCGCCGGTGCTGCACGAGGGGCGCACCGACGAGACCGTGCCGGAGGGCTTCTCGGGCAACGTGATCAGCCGCTGCGAGTTCGGTCATGGCGACATCGAGGCCGGGCTCGCGAAGGCCGACCGGGTGGTCGAGCGCAGCTTCCGCACCGCGGCGACCCATCAGGGCTATATCGAGCCGCATGCCTGCCTCGCGCAGATGGGGCCGGACGGGCAGGCCGATCTCTGGTGCTGCACGCAGGGCCATTACATGGTGCGCAACACCTGCGCCGCGATCCTCGGCATGGAGGTCGGCCAGCTGCGGGTCACCGCCTCGGAGATCGGCGGCGGTTTCGGCGGCAAGACCACGGTGTTCCTCGAGCCGGTTGCGCTGATGCTCTCGAAGAAGGCCGGCCGGCCGGTGAAGATGGTGATGAGCCGCGAGGAGGTGCTGCGCGCCTCCGGGCCGACCGCCTCGACCTCGATCGATGTCCGCATCGGCATGACGAAGGACGGCCGGATCACCGCGGGCGATGCCGTGCTGCGCTATCAGGGGGGCGCCTATCCGGGCTCGCCGGTGGGCATGGGCTCGATGTCGGCCTTCGCGCCCTATGACCTCGAGAATGTCCGCACGGTGGGCTTCGACGTGGTCAGCAACCGGCCCAAGCAGGCGGCCTATCGCGCCCCGGGGGCACCGATGGCGGCCTTCGCGGTGGAGAGCGTGATCGACGAGCTGGCCAAGAGCCTCGGGCTCGACCCGCTCGACGTGCGCATCCGGAACGCCGCGGTGGAGGGGACGAAGTCCTCCTACGGCCCGACCTATCCGGCGATCGGTGCCAAGGCGACCTTCGAGGCCGCCAAGGCGCATCCGCACTGGAGCGCGCCGCTCGGCGAGAACCAGGGGCGCGGCGTCGCCTGCGGCTTCTGGTTCAACTTCGGCGGCGATACCTGCGTCACCCTCAACGTCAATCTCGACGGCACGGTCAGCGTCTCCGAGGGCAACCCGGATATCGGCGGCAGCCGCGCCTCGATGAGCATGATGGCGGCGGAGGAACTCGGCATCCCCTACGAGCAGGTGCGCACGATCATCGCCGACACCGGCTCGCTGGGGCAGAACGAGGTGACCGACGGCTCGCGCGTGACCTTCGCGGTGGGGCTCGCCACCATCGAGGCCGCGCGCCAGGCGATCAGGGTGATGTGCGCCCGCGCCGCGAAGATCTGGGGCATCGACGAGGATGCGGTGGTCTGGGAGGACGGCGCGGCCAAGCCGGCCGGGCCCAATGCCGGGCAGTTCCCGCCGATGTCGCTGGCCGAGATCGCCGCGGTGGCCTCCAACACCGGCGGGCCGATCGCCGGGCATTGCGAGGTGAACGCGGAGGGCGCCGGCGTCAGCTTCGCCACCCATATCGTCGACACCGAGGTCGATCCGGAGACCGGCGCGGTGAAGATCCTGCGCTACACGGTGATCCAGGATGCCGGCAAGGCGGTGCATCCCGACTATGTCGAGGGCCAGTTCCAGGGCGGCGCGGTGCAGGGCATCGGCTGGGCGCTCAACGAGGAATACATCTATGGCGAGGACGGCCGGCTGCAGAACCCGGGCTTCCTCGACTATCGCGTGCCCGTGGCCTCCGACCTGCCGATGATCGACACGGTGATCCTCGAGATCCCCAACCCCGGGCATCCCTATGGCGTGCGCGGCGTCGGCGAGACCTCGATCGTGCCGCCGCTGGCGGCGGTGGCCAATGCGGTCTCCGCGGCGGCCGGGGTGCGGCTCACCGATCTGCCGATGTCGCCGCCCAAGGTGCAGGCGGCGATCCAGGCGGCGCGGGGCTGAGGCCATGGTCGAGGTCGCGATCTGGGGCTCGCTGCGGGTCGCGACCGAGGGGCGGGCGACCGTCGAGATCGAGGCCGGCAATCTCCGCGAGCTGCTCGACGGGCTCGCGGAGGCCTATCCCGACCTGCGCCCGCAGCTGCGCCGCGGCGTGACCGTGGCGATCGACGGGCGCAACTTCAACGATCACTGGTTCGAGCCGATCCGGCCGGACAGCGAGGTGGTGCTGCTGCCGCGCATCGTCGGCGGCTGAGCCGCGCCGGCCATCCCGGCGGCGGGCTGGCATGGTGCCGCCCGGACGCCCCGCTCCCCCGCTTCGAGCCGCCCGGCGTGATTGCGCCCGGGTCGGCGCGGCAGGGCGGCAAGGCTGATCGGCCCGGTCGCCGCGACCCGGGGCGCGGCATCCGGCGCTCCCGAAGCCGGGCGATCCGCCCGGTTGCCCTCTCCGCTGGCGGTTCTGGAACCTCATCGAGCCGGCCCCGCCGCTACCCCGAATCGGCCGGACCGGGCGAGAGGCAACGGCTAATCGGTGCGTCTCAATTGTTCGCGGTGTCCGTGCTAGAGGCGCACTGCGGCCACCCCGAGGCCAGACGAAGGTGCGGTTCCGCGACTGGCGGAGCGTCGCGCAGTTTCCTTGCAGCAACCGGGCGCCGGGCGAGACGATGACCCGGCGGCCACGCGAAACCCTGACGGCGACCGGCGCCGCGTACCGGCCCCACGCCCGGCTAGGCGCGCATTGGCGCGATCAGGACTACGTCTCCGCGGGCGGTCAGATTGAGGATGCCAGCATCGTCGCGACATCCCGACAGGGCCTAACCGGCATCGGACGCGCATCGGCAAAGCGTGAAGGCATTCCCGGCGGCCGGACGCCACGCCGGCATTGCCCCACCAGACCAACCGCGATGCCCGGCGGCCCGCGGCGCAGCCGCCGCCAGCGGGGGGCACACGGGGCGCCGATGGCGCTGGTCAGCAGGTGCCGGAACCTGATCCCGACAGACCGCCGCCACGGTTCCCGCCGCCGTCGCTCGGCGATGGATGCCGCCCGCCACGATGCCAGGGAACCGCCGGCACCGCCCGACCGCGCGCCAACCGCCCCGCCGGTCCGGGTCGGGACTGCGCAGCGCCCACGGAGAAACGCCGCGCCGATCATCGCGGCAGCCCCGGTTTCCACGGCGCCGTTCACACGGGCACGCAGAGGGGTGCGCCCGGCCCCGCGCAAGCAGGCCGACACCATCCGCCCAAAGGGGCGCGTTGCCACCGGGCGGGGCTCTGGCGAGCGCAGGGACAGGCCCGGCCCTCTCGTGCGTGCCCTTAGCCTCGTGCGGGTCCGCGCCGCGGCCGGCCCCGCCAGCCCGGCCGGCAATCTCCATCGGGCATCGCCTACCCGAGACCGCAGCGGCCGCCGCATGGCCCGGCAAACCGATCGGCCAGATGCGTCACCCAAGCCAGCGAGCCCGAACCGCAGACTCCGCGCCGCCGATCAACTCAGCACTCGCCACAGGCGACCGAAGGAATTCTGTGCGCCTCATTGCTGCCCGGGTTTGGTGAATTGTGGCCATAAATCTGAAATGCCACAGGCAGGTCGAGGTGATCGGCGTTGCGCGGTTCGGGGTTGCGTCTGTGTCGTCCCTCCCATCTGTCGGACACTTTCTGCCCCAGGGGCGAGTTCGGGAGCGAGGGACGCCGCCGCTGACGGATGCGGTGCCCGGCTGTCGCCAGACAGGCAGGCGGAGTGACGATCCCAGGATACGTTCACCTCTCGCCGGCCGAAGGGGCGCGGATCGCCGCCCTGCAGGCTACGGGCCCGAGCCTTCGGGCGATCGCGGAAACGTTCCGGCGGGCGCCTTCGATGATCGGTTGCAGGTTACGATGCAATGCGCGTCTGCACGGCGCTTGCCGGCCATCCATAGCCAATGGCCCTGCGAGCATGGCGACATCTCCTGCCATGGCCGCGTCAGGCAGAGGGCGGCGCCTGTCATTGCCCGGCGGTGGCGCGGTTCGGCATGGGTGCGGCCGGCACGGGGGGCAGGCGTTGGCGCTCGAGACGGGCGATCCCCGCCCCGGCCCGCTCCGCGTTGGCAGGCGCGCCGGGCGGACCGGGGCGCTGGCGGACCCGATGCGTGCGCGCCTCGAGGAAGCGCCCGTCACCGCGGCCAAGGAATGGCGCGCGGGACTCGCCGAGCCGGGCCACGCAATCGGCGACGGCCTGCCGAAGGGCGTCTTTCGCCCTTGCGGGATCGCGCGGAAGGGAAGGCGCGTAGACCGGCGAACCGAGCCGCCCGGGGGTGCCGCGGAGGCGGCGGGACCGGTCCGAGGGGCAGCCCGACCTCGATCCGGCGAGAGCGACGCTCCGCGCCCGCCGCTGCGCTGCGACGTCGGTGGGACCCGGGCAAGACCGGCCTGGCGGGCCCTCACGGCTGGCGTCGCCCTGGCGAGCGCCTCCGGAGGGGAAGCTGCATGGCCATTCGAGAGCAACAACCATCGTCGCCGGGCCTTCCATGTGCGGGATGGGGGCGCCCTTCGCTCTCGGCGGGCCGGTCATCCGCGCCGCCTTCGAGGCCCGTGTGCAACGGGGCGCGTCCCAAAGCGAGCCCCTGCGACGGTGTGGTCAGAGAGAACGTCCCGGGCCACGAGGGGTCGTGCGCGGTGGTCGAGGTCGCAAGCGCAGGCCGTCCGGTCCTCCCGACCGCCCGCCGGAAGCCGAGCCGATCGGGAGCGCATCCGCGAGGCCGAGGGCCTTGCTCCGGCAGGCCGCCGCGTGCATCGCCGGCGGTGTCTGCATCGCCGATCCGATGGCCGCGGGCCAATGCGCCGAAGGCGTTGCCGCCCGGCGATGGGATGCAGGCTGGCTGACTACGGCTCGGGGCGGTGACAGGCGGCCGTTCCAGCGCCGCCAGCGCCGTCCGGCCCGCTGGTCTTTTTGGTGCCGCGTGTCCGGATCGAACGGACGACCTACCGCTTACAAGGCGGTTGCTCTACCAGCTGAGCTAACGCGGCGCCGGGCCGTACAGGGGCGCCGTCGCCCCCGGCGGGCGCGGACGACGCCTCTCCTATAGGCGCAAGGCCCCCCCTGGCTCAAGCCTGCTCTCCGGGAGGCTGGCCGGCAAGGCTGTGTTAACCATGTCGGCGCTAGGCTCGGGATGGGCCCAGCCGCCGGCCCCAGTTGCCCGCGAGTTCCGATGTTGCTGCCGCCGCGCCTTGCCCTCGCCGCCCTTCCCGCCCTCTGCCTCGGCTGCGCGCCGGAGCCGCCGCCCCCTGCGCTGCCGATGGCACTGCCGCCGCCGGTTTCGGCAGGGGTGATCGCGGGCCTGGCGCTGCCGGCGCGGGTCGGGCTGATCCGCGTCTCGGCCGGGCGGGTGACCCCGGTGCCGGCCAGCGAGCAGGTGCGCTGGCGCGGCGCGCTGCACGAGGTCAATCACCGGCTGCCGGCGCGGATCAGGCTGCTGCCATTGCCGCTGCCGGTGGAGGGGGCGGGGCTGCAGGCGATGATCGCCGGGCTGATCGAGATCGCCCGGCTGCAGGGGCTCGACGCCGTGCTGATCTACGAGCTCACGGTACGGGCCGAGGACGATCCGGTCGCCGCCGGCATCGCCGGGATCCCGCTCTTCGGCGGCATCGTGCCGGGCACCGTGATGACCGAGGCGCAGGGCCGCGGCCTCGCCATCCTCGTCGACACCCAGAGCCGCGGGCCGATCGGCTTCACCGAGGCGCGGCTCCAGGCCGCCGCGGTCGGCACGCTGAAGGCGAGCGGCGGCGAGGGGGCGAACCTCCAGCCGATGGCGGAATATGCCATGCTGCACGCGCTGATCCCCGGCGCCGAGGACATGCTGACCGAGGCGGCGGCGCTGCGCTTCTAGGCCGGCTCAGGCCTGCGGGCCCTCGGCCGGCAGCGCCGGCGGCGTGGCGGGCGCGCGGGGGGGCCGGATGCCGGGCTCCTCGGGCGGATCGGCATCGAGCCCGAGCTGCGCGGCCAGCGCGGCGTAGCTCCGGCGCAGCGCATCGGTCCAGACCGCCTCGCCGGAGACGCAGAGCGTTGCCTCCGAGCGCAGGATCAGCCCGTCCTCGAGCACGCGGAGATGGTTCGCCCGCAGCGTCGCGCCGCTCGAGGTGATGTCGACGATCGCCTCGGCCATGCGGTTCTTCGGTGCCGCCTCGGTCGCGCCCTGGCTGTCGACGATGCGGTAATCCGCCACGCCGCGGGCGCGGAAGAAGCTGCGGGTCAGGTTGTGGTATTTCGTGGCGATGCGCAACGAGCGGCCGTGCCGTGCGCGGAACGCGGCGCAAACCTCGTCGAGATCCGCCATGGTCTCCACATCGACCCAGAAATCCGGCACCGCCACCACCAGGTCGGCATGGCCGAAGCCCATCGGTGCGGCGAGGCGGACGTCGCGGCCGCGGAAGGCGACGCGCTCGCGGATCAGGTCCTCGCCGGTGACGCCGAGATGGATGCGCCCGGCGGCCAGCTCGCCCGGAATCTCGCCGGCCGAGAGCATCACCACCGCGAGCCCCTCGGCGCCCCGGGCCTCGGCGCGGTATTCCCGCGAGCGCGCCGAGGGCGCGATCTCGATCCCGCGCGCGGCGAACCAGGCGATGGTGTCGGCCTGCAGGCGGCCCTTCGAGGGCAATCCGAGAACCAGCGCGGACATCTCAGCCCTCCCCTGCGGCGGCCAGCGCCACCTCCGGACGGATCATCGCACCGATCGCCGGCACCGGCTCGGCGGCGCCGAGGCGCCGGGTCATCCGGTCGTAGCGCCCGCCGCCGGCCAGCGGCGGCAGCCCGGGGCGCAGCGCCTCGATCTCGAAGACGAAACCGTCGTAATATTCCAGCATGCGGCCGAAGCGGGCGTCGAAGGGCAGTTCCTCGGCGTCGATCCCGATGCGGTTGAGCGCATCCAGCCGGACCTCGAAGCGCTCGAGCGCCGGCAGCAGGTCGAGCCCGGCCGCGGCGGTCAGCTCGCGCAGCCGCGCCAGCGCCTCGCCGGAGGGGCCGTGCACCGAGAGCACCGCCTCGATCAACGCCGCCTGTTCCGCCGGCATCCGCGGCTCGTCCGCGGCGGCGGCGAGCGCCTCGGCCCGCGCGGCGACCTCCTCGAGCCCGCGCGCGCCGAGCACCTCGCGGCCGTCGGCGGCCAGCGCATCCAGCGCCTCGGGCCCCTCGGCGGCGGCGGCCAGCAGCGCCCGGCGCTGTGCCCCCGGCTCGGGCGCGGCGGCGGTGAAGCCCTCGATCAACGCCTTGAACCGGGCCGGGCGCCAGAAATGCCGGCGCAGCGCCGCCTTGCGCCGCGCGGGCATCTCCAGCGCGTCGATCAGCGCGAGGAAGATGCCGGTGTCGCCGGTGCTGACCTTGTGCGCGCCGCAGCCGAGCGCCTCGAGCCCGCGCAGCGTCAGCGCCAGCACCGCGGCATCGGCGGCGCCGCGGTCGGCGTCGCCATAGCGCTCGATCCCGGCCTGGAGATACTCGATCGGCCGGCCGGAGCGGTCCTGCAGGCGGAACACCGGCCCGGCATAGGCATAGGCGGCGCGGCGGTTCCAGCCGCCATCCCCGTGCGCCATCGCCACCGGCACGGTGAAGTCGGGGCGCAGGCAGAGCTCGCCGGCGGTCACCGGCTCGGGGAAGATGAAGGCGCGGGTGCGGATATCCTCGCCATAGAGGTCGAGCAGCACGTCGGCGTCGAGCAGGTGGCGCGGCTCGAGCGCGACATAGCCCTCCTCGGCGAACAGGGCGCGCAGCCGGGCCACCGCGTCGTCGCGGGCGGCGAGGGCAGCGCCGGTGAGGCAGTCGACCATCGGCTCAGTCCTTCCCGCGGGCCAGCATCTTGCGGATCTCGGCCACCAGATCGGCGCGCGCCACGGTGATCTGCGCCGGCTGCGAGACCCATTCCGCGCGGGTCTCGATCTCGGCGGCGAGGCGGGCGCCGAGGGCGAGGTCCTTGAGCTGCACCTGGCCGGCGGCCTTCTCGTCGCCGCCCTCGATCACCGCGATCGGGGCGGCGCGCCTGTCGGCATATTTCAGCTGCTTGGCCATGTTGCCGCCGCCGAGGAAGACCTCGGCGCGGATGCCGGCACTGCGCAGCTCGGCGCACATGGTCTGGTAGTCGGCCATGCGCTCGCGGTCCATCGCGAGGATCACCACCGGGCCGGCGGCCTCGGCCTCGCCGCGGCCGATGGCGGCCAGCGCGGCGAGCAGCCGGTCGACGCCCACCGAGATGCCGGTGGCGGGCACCGCCTGGCCGGTGAAGCGCTTGACCAGATCGTCATAGCGCCCGCCGCCGGCGACCGAGCCGAACTGGCGCCGGTTGCCCTCCTCGTCGGTGATCTCGAAGGTCAGCTCGGCCTCGAAGACCGGGCCGGTATAGTAGCCGAGCCCGCGCACCACCGAGGGGTCGATCACCGCCCGCGTGCCATAGCCCTGGGCGGCCATCAGCTCGGCCATTGTCTCGAGCTCGGCAACGCCATCGGCGCCGGTGGCGGAGCTGCCGACCAGCTCGGCAAGGCGCGCGCAGGTGGCCGCCGCGGTCTCGCGCCGGGCGGCGACGAAGCCCATCAGCAGGTCGATCTGCCCCTCCGCCAGCCCGGCGCCGGGGGTGAAGGCGCCGGATTCGTCGCGCCGCCCCGGCCCCATCAGCGCGCGGACCCCGTCCTCGCCGAGCCGGTCGAGCTTGTCTATGGCGCGCAGCGCGACGCCGCGGGCGGCGGCCTGCGCCTCCGGCTCGGCCGGGTCGAGCAGCCGGGCCGCCTCCATCACGCCGTTCAGCACCTTGCGGTTGTTGATGCGGATCGCGACATCCTCGCGCCCGATGCCGATCGCCTCGAAGGCATCGGCCAGCATCATGCAGATCTCGGCATCGGCGGCGACATTGGCCGAGCCCACGGTGTCGGCGTCGCACTGGTAGAACTGGCGATAGCGCCCGGGCCCCGGCTTCTCGTTGCGCCAGACCGGGCCGACGGCATAGCGGCGATAGGGCGAGGGCAGGCTCTCGCGGTGCTGCGCCACCACCCGCGCGAGCGGCGCGGTGAGATCATAGCGCAGCGCCACCCAGTCCTCCTTGCGGGCCTCGGCGGGGTCCTCGACATCGGGCCAGGCGAAGACCCCGGCATTCGGCCGGTCGACATCCGGCAGGAAGGAGCCGAGCGCCGCCACGGTCTCCACCGCCGAGGTCTCCAGCGGGTCGAAGCCATAGGCGTGGTAGATCGCGCAGATCCGCTCGAGCATGGCCCGGCGCTGGGTCACCTCGGCGCCCATGTAGTCGCGGAAGCCGCGAGGGGTCTCGGCCCTGGGCCGGGGCGCCTTCTTCTTCTTTTCTTTCGCCATGTTTTCCGGGGACCTGCTAAGCTGCGCGCGGTGGCTGACTAGCGGATCGGGGACCCCCGGGCAAGTGACGCCCGGCGGCGGTTGCGTTGTGAGGACGAACTCCAGGACCAGACCGAGCCGAGGAAACGAGACCCATGCCTGACACCGGAAGCGTGATCGAAACCAAGGTCGCGGCCTTTGCGAAGGCGCTGAACGCCAAGCTCGAGACCAAGCGCAACGCGAAGATCGCCGAGTTGAAGAAGAAGGGCAAATCCGCCGCCGATGCCGAGAAGGCGGTGGTCAAGGTCTCCTTCAAGCTCTCCAAGGGCAAGGGCAGCGTGAGCCGCACGCCGCAGCAGCAGGCGGAGTATGTCTCCGGCGGCACCAGCTGGACCTGCGCCGGCGCCCATGTCGTCGACAAGGCGCGCCACGTGCTGATGTCTGTCACCCCGCCCGGCAAGTCGAAGAAGGTGTCGTGGAAGCTGACCGATGCCTTCGGCGGCAAGGACGAGCATTTCATGACCGTCTCCGAGTTCAAGGGGGAGTGGAAGTCGCAGATGTCGTCGCAGGGCCTGAAGAACTACAAGGGCGGCGACGGCTATGGCGACGGCGACGGCTTCCATCTCGAGCTGCCCGATTCGAAGGTGCCGCGCAGCGACAAGCGGGTGCAGGCCTGCCTCCTGCACTATGCCAAGATCACCCGCATCGACGGCAAGCCGAAGAACGACAAGTTCGAGAAGAGCTGGAAGTCGGACCTCGCGCCCCATGTGAAGAAGTACGAGAAGCAGAAGGAGGAGGAGGAGGCCAAGAAGCGCAAGGAGGAGCTGAAGGCGCTGCGCTTCGACGGCAAGATCACCGGCAAGGGCTCGCTGCTGGGCGGGGTCAGCAAGGACACGACCAAGGCGGCCACCGGTCTCGGCGAGATCCTGGTGCCCTCGCCGATCGATTCGGGGGGCATGAAGGCGAAGCCGGTCACGCTGCGCAAGGAGGTGCAGTTCGATTCGCTGGCGCGCGACATCTTCGAGTTCCTCGGCGTCGCCGAGACCTCGGGCTACGACATCAAGCTGCTGTTCACGGTGAGCTACGACGCGGTGGTCTACGACCATCTCACCCAGGGCTTCCTGAAGAACCTCTCGGTGAGCAGCACGGTGATGTTCAACACGCCGGCCGCCTCGGCGATGAAGGTGACGACGAAATTCATCGCCAGCGTGGCGCTCAAGCAGTCCGCCAAGGCGCCGGCCGGGTCGGTGGTGTTCGACTACAGCGTGAAATCGCCGATCAACGAGCAGACCGGCAAGGTCAGCTTCACCATCGCCGGCGCGAGCCTGAAATGACCTGAAAAAACCGGCCGGATTTTCACGCCGATCCTGCCGGTTCAGCCCCCGCCTCAGCCCTCGCCGCGGACATAGATGTCGTCGGCGCCGAGCGCCTCGATGCGGCGATAGCCCTTCGCGGTCATAAGCTCGTGGATCGCGGTGCCGTGCAGCGCGCCGTCGATCGCCCAGGCATGGACGGTGTAGTCGGCGAAGGGGAACGCGCTCAGCACCGCGAGCTCCGCCCCCATCACGTCGAGCGAGACCAGGTCGATCTCGCGGAGATACTGGCTGTCGAGGATCTGCGCGAGGCTGCGGGTGCGCACCGGCCGGCGCCGCGCCCGGTGCCGCGGATCGCCCTCGACGCGCGCGAGGATCTTCGGGTCGTAGGACTCGATCAGTCCGCTCATCTGGGTGAGCCCGGCGTCGATCTCCATGAACTCGGCCTCGCCGGTGGCGCCGGCCACGGCCATCGGCAGGCAGGGGCAGCGGCGGAACTCGGAGGCCTGCGCGCGCGCCTTGCCGGCCGGTTCCACCAGCAGCCCGGACCAGCCGCGCATCAGCTCGAAGAACAGGCAGTTGGAGCCGGTGATGCCGTCGAAGCCGCCGATCTCCACGAAGACGCCGCCGCGCTTGCCCTCGAAGACGCGCTCGTCGAGGAAGGCGTCCTGGCCGGAATGGCTGAAGAACTGGCCGCGGCGGTTGGAGGCGCGCTCGCAGTCCCAGATCATCTGGTGGATGCTGCCGCGGGCGCGCGCGGCGCGCACCTCGCCCGAGAGCTGGCGCATCAGGCGGTGGCCCTCAGCGAGCGCCTGGCGGCCGCGCTCGATCATCTCGCGGCCGCGGACGAATCGGCGCTCGGCATCGTCGCTCTGGCTCATGCTGGGGTCTCCGGGTGGGGCAGGGCGGCGGGCCGTGCGGGTCTCATGCGAGGGCGGCCTTCACGCGGGCACTGGCATCGGCGAAATCCATCCGGCCGGTATAGCGGGCCTTCAGCGCCGCCATCACCTTGCCCATGTCGCGGATCGAGCTGGCCGAGGTCTCGGCGATCGCCGCGCGGACCGCGGCGTCGATCTCCTTGTCGGTGAGCTTCTTGGGCAGGAATTCCGAGATGATCCGGGCCTCCTGGCGCTCGC
The DNA here is from genome assembly GCF_030270585.1 of Paralimibaculum aggregatum. Classification (GTDB taxonomy): domain Bacteria; phylum Pseudomonadota; class Alphaproteobacteria; order Rhodobacterales; family Rhodobacteraceae; genus Thermohalobaculum; species Thermohalobaculum aggregatum. Next base: position 77,006 of record NZ_BSYI01000013.1, read on the forward strand.
GCTCGGCAAGCTCCATGCGGGCGGCCTCCTCGTAGGCGGCGGCGGATTCGCCGCGCTGCTTGACCATGCGCGAGAGGATCGCGGCAACCTCGGAATCGGGCATGCCGTCGTCGCCGCCGTCATTGGCGCGGAGCGCGATCTCGCGGTCCTTCAGGCAGGCGAGCATCAGGCGGAGCGTGCTCACGCGGACCTGGTTCTTGTCGCGCAGCGCCTCCTTCAGCGCATCGCTGATCCGGGACATCAACACCTGGCGTTCGGTCTCCTGGCAGCCGTCTGATCTCTGGCGGGCCGGCCTGCCCGCCCGCCGAACCTAGCCCAGCCAGCCGGCCGCGGCAACGCAGGCCCGATGCCCGCCCCGCGCCGGCCCGTGCTCCCCCGCCCCTGCGCCCGATCCTGCCGGGCGGGGCGGGGCGGGCAGGCGCGGCCCGGCTGGTCGCTTGACCCCCCCGACACGATCCACTAGCGTCCGCGCGCATTCGAACAAGGAGACCCGCCCATGCCATCCGGATCGCACGTCGTGCCCGGTTCGCAGCCGCCTGCCGTGAGCGCGGGCGCGCGCCCCACCGCCTGCCTGGCGCTGGCCGACGGCACGCTGTTCTGGGGCCACGGCTTCGGCGCTGCGGGGCAGACCGTGGGCGAGCTCTGCTTCAACACCGCGATGACCGGCTATCAGGAGATCATGACCGATCCCTCCTATGCCCACCAGATCGTGACCTTCACCTTCCCGCATATCGGCAACACCGGCACCACGCCGGAGGACGACGAGGCGGCCGATCCGGTGGCCCGCGGCATGGTGGTGCGCTGGCCGGTGACCGAGCCGTCGAACTGGCGCGCCGCGGCGCATCTCTCGGACTGGCTGGCCAGCCGCGGCCGGATCGGCATCTCCGGCGTCGATACCCGGCGGCTGACCCGGCACATCCGCATCCAGGGCATGCCCCATGCCGCCCTCGCGCATGATCCGGAGGGCCGGCTCGATGCGGCGGCGCTGGTCGCGGCGGCGAGGGGCTTCGACGGGCTCGAAGGGGCCGATCTGGCGCGCGGCGTGAGCACGGCGCAGAGCCATGTCTGGACCGAGACGGGCTGGAGCTGGGGCAGCGGCTTCGGCCGGCAGTCGGCGCCGAAGGCCCGCGTGGTGGCGATCGACTACGGCGCCAAGCGCACGATCTTCCGGCGCCTCGCCGAGGCCGGGGCGGAGGTTCTGGTGATGCCCGCCACCAGCACCGCCGAGGAGGTGCTGGCGCATCGGCCGGACGGCGTGTTCCTCTCCAACGGCCCCGGCGATCCGGCAGCCACCGGGGCCTATGCGGTGCCGATGATCCAGGGCGTGATGGCGGCGGAGAAGCCGGTCTTCGGGATCTGCCTCGGCCACCAGATGCTCGGCCTCGCGCTCGGCGCGCGCACGATGAAGATGACGCACGGCCATCACGGCGCCAACCACCCGGTGAAGGATCTCGAGACCGGCAAGGTCGAGATCACCTCGATGAACCACGGCTTCGCGGTGGATGGCACGACCCTGCCGGCCGGGGTGATCGAGACCCATCGCTCGCTGTTCGACGGCTCGAACTGCGGGCTCCGGCTCGACGGGCGCCCGGTCTTCTCGGTGCAGTATCACCCGGAGGCGAGCCCCGGGCCGCAGGACAGCCACTACCTCTTCGGCCGCTTCGCCGAGGCGATGGCGGCCCGGCGCTGAGCCGCGGCCCTCGCCACCCCGGCGGCGGGGTGGCGGAACGCCACGCGCGCATTAACCCCCCGTTAACGGTCAAATTTTAGGTTAATCCCGCAGGTTTTTGCGGGAGGGTGCGGTGCCGGTTGCGGTTCGGCGGTTCGGGAGAGCGGAGGCGGGCGCGGCGCGGCCCGTTCGCCGGAGGCCGGGGCGTTGAACCTGCAGGCGCCGCCCGGCGGCTGGCGGCTTCTCGGCGCCGCGCCGGCGCGGCACAGGCTGCGCGAGCGGGAGCCGTCGCGGCCGCGGCTCGGCGCGATCCTCGCGGCGCAGCACCGGCTGCGGCCGGCCGATCTCGCCAGCGCGCTGGCGCTGCAGCGGCTGCGGCCCGACCGGCTCGGCGCCACGCTGGTGGCCAATGGCTGGGCGGCGGAGGCGGATGTCGCGGCGGCGCTGGCGACACAGCGCGGCCTCGGGCTCGTCGATCTGGATGCCGCGCCGCCGGACCGGGCGCTGCTCGATCCCGAAGCCGCCGCCGACTATCTCCAGCGGGGGGTGATTCCCTGGCGCCGCAAGGGGCGGGTGACGACCTATGCCGCGGTCGACCCGGATGCGCTCGGCCCGGCGCTCGCCCGTATCGGGCCGCGGCGCGGGCTGGTCTGCATCGCGGTCTGCACGCGCAGCGCGCTCGAGCGGGCGGTGGCGGCGGCGCTGGCGCCGGAGCTCGCGGCGCGCGCCGCCGCCCGCTGCCCGGAGGCGGCCAGCCTGCGCGGCATCCGCGGCCTGCGCCGGCGCGTCGCCGCCGCGGTGCTCGGGGTCGCGGCGCTGGTCTGGCTCGGCGGCGAGGTCGGCGCGATGCTCGGCCTGCTGCTGCTCTTCCTGCTGAATGCCGCCACCGGGGCGCTGCGGATCGGCGCGATGCTGGCCGGGCGCTGCCAGCCGCCGCCGGCGCGGGACCTGCCGGAGGGCACCGTCGCCCTCAGCGCGCGCCGGCCGCTGCCGAGGGTGAGCCTGCTGGTGCCGCTCTACCGCGAGGCCGGGATGGTCGGCGAGATCGTCGCCGCGCTGTCGCGGCTCGACTATCCGCGCGCGGCGCTCGAGGTGCGGCTGCTGCTCGAGGCCGACGATGCCGAGACCATCGCCGCCGTCGCGGCGCACCGCCTGCCGGCCTGGATCCGGCCGCTGGTGGTGCCGGCGGGGCGGCCGCGCACCAAGCCGCGGGCGCTCAACTACGCGCTCGACTTCTGCACCGGCGAGATCGTCGGCATCCTCGACGCCGAGGACCGGCCCGAGCCCGGCCAGCTCCGCGATGTCGCGGCGACGCTGGCGGCGGCGGCGCCCGAGATCGGCTGCGTGCAGTGCCAGCTCTCCTATCACAACGCGCGCGAGAACTGGCTCTCGCGCTGCTTCCAGATCGAATACTCGATCTGGTTCGACGTGCTGCTGCGCGGCTTCCAGGCGCTCGGGCTGCCGATCCCGCTCGGCGGCACCTCGGTGTATTTCCGCCGCTCGGTGCTGCAGGCGGTGGGCGGCTGGGATGCGCACAACGTCACCGAGGATGCCGATCTCGGCATGCGGCTGGCGCGGCGGGGGCTGAAGGTGGCGGTGCTCGGCTCGGTGACCGAGGAGGAGGCCAACTGCGTCGCCTGGCGCTGGGTGCGGCAGCGCTCGCGCTGGCTGAAGGGCTATCTGCTGACCTGGCTGAGCCACATGCGCGCGCCGGGGCGGCTCTGGCGCGAGCTCGGCCCGCTCGGCTTCGCCGGGCTCAACCTGCTGTTCCTCGGCGCGGCGACGGCCTATCTGGCGATCCCGCTGTTCTGGGCGGCGATGGCCGGCTGGGCGCTGACCGGGCAGGGGCTCTGGCAGTCGGCGCTGCCGGGCTGGGCGCTCTGGCCGGTCATGGTGTCGCTGGCGATCGGGCAGGCGGTGATGCTGGGCTGCGCCGGGCTGGCGCTGCGCCGGCGCGGGCAGCTCGGCCTGCTCTGGGTGGTGCCGACGCTGCCGGTCTACTGGACGCTCGGCGCGGTGGCGGCCTGGAAGGCGGTGGCGGAGCTGATCGTCGCGCCGTTCTGGTGGGACAAGACCAGGCATGGGACGAGCCGCGCCCTCGGCGCCGCCCCGCCCGCCTCCGCCGCGGCTCCCGCGGCCGGCGCGGCGGGCGCGGCAGGTGCGGGGGGCGGGGGCCATCGAGAAAATGTCAGCGCGACAGGCTGGAAACCGCGCCGCATCGCGCAATAATGCTGCCGCCGCGGGCCGGGAGGCCCCGATTGCAGACAGGGAGACCACCATGGACAGCCTGCCCCTCACCCGACGTGCCATGCTCGGCGCGGGCGCGGCCCTCGGCGCCGCCGCCGCAACCGCCGGCCTGCCGGGCGCAGCCGGCGCCGCCGCCCCGATGCAGGGAGCGACGCAGCCGACGCATACCCGCTTCTCGATCGGCCGGTTCGAGGTCACGACGATCCTCGACGGCGCCGTTCCGGTGCCGGGCCCGCATCCGATCTTCGGCGAGAACGTCTCGGCCGAGGCGGTCGCCGCGCTGGCCGGGGAGAATTTCCTCCCGGCCGACAGGATGGAGATCCCGTTCTCGGTGACGCTGGTCAACACCGGCGAATCGCTGATCCTGTTCGACACCGGCAATGGCGGCGACACCGGCCGGCGGCCGAAGGCCGGGCTGCTGCTCGAGCGGCTCGCCGGGCTCGGCATCGCCGCCGAACAGATCGACACGGTGGTGATCACGCATTTCCACGGCGACCATATCGGCGGGCTCACCGAGGCCGGCGCGCCGGCCTTCCCGAATGCCGGCTACGTGTTCGGCGCGCGCGAGTTCGACTGGTGGAGCGACGAGGACCTGCTGTTCGACGACGCGATGTCGACGCGCGCGCAGCTGGTGCAGGACAAGGTGGTGCGGTTTGCCGAGAAGGCGCGGATGATCGCGCCGGGCGAGGCGGTGGTGCCGGGCATCGAGGCGGTGCAGGCCTTCGGCCACACGCCGGGCCACCTCGCCTTCCATCTCGAGAGCGAGGGCGCGCGGCTGATGCTGATCGCCGACACCGCGAACCACTATGTCGCCTCGATGCAGCGGCCGGACTGGCATGTCCGCTTCGACATGGACAAGGAGATGGCGGTGGCGGCGCGCAAGGCGGTGCTCGGGCAGATCGCGGCCGACCGGATCCCCTTCGTCGGCTATCACATGCCGGCGCCGGCGGTGGGCTATCTCGAGGCCCGGGACGGCGGTTTCCACTACGTGCCGGCGAGCTACCAGCTGCGCGTCTGAGCGCAGGCCCGGCCCGGCCGCATGACGCCGCGTGGTGCCCTATGACGGGGGCGGGGCGCCGGGGGCATCGAGCCCCCGCCGCCCCGCTCGGCGGCGGTGCCGCCTCGGGGCGCCCGGCGGCGGAGGTCGTGCCGGGGCTGCGCCCGGCGGCGGAGGTCGTGCCGGGGCTGTGCCCGGCGGCGGAGGGTGCGCCGAGGCCGCACCGCGCCGGGATGCATGGCGGAAGGCGGGGCGGAATGCATGCCGGGGTGGATGGCGCCGGCGGCGCGAATGCGCTACATCGCCGCCATGAGCGCAAATCCGCCCGAACTCCGCCCCGACATCGCCCCGGCCGCGCCGGCCGGGCCCGCCCCGCGCGCCGGCCAGCCGCGGCTCGGCATGGTCTCGCTCGGCTGCCCCAAGGCGCTGGTGGACAGCGAGCGCATCCTCACCCGCCTGCGCGCCGAGGGCTATGCCATCGCGCCGGACTATGCCGGCGCCGGCGCGGTGATCGTGAATACCTGCGGCTTCCTCGACAGCGCCAAGGCGGAGAGCCTCGAGGCGATCGGCGAGGCGCTGGCGGAGAACGGGCGGGTCATCGTCACCGGCTGCATGGGTGCCGATGCCGAGGCGATCCGCGCGGTGCATCCTTCGGTGCTCGCGGTCACCGGGCCGCAGCAATACGAGGCGGTGCTGGAGGCGGTGCATGCCGCGGTGCCGCCGGCGCCGGACCCGAAGATCGACCTGATCCCGGCGGCCGGGGTCAAGCTGACGCCGCGGCACTATGCCTATCTGAAGATCTCCGAGGGCTGCAACCATTCCTGCCGCTTCTGCATCATCCCCTCGATGCGCGGCAAGCTGGTCTCGCGGCCCGCCGGCGCGGTGCTGCGCGAGGCCGAGCGGCTGGTGGCGGCGGGGGTGCGCGAGATCCTGGTGATCAGCCAGGACACCTCGGCCTATGGCACCGATATCCGCCATGCCGCCAGCCGCTGGCGCGACACCGAGGTGGCGGCGCACATCACCGACCTCGCGCGCGAGATGGGCCGGCTCGGCGCCTGGGTGCGGCTGCACTACGTCTATCCCTATCCGCATGTCGACCGGCTGATCCCGCTGATGGCGGAGGGGCTGGTGCTGCCCTATCTCGACATCCCGTTCCAGCATGCCGCGCCTTCGGTGCTGCGCGCGATGCGCCGCCCGGCCAACGAGGCGAAGACGCTGGAGCGCATCCGCGGCTGGCGCGAGACCTGCCCGGAGCTGACCATCCGCTCGACCTTCATCGTCGGCTTCCCCGGCGAGACCGAGGCGGATTTCCAGTACCTGCTCGACTGGCTCGACGAGGCGCAGCTCGACCGGGTCGGCTGCTTCCAGTACGAGGACGTGGCGGGCGCCGCCGCCAACGACCTGCCGGGCCATGTGCCGGCGGAGGTGAAGGCCGAGCGCTGGGCCCGCTTCATGGAGCGCGCGCAGGCGATCTCGGCCCGGCGGCTCGAGGCCAGGATCGGGCGGCGGATGCCGGTGATCGTCGACGGCATCGACGAGGAGGGCACCGCGCTCTGCCGCGGCCCGGGCGATGCGCCGGAGATCGACGGCGCGGTCTTCGTCGAGGCACCGGGCGATCTCGCCGCCGGCGACATCGCGGAGGTCGAGATCGTCGACGCATCGGAGTATGATCTCTGGGGCCGCCGCATTTGATCCGCCCGTCCGCCGCGCCGCCCCGGGGCACCTGCTAGCGAGGCCGAGATGTTCCGCCGCACCGAGCTTCTGACCCCGCGCCTGCGCCTCCGCGGCTGGCGCGAGGAGGATCTCGTCCCCTTTGCCCGGCTGAATGCCGATCCGGAGGTGATGGCGCATCTCGGCGGCCCGCTGGCGCGCCAGGAGAGCGACATGATCATCGGCCGCTTCCTGGAGAAATGGCTCGAGGAGCCGGCCTTCGGCTGGTGGGCGCTGGAGGTCCGCGGCGATGGCGGCTTCATCGGCTTCGTCGGGCTCAACCGGCCGGATTTCACGGCGCCGCCGGCGCCCTGCGTCGAGATCGGCTGGCGGCTGGCGCGCGACGCCTGGGGGCAGGGCTATGCCACCGAGGCGGCGCGGGCCTGCCTCGACCACGGTTTCGGGACGGTGGGGCTGGACGAGATCCTGTCCTTCACGGTGCCGTCCAACACGCGCTCGCGCGCGGTGATGGAGCGGATCGGCATGCAGCGCGACGCGGCCGGCGATTTCGACCATCCGCTGGTCAAGAAGGAGAACCCGTTGCGCCGGCATCTGCTCTACCGCATCCGCCGCGACGACTGGCAGGGCGCGGATGGCTGAGCCGCCGGAACTGCCGGCGCTGCCGGCGCTGCCGGGCCTCGGGCTCGCCGGGCGGCGGGCGCTGGTCACCGGGGGCGGGCGCGGCATCGGCTTCGCCGCCGCCGCGGCGCTGGCCGGTGCGGGCGCCGAGGTGGTGCTGGCGGCGCGCGGGCGGCAGGAGCTGGAGGCCGCCGCCGGGGCGCTGCGCGCGGCCGGGCACGGCGCGCGCGCGGCGGTGCTCGACGTGACCGACCGGGCGGCGATCGCCCGCGTGACGGGCGCCGAGGGGCCGTTCCACATCCTGGTCAACGCCGCCGGGTTCCTGCGCCGCGCCGGCTTTCTCGAGACCCGGCCGGAGGATCTCGACCGCACGCTCGCGGTCAACCTGCGCGGCGCCTGGGATGTCTCGCAGGCGGTGGCGGCGGGCATGGTCGCGGCCGGGATCCGCGGCAGCATCGTCAATGTCTCGAGCCAGATGGGGCTGGTCGGCGGCACCCGGCGGGGCGGCTATGCGGCCTCGAAATGGGGGCTCGAGGGGGCGACGCGGGAGATGGCGCTCGACCTCGCGCGGCACGGCATCCGCGCCAACACCGTCTGCCCCACCTTCACCCGCACCGCGATGAACGCGGCGGCGCTGGCGGACCCCGCCTTCGCCGGCCCGGCGCTCGCCGGCATCCCGCTCGGGCGCTTCGCCGAGCCGGCCGACGTGGCCGGCGCGATCCTGTTCCTGGCCTCGGAGATGAGCGCCATGGTCACCGGCACCGCGCTGGCGGTGGATGGCGGCTTCACCGCGCAGTAGCCGCCGGGCTCAGCCGGCCGGCGCCAGCGGCGTCTCGCGGCGGAAATAGATCGAGAGCTGGCCGATCTCGATGCCGTATTTCGTGACATAGGCGCGGTTCACCATCACCCGGTCGTCGAGCTGCCAGAGCCAGTCGTCGAAATGCGCGCGCAGCGTGCCGTCCGGGGTCTCGAGATCGATGGTGTAGCGCCAGTTGAAGGCGTTGCCGGCCTCCTCGCCGGTGGCCTCGCCGACCACCCCGGCCGCGGTGCCGGCCCAGCTCTCGGCCGAGGTCTGGACGAGCCGCCAGACGCGCCGCTCGGTGCTGCCGTCCTCATAGAGGAAATCCTCGGTGAGGGTCAGCGTCTCGCCGTCCCAGACGCCGAGCACATCCACCACGAAGCTCCGGCGCAGGGTGCCGAACCGGTCCTGGAACACGCCATGCGCGGTGAGCCGGCCCTCGAGGAAGCGCTCGAGCTCGAGCTCGGGGCCCTGGCCGGCATGGTCGGCGAGGTCCGGCCCGCCGCAGCCGGCCAGCAAACCCAGCCCGGCTCCGGCCAGCGTGGCCGCCGCACGCGATTTCACTTTCTGCCACATAGGCGGGAAATAGGCTTGCGCCCGGCAGGTCAAGCGCCATGACTCAGCACAGACGGGTGGGCGCCGCCCCTGGGGCAGGCCGGAGCACGAGGAGAACCGCATGGGCTGGGGGCGCGTCGTCGGCCGGGGTATCGCGGCGCATGTCCTGGCCCTCGGGCTGGTGGGCTGCGCCGCCGAGCCGCGGCTGCCGGATCTCACCGCGATCTATGCCAAGGTGGCAGAGGCCGGCGGCGACGCCGCGCGGCGCCCGCTGATCACCATTCCCGGCACCCTCGGCTCGCGGCTGCGCGACAGCGCCACCGGCACCGTGGTCTGGGGCGGCGGCAGCCGCGGGCTCTCGGCCGATCCCGAGGACCCGGCGGAGGCGCGGCTGATCGCGCTGCCGGTGCTCGCCCCGGGGGCGCCCTTCGCGGCGCTGCGCGACGGGGTCGAGGCGGATGGCGTGCTCGACCGGGCGACGCCGGAGGTGCTCGGCATCCCGCTCGACATCGAGGTCTATGGCGGGGTCACGCGCACGCTGACGGCGGGCGGCTTCCGCACCGGGCCGGCGCGGCGCTCGCGGCTGCTGGCCAATCTGCGCCACGGCGGCTCCGGCGCCGAGCAGGTGCCGCCCGAGCCGCCCCGCCCGCCCGCCGCCGCCGCCGCCGCCGGCGATGCCGCCGCCGACGACGCCTCCGGCGATGCCGGAGCGGGCGCGGTGCCGCTCGCCGCCGTTGCCCCGGGCCGCGCCGAGGCGCTGGGCGATGCCGCGCTCGCCGCCCAGGCCGAGGCGCAGGTCAACGCCTTCCGCTTCGACTATGACTGGCGGCGCGACCTGCCCACGCTGGCCGCCGAGTTCCACGATTTCGTGATGCTGCGCCGGCGCCAGGTGGCCGAGGCGCGCTCGCGGCTCGAGGGCCGGCAGGTCGGCCCGGACGAGGTGACCTTCGATCTGCTGGCGCACAGCATGGGCGGGCTGGTGGCGCGCTACTACCTGATGCACGGGCCGGCGCCGCTGCCCGAGGACGGCTCGCTGCCGCCGATCACCTGGGAGGGGGCGCGGCATTTCAACCGGGCGATCATCGTCGCGACGCCCCATGCCGGCTCGATCCTGGCGGTGGACAACCTCGTCAACGGCAAGTCGCTGGGGCCGCTGCAGCCGTTCTACCCGCCGGTGCTGCTGGCGACGCATGCCTCGGTCTGGCAGCTCTTCCCGCGGGCGCGGCACCGGCGGCTGCGCGAGGCCGGGCCCGGCGGGCGCGTGCTCGACCCGCTCGATCCGTCGCTCTGGGAGCGCCATCGCTGGGGGCTGCTCGACCCGGCCGGCGAGGAGCTGCGCGCCTGGCTGATGCCGGAGATCGCCGACCCGGCGGAGCGGCTCGAACGCGCCGCGGCGCACCAGGCGCGGCTGATGCGGCGCGCCGTGCAGTTCCAGAAGGCGATGGACCGCTGGGGCCCCAAGCCGGAGCGGCTCGAGGTGTTCCTGGTGGTCGGCGGCGGCTTCGCCACGCCGGCCTCGGCGGAGGTCGATCCGGTCACCGGCGCGCTGGCGATCACCGGGCGCGAGGAGGGCGACGGGGTGGTGCTGCGCGCCTCGGTGCTGCTCGACGAGCGCCAGGGGCTGGCCGAGGCCGGCGGGCTGGTCACGCCGCTGCGGTTCGATTCGATCCTGTTCCTGCCGGACGAGCATGTCGAGCTGACCAAGAACCCGGTGTTCGGCGACAACCTGCTGTTCTGGCTGCTCGAGCAGCCGCGCGAGGCGGAGGGGCTGGCCGAGCCGAAACCCGGCGTGTTCGGTGGCGGCGGCGGCCGGCCGCAGCCGGTGCCGGCCGCTGCCGCCCTCGCCAGCGGTGCCGGCGCCGAGCGCTGAGCCCGGGCGCCGGCGGCCGGCGCCGCGGCCGCGTGCCGGGCGCCGGCGGCTGCGGCGCCAGAACGCGCTTGGCGAGCCGTGCCGCGCTGCGATAGGGTCGGCGCCGCGCCGGGCAGCTTCGGCGCGACAGGCCAGGAGGAGCAGATGGGCAAGGTATACGGCACCGCCGCCGAGGCACTGGACGGCGTCCTGACCGACGGCATGTTGATCGCGGCCGGAGGCTTCGGCCTCTGCGGCATCCCCGAGCTCCTGATCGCGGCGATCCGCGAGAGCGGCGCGAAGGATCTGACCGTCGCCTCGAACAATTGCGGGGTCGACGATTTCGGCCTCGGCATCCTGCTGAAGACGCGCCAGATCAGCAAGATGATCAGCTCCTATGTGGGCGAGAACGACGAGTTCATGCGCCAGTATCTCTCCGGCGAGCTCGAGCTCGAGTTCAACCCGCAGGGCACGCTGGCCGAGCGGCTGCGCGCCGGCGGCGCCGGCATCCCGGGCTTCTACACCGCGACCGGGGTCGGCACCGTGGTGGCCGAGGGCAAGGAGCACAAGGAGTTCGACGGCAAGACCTACATCCTCGAGCGCGGCATCCGCGCCGATCTTGCCATCGTCAAGGCCTGGAAGGGCGACACCCAGGGCAACCTCGTCTACCGGAAGACCGCGAACAACTTCAACCATCCCTGCGCGATGGCCGGCAAGGTCACCATCGCCGAGGTCGAGGAGCTCGTGGAGCCCGGCCAGCTCGACCCGGAGCACATCCACACGCCGGGCATCTTCGTGCAGCGCATCATCCAGGGCCCGCACGAGAAGCGCATCGAGAAAGTCACCACCCGCGCGGCGTAAGTCGCTCATCGGAAAGGAGATCGCCATGCCTTGGGATCGCAATCAGATGGCCGCCCGCGCCGCGAAGGAGCTCGAGGACGGCTTCTACGTCAATCTCGGGATCGGCATTCCGACGCTCGTCGCCAACTACATCCCCGAGGGCGTCGACGTGACGCTGCAGTCGGAGAACGGCATGCTCGGCATGGGCCCGTTCCCGACCGAGAACGAGGTCGATCCGGACCTCATCAACGCCGGCAAGCAGACCATCACCGAGCTCGACCGCACCTCCTATTTCGACAGCGCGAGCTCGTTCTCGATGATCCGCGGCGGCCATATCAACCTCGCCATCCTCGGCGCCATGGAGGTCGCGGAGAACGGCGACCTGGCCAACTGGATGATCCCCGGCAAGCTCGTCAAGGGCATGGGCGGGGCGATGGACCTGGTGGCCGGCGTCGAGCGCGTGATCGTGATCATGGACCACACCAACAAGGCCGGCGAGACCAAGCTGCTGAAGGCCTGCACCCTGCCGCTGACCGGCACCGGGGTGGTCGACCGGATCATCACCAATCTCGGCGTATTCGACGTCGCCGAGGGCGGGCTGAAGATCGTCGAGCTGGCCCCCGGGGTCACCGAGGACGAGGTCCGCGCCAAGACCGAGGCGACGCTGGTCGCCTGACCCGGCCGGCCCTCGGCTCCGGCCCGGATCGGGGGACCTGGCTTCGGCAGGGTCCGGCCAAGGGCCCCGCGCCGGCCACGCGCCCGGCAGCGCTTTCGGCAGGGGGCGAGCTCCGGCCCGCCCCCTTCGCCTGCCGCAGGGCCCCGGTTTCGACAGGGCGGGCTCCGGCCCGCCCCTTTCGCCTGCCGCAGGGCAGCGGTTTCGACAGGGGGCGGGCTCCGGCCCGCCCCTTTCGTCTGCCGCAGGGCAGCGGTTTCGACAGGGCGGGCTCCGGCCCGCCCCTTTCGCCTGCCGCAGGGCCCCGGCCCGGCCGAGGCCCCGCCGGCCCCCTCCCGCACCACCTCCGCCCGGCAGGCCCGGCAGGCCCGGCAGGACGGCACGCCCGCCAATCCGGGCCAAAAGCCCCCCGCGGACGGTTCCCCCGAAAGACCCGTGCGGACGGTTCCCCCGGAAGCCCCCCGCGGACGGTTCCACAGGAAGACCCGCGCGGAAAGTTCCCCCGGCAGGCCCGGGCAGACAGTTCCGCCGCCAGGACGACCCGGCAGGTTCGGAGAACCGGTTCGCCCCGACAACCCACCCGGCAGGCGAGGGCCAGCGGTTCGCCCGGCAGTTCCCCCCGGAAGGCCCAGGCGGAAGGTTTCCCCCCGGCAAGTCCGAGCGGACAATTCTACCGGCAGGGCCGCCCGGCAGGGTCGGAAAACCGGTTCGCCCAGACAGCCCACCCGGCAGGTCCGGGCGAGCGGTTCACCCGACAGGTTCCCCCGGAAGGTCCAAGCAGGAGGTTCCTCCGGAAGGCCCAAGCGAAAGGTTCCCCCGGCAGGTTCGAAGAACCGGTTCGCCCCGACAGCCCACCGGGCAGGTTAGGGCGAACGGTTCGCCCGGCAGGTTCCCGCGGAAGGCCCAGACGGAAGGTTCCTCCGGAAGGTGCGGACGAAACGTTCCCCCGGATGGGCCGGGCCGAAGGTCCCCCCCGGAAGGTGCGGGCGGACAGTTCCACCGCCAGGGTCGCCCGGCAGGGTCGGAGAACTGGTTCGCCCCGACGGTCTACCCGGCAGGTTCGGCTAGGCTGTTCGCCCGAAAGGTTCGTGAGGGTGGTTCGCCCGGCATGTCCGGGCGGAAGGTTCCCCCGGGAGGTATGGACGGACGGTTCGGCTAGGCTGTTCGCCCGAAAGGTTCGCGCGGCGGGCCGCCCGGCATGTCCCGGTGAAAGGTTCCCTCGGAAGGTACAGGCGGAAGGTCTGCGTGGCAGGTTCCCCTGGGGAGGTGCGGGCGGAAGGTTCGGCTATGCTGTTCGCCCGAAAGGGTCGCGCGGGGGGCGCGCCCGGCATGTTCTGGCGGAAGGGTCCCTCGGGAGGTGCGGGCGGAAGGGACGCCCGGAAGGTTCCCCTGGGAGGTTCGCCCGAATGGCTCGTGAGGGCGGTTCGCCCGGCATGTTCTAGCGGAAGGTCTCTTTGGGAGGTGCGGGCGGAAGGTTCGGTTGGGCCGTTCGCCTGAAGGGGGCGCGCGGGCGGTTTGCCCGGTCGGTCCGGGCGGAAGTTCGCCCGGGGGGTGCGCGTGGAAGGTCCGGCCGGCGGATGCGGGCGGCGGGTTTGCCCGGGCGGGCCGGGCGGGCCGGGCGCGGGGGGCGTGCGGAACGCCCGTCCGGGAGGTCGGGGCGAGGGGTGGCCCGGCGGGTCGGGGCACTGGCCGTTCCGGCGTGGGCCGGCCGGGGCGGCCTGCCCGTGCCGGGTGCGGGCGCGGGCGCGCGGCGGGGCGGCGTGCCTCAGCCCCAGAGCGCGGGCTCGGGCGGCCGGATCACCGAGCCCTCGTAGCCGAGCCCCGGTTCCCGGTCCCGCGCCAGCAGCAGCGGCCCGTCGAGATCGACGAAGGCGGCGCGCTGCGCCAGCAGCATCCCCGGCGCCATCGCCAGCGAGGTGCCGAGATTGCAGCCGACCATGATGCCCATGCCCGCCGCCTCGGCGGCATCGGCCAGCGCCAGCGCCTCGGTCAGCCCGCCGGCCTTGTCGAGCTTGATGTTGACATAGTCGAAGCGGCCGGCGAGGCGCGCCATCGAGGCGCGGTCGGTGCAGCTCTCGTCCGCCGCCACCGGGATCAGCCGCTCGATCCCCTCCATCGCCGCCTCGCGGCCGACCGGGAAGGGCTGCTCGACCAGCTCGACGCCGAGCTCGCGGAGCGGGCCGAGCAGCGCGACCAGCTGCTCCCGCGTCCAGCCGGTGTTGGCATCCACCGAGATCCGCGCCGCCGGGGCGCCCTCGCGCACCGCGCGCACGCGCTCGAGATCGCCCTCGGGCCGGCCGAGCTTGAGCTTGAGCACCGGCCGCGCGGCATTGGCCCGCGCCGCCGCGCCCATCGCCTCCGGCGTGCCGAGCCCGATGGTGAACACCGTGGTGACCGGCTGCATCGGCGCCACCCCGGCGGCCTCGGCGGCGGGGCGGCCGGAGAGCTTGGCCTCGAGATCCCAGAGCGCGCAGTCGAGCGCCGAGCGGGCCGGGCCGGGGGGCAGCAGCTCGGCCAGCCGCGCGCGCCCGGCGCCGGCCTCGATTTCGCCGCGCACCCGCTCGATCTCCGCCGCCAGCAGCGGCCGGTCGCCGCCCTCCTCGGAGCGGTCGGCCTCGCCGCGGCCCAGCGCCGTGCCCTCGGCGATCTCCACCGCGAGCACCGCCGCCTCGTCCTGGCGCATCCGGCTGATCACGAAGGGCTCGCGCAGCGGCCAGTCCTCGGCGCGGACGGTCAGGCGGCGGCTCATGCCGAGACCCCGGCGGGCACCGGGCCGAGCAGCGCGTCGAGGATCGGCGCGGTGCCGGTGCGCACCGGGTCGATGGCGGGCAGGCCGGTCTCGGCGCTGGCCGCCTCGAGCGCAGCGCGGGCCTCGGCCTCGCCGAGCGCGCGGGTGTTGAGCGCGATGCCGACGACCCGCGCCGCCGGGCAGGTGATCCGCGCCGCGGCCTCGTTGGCGGCGATCGCCTCGGTGAGCGAGGGCAGGGCATAGCCGTCATAGCCGCCGTCGTCGATCAGCGTGCGGCCGGCCTCGTGGCAGAGCACCAGCGCCTCGGCCTGGGCGCCGTGCAGCAGCCCGAGCGAGACCGCCGCATAGGCCGGGTGGAACAGCGAGCCCTGGCCCTCGATCAGGTCCCAGTGATCCGGGTCGGCGGCCGGGCAGAGCACCTCGACGGAACCCGAGAGGAAGTCCGACACCACGGCGTCCACCGGCATGCCGGAGCCGGCGATGAAGATCCCGGTCTGCCCGGTGGCGCGGAAATCCGCCGCCACGCCCCGCGCCGCCATGTCGCGGCCGAGCGCCAGCGCGGTGAACATCTTGCCGACGGCGCAGTCGGTGCCCACGGTCAGCAGCCGGTGGCCGGAGCGCGGCGCCCCGGTGCCGCAGGGCAGCCCCGCCGGCGGCACCCGCACGTCGTGGAGCGCGCGGCCGTTGCGCGCCGCCGCCTCGGCGATCGCCGGCACCGCGGCGAGCCGGGCATGCAGGCCCGATGCGATGTCGAGCCCGGCCTCGAGCGCCGCGACGAAGGTGGCGACCCAGTCGTCCGGCAGCCCGCCGCCGACCGAGGCGGTGCCGATCACGAGGCTGCCGACGCCCTGCGCCGCCGCTTCCTCGAAGGTGAGATCCGGCAGGCCGAGATCGGCGCCGCAGCCCGGCAGGCGGTATTGCCCGGCGCAGATCTCCGGCCGCCAGGCGGCGACGCCGGTGGCGGTCTTGGCGCCGAGATTGGTCTCGGCCGCGCCGAGGAACAGCAGGTAGGGCGGGCGGATCGAGACGGGCTGGACGGTCATCGCGGCTCCTTTCGGCGCGGGGCGGCTCGGCTTCGGAGCGCCGATACTGCGCTGCCCGGCCCCCCTGCGGCAAGAGGGCGCGCGGCAGCGATGCACTGGCGGAGCGCCCCGCCGCGGGTCTATGCCGGAAACGCATTCCGAGACGCCCCCGGGCGCCATTTCATCCAATCCCAGACCGGTATCCGCCCGTGAAGCCGAAGATCCTGACCACGCTGCCCGACTATACCCGCGCCCTGTTCGGTGCCGACCTGCTCGCCGGCATCACCGTCGCCATGGTGGCGCTGCCGCTCAGCCTCGCCATCGCCATCGCCTCCGGCGCGCCGCCGGCCACCGGGCTGGTCACCGCGGTGGTGGCGGGGTTCATCATCTCGGCGCTCGGCGGCAGCCGGGTGCAGATCGGCGGCCCCACCGGCGCCTTCATCGTGGTGGTCTACGGGGTGATCGCCGAGCACGGGCATGACGGGCTGCTGCTCGCCACCCTGATGGCCGGGATCATCCTGCTCGGCGCCGGGGCGCTGCGCCTCGGCAACCTGATCGCGCATGTGCCGGAGGCGGTGGTCAACGGCTTCACCATCGGCATCGCGGCGATCATCGCGACCAGCCAGGTGAAGGACCTGCTCGGCCTGCAGGCCGATGGCGTGCCGGCGGATTTCCTCGAGAAGCTGCCGGTGCTCTGGGCGGCGCGCGACACGCTCTCGGTCGAGGCGCTCGGCATCGGGCTGGTCACCGGGGTGGCGATCGTGGTGCTGCGCCGGCTGGCGCCGAAGCTGCCGGGGCTGATCGTCGGCGTGGCGCTGGGCTCGGTGCTGGTGGCGGCGTTCGGCCTCGAGGTGGAGACCGTGGAGGCCCGCTTCGGCGCGCTGCCCGACCAGCTGCCGATGCCGGCGCTGCCGGAGATCACGCTGGCCCGGGTCGAGGCGCTGATGCCCTCGGCCTTCGTGATCGCCTTCCTGGCCGGGATCGAATCGCTGCTCTCGGCGATGGTGGCCGACCGGATGATCGAGGGCCGGCACCGGCCCAATGCCGAGCTGCTGGCCCAGGGCAGCGCCAATCTCGGCGCCGCGCTCTTCGGCGGGCTGCCGGCCACCGGCGCGATCGCGCGCACCGCCACCAACATCCGCGCCGGCGGGCGCACCCCAGTGGCCGGGCTGGTGCATGCGCTGGCGGTGCTGGTGATGATGATGTTCGCGGCGCCGCTGATCGGGCAGATGGCGATGCCGGCGCTGGCCGCGCTGCTGATCCTCACCGCCTGGAACATGAGCGAGCCGCACAAGTGGCGCAGCTATCTCTCCGCCCGGCCCTCGGACCGGCTGCTGCTGATCCTGACCCTGGCGCTGACGGTGCTGACCGACCTGACGGTGGCGATCGGCGTCGGCGTGGCGGTCGGCCTGGCGATCCGCCTGCGCCGCCGCGAGGTGCCGCCGGCCGACTGGACGCCGCCAGACCGCTGAGGGCCCGGCCCGCGGAGGGGCCGGACCGCGGAGAGGCCGGATCGCCAAGGGGCCGGACCACTGAGGGGCCAGACCACTGAGGGGCCGGACCACTGAGGGGCCGGACCGCGGAGGGGCCGTATCGCCTAAGGGCCGGACCGCCGAGGGGGCAGGCCGCCGAAGGGTCGGACCGCCGAGGGCCAGACCGCTGAGGGACCGGACCACCGGGGGGCCGGACCGCGGAGGGGCCAGACCGATTAGGGACCGGACCACCGAGGGGCTGGACCGCCAAGGGGCCGGACCGCCGAGAGGCCAGATCGCCGAGGGGCCAGACTGCCAAAGGGCTGGACCGCCAAGGGGCCGGACCGCCAAGAGGCCAGATCGCTGAGGGGGCCGGACTGCCGAGAGGTCAGACCGCCGAGGAATCAGGCCGCTTAGGGGCCGGACTGCCGAGAGGGCGGATCGCCGAGGGGGCAGGTCACCGAGGGGTCAGGCCGCCGGGGGACCGGACCGCCGAGGGGCCGGGCTGCCGAGGGGCTGGACTGCCAAGGGGCAGGTCGCCAAGGGGGCGGATCGCCGGGGGGCCGGGTCGCTGAGTGGTCGGATCACCGAAGGGCCATGCCGCCGAGGGGGCGAGTCTGGCGTGCGCCGGGCCCGGGCGGGCGGCGCGGCGCCGAGCGGTCGGACCGCCGAGGGGGCGGATCGCCGGGGGTCAGATCACTGCGTGGCCAAGTTGCCGAAGGGCCATGCCGCCGGGGGGCGGGTCTGCCTTGCGCCGGGCCCGGGCGGGTGGCGCGGCGCCGAGGGGGCGGATCGCCGGGCGCGGCGCGCGGGGCGGCTCAGCCGGCCACCGAGGCGACGCGGGTGCAGATGTCGTCGATCACCCGCTCGAGCAGCGCCGCGTCCTCGCTCTCGCCCATCACCCGGATCACCGGCTCGGTGCCGCTCTTGCGGATCACCAGTCGCCCGGTGGCGCCGAGCGCGTCCTCCGCGGCGGCGATCGCCTGTGTCACGCCGGGGTCCTCGAGCGGCCGGGTCACCGGGTCGAAGCGCACGTTCTTCAGCAGCTGCGGGCAGGGCTCGAAGAGCCGGCAGGTCTCCGAGGCCGGCCGCTCCGCCTCGGTCAGCGCGGCCAGCACCTGCAGCGCCGCCAGCAGCCCGTCGCCGGTGGTCACATGGTCGCCGAGGATGATGTGGCCGGACTGCTCGCCGCCGAGATTGAAGCCGCCGGCGCGCATCTTCTCCACCACGTAGCGGTCGCCCACCCTGGTGCGCAGCAGCATGATGCCGCGCTCCGCCAGCAGCCGCTCGAGCCCGAGATTCGACATCACCGTGGCCACCAGCGTGCCATGCGCCAGCGTGCCGGCCTCGGCCATCCGGCTGGCGATCAGCGCCATCACCTGGTCGCCGTCGATCACCCGGCCCTTCTCGTCGATCAGGTGCACCCGGTCGGCATCGCCGTCGAGCGCGATGCCGAGATCGGCGCCGCTCTCCACCACCGCGGCCTGCGCCGCCGCCGGATCGGTGGAGCCGCAGTTGAGGTTGATGTTCTCGCCGTTGGGGGCGTTGCCGAGCCGGATCACCTCGGCGCCGAGCTCCCAGATCACCTCCGGCGCGGTGCGATAGGCGGCGCCGTTGGCGCAGTCCACCACGATCTTCAGCCCCGACAGCGTACGCCCGCGCGGGAAGCTCGCCTTGCAGACCTCGATATAGCGCCCGCGGCCGTCGTCGATGCGGGTGGCGCGGCCGATCTCGCCCGGCGCGACGAGATGCGTGCCGTTCTCCATCAGCGCCTCGATCTCGGCCTCCACCGCGTCGGAGAGCTTGTAGCCGTCCGGCCCGAACAGCTTGATGCCGTTGTCCTCGAAGGGGTTGTGGCTGGCCGAGATCATCACCCCGGCATCGGCGCGCAGGCTGCGCGTCAGCATGCCCACCGCCGGGGTCGGGATCGGGCCGGTCTGCAGCACGTCCATGCCGACCGAGGTGAAGCCGGCGGTCAGCGCGGTCTCGAGCATGTAGCCCGAGCGCCGGGTGTCCTTGCCGATCACCACCGAGTGGCGCCGCAGCCCCTGGGTGAAATAGCGCCCCGCCGCCTGGCCGAGCCGCATCGCCACCTCGGCGGTCATCGGATGGGTGTTGGCGCGGCCGCGGATGCCGTCGGTGCCGAAATACTTCCTGCTCATGCCCGTCCTCATGCCCGTTCTTCCGAGGCTGTCTCGCCTGCCGTCTGCCGGTCTGCCACCGGCGGGTTCAGGGCTTCCCAGACCCGCAGCGCCTGCACCGTGGCCGCGACGTCGTGGACCCGCAGGATCTGCGCCCCCTGCGCCGCGCCGTGCAGCGCGCCGGCCACCGAGGCGCTGACCCGCTCGGCCGCCACCGCGACGCCGGAGAGCGTGCCGAGGAAGCGCTTGCGCGAGACCCCGAGCAGCAGCGGGCAGCCGAGCCCGTGCAGCATCGAGAGCCCCTGCATCAGCGCGACGTTGTGTTCGAGCCGCTTGCCGAAGCCGATGCCGGGATCGACGATCAGCCGCGCCCGCGGCACCCCGGCCGCCACCGCCGCGCGCACCCGCCCGGCGAGATAGTCGTGCACGTCGCGCAGCACGTCGTCATAGCGCGGATCGGCCTGCATGGTGCGCGGATCGCCCTGGGCATGCATCAGGCAGACCGCCGGGGCCAGCGGCGCCGCCGCCAGGCTCTCCGGGTCATGGGTCAGCGCCGAGACGTCGTTGAAGATCTGCGCCCCGGCGGCGATCGCGGCGCGCGCCACCGCGGCCTTGCGCGTGTCGATCGAGACCGGGGTGGTGCAGCCCGCCGCGGCCAGCCCCTCGAGCACCGGCATCACCCGGTCGAGCTCCTCCTGCTCGGAGACCGGATCGGCGCCGGGGCGGGTCGATTCGCCGCCGATGTCGAGGATGTCGGCGCCCTCGGCGGCGAGCCGCAGGGCATGGCCGATGGCGGCCAGCGCGGTGCCGTGGCGCCCGCCGTCGGAGAAGCTGTCGGGGGTGACGTTGACCACCCCCATCACCCGCGGCCGGGTCAGCGCGAGGCCGGCCACCGGCAGCCGCGCCCCGCTCAGCCGGGCGAGCCGGTCGGCGCCGTCGGGCAGCAGGGCCGGGATCGCGGCGGCGGGCAGCAGCTCCGGCGGCCGGCCGCGGCGCGAAAGCTCGACCTCGGCAAAGCCCATCGGGCCGCCGGCCAGCGGCAGCGCCCGCGGATGGTCGCCGGCGCAGGGCAGCGGCCGGAGATAGACGGCATCGGATGTCACGGGCTCGGGTGTCACGGCCGGGTGATAGCGCGGGGCGCCGGGCGCGGCAACCGGCAATAAATACACTTTGAAATGGTGCAATATATTATTGATGCGAGCCGGATGTGTAATATCTTGCAAATCACAGAAAGCCCCCTTAGCTTCCCATGGTGAGAGGCAGGGGCGGGATCCCCCGCCGCCGGCCGGCAGGAGCGCCGGGCGGGAGTGACACGGGGCGGCGCTGCCGGCCCCGCAGGAACGGATCAGGAGACGACACCATGGCCAAGGCTTTCAAACCCCAGGTGGTCACCGCCAACGACCTGATCGAGGGCGACAGCGTGTTCCTCGCCCGCTCGGGCTGGGTGCGCGACATCGCCGAGGCGCGCGTCGCCCGCACCGCCGAGGAGGCCGACCTGCTGCTCGAGGCCGGCGTCGTCGCCGAGGCCGAGAACACCGTGGTCGGCCCCTATCTCGTCGAGGTCGGGCTGGAGACCGGCGCGCCGGTGCCGCTGCTGCGCCGCGAGCGCATCCGCGCCGAGGGCGGGCCGACCTTCGCCTATGCCCCCGAGGGCATCGCCCGCGCCGCCTGAGGCCGGCGCGCGCCGCAGCCAGACCGTGAGACCCGCTGCCGGCGGCCGGCCCCGCGCCGCGCCGCCGACGCGGCCCCGCGCCACGCCAGAGAGGGCAGGCCATGTACCGTTATGACGAGTTCGACGCGGCCTTCGTGGCCGAGCGCACGCAGCAGTTCCGCACCCAGGTCAAGCGCCGCCTCGCCGGCGAGCTGACCGAGGCGGAGTTCAAGCCGCTGCGCCTGATGAACGGCGTCTATCTGCAGCTCCACGCCTACATGCTGCGGATCGCCATCCCCTATGGCACGCTGCGCCCCGACCAGATGCGCATGCTGGCCCATATCGCCGAGCGCTGGGACCGCGGCTACGGCCATTTCACCACGCGCCAGAACATCCAGTTCAACTGGCCGAAGCTGAAGGACGTGCCGGATATCCTCGACGCGCTGGCCAGCGTCGAGATGCACGCGATCCAGACCTCGGGCAACTGCATCCGCAACACCACCTCGGACCCCTATGCCGGCGTCGCGCCGGAGGAGATCGAGGACCCGCGCATCACCGCCGAGCTGATCCGCCAGTGGTCGAGCCTGCACCCCGAGTTCACCTTCCTCGGGCGCAAGTTCAAGATCGCGGTGACCGGCTCCGAGCACGACCGCGCGGCGATCAAGATCCACGATATCGGCATCCAGATCGTGCGCGGGCCGGACGGTGCGCCGGGCTACCGGGTGCTGGTCGGCGGCGGGCTCGGGCGCTCGCCGTTCATCGCCAAGGAGCTGCGCGGCTTCCTGCCGAAGGCGGACCTGCTGCCCTATCTCGAGGCGGCGCTCCGGGTCTACAACCTGCACGGACGGCGGGACAACAAGTACAAGGCCCGCATCAAGATCCTCGTCCACGAGCTCGGCATCGAGGAATATGCCCGGCAGGTCGAGGCGGAATTCGCCCGCATGGACCGCGCCGCGGTGGCCGCACCCGCCGAGGAGGTCGCCCGCATCGCCGCCTATTTCGCGCTGCCGGAGCTGCCGGCGCGCGACACCGAGGCCGATGCCGCCGAGACCCGCCGCATGGCCGCCATGGAGCCCGAGTTCGCCGCCTGGCTGGAGCAGAACACCGCGCCGCACCGGGTGCCGGGCTACCGCGCCGTGACGGTCTCGCTGAAGCCGATCGGCGGCGCGCCGGGCGATGCCACCGCCGAGCAGATGCGGGTGATGGCCGATGTCGCCGAGCACCATTCGGCCGGCGAGCTGCGCATCACCCACGAGCAGAACGTGGTGCTGCCGCATGTCGCCGAGGGCGCGCTCTTCAAGGTCTGGCGGGCGCTGCGGGCCGAGGGGCTCGACACCGCCAACAAGGGGCTGGTGACCGACATCATCGCCTGCCCGGGGCTCGACTACTGCGCGCTGGCCACCGCCCGCTCGATTCCGGTGGCGCAGGACATCGCCAACCGCTTCGCCGAGCCGCGGCGGCAGCGCGAGATCGGCCCGCTCTCGATCAAGATCTCGGGCTGCATCAATGCCTGCGGCCACCACCATGTCGGCCATATCGGCATTCTCGGCATCGACAAGGCGGGGGTCGAATCCTACCAGATCACCCTCGGCGGCGATGCCACCGAGACCGCCTCGCTCGGCGATCGCACCGGCCCCGGCTTCGGCTATGACGAGGTGCCCGGCGTCATCGAGCGGGTCGTCGACACCTATATCGCGCTGCGCGAGCCCGGCGAGACCTTCCTCGCCGCCTATCGCCGGCTCGGCATGGCGCCGTTCAAGGAGGCCCTCTATGCGGATCATTGATGCCACCGGGCCGATCGACGATCTCTGGCCGCGCATCGGCGCCGGCGAGCCGCTGCCGGAGGCCGGCCGGGCGCTGGTCGAGCGCGACCGGCTCGGCGAGGCGCTGGCCTCCGGGCTCGAGCTCGGCCTGCACCTGCCGCCGGACACCGAGCCGGCCGATATCGAGCCGCATTTCGGCCGCCTCGCGATGATCTCGGTGGGCTTCCCGAGCTTTGCCGACGGGCGCGGCTTCTCGATCGGGCGCAGCCTGCGCCAGCGCGGCTTCCTCGGCCGGCTGCGCGCCTCGGGCCCGGTGATCGCCGACCAGTTCGCCTATCTCCTGGAATGCGGCTTCGACGAGGTCGCGATCCCCGAGGAGGTCGCCCGCCGCCAGCCCCCCGAGAGCTGGCTCAGCCAGTCCGCCGCGATCACCTTCGGCTACCAGCGCGGCATCGCCGGGCGCGGCTCGATCCTCGACCAGCGGCGGGCGCGCCATGACTGAGCGGCGCGACCAGCGGCGCGATCCGGGGCGCGACCCGGATCGCGACGAGGTCGGCCGCGCGGTGCCGACCCCCTCGCGCCGGCTCTCGGCGCGGTCCGCGGCGGAGGTGCTCAACCGCCAGCACCACGACGCGACCGCCGAGGAGATCCTCGCCGATGCGATCCGCGACCAGTATCCCGGCGGCATCGCGCTGGTCTCCTCGTTCGGCGCCGATGCGGCGGTGCTGCTGCACATGGTCAGCCGGATCGACCGCCGCACCCCGGTGATCTTCCTCGAGACCGGGATGCTGTTCCGCGAGACGCTGAGCTACCAGTACCGCCTCGCCTCCGCGCTCGGGCTGGCCAGCGTCAGGCTGGTGCGCCCGGATCCGGAGGACATCGACAACGACGACCCGTCGGGCGAGCTGCATGCCGAGAACCCGGATGCCTGCTGCTTCCTGCGCAAGACGCTGCCGCTGCGCCGGGCGCTCGAGCCCTATGACGCCTGGATCACCGGGCGCAAGCGGGCGCAGGCCACGACCCGGGCGGCGATGCCGGTGTTCGAGGCCGAGGACGACACCCGCCGGCTCAAGATCAACCCGCTGGCCGACTGGACCGCCGCGCGCATCCGCGCCTATATGGGCCAACACGCGCTGCCGGCGCATCCGCTGGTGGCGCGCGGCTATCCCTCGATCGGCTGCGCCCCCTGCACCACCCCGGTGGCCGAGGGCGAGGACCCCCGCGCCGGGCGCTGGCGCGGCCGCGGCAAGACCGAATGCGGCATCCATTTCGACGGCACCCGCTGGGTCCGCAGCCCCGGCGCCAGCGGCGTCGTCTCGAGCTTTCCCTGACCGCGCCGCGCCGCCGCACGAGCTTTCCCTGAGAGCTGGGGAGCCGCCAGGCTCCCCTTTTTTCGTTCCTGCCATGAGCAGGGGCGATGAGGGCTTCCGAGATCCCGGGAACGAGAAAGGGGCGGGTCATGCCCGCCCCCTGTGCCGACTTGGCCTCAAAGGACCGTCGCCAGCACGACGATGAGCCTGATCAGACTGAACAGGTCCACCGTCACTTTGACGTCGATACGCATCACGGGAATCCCCTGAATGCGGCTCGACCGGTCGAGCAATCAAACATTGCTCAGTACTTGTATCCCGCCCCTTAGTCGGCGGTTTGGGCGACCCTATGCGCAATCGGGCGCCCGTTCGACCCAAATTTGATCACCGATCAAACTGCGGGGCCTTAGCCAAACGGAGCTACCGCCTGACACAGGGCTGCGAAGCCCTAGGGCCATGTCGGGGAAGCGTACTACATCTCGTAGGCGGCAGCCCTTCGATGACCTTGACGTAAGAGGTAGGCTTCGTGCCCTGCAAGTGCAAGACCGCAAGATGTAGTGTTGGAGAACATTTTTCCGCCCGAACGACGAAGGGGGCCGCGCGGCCCCCTTTTCCGTGCCCTGCCGGGAGCGGAAAACCGCCGGGCTCA
Organism: Paralimibaculum aggregatum; assembly: GCF_030270585.1. Lineage (GTDB taxonomy): Bacteria > Pseudomonadota > Alphaproteobacteria > Rhodobacterales > Rhodobacteraceae > Thermohalobaculum > Thermohalobaculum aggregatum. Next base: position 101,681 of record NZ_BSYI01000013.1, read on the forward strand.
GCCGAGGTCGGGGAAGAACCTGCCGGCGGGGGAGAGGGTGAAGATCTCGACGCCGTCCTCGGTCACCGCCACCGAGTGCTCGAACTGTGCCGAGAGCGACTTGTCGCGGGTCACCGCGGTCCAGTTGTCGGCCAGGGTCTTGGTGTGCGGGCCGCCGAGATTGATCATTGGCTCGATGGTGAAGATCATGCCGGGGCGCAGCTCGGCGCCGTCGCCGCGGCGGCCGTAATGCAGCACGTTGGGGGCGTCGTGGAACACCCGCCCGAGCCCGTGGCCGCAGAAGTTGCGCACCACCGACATGCGCTCCGATTCGGCGAATTCCTGGATCGCCGCGCCGATGTCGCCGAAGGTGTTGCCGGGCTTCACCTCGGCGATGCCGCGCATCAGGCATTCATGCGTCACCTCGATCAGCCGCGCCGCCTTCCGGCTGGCCCGCCCGGCGACATACATGCGGCTGGTATCGCCATACCAGCCATCGACGATCACCGTGACGTCGATGTTGAGGATGTCGCCGTCCTTGAGCACCTTGGGCCCGGGAATCCCGTGGCAGACCACGTGGTTGACCGAGATGCAGCTGGCATGCTGGTAGCCGCGGTAGCCGATGGTGGCGGAGGTCGCGCCGCTGTCCTTCACGAACCGCTCGATCCGCGCGTCGATCTCGCCGGTGGTGGTGCCGGGCACCACGAAGGGCCCGATCATGTCGAGGCATTCGGCGGCCAGCCGGCCCGCCCGGTGCATGCCGGCAAGCGCCTCCGGCGGATACAGCCGGATGCCCTCTGGCGTGCGGACCTCTGCCGGCGCGTTCTCCAATCTACCGTCCATCATGACTGCTCCCGGAATTAGATCGCGATCGGCAGGGGCCGATCAAGCAGGATTTCTCGCGGGCCGAGCCGGCAGGCCCAGGCCATCATCTCCACACCGGCGGCCGCGGCCGCCTCCGCCGCCCGGGCATAGCCCGGGTCGATGTCGCCGGCCAGACGCAGGCGCGCGCAGTCGTCGCGCTGCACGCAGTAGAGCATCACCGCGCGGTGCCCCTCGCCGGCCACCCGCGCCAGCTCGCCCAGATGCTTCGCGCCGCGGGCGGTGACCGAATCGGGGAACTCCGCCCAGTCCTCCGCGCGCCGCAGATGCACGTTCTTGACCTCGATATAGGCATCCGGCAAGCCGGCGCCACGGGCGAGGAAATCGACCCGGCTGCGGCTGCCATAGGCCACCTCGGGGCGGATCTCCGGATAGGCCGCCAGCGCCGGGATGCGCCCGGCCCGCAGCGCCTCGCCGACCACGCGGTTGGGCACGGCGGTGTCGATCCCGGCCCAGTGCCCGCCAGCGAGCTCGACCAGCCGCCAGGAGAAGCGCAGCTTGCGCTTGGGGTCGCGCGTCGGCTCCAGCCAGATCCGCATGCCGGGCTCGGCGAGGCCGGTCATCGCGCCGGGATTGGCGCAATGCGCGGTCACCTCGGTGCCGTCCTCCAGCACCGCATCGGCGAGGAAGCGCTTGTAGCGGCGGACCAGCCGCCCCGGGATCAGGTCTTGCGCGAACTGCATGGCCGGTGCTTAGTCGACTTCCCGAAGAAGGTACATGTTTCGAAAGCAAGTTTGGCTGAATGGCGAGATCCGGCGGCGCATCCGCGGCCCCTGATGCCGCCGGGGCCGGGAAACGGATCTTCCCGCGCCGTGCGGCATCCGGTCCCACGCGGCCGGCCCGCCGATGCGCGGCCGGACGCGCCCCGGACCGGACCCGTCCCGGCGCTCCGCGGCGCCTGACCGCGGGGACCGCCGGGCGCCCTCGAACTGGGAGACCACGATGAGCAATCCGACGGCGGCGATGCTGGTGATCGGCGACGAGATCCTCTCCGGGCGCACGCGCGATGCCAATGCGCATCATCTCGCCGGGGTGCTGGCCGAGGCCGGCATCCGGCTGGTCGAGATCCGCGTGGTGGAGGACCGGCGCGCCGCCATCGTCGATGCGGTGCGGGCGCTCTCGGCGCAGGTCGATCATCTCTTCACCTCGGGCGGGATCGGCCCGACCCATGACGACATCACCGCCGATTGCGTGGCCGAGGCCTTCGGCGTGCCGATCGGGGTGCGCGAGGATGCCCGGGCGATCCTCGCGGCGCATTACGGCACCGACGAGATCAACGAATCGCGGCTGCGCATGGCGCGGATCCCCGAGGGCGCGGCGCTGATCCTCAACCCGGTGAGCCAGGCGCCGGGCTTCCGGCTGGAGAACGTGCACGTGATGGCCGGGGTGCCGGCGATCTTCCGCGAGATGCTGGCCAACGTGATCGCCGGGCTCGAGGGCGGGCCGAGGATGCTGGCCCATTCGTTCCGCGTCGGCCTGCCGGAGGGCGATCTCGCCGGGCCGCTGCGCGCGGTGGCCGAGGCGCATCCCGCGGTCTCGATGGGCAGCTACCCGTTCTATCTCGGCGGGCTCGGCTCGACCCTGGTGCTGCGCAGCACCGACCCGGCGGCGCTGGCGGCGGCGGCGGATGCGCTGCGCGCGCGGCTGGCGGACCTGGACGCCGAGATCGCCGAGACCCCGCCGGGGTGAGTCGGCCCGCGCGCGGCGAAGCGTGAAGTTTGATAGTACTCAAGAACTGATCCAGCGTCAATGCGCCATATCGCGTGGTTGTGAAGCAAGAGTGATTCCCTGCCAAATCGTCCATGGTCGAACGACCGTTGTTTGTCGGAGTGGGCAAGTGGCGAGGGGATTATGGAGAGCTTTATACTGACGCACAAGGAATGGAAGACCTGGCGCAACAAGACCGATGGCGGCAAGTCGGGCCTGGTGAAGGGGGTTGCGCTCGGCGATGCGCTGGACAAGTACCACAAGACCAAGAAGACCGCGAAGGACCGGCTCGACGCGCTGAAGAAGCTGGAGGCCACGCTCGACCGGTATGTCAGGGGCTGCCGGGCGAACAAGGACGCCAAGGCCAAGGCCTTCGGCGCCAAGTGCAAGACCAAGTTCGACGGCATGGTCGCCACGGAGGTGAACGGTCTGAACACGCTGCAGGACCGGATCAGCTTTCTCAGCAGCGCGCCGATCGTGCTGGAGAGCGCGTTCAGGAAATACTTCGCCGAGATGAACAGGCTCGGCACCAAGATCCAGGCCGCCCGGGACGCGCTCAAGACCATCGACAGGCAGCTCGCCGGCCTCGACCCGGCCTCGCCGCAGCATGCCGCGCTCAAGGCCAAGCGCGACCAGGTCTCGGATGCCGTCGACAAGGCGCTGAAGCCGTCGCGGTACAAGCCGCTGGTCAGGGAGTTCGGCAAGCGCGCCGACGAGCTGAGCGGCGCCATCACCTACATGAGGGAGTGGGGAGTGTATCCGAGCTCGGCGCCGAATCAGCTCTATTTCCAGAACCTCGAGGGCTATCTCCTCGGCGTGCTCAAAGAGCCGGAGAACATCAACCGGAACCTCGCCGAGGTGGGCAAGCATTTCGCCAAGGCGATGAAGGACCTGAAGGCGCTCGGCTGAGCCGGGGCTGAGCCGGGGCGGGCCGCGCCGGCCGCGGCTCAGAGCATCCGGCCGAGGGCGATGCGCACCGAGGCGCGCGCGGTCGCCCAGGCGATCGCCGCGGTCAGCAGCGGCACCGCGATCGGGATCGCGATCCAGCCGAAGGTGCCGGGCAGCAAGCCGCCCAGCACCCCGCCGGCGCCGCTGCCGGGCAGCGCCGCCAGCGCCAGCAGCGCGAGGCCGGCCCCGGCCATGCCGCCGGCCAGCCCGCGCAGCGCCAGCCGCCGCACGAAGGCGCCGGCGATGTAGCGGTCCTCGCCGCCGATCAGCCGGATCACCCGCACGATGTCGAGATGCGCCGTGAGCGTCGCCTGCGCCGCCAGCGCCACCATCGCGCAGGCCGCCAGCATCACCAGCACCGTCGCCGCCCAGGCCAGCCGGCCGACGGCGGCGGCAGCCCGCGCCAGCGGCCCGCGCCAGGCGGCGTGGTCGTCGTAGACGGCGCCGGGGGCGTCGCGGTCGAGCCGGCTCTGCAGCCGCGCCGCATCCGGGCCGTCGCCCTCCAGCGTGAGATCGATCAGCCGCGGCGCCGGCAGCGCCTCCAGCGCCTCGACGCCGCCGATCCAGGGCGCGATCAGCGCCAGGTGCTCGGCCTCGCTCAGCACCCGCGCCGCGGCGATGCCGGGGGCGGTGCGCACCACCTCGAGCGCCCGCATCACCCGGGTCTCCAGCACCTCCGGCTCGGCGCTGACCCGCACCGTGGCGAGCCCGGCGAGATCCTGCCGCCAGTCCTCGGCCAGCCGGTCGGCGGCGAGGCCGGCGATCAGGGTGAGCACCGCGAGGAAGCTCATCGCGGCCGAGGCCAGCGTGGTCAGCGGCGCCGACCAGCCGCTCATCGGCACGATCGGCGGCGCCTCGGCGGCGCGGGCGAAGCGGAACCAGCGGGCCATCACAGCTCCGCCGCGCCGAGGGTGAGCCGGCCGTCCGCCAGCCGCAGGATGCGCGCGCCGACGCCGCCGCGGGCCGAGCGGATCAGCCCGAGGTCATGGGTCGCGATCAGCACCGTCTTGCCGAGCCGGTTGAGCTCGATCAGCAGCCGCAGGATGCGCGCGCCCATCTCCGGGTCGACATTGCCGGTGGGCTCGTCGCAGAGGATCAGGTCGGGCGAGTTGATCACCGCCCGCGCGATCGCCGCGCGCTGCTTCTCGCCGGCCGAGAGCTCGCGCGGATAGGCGTCGATGCGGGCGTTGAGGCCGACCCATTTCACCAGCTCCATGACATCGGCCTGGTAGTCGTCGAGCCGGTGGCCGGCGACGCGCAGCGGCAGCGCGATGTTCTGCACCACGGTCATGTGCTCGAGCAGGCGGAACTCCTGGAACACCACGCCGATACGCCGCCGCAGCTGCGGGATGCGCCGGCGCTCTAGCGTTGCCGGGTCCTCGCCGAACAGCTTGAGCCGGCCGCGCCGGGGCAGGTGGTCGAGATAGAGCAGCTTGAGCAGGGTCGTCTTGCCGGCGCCCGAGGGCCCGGTGAGGAAGTGAAACGAGCCCGGCGGCACATCGATGCTCACCTCGCTCAGCGTGTCGCGTTCGTCATAACCGAAGCTCACCCGGTCGAGCGATATCATTGGCCGCCCCATCCCTCGCGCCGAGGCTCGAAACTGACGCCTTTTCCGGGCTTTGACAACACCTCCCCGGAGTGGTGCTTGGCGGGCCTGCGCTTCGCGTCTATACAGGAAGCAAGGCACTGCATGGCGGAGAACGGCAATGGTCGAGATCGAATGTCCCAACTGCAATGCGCGGTATCAGGTGCCGGCGCAGGCGCTCGGGCCGAATGGGCGGGATGTCACCTGCTCCTCATGCGGCAATATCTGGCACGCCGTGCCGGTATCCGAGGCGCCGCCGCCGATCGAGGCCAGCGCGCTCGGCACCCAGACGCGGCCGCCGCAGCAGCGCACCCAGCAGATGAGCGAGATCCGCCAGATGCTGAACGAGGTGCAGGGCAACGAGACCCGGCGCGGCGTGCCGCAGGCACCGGAGGAGGGCGCGCGCCAGGACACCTCGGGCTGGGGCGTCACCGCCGATCCGATCGGCGGCGGCCAGCCGGTGCGCGAGGATGTGCGCGAGGCGGTGTTCGGCCATGCCCGGCGCGAGGACGGCGCCGACGAGGACGAGGAGATGCTGCGCTCGCGCCTCGGCGTCGGCGGCCAGTCGAGCCGGCTGCGCTCGGTGCGCGCCAAGGAGACCCAGGGCGAGACCCGCGGCGCCCGCAAGCGGCTGATGAACAAGCACCGCCGGCGCAACCGCAAGTTCGAGGCGGAGAAGCGCCGCGGCACCGGCGCCGGGCTCACCGGCTTCATGCTGGTGGTGCTGGTGGCCGGCACGCTGACCGGGCTCTACGCGCTGGCCGGGCCGATCGCCGCGGCGCATCCCGAGACCGCGCCGGTGCTGCGCAACTATGTCACGGTGGTCGACGGCATGCGGGCCGGGCTCAACGAGACGCTCGCCGGCCTGCGCGGCGCCATCGAGGAGCGCATCGGCAGCGGCGAGGAATGACCCGGGCAGCGGGTTGGTGAAACCCGGCGCATAGCCCTGGAGACGCGGCGAGGACGGCGGCGCGGTGGTGTCCCGCCGTCTTTCCGTATCTGGCCGCGATCTTCCGGAGCCGCTCGAGCGTGTCGAGGAACCGCTGCGCCGGGGTCCGCATCCGCTGGGGCGGAGGCTCTGCCGGGCGTTGCACCGTCCGGCCCCGTTGCCTCGGGACGTGACCGCGCCCGCCATGCCCCGCGATCGGGTCGAGGCCGCATGCGCGTCGTGGCCACGGCCGGCGACCGCGCCCCCGGGCGCGGCATCGGCCGCCGGCAGCGCGCCCGCCGCCGCCGTGCCCGGGGCCTGCCCCGGCAAAGGCACGATCGCCGCCGGCAGGCCGCGCCGATCGACCATCGCGCTGATCGACCATCGCGCTGATCCTGGTGCGCAGTCCTCCGCGGGAGCGACCGGCGGCGTGATTCTCGCCCCCTCCTTCCGCGCGCCGCGTGCGGGCGAGCGCGGATGCCCGAGCGGTCGACGAACTGCAAGGAACCGGTGGGTTTTCCGGCCGGTTCCTCGAACACCCGCAGCCGGACGCCGGCCCCGGCCCGGCGGCTGAACCGGTTGCCGACGGTGCCATGCGGGCCGCATCTCCCGGGCAGGCCGCGCCGGGGAGAGCCGGTCCGCAGCACCCGGAAGACCCCGCCGGGGGCCCGCCGACCGCCCATCCGGGGCACGCCGCCCGGCCTGTCCGGAAGCCGCGGCCGGACCAGGCGCCATCCGGGATCCGCCAGATCGAAACGCGCCACGGATCACCTCCTTGCCGGACGCGAATCAGAACGCCGGGGCTTGGGAACCGGTCCCATGACTGCAGAACCCGGCGCCCCCCGGCCTGCTGACCGCGCACCGGCCCGCGCGGCACCACCGGGGAGCGCATCGGCAGCGGAGGGAATGATCCCGCCCCGGCCGGCCCCCCAGCTGGCGCTCCCGGCCAACCGGCCGCGCGCCGGCCCTCCCTTGACCGCCCGCCCGCGACCGGCGCCCCTAGACCGGGGCCGAGCGCACAGTCCGGAGCACGGGCGCCCCCGCGGCCCCCGCCCCGGCCCCGCACCGGGCTGCCCCCACCCCGGACCGACTCCAATCCGGACAGGCTCCACCCCGGACTGGCCCCACCCCGGACTGGCCCCGCCCCGAACAGGCTCCGCCCGGGGCTGGCTCCACCCCGGGCTGCGGACGCCCGCCCCGGACTGCGAGCGCCCCGCGCCGGCGCGTCCCGCGGCCCCAGCCGGCGCCCCCCGGCCTGTCGACCGCGCACCGGCCCGCGCGGCACCATCGGGGCGCGCATCGGCAGCGGCGGGGAATGATCCGGCCCCGGCCGCCGCCTCCGGCCAACCGTCCGCGCGCCGCCCTTCCCCTGACCGCCCGCCCGCGAACCGGCGCCCCCTGGCCGGCCGAGCGCGCAGTCCGGAGCACGGGCGCCCCCGCGGCCCCCGCCGGCGCCCCCCGGCCTGCTGACCGCGCACCGGCCCGCGCGGCGCCATCGGGGAGCGCATCGGCAGCGGCGGGGAATGATCCCGCCCCGGCCAGCGCCCCCGGCCAACCGTCCGCGCACCGGCCCTCCCCTGACCGCCCGCCCGCGAACCGGTGCCCCCTGGCCGGCCGAGCGCGCAGTCCGGAGCACGGGCGCCCCCGCGGCCCCCGCACCGGCCCCGCATCGGACTGCCCCCACCCCGGACCGACTCCAATCCGGACAGGCTCCACCCCGGACAGGCCCCACCCCGGACTGGCCCGGCCCCGGACAGGCTCCGCCCGGGGCTGCCTCCACCCCGGGCTGCGGACGCCCGCCCCGGACTGCGAGCGCCCCGCGCCGGCGCGTCCCGCGGCCCCACCCGGCGCCCCCCGGCCTGTCGACCGCGCACCCGCCCGCGCGGCACCATCGGGGAGCGCATCGGCAGCGGCGGGGAATGATCCCGCCCCGGCCGGCGACCCTGACCGCCCGCCCGCGAACCGGCGCCCCCTGGCCGGCCGAGCGCGCAGTCAGGAGCACGGGCGCCCCCGCGGCCCCCGCACCGGCCCCACCCCGGACTGCCCCCACCCCGTGCTGACCCCCGCCCCGGACTGGCCCCACCCCGAACAGGCTCCACCCCGGACAGGCCCCACCCCGGACAGGTTCCACTCCGGACTGGCCCGGCCCCGGACAGACTCCGCCCGGGGCTGGCTCCGTCCCGGACTGGCCCCGCCCCGGGCTGGTCCGGCCCCGGACAAGCTCCATCCCGGGCTGCGCCCCCCGCCCCGGACTGCGAGCGGCCCGCGCCGGCGCGTCCCGCGGCCCCACCCACCCGGCACCCGGAGCGCCCGGATCCGCCGTCGCGCGCCCCTTCGCCGCGGGACGCGCCGGCGCGGGCCGCCCCCGGATCAACCCAGAACCGCCCCGGCAATCTCTCGAGACGGCCGGCCCGGGCCTCTGCCGGGTGCCCTGGCCGGTCGGGATTGGGGATGCTCCGGTCGCTGCTCGGATTGGCTTGGGGCGTGGTTCGGGCGGGTGTGCTCGCCGACGCCGGCCAGGCCGGGCGGCGGTGCTGGAACGGCTTGGACAGCCGCTCGAGACGGTCGGGGCGGGCGCACCTGACGGTGTCCGTCCGGCAGGGGTGGGCGCTGGAGTTGCTCCGCCGGTTGCTGGACGCGGCGTGGGGGAGGCTTGGTCGGGTGCGCCGGTCGCGCCGGGGGCCCGCGTCTGGGCTGCTCCGGTAGCTGCGCGAAGCGGCGTGGGGCGAGGCTTGGTCGGGTGCGCCGGTTGCGCTGCTGGTCCGCGTCGGGGCTGTTCCGGCAGCTGCGCGAAGCGGCGTGGGGGGCCTTGGTCGGGTGCGCCGGTCGCGCCGGGGGCCCGCGTCTGGGCTGCTCCGGTAGCTGCGCGAAGCGGCGTGGGGCGAGGCTTGGTCGGGTGCGCCGGTTGCGCTGCTGGTCCGCGTCGGGGCTGTTCCGGCAGCTGCGCGAAGCGGCGTGGGGGGCCTTGGTCGGGTGCGCCGGTTGCACCGCTGGCCCGCGTTTGAGCTGCTCCGATAGCTGCGCGAAGCGGCGTGGGGCGAGGCATGGTCGGGTGCGCCGGTCGCGCCGGGGCCCGCGTCTGAACAGCTCCGGCCGTTGCTCGTAGCGGTATGGGGCGAGGCTTGGTCGGGTGCGCCGGTCGCGCCGCTGGCCCGCGTCTGGGCTGTTCCGGCAGCTGCGCGAAGCGGTGTGGAGTTTGGCTTGATCGGGTGCGCCCGTCGGGCCGGGCAGGGCGGCGTCTGAGCTGGTACGATGGCCGGTCGAAGCGGCGTGGGGGGAGGCTTGGTCGGGTGCTTCGGTGGTGCCGGGGGGCAGCTTCCGGGCTGTTTTGGCGGGGGCTCGGAGCGGGGGCGTCTGGGGCTCGGGCGGGCGCGGCGGAAGGGGGCCGTCCGGGCGGGGCCGGGCGGGGAGGCTGCGGCGGCGGCCGCTGGTGGCGGCGGGGGGCGGGCTTCTGGCTCCTGGCTCCGGGCTGTTCCGGGCTGCGGGCTGTTTCGGGCGGTTCCGGGCTCCGGGCGGTGCCGTGCCGCGGGGCGGCCGGCGGGCCGGGGGCGGCGTCAGAACTGTTCCAGCAGCCGCTCGAAATAGCGCAGCTCGATATCCGGGCGGTCGCGTTCGCCGGCGCGGCGGCGCAGCTCCTGCAGCAGCTCGCGGGCGCGGTCGATCAGCGCCTGGTCGGGCACGCCGCCGCGCAGCCGCCCGTTCATGTTGCCGCTGTTGTTGCCGGCCGGCCGGTCGAACGGGTCCATCGCGTCGCGCTCGGGCCCGTCGGCCTCGCCGAAGCCGCTGGCGGCGGCCTGGCCCTGGCCCTGCTCGATGCTCTCGGCGAGCGCCTCGGCGGCGCCGTTGAGGCTGTCGAGCGCCTCCATCTGGTCCTCCACCGCGGGGCCGGTGGCGCCCTGGTCGAGATCGTCGCGGGCGCGGCCCATGGCATCGCCGGCCTGGCCGAGCGAGCGCGAGGCGCCGTCCATGCCCTCGCCGCCGCCGAGCTGGCCGGCGAGCTCCTCGAGCGCCCGGCGCAGCGCCTCCTGCTCGGCCGCGAGGCGGCCGTTCTCGCCGTGGCGGCCGGCGCGCATGCCCTCGCCGCCCTCGCCGCCGGGGCGGCCCTGCTGGCCGGGCTGGCGGCCCTGGCCCTGCTGGCCGGACTGGCCCTGCTGGCCGCGCTGCCCGCGCTGGCCCTGCTGGCTCTCGCGGCGCTGCTGGCGGAGCGCGTCGAAGGTCTCGTCGGAGAGCTGCTGCTGGCGCCGGATCAGGTCCTGCAGCTGCTCGAGCGCCTGCTGGCCGGGGCTCTGCCCCTGGCCTTGGCCCATCTGCAGGTTCTGCAGCATCTGCGAGAGCTGCGAGAGCATGTCGCGGGCCTGGTCGCGCAGGCCCGATTCGGCCTGGCGCTGGAGCTGGTCGAGCAGCTCGTCGAGATCCTGCCGCGAGAGCTGCTGGTTGCCCTGGGGCATCTGCTGCAGCGATTCGGGGTTCTGCAGCGCCTGGCGGATCATCTCCTCGAGATAGTCGTTGATCGCCTGGCGCAGCTCCTCCATGGCCTCGCGGATCTCCTCGTCGGTGCCGCTCTCGAGGGCGCTGCGCAGGCGCTCCTCGGCCTCGCGCAGGCGCTCCAGCGCCGAGGCGAGATCGCCGGCCTCGAGCGAGAGCGCGGCGCGCCAGAGGAACTCCGCGACATCGCCGGCGACGCTGGCGACGCGGTCCTCGGGGATCGTCGGGGCGAGGCGGCGCAGCGCCAGGCGGACGCCGAGATAGGCGCCGGTATGGGTCTTGAACACCTCGCCGGGGAAGCGGGTCACCGCCTGCACCGTGTCGAGCACCCGCTCGGCCGCGCCATAGTCGAGCAGCAGCTCGCGGCGCTGCTCGGCCAGCGCCCGGGCCAGCGGGTCGGTGAAGCGGCGCTCCGGCAGGCGGATGCGGCGCGGCCCGGCGCTGCCGACCTGGCCGGCGCCGTCCTCGGCATGCAGCGTGATCGTCACCTCGGCGCCGGCCCAGGGATGCTCGGTGAGATCCTGCACCGCGACATCCACCACGTTGCGGGTGTCGCGCGAGATCGGCAGCGGCAGGCCGAACTCGATCGGCGGGATCTCGGCGCGCTGTTCGGCCGGGGCCGGGTCGGCGAGCGCGATCACCGCCCAGGCGGCGGTGATGCCGTGGTCGTCGCTGGCCGCGAAGGGCACCTCGAGGCTGCGCGCGGCGCCGGGGCGCGGGTCGTCGGAGAAGCCGATCTCGGGCGCCGCGTCGGGCACCATGTCGAGCCGCCAGGCGCCCATCGGGGCAGCCGGATCGCCCACCGTGAGGCTGCCGGAGCGCGCCAGCACGCCGCTCGCCTCGTGCAGCCCGCCGCCGAGCGCGGTGAAGCCGGCCGCGGCCCCGTCGAGCGGCGCCGCGTCGAGCGCCGGCGCGGTCTCCATGCCGGTGGCGCGGATGGTGATCTCGGTGCCCTGCGGCAGCGACAGCGTGCCGGCATCGGCGCGGCGGTTGAGATAGACGGTCTCCTCGCCGGTATAGGCCGGCGGCACCGCCCAGGCCTCGATCGCCGGCTCGGCGAGATAGCCCGGCGCGGCGCCCTCGCCGGCGCGGCCGGGCTCGAACAGCGCCGCCAGCCGCTCCGGCCCGAGATCGCCCGCGCCGATCAGCGCGGCGACCAGCAGCACCGGCGTGGCGAGGCGCAGCGCCCAGCGGTCGCGCCGCGCCAGGCGCAGATCGGGCGCGCTGGCGCGCATCTCGGCGGCGGCGGCCTCGGCGCGGCGCTGGTGCTCGTGCCAGAGCGCGCGGGCGAAACCGTCCTGCCCCGGCGCCGCGGCCATCCGGTCGGTGATCACCGCGAGCGGGCGCTCTGGCCGGCTGGCATCGAGCCGGCGCATCGCGGCAGCGCGCCGCGGCAGGCGGAAATCGCGGAAGCCCCAGGCCAGCGCCGCCAGCAGCGCCGCTCCGGCGAGGCCCAGCGCGGTCCAGTGCCCGGCGGCGCCGAGCCCCTCGAGCGCCCCGAGCACCGCCGCCGCGGCCAGCGCGCAGAGCAGCGCGAAGGCCGGCCAGAGCGCCCCGGCCAGCGCCTCGACCCAGAGCGCCGCCTCGCTGAGATCGATCGCCCGGCGCAGCCGCTTCGCAAGGCTGCGCGGCCGGTCGAACACCGAATGCGGGTGCGCGGACGGGTGGTTCCGGGTGCTGGGCGATCCGGTCATGCACGGCCCTTCGCTTGCGCGCGGGGCCGGGAAGGGTCAGGCCCGCGCAGGCTCGATCCAGGGCGGGAGCGTATCACGCCCGATCATCTCCTCCAATGTGGGGCGCGCGCGGATCACGGCAAACTCGCCGCCGCTGACCATCACCTCGGGCACCAGCGGGCGGGAATTGTATTCCGAGGCCATCACCGCGCCATAGGCGCCGGCGGAGCGGAAGGCGACCCGGTCGCCGGCGCCGAGTGGCGGCAGATCCCGCGCCTTGGCGAAGATGTCGCCGGTCTCGCAGACCGGACCCACAACATCTGCGGGGGCGATGGCGGCGCCGGGGGCGGGCTCCTGCAGCGGCACGATCTCGTGCCAGGCGTCGTACATCGCCGGGCGGACGAGATCGTTCATCGCCGCGTCGAGGATCACGAAATCGCGATCCGCGCCGCGCTTGCGGTAGATCACCGAGGCCAGCAGCACCCCGGCATTGCCGGCGATCAGGCGGCCCGGCTCGATCTCGATCTCGCAGCCGAGATGGCCGACCGTGCGCCGGATCACCGCGCCATAGTCGAACGGCAGCGGCGGCGCCGCGTTGGAGGCGCGGTAGGGGATGCCGAGCCCGCCGCCGAGATCGAGCCGCGAGATCGCATGGCCGGCGGCGCGCAGGCTCGCGGTCAGCGCGGCGACCTTGGCGAAGGCGCTCTCGAAGGGGTGCAGCCCGGTGAGCTGCGAGCCGATATGGACATCGATCCCCACCGGCTCGACCCCGGCCATCGCGGCGGCGCGGGCATAGAGCGCCGGGGCATCGCCGATCGGCACGCCGAACTTGGTCTCGGCCTTGCCGGTGGCGATCTTCTCGTGGGTCTCGGCATCGACGTCGGGATTGACCCGGAAGCAGATCTTCGCGACCCGGCCCATCGCCTGCGCGACGCCGTCGAGCGCCTCGAGCTCGGGCACGCTCTCGACGTTGAAATGGCGGATCCCGGCGGCCAGCCCGGCGCGCATCTCCTCGGCCGTCTTGCCGACGCCGGAGAACACGATCTTCTGCGGCGCCACCCCGGCGGCCAGCGCGCGCGCCAGCTCGCCGCCCGAGACCACGTCGGCGCCGGCGCCGAGCCGCGCCAGCGTCGCGATCACCGCCTGGTTGGAATTGGCCTTCAGCGCATAGGCGATCAGGTGCGGCAGCCCCGCCAGCGCCTCGGCAAACACCCGGTAATGCCGTTCCAGCGTCGCGGTGGAATAGACATAGGCCGGGGTGCCGACGGCGCGGGCGATCTCCTCGAGCGGGACATCCTCGGCATGCAGCCGCCCGCCGCGATAGGTGAAATGGTCCATGCCGGGTCCTTCGCTACCAGATCGGCTCGCCGGGGACGGGATCGGCCGGTCCCTCGGCGGGCTCCTCGGCCGGGATCTCGAGCGGCACCGGCCGCTTCGGGTTGCCCTTCTTGCCGCAGGCGATCAGCCCGGCGAGCAGCATGAGCGCGAGCGCGGTCCTCATTGCAGCAGCTCCTTCCAGCGGGCGATCTGGGCGCGCACCTGCTCCGGCGCGGTGCCGCCATAGCTGCGCCGGCTGGCCACCGAGGCCTCGACGCTCAGCACCTCGTAGACGCCCTCGGTGATCCGCCCGTCGATCTCCCGCAGGGTCTCCAGCGGCAGCGCCGGCAGGTCGACCCCGGCCGCCTCCGCCGCCGCCACCGCGCGGCCGGTGACGTGATGCGCCTCGCGGAACGGCAGCCCGGCCTCGCGCACCAGCCAGTCGGCGAGGTCGGTGGCGGTCGAGTAGCCGCTGGCCGCGGCGGCGCGCAGCCGCTCCGGCACCGGCGCCATGTCGCGCACCATGCCCTCCATCGCGGCGATCGCCAGGGCGAGCGCGTCGGCGGCGTCGAAGAACGGCTCCTTGTCCTCCTGCATGTCCTTGGAATAGGCCAGCGGCAGGCCCTTCATCACCGTGGTCAGCGCGACCTGCGCGCCGATGATCCGGCCGATCTTGGCGCGCACCAGCTCGGCGGCGTCCGGGTTGCGCTTCTGCGGCATGATCGAGGAGCCGGTGGTGTACTTGTCGGAGAGCTTCACGAAGCCGAACTGCGCGGTCGACCAGATCACGATCTCCTCGGCCATGCGCGACAGATGGGTGGCGCAGATGGTCGCCGCGGAGAGCGTCTCCAGCACGAAGTCGCGGTCCGACACCGCGTCCAGCGAGTTTGCCATCGGCGCGCCGAAGCCGAGCGCGAGGGCGGTCATCTCCCGGTCGATCGGGAAGCCGGTGCCGGCCAGCGCGGCGGCGCCCAGCGGGCATTCGTTGAGCCGCATCCGGGCATCGGCGAGGCGGCCGCGGTCGCGCCCGATCATCTCGACATAGGCCAGCATGTGATGGCCCCAGGTCACCGGCTGGGCGACCTGCAGATGGGTGAAGCCCGGCATCACGAAGGCCGCGCCGGCCTCGGCCTGCGCCAGCAGCGCGCGCTGCAGCGCCGCCAGCCCGGCATCGGTGGCGTCGATCCAGCCGCGCACCCAGAGGCGGAAATCCGTCGCCACCTGGTCGTTGCGCGAGCGCGCGGTGTGCAGCCGCCCGGCGACCGGCCCGATCAGCTCGGCGAGCCGGGCCTCGATGTTCATGTGGATGTCCTCGAGCGCCTCGGAGAAGGCGAAGCTGCCGGCCTCGATCTCCGCCTCGATGGCGACCAGCCCGCGGTCGATCTCGGCGGCATCGGCGGCGGTGAGGATGCCCTGCGCCGCCAGCATGGCGGCATGGGCGCGGCTGCCGGCGATGTCCTCGGTGGCGAAGCGGCGGTCGAAGCCGATCGAGGCGTTGATCCGCTGCATCACCCTGTCGGGCTCCGCGGCGAAGCGGCCTCCCCACATTGTGTTCGCCCGGGGGGCCGCCGGGGGCTGGCCAGCGGCCGTCCGATCCCTATTCTCCGCCATTGCGTCGCCTTCGCCTGCTGAAACTGTCCCATGGGAGACCGAGATGACCCTGCTGCCGCGCCGCGCCGCCGCCGCCCTGACCCTGGCCTTCGCCGCCTCCCTCTACACCGCGGCGGCAGCGCCTGCAAATGCCGGCGCGGCGGCGCTGGCGCCCGAAGCGCGGGCCGGGCTGGCGGCGCTGGCCACCGGGGCGATGGCCAAGCTGGTGGTGCACGAGAGCCCGCGGGCGCCGATCGCGGCCGGCTTCGTCGACGCGCAGGGCGCGCCGGTCAGCCTCGCGGATTTCCGCGGCCGGGTGGCGGTGGTGAACTTCTGGGCCACCTGGTGCCCGCCCTGCCGCGCCGAGATGCCCGCGCTCGACCGGCTGGCCGGGGCGCTGGCCGATGCGCCGGTCGCCGTGGTGGCGATCTCGACGGATTTCGGCGGCAGCGCGAAATCGGCGAAGTTCTACGAGGAGACCGGCATCGAGCACCTGGCGCTCTACCACGATGCGAAGCGCACGGTGGCGCGCGAGGCGGCGATCCTCGGCCTGCCGGTCACCCTGCTGCTCGACCGCGAGGGGCGCGAGGTGGCGCGGCTGGTCGGCGACGCGGAATGGGACAGCGCCGAGGCCAAGGCGGCGATCCGCCGGCTGGTCGAACTGACCGCACCGCCCGGCGGCTGAACCCGCGCCGCCCGGCGGCTGGGGGTCGGACCGCCCGGCGGCTGCGGCCGCGCCGCCCGATGGCAGAGGTTGGACCGCCTGGCGGCCAGGGTCGGACCGCCCGGCGCGCCCCGCCCCTGCACCGTCGCGGCGGCTGCACCATCCGCGCAGCCCACCCACGGCGCGCCGGGCGGGCTGCCCCGTGCGGCCCTATGCGTCTCCGTGCGGCCCCGGCGGCCGGTTCCTGTGGCCGATCCCCGCGCAGGCACCCCGCGCAGGCCCCCGTGCCGGCCCGGCGCGCCTTGGGTGGGCCGCGCTGCCCGCGCAGCCGCCGCGACGGTGCAGGGGCGGGGGCCTGCGCGGGGTGCCTGCGCGGGGGCCGTCAGTGCCCCCGGATCATCCGCATCAGCAGCCCGTCGCGGTCGATGAACTGGTGCTTCAGCGCCGCCGCCACATGCAGCCCGAGCACCGCCGTCAGCGCCAGCGCCAGCGCCAGGTGGACCTGCTCGAAGCGCTTCGACAGCGCCTCGTCGCCGGGCTCGTAGGGATCCGGCATCGCCCAGACCAGAGCGTCCTCGAGCCCCAGCGCCGCCAGCGTCTCGGCGCCGAACAGATAGGTCAGCCGCACCTCGTTCCTGATCTGCACATAGGCATCGGCATCGTTGTAGGGCGAGGACGAGGCCATCAGCCAGCCGGTCAGCGGCAGCGCGATCATCAGCGCATAGAGCGCCAGATGCGAGGCCTGCGCGGCGGTCTTCTGCCAGGCCGGCATCGGCACCGGCGCCGGGCTCGGGGTCACCGCCCGCCAGAGGATCCGCAGCAGCGCCAGCGCGAACACGATCACCCCCCAGCTCTTGTGCATCTGGGTGAGGTTGAAGCGCTGGATCAGGTCGTCGCCGACGATCTCCACCATGTAGAAGCCGACGCCCAGCATGCCGAGGATCAGCAGCGCCATCAGCCAGTGCAGCAGCCGGGCCGGCCAGCCCCAGCCCTCGCGCGTGTTGCTCAGTCCCATCGCTCGCTCTCCGTGCTCTGCCGGTGTGCCGGCCGCGGTGCCGGGGCGCCGCCGCTGCCTCCGGCGCCGCGGCTTCCGCCTGCCCGGCGCTTCCGTGCCCGGCTCAGCCCGCCGGGCTGAGCTCCAGCTGGATCTCGATCGCCACCACCGCGCCGACCGCCGGCGCGGCATAGTTGATGCCGAACTCGGTGCGGTCGATCTCGCCGGACACGGTGAAGCCGGCCACGGTCAGGGAGGGGTCGAAGGGCGACGGCCCGAGCTTGTTGAGCCGGGCCTCGAGCGTCACCTCGCGGGTCTCGCCGCGGATCGTCAGGTTGCCGGTCACCGCGGCGGTCTCGCCGCCGGTGCGGGTCACCGAGGTCGATTCGAAGACGATCTGCGGATGCCGCGCCACGTCGAGGAAATCCTTGCTGCGGATCTGCCGGTCGCGCGGCTCCCAGGTGGTGTCGACGCTGGCCGCGTCGATCACGAAGCGCACCCGCGTGGCCTCGACATCCTCCGGGTCGAGATCGACCTCGGCGTCGAAGTCGCGGAACCAGCCCTGGGTCAGCGAGAAGCCGAGATGGCTCACCTCGAACGACACATGGGCGTGGCTCCGGTCGAGCAGATAGGGCTCGGCCGCGGCCGGGCCGGCAAGGGCGAGGCCCGCGAGGGCGGCGAGCGCGAGGGCGGTCTTGCGCATGGGTCGGTCTCCTCTGATCCGGTTGCCGGGCGCGGCCTGCGCGCCCCGGCCGCGTCAGGTCTAACGATAGGGGCGACCGCCGGCATCGGGGCAATGGAAAATACATCCTTGCGATTCTGGCAAGGATCGCGCGGCGCCCCGGCCCGGTTTGACAGCGCCGCGCGGCTCCGGAATCCTTGGCGGATGCGTTTTCGCGAGGAACCGGCTTTGCACGCGATGCCGCGGCCGCTCCCGGCCGCCAGCCGGCCGGCATCCGCCCCGCCGGCATCCGCCCTGCCGGCATCCGCCCGGCTGGCATCCGTCCTGCCGGCATCGGCCCGGCTGGCATCCGTCCTGCTGGCATCGGCTCGGCCGGCATCCGTCCTGCTGGCATCCGTCCTGCTGCTCGCCGGCTGCGCCGCGCGGGAGGCCGACGAGCCGCCGCCCGACCCGGCCCGCCAGGCCGCCGCCGAGCCCGGCATCTCGGCCGATGCCGCGGCGCTGCTGGCGCGCGGCGATGCGGCGCGGATGCAGGCCGACCGCCTGCGCGCCGAGGCGGCGGCCATCGAGGACGGCCTCGCCGGGCTGCCGGCGCCGGACCGCGCTGCCCGTGCCGCCCGCGCCGACCGGCTGGCGGCGCTCGAGGCCGAGGCGGTCCGGCTCGAGCAGGCGGCCGCCGATCTCTGGCAGCAGGCCCAGGCGCTCGACCGCGATGCCGGCCCCGCCGTGCTCGCCCGCATGCTCGGCGGCGTCCCGGAGGACTAGCGCCGTCAGCCCGGCGCACCGACGAACCGCAGCTGCCACAAAGGCAACCGGCAGCCCGCCAGCCGGACGGAACGGCGAGCGGGCGGAACCCTGGGTCGGCGGAACCGCGAGCGCGCGGAATTGCAGGCTGGCAAACCAGCGCTCAGGCAGCACGGCAGGCCGACGGAACAGCGCGCCGACGGAACTGCGAGCGGGCGGAACCGAGGGCCGACGAAACAGCGTCCAGGAGGCACGGCGGGCGAACGCAACTACAGGGCGTCGGATTCGCGCGCAGGCGAAACCGCGCGCCGGCGGCATGGCGAGCCGGCGAAACGGCGGGCCGGTGCCGCACCAAGCCATCGGAACAGTGCGCCCGGGGAACAACGGGCCAGCAGAACCGCGCGCCGTCAGAACCGCGCGCCGGCGGAACTGCGGACTGGCGGAGCAGCAATCCGGCGCAACACCGAGCCGGCGGAAAGACGTGCACCGGCGGAACCATGGGCCAGCGGCACAGCGAGCCGGCGAAACGGCGAAACGGCGAAACGGCGCGCCGGAGGATCCGCCAGCCGGCAAACCAGTGAAACAGCAAGCCGAAGGAAAAGCGGGCCGGAGGCCACTCCGACCTGAAGAAGCCGCGTGCCGGAGGAACACCGGGCCGGAGACACAGCGAGCCGGCAGCACGCCAAGCCGGCGAAACAGCGCACCGGCAAGACACCGTGCCGGGGGAGCTTCGGGCCGGTGGCGCGACCAACCGGCAGAACCGCGGGCCGGCGGCACAGGGATCCAGCGTAGGCGCTGGCCGGCGGAACCACCGGCCGGCGGGACGGCGGCAGGGCGGAACAGCGAGCCGGCAGGCCACCGAACCGGGGAATTTCGGGTCGGCGGCAGGCCGAGCCGGCGGTACAGCGCGCCGGAAGACCGGCCAGCCACCGAGCCTGTGAAACAGTGAGCCGAAGGGACAGCGGGCCGGAGGCCACATCGAGCCAAAGGAGCCGCGTACCGGCGGCACGCCAGGCCGGCGACGCAGCGTGCCGGAGGAACCACGGGCTGGCGGAACCGCATGCCTGTGGCACGGCAAGCCAACGGAACGGCAATCCGACGAAACGGCGGGCCGGCGACGCAGTACGCCGACAAGCCACCGAGCCCGCGAGACTTCAGGTCGACGGCGCGCCAAGCCGTCGGAACTGTGCGCCGGAAGAACCACGGGCTGGCTGAACCGCAAGCCGACGGAACTGCAATCCGACGAAACAGCGGGCCGGCGACGGAGCGCGCCGGCAAGCCACCGTGCCGGGGGAACTTCAGGTCGGCGGCGCGCCAAGCCGGCGGAACTGCGCGCCGGAGGACCCACGGGTGGAGGAAACGCATGCCGGCGGCACGGCCGGCCGACGGGACGGCAATCCGGCAAATCAGCGAGGCGGCGACGTAGGCGCTGGTAAGCCGACGGGCCGACGGAACTTCGGGCCGGCGGCGCGGCAAACCGGCCGAACTGCGCTCCGGAGGACCCACGGGCTGGCGGAAACGCATGCCGTGGCACGGCTGGCGATGGAACAGCGTACCGGCGAAACAGCGGGCCGGCGACGTAGCGCGCTGGCAAGCCGCAGGGCCGGCAGAGCTGCGGGCCGGCGGCACAGGGGCCAGCGAAAGCGCGGGCCGGCGAGAGCCCGTGCCGGCGGGACCACCGGTCAGCGGTACAGTGGGTCGGCGGCGATGCGGGATGGCGAATCCGGAGGATGGTGGAACCGCGGGACGGTGGCGAAGCGGGACAGCGAAACCGTGGGACGGTGGCAAAGCGGGACGGCGAAACCCTGGGCGGGCGCCAGGGCGGGGCGGCGGAGCCGCGGGCCGGCGGAACGGGGGCGCGGCGGCGACGCGAGGGCCCGCCGTGCCGTGGGTGGGCCGCGCTGCCGTCGCAGCCGCCGCGCGCTCTCAGGGGCGGGGCGCGGCGGGCCCGGGTCCGGCCGGCGGCCGGGCCGGTCTCAGCGCGTCGGCACCGGGGTCTCGCCGCGATAGTCGTAGAAGCCGCGGCCGGATTTCCGCCCGAGCCAGCCGGCCTCGACATATTTCACCAGCAGCGGGCAGGGGCGATACTTGGTGTCGGCCAGCCCCTCGTGCAGCACGTGCATGATCGCCAGGCAGGTGTCGAGCCCGATGAAATCGGCGAGCTCGAGCGGGCCCATCGGGTGGTTGGTGCCGAGCTTCATCGCCTTGTCGATCGAATCGACCGAGCCGACCCCCTCGTAGAGCGTGTAGACCGCCTCGTTGATCATCGGCAGCAGGATGCGGTTGACGATGAAGGCCGGGAAGTCCTCCGCCGTGGCATGGGTCTTGCCGAGGTTCTCGACGACCTTGCGCACGGTCTGGAAGGTGGCGTCGTCGGTGGCGATGCCGCGGATCAGCTCGACCAGCTGCATCACCGGCACCGGGTTCATGAAATGCAGGCCCATGAAGCGCTCGGGCCGGTCGGTCAGCGAGGCCAGCCGGGTGATCGAGATCGACGAGGTGTTGGTGGTCAGCAGCGTCTGGCTGCCGAGATGCTCCTTGAGCCCGGCGAAGATCCGGTTCTTGATCGTCTCGTTCTCGGTGGCGCTCTCGACGATGAGGTCGAGCGGGCCGAGCTCGGCCAGCACCGTGGTGCCCTTCAGCCGGGCCAGCGCCGCCTCGCAGCTCTCGGCGTCGAGCTTGCCGCGCTCGACCATCCGGCGCATGCCCTTGGCGATGCGGGCGAGGCCGGCATCGAGCGCTTCCTGGTTGATGTCGTTGAGCAGGACCTCGTAGCCCGCCTGGGCGAAGACCTGGGCGATGCCCGCACCCATCTGCCCGGCGCCCACCACGCCCACGGTCTTGATCTCCATCGCCCTCGTTCCTTCTTCGCGTCCCGGTTGGGTCCGGCACGGTGCGGCGCCCATAATGCGCGCCGCGACCGGCAGTTCAAGGGACAGCGCGTCGCCCGGGCCGCGACGGCGCTGCCGATCCATGCGCCCGGCGGTGCCGGCGGCGGCGGTTCCCGCGAACCTTCCCGGCGGCAGCGGCCCGGCGGAACTTTCCCGGCGCGGGCGAACCCGCCATGCGAACCTTTGTCCCCCGGTTCGGGCCGGAGGTTCGTGCGGCAGGTTCGCGCCGGCGCCCGGGCGATGCCGCGGCGCCCCTGCCGGAGAGGGCGAAGGGCCCCGCATCGCCGGATGCGGGGCCCCCCTGCGCCTCAGCCGCTCAGCCGGTTCCGGGCCGGATCAGAGCTTGGCCTCGAGCTCCGGCAGGACATCGAAGAGATCGCCGACCAGGCCGTAATCGGCGACCTGGAAGATCGGCGCCTCCTCGTCCTTGTTGATCGCCACGATCACCTTGCTGTCCTTCATGCCGGCGAGATGCTGGATGGCGCCGGAGATGCCGACCGCGATGTAGAGCTCGGGGGCGACGACCTTGCCGGTCTGGCCGACCTGCCAGTCGTTCGGCGCATAGCCCGAATCGACCGCGGCGCGCGAGGCGCCGGTGGCCGCGCCGAGCTTGTCGGCGACCTTCTCGATCAGCGCGAAGTTCTCCTTGGAGGCGAGCCCGCGGCCGCCGGAGACGACGATCTTGGCGGAGGTCAGCTCCGGCCGGTCGCTCGCCACCACGCTGTCCTCGACCCAGGACGAGAGCCCCGGATCGCCCGCCGCGGCGATGTTCTCGACCGGCGCCGAGCCGCCGGTGCCGGCGGCGTCGTAGCCGGCGGTGCGGATCGTCAGCACCTTGGTCGGATCGGCGGACTTCACGGTCTGGATCGCGTTGCCGGCATAGATCGGTCGCACGAAGGTGTCGGCATCGACGATCTCCTGCACGTCGGAGATCACCATGACATCGAGCAGCGCCGCGACCCGCGGCATGATGTTCTTGGCGTCGGTGGTGGCCGGCGCGGCGATGTGGCTGTAATCGCCGGCGAGGCTGACGATCAGCGCCGCGGTGGGCTCGGCGAGCCGGTGCCCGTAGATCGCGTCCTCGGCGCACAGAACCTTGGCCACGCCGTCGATTTTCGCGGCTGCCTCGGCCGCCGCGGCGGCGCGCGCGCCGCAGGCCAGCAGCGTCACCTCGCCGAGCGCGGCGGCGGCGTTCACGGCCTTGGCGGTGGCGTCGAGCGCCAGCTCGCCATCGGTCACCTCTGCCATCAGGAGAACGGCCATCAGATCACCCCCGCTTCGTTCTTGAGCTTGTCGATCAGCTCGTCCACCGAGCCGACCCGGACCCCGGCCTTGCGCGCCGGCGGCTCGTCGACCTTGACCACCGCGAGGCGCGGCGTGACGTCGACGCCGTAGTCGGCGGGCGTCTTCTTGTCGAGCGGCTTCTTCTTCGCCTTCATGATGTTCGGCAGCGAGGCATAGCGCGGCTCGTTGAGGCGCAGATCGACGGTGATGATCGCCGGCATCGCGACCTCGATGGTCTGCAGGCCGCCATCGACCTCGCGCGTCACCTTGGCCTTGTCGCCCTCGATGGCGAGCTTCGAGGCGAAGGTGCCCTGGGCCCAGCCGGTGAGCGCCGCGAGCATCTGGCCGGTGGCGTTCATGTCGTTGTCGATCGCCTGCTTGCCCATCAGCACGAGGCCGGGCGCCTCGGCGTCGATCACGCCCTTCAGCAGCTTGGCGACGGCGAGCGGCTCGATATCGGTGTCGACGGTGTCGGCGGCGACGATCAGGATCGCGCGGTCGGCGCCCATGGCGAGCGCCGTGCGCAGCGTCTCCTGGGCCTTCTCGACGCCGATCGAGACCGCGACGATCTCGCTCGCCACGCCCTTCTCCTTCAGCCGGATCGCCTCCTCGACGGCGATCTCGTCGAAGGGGTTCATCGACATCTTGACGTTGGCGAGATCGACCCCGGTGCTGTCCGCCTTGACACGGACCTTCACGTTGTAGTCGATCACGCGTTTGACGGGCACGAGCACCTTCATCCGCGCATTCCTTTCATGTCGGCCGCGCGCAAGGCGGCCCCGTATGGATCTCCCGCCTCGTGGACGGTCCGAGGGACACATCTAGCGGAGCGCCCCCGGTTTCCCTGAAAAGAAAGCGTCATGCAAGGGCAGCAATGCGTCATCTCCGCCGCCCTGCGCCGCCGCCGCTGCCCGCCTGAGGCCGCCTTGTCGCCCGGTGCAGGGGGCCGGGGGAGCGCGCGCCGCCTCCCCGCGCCGCGCCGCGGCGAATGCCCGCGCGCCGGCCCGGGCGACCAGCCGCGCCGGCGCCGCGGGCAGCGGCAGCGGTGCGCCCACGTGGGTGTGGCCGGGAATGGCGCTTCCTGCAAGGCCACCGGCAGGGGCGCCCACCTGGCGTGGGCACGGCCGGGAACGAGGCGCTTCTGCGGGTCCACCGACACGCGCGCGCGCCCCGCGTGGACGCAGCCGGGAAGGGGGTTTCTGCCCGCCCCGCGCGGGCGTACCCGGGAACTGGGCTCCTGCGAGGCCACCGGCACCCGCGCCCGCCTGGC
Organism: Paralimibaculum aggregatum; assembly: GCF_030270585.1. Classification (GTDB taxonomy): domain Bacteria; phylum Pseudomonadota; class Alphaproteobacteria; order Rhodobacterales; family Rhodobacteraceae; genus Thermohalobaculum; species Thermohalobaculum aggregatum. Next base: position 125,304 of record NZ_BSYI01000013.1, read on the forward strand.
GGGGGCCTGGTCGGGGCGGTGCCCGCCGGCGCAGCTGTCTGGCGCGTGCGACAGGGCGTCGCCGGCGCGCTCCCGCTTTCGGGTCACGGCACCGCCGGCGCCCGGCGGTGCGGGCATGGCCTCCGGGCCGGCGCAGCGATCCCGGAACCGCGCCTGCGCAGATGCCGTCAGGCCCAGGCATCGGCAGGCCCGATCGCTGGTAGGCTCGGTTGCTGGCAGGTCCCTGTGCCGGCAGGTCCGGCTGCTGGCAGGCCCGGGCGCCGGGAGGTTCAGACGCCGGAAGGCCCGGTTGCAGGCAGGCCAGGTCTCCGGAAGGCCCAGATGCCGGCGGGCCCTGGCAGCGGCAGGCGCGGTCACTGATTGGCTCGGTTGCTGGCGGGTCCAGGCGCCGGAAGGCTCAGTCGCTGGCCGGCCCGGTTGCTGGTCTGCCCGGCTGCTGGCCGATCCGGTCGCCGGGAGGTCCAGGCGCTGGCGGGCCCGGTTGCCGGTAGGCCCAATGCCGGCAGACCGAGGCACCGGCAGGGCCGGTCGCCGGCAGGCCCCGGGCATCGGCAGGTCCGGCATCGGCGGCTTCAGGCGGTGGTGGGTTCAGGCGCTGGCGGGTGCGGTGGGCGCGGATGGTGGAGCGGGCCCGGCGCGGCGTCGGCCTGGCGATGTCCCGCGCGCCGGCATGGTGCCAATCTGGACCGCAGGTCGGAACGAATCTGGACTGTCGGCCGGAACTCGTGCATTGCGGGAGCGGCCGCCGGGGAACGCATGGGCGCTTCGGCGGCACGTGCTTCCGCGGCGGGCCTGTTCGACCGCCGCGGAGGACGCATCCTGTCCTCGCCCTGGCCCGGTTCCGGGCCGCCACATCATGGAGAATTTCATGTCATTCACTCGTCTCATCAGATCCGTGCTTTCCGTGACCCTGGTGCTCGGCGCGCTCGCCGCCGCGGCGCCCGCCAATGCCCAGTCCGACAACCCCGAGGTGATCCGCGCCCGCGTCACCCAGCTCTACCTGCATGCCGAGGACGGCCTGCGCGACCTGTTCGACGCGTCCGGCGACTTCGAGCGCGCGCTTGCCGCCAAGGACCGTTTCTCGATGAACGTCGCCGCCGCGCGGATGTTCCAGGGCAGCACCGCCGCCGCGTTCTGGTCGGTCGTGCTCGACGACCGGGTGAACGCGCTCGGCGCCAAGCCCGAGGTGCTGGCGCTCAGCGGCGAGATGCGCGAGATCACCATCACCGTGCACAACCGCCTCGCCGGCATCGTCGCCACCAACGACATGGACGCGCTGGCCAAGGCGCTCGACGATTCGGCCGACGGCCTGACCCGGCTGCGCGACGTGGTGAAGAAGATCTACGACATCATCCAGGCCAACGTCCGCGGCGAGTGAGCCGCACTAGGGCACCGGACCGTTAGAGGCCGGCGGGGCAGCGCTCCGCCGGCCTCTTCATTGCCGGGGTGACGCCCGCGGCGAGCTTCGCGCCCCGCGCGCCGGTTCAGTTCCGCAGCACCACGCAGTTGCCGCCGGCGCGCTTCAGCCGGGCGCAGAGCTGGCCGGCGGCGCGCCGGCTGGCGGCGCCGATCCGCGCCTGATAGGGCGCGCCGCGGATGCCGCGCCGGTTGCGCACCACGCTGAGCGGCTTGCCGCCGAGCACCGCGGCATAGCGCCGGCTGACCCGCCGGGCCGCCCGCAGCGCCGCGCCGTGGCTGCGCCCGCCGGCGATCTGCACCCCCCAGGGCAGCTGCTGGCCGAGCACCGCCCGGGTCGGCAGGATCGGCAGCGAGCGGCAGGCCTCGGCAAAGCGCTTGCCCTCGACCAGCGGCCGCGGCTCGACCTCGCGGCCGCGGGCGCGGAACCACTCCACCGGGCGGAAGGTGATGGCGCGCACATAGCCCTGCGTCTCGTGCGGCAGATAGCCGCCGCGGGCGAGCCAGGCCTCGATCCGGCCGGGGCCGCCATTGTAGGCCGCCGCGGCGAGGCCCCAGTTGCCGAAGGCGCGGCGCAGATCGGCGAGGAAGCGCGCCGAGGCCGGGATCGCCTGGCGGATGTCCCAGGGGTCGCGCAGCCCGCGCGCCTTCGCGGTGCCGGGCATGAACTGCGCGATGCCCTGCGCGCCGGCGGGGGAGATCGCCTTCTCGTCGAAGCGGCTCTCCTGGTAGATCAGCCGGGCGAAGAAATCCGCCGGCAGGCCGTGCGCCGCCGCCGCGCCCTCGATCAGGTCGCAGATCCGGCCGAGCCGCTGCGCCTCGGTCAGCGGCCGGGCCGCCGGCGCCTCGGCCATCGCCACCGGCGCGCGCGGCGAGATCGGCGGCGCGGTCGGCGGCGCCGCCGCCGCGACGGTGGCGATCTGGGCCAGCAGCGCCGCGGCCGGGGCGAGGAGGGCGGCGGACCGGAGCATCGGCCTCAGCGGGTCTGTCCCGGCACCCAGAGCACGTCGCGCGCGCCGTTGTCGTTGGCCGCGCGCGAGGCGACGAAGAACCAGTCCGACAGCCGGTTGAGATAGCGGATCGCCGCCGGGTTGACCTCCTCCTCGCGGGCGAGACGCACCACCAGCCGCTCGGCGCGGCGGCAGACCGTGCGGCAGTGATGCAGATGCGCCGCCAGCGCCGAGCCGCCGGGCAGCACGAAGCTGCGCAGCGGCGCCAGCGCGGCGTTCATCGCGTCGATCTCGGCCTCGAGCCGGTCGACCTGCCCCGGCACCATGCGCAGCGGGGTGTATTCGGCCTCGGCGTCGCGCGCCATCTCCGGGCGGCAGAGATCGGCGCCGAGATCGAAGAGCTCGTTCTGGATGCGCCCGAGCGCGGCGTCGATCTCGCCGGCGCTCCCCGCCGGGGCGGCCTCCGCCGGGGTGCCCTCGGCCGGGGTGCCCTCCACCGCGCCTCCGGCCAGCCGCGCCAGCCCGACCACCGCGTTCAGCTCGTCCACCGTGCCATAGGCCTCGACCCGGGCGGCATCCTTGCCGACGCGGCGCCCGTCGCCGAGCGCGGTTTCCCCGGCATCGCCGCTGCGGGTGTAGATCCTGTTGAGAACGACCATCGGCTCACCTCGCCCCTCATCCGCGGGCGCGGAGCCGCTCCCCGCCCGTCCGTGCCTGCGATCCGGCCGCCGGCGTCAGCCGCCGCCGCGTGCGACCAGGATCGTCGCCATGATCAGCACGATCGCCACGAACTGCGCAATGATCCGGTAGCGCATCATCCGGTTCGAGAAGCTCGGCGTGGACTTGCCGGTTCCGAACCCGATGATGCCGATCATCAGCACCACCAGGGTGGCGAGGCAGGCGGCGATCGCCATGAAGAGAATGTTTTCGGACATGGCTCTGCATGTAGCCTCTCGCCGGCCCCGCTGCCAGCCCCGCGCCGCGGCGCAATGGCGCGGGCGGCGGGCCAGGGGGCGCGCCGCTGCGGGCGGGCCGGGCTCAGCCCCTCGCCAGCACCCGGTCGAGCCAGCGCGTCGGCAGCGCGCGCTTCAAGAGCCCCGCCGCATAGGTCGGCGTGGTCACCGGGTAGCGCGGCCGCGGCCGGCGGCTCTCCAGCGCATGGACGATCTTCGCCGTGGTCGCCGCGCAGGAGAGCTCGAAGCGGTCCGGCGGCGGGTTCTCCTCGAAGAGCCGCGGCTCGAGCACGGTGGCATAGAGCTCGGCCCAGGGGCTGTTGGCGGCGTCGATCCAGCGGCGGTAATGCGGCCGGGCGTTCTCGCGGATGCGGGTGCGGATCGGCCCCGGCTCCAGCAGCATGACATGGATCGGCGTGCCGGCGAGCTCGAGCCGCAGCGTGTCGGTGTAGCCCTCCAGCGCGAACTTGGTGGAGATGTAGGCGCCGCGCATCTTCAGCGCCGCGAAGCCGAGCACCGAGGAGTTCTGCAGGATCCGCCCGTGGCCCTGCGCGCGCATCACCGGCAGCACCCGGCGGGTCAGCTCGTGCCAGCCGAAGAAGTTGGTCTCGAAGATCTCGCGGAACGCCTCCGTCGGCATGTCCTCGACCGCGCCGGGCGAGGCATAGGCGCCGTTGTTGAACAGCGCGTCGAGCCGCCCGCCGGTGGCCCCGGTCACGGCATCCAGCGCCGCCGCGATGCTCGCCGGATCGGTGTAGTCGAGCCGCGGGCTCTCCAGCCCCTCGGCCTCGAGCCGGGCGCAGTCCTCCGCCTTGCGGCACGAGGCGAAGACCCGCCAGCCGCGCGCCTTCAGCGCATGCGCCGCGTGGTGGCCGATGCCGCTCGAACAGCCGGTGATGAGAACGCTGCGCCGGTCCATGCCGCCCCTCCCTGATCCCGCGCCGTGAGATAGCCGCTCCGGCGCGGCTTGGCGAGGCCCGCTCAGCGCCGCCGGCGCCGCGGCCCGGCGGTGGCGGCGTGGAAGGCCGGCGGCTTGCCGCGCACCCAGGCGACGAAGCGGGCGATCTGCGGATGGCGCCTCAGCGCCTCGATGCTGGCATAATGGCGCGCCAGCTCGGCCTCGGAGAGCGCCGCATGGATCGCGTTGTGGCAGATCTGGTGCAGCCGCACGGTCGGCCCGTTGCGCCCGCCCTTCAGCTTCGGCACGAGGTGGTGCAGGCTCTGCCGCGCCTCGGGCGGGATCGGCCGCCCGCAGAGCGGGCAGAGCGGGAGGCTTTCTGATGCCGTGTCCGGCGCCGTGCCGGACGGATCGGTTGCGGATGGCGGGCTCATGGTGGTCATACTAGCGCGATGCCACGGATTGCGGAGGGCCATGCGATGATTCCGGTGATTCCCGTCGAGGCGGTGCTCGAGGGCCGCGCCGATGCCGCGATCATGTCCGGCGCCGCGGGCTCGGGGTTTCTCACCCTGGCCGGGGTCGATGCGGCGCTCGGCCTGGCGCCGCCGCGGGCGGCGATGCTGGGCTTCTTCGGCGCCCCCGAGCCGGTGCGCCGGGCGGTGCTGCGCAACAAGTACGACCCGGCCTCGCGCCATGTCTATCGCGGCCATTTCGTGCCCGACGGCGCCGGGGTGCTGGAGGGTTTCGACATCGGCCCGGACATCGCCTGGCCGGAGCGCGCCGGCGATGGCGGCGATCCGCTGACCGAGCCGACGCCGCGCCCGGCGATCCCCGGCTGGGCCGCCGCCACCGGCGCCTACTACGCCGCGATGAGCCGGCTCGGCATGGCGCTGACCCGGGCGCTGCTGCGCGGGCTCGGCGCCGACGAGGCGCTGGCCGAGCGCCATTTCGCCCGCTCGATCTCGACCCTCAGGCTGCTCCGCTACCCGGCGCTCGACCCGGCCGCCATCGCGCCCGACCGCGTGGTCGAGGGCGCCGGCGGCAGGCGCTTCCTGATGACCCGGGCGCATACCGATTCGGGCTTCGTCACGCTGCTCTGGCAGGACCGCACCGGCGGGCTGCAGGCCGAGGGGCCGGACGGCTGGATCGCGGTGCCCCCGGCGGAGGGCGGGCTGGTGGTGAATTTCGGCCAGATGCTCGAGGACTGGAGCGGCGGGCGCATCCGCGCCACCCCGCACCGGGTGCTCGGCGGGGCGGCCGAGCGCTTCTCGGTGCCGTTCTTCTTCGAGCCGGCGGTGGATGCCCGGATCGAGCCGCTGGCGGGCGGCGCCGGCGCGGCCTTCGTCTATGGCGACTTCCTGTGGGAGCGGATGGTGCGCTTCCCCAACTTCCACGGCGTCACCCGGCGCCCCGCCGCCTGATCCCGGCCGCCGCGCCGGCCGGAGATGTCGCTTTCCGCACCCCAGAGGGTCCGGATCCGCCTTGGCGGCCCGCCCGCCTGCCCGCAAGACAGGGGCAGCGAACAGGACCCGGCGGAGGACGAGATGGCGGATGCGGCGACCGAGACGACCCAGGCGACGGAAACCACCGTGGTGGAGAGCTGGACCGAGTGGGACCCGCTCGCCCATGTGATCGTCGGCCGCGCCGACGACTGCCACATCCCGCCCGCCGAGCCGGCGCTCGACGCCAAGGTGCCGGCCGACAGCGACATGCGCGGGCAGTGGGGCCGGCGCCCGCAGGAGAGCATCGACCGCGCCAACGAACTGCTCGACCGCTTCGCCGACCAGCTCCGCGCCCGCGGCATTAGGGTCGACCGGCCGACCCCGATCGACTTCTCCGAGCCGGTGCGCACCCCGGATTTCGAGACCGCCAGCCAGTTCGGCTGCATGCCGCCGCGCGACGTGCTGCTGACCGTCGGGCGCGAGATCCTCGAGGCGACGATGTCGTATCGCTGCCGCTGGTTCGAGTATCTCTGCTATCGCCCGCTGCTGCAGCGCTACTGGGAGGAGGACCCGAACTTCCGCCACGAGGCGGCGCCGAAGCCGCGGCTGACCGATGCCGACTACCGCCCCGACTATCTCTCCGAGAGCATCTCCATCGCGCAGCGGCTCGACTGGGCCGCGGCGAAGCATTTCGTCACCACCGAGGAGGAGCCGCTGTTCGACGCCGCCGACGTGCTGCGCTTCGGCCGCGATCTCGTGGTGCAGCACGGCTTCACCACCAATCTCAAGGGCATCGAGTGGCTGCGCCGGCACTTCCCCGAGCACCGGGTGCATGCGGTGAACTTTCCCGGAGACCCCTATCCGATCCATATCGACGCGACCTTCACGCCGATCCGCCCCGGGCTGATCCTCAACAACCCGCAGCGCCGCCTGCCGGCGGAGTGCCGCGGGCTGTTCGAGCGCAACGGCTGGGAGATCGTCGATGCCGCGCAGCCGGCGCACAACACGCCGCCGCCGCTCTGCTACTCCTCGGTCTGGCTCTCGATGAACGTGCTGGTGCTCGACCCCAAGACGGTCTGCGTCGAGGCCAGCGAGGTCTACCAGGCCGAGCAGCTCGACCGCCTCGGCATGGAGGTGGTGCCGGTGGAGCTGCGCGACGCCTATGCCTTCGGCGGCGGCCTGCACTGCTGCACCGCGGATGTGCGCCGGATCGGCAGCTGCACCGACCATTTCCCCGCCGGCTGAGCCGGCCGGGCGTGCTATCCTCCGCCATCGGATGGCAGGGGAGGCGGCGATGACCGAGCGGGCGATCTGGAGCGGCGACAGCTATGACCGGCTGATGGGCCGCTGGAGCCGCCGGCTGGCGCCGGAGTTCCTCGCCTTTGCCGGGATCGAGGACGGCGCCGCGGTGCTCGACATCGGCTGCGGCACCGGGGCGGTCAGCGCGGCGCTGCTCGATATCGGCCCGGGGATGCGGGTGACCGGTCTCGACGGCTCGGCGGATTTCCTCGCCGCCGCCGCCGCCGGGCTCGACGATTCGCGCGCCGGCTTCGTGCTCGGCGACGCGCAGGCGCTGCCGCTGGCCGATGACAGCCAGGATGCCTGCGTCTCGCTGCTGGTGCTCAACTTCGTGCCCGACCCGGTCCGCGCGGTCTGCGAGATGCGGCGGGTGACGCGCACCGGCGGGCGCGTCGCCGCGGCGGTCTGGGACTATGGCGGCGAGATGGAGATGCTGCGCATCCTCTGGGACGAGGCGGTGGCGCTCGACCCCGCCGCGGCGGAGCGCCACGAGGCGCTGATGCCGCTCTGCCGCGCCGGCGAGCTCGCCGCGCTCTGCGAGGGCTGCGGGCTGGCCGCGGTCGAGGAGACGGCGCTCGGCGTCACCACCCGGTTCGCCGATTTCGAGGATTACTGGGCGCCGTTCCTCTCCGGCACCGGGCCCTCGGGCAGCTATGTCGCGGGGCTGCCGGCGCCGGCGCAGGCGGCGCTGCGGGCGCGGCTCGCGGCGCGGCTGGCACCGGCCGGCGAGGATGTGCCGATCCGGCTCGCCGCCCGGGCCTGGGCGGTGCGGGCCGTGGTGCCGGCCTGACCGGGGCTGCGGCGCAGCTTCCCGTTCGCACCGCCGCCGGCGAGGTGCTAGGCTCGCACCAAACCAGCCGGGAGAGCGCCCATGCCGACCATCAGCCGCGAGGCCCAGATCCAGACCGTCATCACCACCTTCGAGACCAGTCCCGGCATGTGCGAGGACCTGCTCGAGGCCCTGCGCGCGGCCTATGCCGAGTTCATCAGCAGGCAGCCGGGCTTCATCGCCGCGGGGCTCCATGTCAACGATGCCCGGACCCGGATCGCCAACTACTCGCAATGGGAGCGGCGCGAGGACTTCCTGGCGATGCTGCGCTCCGAGGAGATGCGCAGCCGCAACCGGGTGTTCCTGCAGAACTGCCGCAGCTTCGAGCCGGTGATGTACGACGTGGTCGAGAGCTTCGACTGACCGGGCGGCGCCGGCGGTGCCCGGGGTGGAGCGCTGCGACGTCGCGGTGATCGGGGCCGGGCCGGCCGGGCTCGCGGCGGCGGAGACCGCGGCCGCGGCGGGGCTTCGGGTGCTGCTGCTCGAGGGCCGGCCGAGCCCGGCGCGAAAGTTCCTGATGGCGGGGAAATCCGGGCTCAACCTCACCAGGGAGGAGCCCGCCGGGCGCTTTCTCGCGGGCTTCGGCGCCGCCGCGCCGCGGCTCGCGCCGATGCTCGGGGAATTCGGCCCGGAGGCCGCCATGGCCTGGGCCGAGGCGCTCGGCGAGCCGCTCTTCACCGGCTCCTCCGGCCGGGTGTTCCCGAAGGCGATGAAGGGCTCGCCGCTGCTCCGGCGCTGGCTGGCGCGGCTGGCCGGGGCCGGGGCGGAGCTGCGCAGCCGCTGGCGCTGGACCGGCTGGGACGGGCCGCCCGGCGCCGCGCGCGGCGGCGCGCCGCTGGCCTTCGAGACGCCGGAGGGCCGGCGCCTGCTGGCGCCGCGCGCCACCGTTCTGGCGCTCGGCGGCGCCTCCTGGCCGCGGCTCGGCTCGGACGGCGCCTGGGCGCCATGGCTGGCCGCCGAGGGCGTGCCGCTCGCGCCCTTCCAGCCGGCGAACATGGGCTTCGACATCCCCTGGTCGGCGCATTTCGCCGGGCGTTTCGCCGGCGCGCCGGTGAAGCCGGTGCGGCTCTCGGCCGGCGCCGCCGAGGTGCAGGGCGAGTTCGTGGTGACGGCGCGCGGCATCGAGGGCAGCGCGGTCTATGCGATCTCGGCGGCGCTGCGCGACCGGCTGGCGCGCGACCCGATCCTGCGGCTCGATCTCGCGCCGGGGCGCCGCCTCGAGAGCCTCGCCGGGGCGCTCGCGCGGCCGCGCGGGCGCGACAGCCTGGCCAACCATCTGCGGAAGCGCGCCGGCCTGCGCGGCGTCAAGGCCGGGCTGCTGCGCGAGGCGGCGCCGGAGGCGCTGGGCGATGCCGCGGCCACGGCCCGCGCGATCAAGGCGCTGCCGCTGCGCGTCGCCGCGCCGCGCCCGATCGCCGAGGCGATCTCCAGCGCCGGCGGCATCGGCTGGGCCGGGCTCGACGAGGGCCTGATGCTGCGCGCGCTGCCCGGGGTCTTCGCCGCCGGCGAGATGATCGACTGGGAGGCGCCGACCGGGGGCTACCTGCTCACCGCCTGCCTCGCCACCGGGCGCTGGGCCGGGCGGGCCGCCGCCGCCCGCGCCGCCCCCTGACGCGCCGACGCCGCCCGCAGCGTGGTCGTGCCGCCGCCGCCCGCAGCGTGGCCCGTGCCGTCGCCCGACGTACCGCCGCCTGACGCGGATGCCGTCGCCCGACGTACCGCCGCCTGACGCGGATGCCGTCGCGCGTGCCGCCGCCTGACGCGCCGCCCCCCGGTGCGCCGCCTGCCGAGGGTGCCGTCGCCCGTGCCGCCCCCTGGAGCGCCGCCCGCAGCGGACGCCGTCGCCCGTGCCACCCCTGACGCGCCGCACCGCGGGCGCCGGGGGTGGTGCCGCCTCCCGACGCGCCGCCCGCCGCAGGTGCCGGGGTCCGTGCCGCTCCCCGATGCGCCGCCCGCAGCGGGTGCCGGGGCCGCGCGGCCGAGGCCCCACCCACCCGGGCGAGGTGGCGCCAGGCGTCGCCGTTGCGCGGCCCCCTAGCCTCGGCCGCGCAGCCCCGGCACCCGCGGTGCGGTCCCGGTATCTGCGACGCGGCCACGGCGTCCGTGGCGCCGCCCTGGTGCCCGCAGCGTGGTGCCGGCTCCGCGGTGCGACCCCGGCACCCGCGGTGCAACCCCGGCACCCGCGGTGCGGCGCCGGCAACTATGGCGTGGCGCCGGCTACTGCGGCGCGACCACGGTGCCCGTGGCGCCGCACAGGCGCCCGCAGCGTGGCGCCGGCTCCGCTGCGCGGCCCCGGCACCCGCCGCTCGACCTCTGTGCCCGTGGTGCGACCCCTGCACCCGCGGTGCGACCCCGGCACCCGCGGTGCGACCCCGGCACCCGCGGTGCGACCCCGGCACCCGCGGTGCGACCCCGGCACCCGCGGTGCGACCCCGGC
>NZ_BSYI01000014.1 GCF_030270585.1 Paralimibaculum aggregatum
GGTGGCCGGTGTCGGCGGCCCGCGGCGGGGACGGGGCCAGGGGCCGGGGCCGGTGGCGCGGGTCAGTGCACGCTGATCGGCAGGAGGTCGTTGCGCCGGGCCAGGGCGAAGGCGTGGCGGCGGTCCGGCGCCAGGGCGAGCTGGTTCCCGCTCGCATCGTGGATCGCGTAGATCTTGCCCGCGGCCTTCTGCAGCTCCGGCGGCAGGCTGTCGCGATCGGCCTCGCGGACATAGACGATCGGGCGCAGGGCGGGCTTCCCGGCGGTCTCGTTCTGCTTGCTCATGGCTTCGGTCCTTTCCTGTGTTGGTGGGACGGCGCCGCTGCCGCCCCTCCGGGCGGTCCGGCCGGCCGGTCTGCGGCCCGGCCCGTTGCGGCGCCTCCTGGTGCCCCCGGATGCCCGGGGATCGGGCTGCCGGCGGTTTGCGCCCCGGCCCTGCCCGCCTGTTCAACGGGCGGCACCGGGAATTCCGACGGCATGCGGGTCTGGGGCGGCGCGGGCGCGATCATGGCGGACGGCGTCTCACCCCGGCGTGTCGATCGGGATGCGGGTCGGCCGCGCCTCGGCGGCGCGGCGCTCGAGATCCACATGCAGCAGCCCGATCTCGAAATGCGCGCCGGTCACCTCCATGCGCTCGGCCAGCACGAAGCTGCGCTGGAACGGCCGCAGCGCGATGCCGCGATGCAGGAACTCGCGCTCGCCGGCCTCGGCGCCGCGGCGGCCGCGCACCACCAGGCTGCCGCCCTCGACGGTCACCGAGAGATCCTCGGGCGCGAAGCCGGCGACGGCCAGCGTGATGCGGTAGCGGTCGGCGTCGATCTGCAGGATGTTGTAGGGTGGAAATCCCTCGGCGCTGCTGCGCTGCGCGCGTTCGACGAGTTCGTCGAGCCCCTCGAAGCCCAGCAGGAACGGGTTTGAGGCGAGCGAGATGCGTGACATGGTGCGGCCGTCCTCGATACAAGCGACTTCCCGGGACCGGGCCCGCATCCTGCAGCGCCCGGCCCCTCCCGAGATATGGGCCGGCGCCCCCTGCCCTGCAAGACGGCAGCGCCGGCCCCGGCGGCAGAGCGGCAGGAGAGACCGATGGACGAGCAACCCCGAACTGGCGGCGCGGCGGCGGCCCGGGCGGCGGCCCGGGAGGCGGCGGCAGCGGCGCCCGGCGCGCTGGCGGTGGCGCTCGGCGGGCTGCTGGCGCTGGCCGGCGCGATGGGGATCGGGCGCTTCCTGCTGACCCCGGCGCTGCCGATGATGACGGCGGGCGCCGGGCTCGGCGCGGCCGAGGCCGGGCTGATCGCGGCGGCGAACTATGCCGGCTACCTGCTCGGCGCGGTGGCGGCCGGGCTGCTGCCGCAGCGCCGCGCGGCGAAGAGCGTGCTGCTGGCCGCGCTGGCGGCGAGCGCGCTGACCTCTGCCGGCATGGCGCTGGCCACCGGGCCGCTCGGCTGGGCGGCGATGCGCTTTGCCGGCGGCGTGGCGAGCGCCGTGGTGCTGGTCAACCTCTCGGCGCTGGTGCTGGGCTGGCTGCGGGTGGCGGGCCGCTCCGGGCTCTCGGCGCTGTTCTTCGGCGGCGTCGGCGCGGGGATCGCGCTCTCGGCGCTGATCGCGGCGCCCTGGGTGGCCGGCCCGGCCGACTGGGCGGCGGTCTGGCTCGCCGGCGGGGCGCTGACCGCGGTGCTGCTGGCCGGCGCCGCGCTGCTGCTGCCGGCGGCGGCGGCGCCGACCGGCGGCACCGGCGCGGGCGGCGCCGAAGCGCGGGGCCTCTGGCGGCTGATCGCCGCCTATGGCTGCCTCGGCTTCGGCTACGTGATCCTCGCGACCTTCCTCGTGGCGATGCTGCGCGAGGGCGCCAGCGGGCGGCTGGCGGAGACGCTGATCTGGCTCGCGGTGGGGCTCGCGGCGGCGCCCTCGGTGGCGCTCTGGAGCCGGGTCGGCAGGCGCCGCGGGGTGCTCTGGGCGTTTCGCCTGGCGCTGCTGATCGAGGCCGCCGGGGTGGCGCTCGGCGCGCTGGCCTCGGGCACCGCGGCGCTCACCATCGCGGCGGTGGCGCTCGGCGGCACCTTCATGGGGGCGACGGCGCTGGGGCTGGTCGAGGCCGACCGGCGCGCCGGCGGCGACGGGCGCCGGGTGATGGGGCTGATGACCGCGAGCTTCGGCACCGGGCAGATGATCGCCCCGGCGCTGGCCGGCTGGGCGCGCGAGGCGACCGGCGGCTACATGTGGCCCGGCCTCGCCGCGGCGGCGGTGCTGCTGGCCGGGGCCTGGCTCGCCGCCGGGCTCGAGCGGCGCGACGCCGCCCGCCCCTGAGGCAGGCGGCGCCGGCGCCGCGCTACTTCGCGCGGTCGCGCTGGATCTGGCGCATCAGCTGGTCGATCACCTGGCCGGGGGTGATCTCCTGGGCGCGCTGGTTGCGGGTGATCTGCACCAGCAGCACCAGGTTGCGCCGGTCGAGATAGCCGGTGCTCGGCAGGTTGTGGTCGCGCTGGAACTCGGCGATCGCGGCGCGGCTGCGCTGGTCGAACACGCCGTCCGGGTTGCCGGGCTCGTAGCCGAGCCGGCCGAGGCGGATCTCCACCGAGCGGCGGTCGTCGCGGTTCAGCCCGAGCTTGGCCTCGATCTTCTCGAAGCGGCGCTGCTCGGCGACGTCGCGCTCGCGCTCCTCGATGCGGGCGAGGCGGCGCTCGGCCTTGGCGGCATAGAGCCCCCGCGGGAAGCGCGCGAGATAGGCGCGGTAGGCCTCGGCGGTGTTGCGCTTGGCCATCTGCTCCCAGAAGCGCCGGTCCTGCTCGCGGCCGCGATCGACGCTGTCGCGGATCATCTCGTCGAGCCGGGCCTCGGCCTGCTCGGCGAAGATCCCCTCCGGGTAGCGCTCGAGATAGGCCCGCAGCGCCGGGATCGTGCCGCTGGCGCCGGTCTGCTCCCAGTAGCGCCGCTCGGCCTCCTCGGCGGCGTGGCGGCGGGCCTCCTCGGCGCGGCGGGCCTCCTCCTCGCGGCGCGCGGCGGCGGCGAGGATCGCCTGCGGCTGCGGCGCCGCCAGGTAGCCGGTCGCCGGGTAGCCGCTGGCGCGCTGCCAGTCGCGGATCGCGGCGCGGCTGGCCGGGCCGAAGATGCCGTCGACGCCGCGCGGGTCGTGGCCGAGCGCGCCGAGCGCGCGCTGCAGCTGCCGGCGGGTCTTGCGGTCGAGCCCGAGCGCCTCCTCGGCGAGCTCCTCCGGGGCGCGGGCGTCGCGCTCGATCTGGCGCAGCCGGTTGCGCGCGATGGCGACGAACTCGCCCTCCGGGTAGCGCGCCAGATAGGCCTCGTAGTCCTCCGCCGCGCCGGAGCGCTCCGCCGCCTGCCAGAAGGCCAGCTCGATCTCGCGGGCGAGCTCGGCGCCGGCCCCGACGCCGGGCGCCTCGACGATGGCGAAATCCGGCGCCGCCGCGCCGGTCTGCCAGAGCGTGCCGCCGACCGTGCCGGCGACCTCCCCGGCCGGGGCGTCGGGCTCGAGGAAGCGGTCGATCACCAGCCGGGCGAAGCGGCTGTCGCGGCCGTCGGCGCGGCGGATCGCCCGGCCCGGCGGCGCCGCCGAGACCACCAGCACGCCCTCCGGCGCGGCGATCTCGGCCAGCCCCGGCTCGGCGAAGTCGCGCGGCACGAAGCCGGCGAGCTGGGCGGCATCGACGAAGACCACCGCGCCCTCCTCGGCCAGCGCGGCGAGGCGCAGCACCAGCTCCAGCGGCACGGTCTCGAGCAGCACCGAGGCGAGGCTCGGATTGCGCGCGTCCACCGGCGCGAGATAGCTGCGCCCGCCGCTGCGGATCGCGTGGCCGGAATAGAACACCACCGCCTTGCGGGCATCCTCGAGCCCGGTGGTGAAGCGCTCCAGCGCGCCGCGCATGTCGCGGCGGTCGAGGTCGAGGCCGAGGATCACCTCGTAGCCCGAGTCGCGCAGCGCCGCGGCGACCGATTCGGCGTCGCGCCGGGCGCTCACCGCCTCCGGGGCGTGCTGGTAGGCGCGGTTGCCGATCACCAGCGCGATGCGTTCCGCGGCGGCGGCGGGCTGGGCGGCGAGCGGCCCGAGCAGCCCCGAGAGGGCGAGCAGGCCGGCTCCGAGGGCGGCACGGATGCGGTTGGATCGGGTCATGCGTCTTCTCCCTGCGGGCCTTTGCGGCATCTTTCGGCGGTCGGACATCCTGTCGGGCATCACACGGGGCAGCCCGCCGCCTCCTTCGCTGCGGGACGGTAACAAAGATTTGCGGCATTGGCTGCACGCGTGAGGCTTTTTGCCGGGGCCGATGCCGCGGCGCGCCGGAAGGGGCTTCAATCCGCCCCCTGCCCGCGCTATATCTGAAGGCGTCCCTCCGGGGACTATGGTGATAAACGCGCTCGTAATAAACGGATCGGACCCGGGGGCGGTACCCGGCGGCTCCACCAAATCCTCAGCGGGACAAGGGGCCGAAACAGGATCGACGGACGTCTAAAGGGGTTAGCTTTCACTCGGTGAGGTACCACCGTTATCGGTCCGCAAAGTACAGTTGCCAATGACAACCGTGCTCCGGTGGCTCTCGCTGCGTAATGCAGCGCTGGTTACCGATACTTAAGTCCTAAGGCTTAGCCGCTTTGGGCGGGGTTCGCAGGCACCTGGCAACAGAAGCCTGCACTTCCCTCCATCGCGACTCCCATCATCGCGGCCGGCCTGCCGCGCCAGGGCGCCCGTTGCGCGCCCCGGCCGCCGGCCATGCCTTACGCAACGTGATCTTTACTTGCCCGCCGATCTTCCCATCTGTCCCGCCACACCCGGTGTGACACCTGTTGCACCGACGCAACTGGACCGAGACGAGAGGAGATCAGCGATGAAATCCGCCCCGATCATGTCCGCCACCCTGGCGCTGGCGCTCGCCGCCTGCGCCAGCGTCGATACCGAAACCCCGATCGCCAAGGCCGATGCCGCGATCGCCGATGCCCAGCGCTCCGGCGCCGCGCGGCTGGCCACCGCGCAGCTCGACAGCGCCCATGCCCAGCTCGCCGAGGCGCGGCTGCTGGCCGAGGACGGCGACGACGAGGAGGCGCGCCTGCTGGCCGAGCGCGCCCGCGCCGATGCCAACGAGGCGCTGGCGATCTCGCGATCCGTGCAGGCCGACAGCTCGCAGTCCGAGGCCGCGGCGCTGGCCGCCGCCAATGCGGCGCTGAGCGCGCGGCTCGAGGCGCTCGAGGCCGAGGTGACCGACCGCGGCACCGTGGTGACCCTCGGCGACGTGCTGTTCGAGACCGACGAGGCCGCGCTGACCCCGGCCGGGCTGACCCGCGTGCAGCGCATCGCCGCCTATCTGCGCGCCCATCCGGGCGAGGCGGTGGTGATCGAGGGCCATGCCGATGCCCGCGGCCCGGCGCGCTACAACCAGGGCCTGTCGGAGCGCCGCGCCGCCGCGGTGGCCGATGCGCTGCTGGCCCAGGGCGTCGACACCCCGCGAATCGTCTATTCCGGCCTCGGCGAGAGCTCGCCGATCGCCTCCAACGCCTCGGCGACCGGGCGCCAGCTCAACCGCCGCGTCGAGGTGATCTTCGTCGAGCGGGGCTGAGCCGCGCGGCCCTGTCCGGCCCGACCCGGCCCGACCCGGCGCGGCCCATCCCGGGAGGCGGCGCGCTCGCACCGCGCCGCCCGGAGGTTCGCGCCGAACCTCGCCCTCCGGAACTTTCCCGCGGCGGCGGCACCAAGGTTCGCGGCCAAAAGGTTCCCGCGAACCGCCGCGCCGCACCGGTTTCCGTGCCGAACGGAGGTTCGCGCGAACCCGCCCGGCGAACCTCCGGCCCGGCGCCTCGCCGCGGCGCGGGGCGCCCCCGGCCCGGCACTTCGCCGCGGCGCGGGGCGCCCCCGGCGCGCGGGTCCGGGCCGCAGCCTGGCGCGGGCCGCCCGCCCCTCCCTGCGGCAACGACGGCCGGCCGGCCCAGCCGCGTTGAAGCGGCGATCCCGGATCGCTATCCTCGCGCGATAGTGAAGGCGCCCGCCGAGGCGCCTCGAGGGGATAGCAGACAACCTGAAAGGACGCCGCATGACCCGTCACCTCACATTCCCCGCCCTGGGGCTCGCGCTCGGCCTGCTGGCCATGCCCGCAGCCGCGACCGACATCGTGATCTACACCGGCGGCGCCCCGACCGGCGAAGGCTCGACCTATCACAACGGCATGGGGCAGGGCCTCAAGGAGGTGCTCGAAGAGCTGTCCGAGCCCTATGGCTACACCGTGCGGCGGGTGCCCTCGGGCGGCGCCGTGGCCAATGCCAATGCCTGCGCCGAGGAGACCGACAACATCTGCTTCGGCATCGGCCAGGGCGGGCTCACCTATGACGCGGTCGAGGCCGGCCGCACGATGATCCTGCGCAACGACCTGCCCGGCGAATGCGCCATGGCCTACACCAACGAGCCGCGGCTGCCGAACTGGGCCTCGGTGATGGAGAACGCCAAGCGCGTGACCTTCGTGGTCGCCGAGGGCTCGGGCTCGGAGGCCTTCGTGAAGAAGATCTTCGAGGCGGAGCCGGCGCTGCAGGGCATGACCCCGAAATTCGCCTATGTCTCGGGCATGGAGGCGCAGATCGCCAAGGTCAAGGACACCCGCGGCGCGGTCGGCGTGTTCTACGCCTATCCGAACCCGACCGAGGGCACGATCAACGAGGCCTCGGACGAGGAGCTCACCATCATGGGCATCCTCTCGCCGGCGGTGGCGCGCACCGACAGCGCCTACTACCTCAACCGCAAGGCGCCCTACGAGCTGACCTGGCTCGGCCTCGGCAAGACCAAGACGGTGCGGGCGATGTGCTCCAAGGCGCTGCTCTTCGCCGGCGACCCGGCGCGGCTCTCCGACGAATGGGCCCGCGGCGACTTCGAGGAGATGCTGGCCAAGCTGAAGCAGCTTCCGGCCTCGGCCTTCGTGCCCGATGGCGGCCCGCTCTCCGACCTGATGCAGACCGTCGAGGAACTCTCCGAGGAATACGGCGTCAACGAGATGGTCACGGATCTCGAGGAGCAGGTGAAGGAGACCTTCTGAGCCGCGCGGCGCGGCCGGCCCGGCGGGGGCATCCCCCGCCGGCGCCCCGCGCGGCGGCGCCGCCGGCCGGTGCCTCTGCGCAACGCCCCGGCACAATGCGCGCCGGCCCCGACCCGAGGCCCTTGGCCGAGACAAGCCGCCCCTTTCCATGCGTCGCGAATCGGCTATGGTCGCGCGAGAAAGGACAGGTGGCGATGGCGAACCGCGACGGCCTAAACTACGGACGGCTCATGCAGAAAGCGCTTCGCGGTCTCATGGCCGAGGTGCTCGGTCACGTGGCCGAGCACGGGCTGCCGGGCGAGCATCATTTCTACATCGGCATCGACACCACCCATCCCGGCGTCGACATGCCGGACTGGCTGCGCGCGCGCTATCCGGGCGAGATGACCATCGTGCTGCAGGACTGGTTCGCCGATCTCGCGGTGCTGGGCGACCGCTTCCAGGTGACGCTCAACTTCTCCAACCAGCCGCAGACGCTGGTGGTGCCCTTCGCGGCGGTGCAGACCTTCATCGACCCCTCCGTGAAGTTCGGCCTCAAGTTCGACGAGGACGAGGAGGGCGAGAGCGGCGATTTCGTGCCCGCCGCCGAGCCGCCCCGCGGCACCGGCGACGCGGACGGCGAGCCCGCCGGCAGCGATGACGGCGATGACGGCGGCGACGACGGCGGCGGCAGCTCGGCCGACATCGTCCGGCTCGACCGCTTCCGCAAGACCTGAGCGCGACGCCCCGGCCAGGCTCTCCCCTCCCGACGCATCCGCGGTGCCCCGGCCGAGGTCTCCCCAGGCACTTCCCCGGGTTGCAGCCTTCCCGGGCGGCCCCGCTGCCGCCATCCCTCGCGACCGTGACCCTTGCCGCCGCCGCTCCGTGCTGCCGGCCGGCGCGGCGGTCCGCTCAGCGGTCCGCTGGCCCCGGCTCCGCGCTCAGGCCTTGCGCCACCAGACGCCGGTCCAGTCGATCTCGGTGAACTCGACGGTCTCGCCGCGCTCCCCGAGGAAGTCGCGCACCGCTTCGGCGCAGGCCGGCACCGCGCCGAAATCGTCGACGATCACCGCGCCGCCGGGGCTCACCCGGTCATAGAGCGCGGCGAGGGCATCCCAGGTCGATTCGTACATGTCGCCGTCGAGGCGCAGCAGCGCCAGCCGCCCGATCGGCGCCCCCGGCAGGGTGTCGCGGAACCAGCCCTCGAGGAACCGCACCTGGGCGTCGAGCAGCCCGTAGCGGCGGAAGTTCTCCTCGACCTCGGCGCGGGAGATCGCCAGCGCCGCGTTCCTGTGATGCCTGTCGCCCCTGTCGCGCGGATATTTCTCGGCATCGGGCGGCGGCAGGCCCTGGAAGCTGTCGGCCACCCAGACGGTGCGGTCGGTCAGCCCGTGCGCGGCGAGGATGGCGCGCAGATAGATGCAGGCGCCGCCACGCCAGACCCCGGTCTCGATGAAGTCGCCCGGCACGCCCTCGGCGATCACCGTCTCGGCGAGCTGGCGCAGGTTGCGCATCCGCGCGGTGCCGATCATCGAATGCGCGCTGGACGGCAGGTCGCGGCCGATGGCGCGCCGGTCCTCGGCGAAGCTCAGCGTCTTCCAGCGCTTGGTCTGCTGCGGCGGGTCGCGATAGATCAGCCCGGTGATCGCGGTCTCGATCAGGTCGAGATAGAGCTTGCGCAGGCGGGCGGCCTCGTCGGACATCGGATCTCCCCTCTCCAGCCGGGGGCGGGCCCGGCGCCCCCCTCTTGCCGCCGCGGTAGCGCCGGCGCAAGACCTCCGGCCGCAGCGCGGCGTGCTGGCCCATTGGAAGGCCCCGCCGGCTCCGCTATGACGAGGCGACAGCTTGAGAGGAGATCGCCCATGAGCGCCACCCGCACCGAGACCGACAGCTTCGGCCCCCTCGAGGTTCCCGCCGACCGCTACTGGGGCGCGCAGACCCAGCGCTCGATCGGCAACTTCCCGATCGGCTGGGAGAAGCAGCCCGTCGCCCTGGTGCGCGCCCTCGGCGTCATCAAGCAGGCCGCGGCCGAGGCCAACATGGCGCTCGGCAATCTCGAGCCCGAGCTCGGCCGCGCCATCGTGCAGGCCGCCTCGGAGGTCGCCACCGGCAAGCTCGACGACCATTTCCCGCTGGTGGTCTGGCAGACCGGCTCGGGCACCCAGTCGAACATGAACGCCAACGAGGTGATCTCGAACCGCGCCATCGAGATCCTCGGCGGCGAGATGGGCTCGAAGAGCCCGGTGCATCCCAACGACCACTGCAACCGCTCGCAGAGCTCGAACGACACCTTCCCCACCGCGATGCACATCGCCGCGGCGATGACCGCGCAGACCGTGCTGATCCCCGGGCTGCAGAAGCTGCACGCCGCGCTCGACGCCAAGGCGAAGGCCTTCGAGGGCATCATCAAGATCGGCCGCACCCACACCCAGGACGCGACGCCGCTGACCCTCGGCCAGGAGTTCGGCGGCTATGCCCACCAGGTGGCGCAGGGCATCATGCGGGTCGACCGGGCGCTGGCCGAGATCTACCAGCTCGCCCAGGGCGGCACCGCGGTCGGCACCGGGCTCAATGCCAAGCCCGGCTTCGCCGAGAAGGTCGCCGAGGAGATCGCCAGGATCACCGGCCTGCCCTTCGAGACCGCGCCGAACAAGTTCGAGGCGCTGGCCGCGCATGACGCGGTGGTCGAGATGTCCGGCGCCTGCCGCACCGTGGCGGCGAGCCTGTTCAAGATCGCCAACGACATCCGCTTCCTCGGCTCCGGCCCGCGCTGCGGCCTCGGCGAGCTCTCGCTGCCGGAGAACGAGCCGGGCTCCTCGATCATGCCGGGCAAGGTGAACCCGACCCAGTGCGAGGCGCTGACCCAGGTCTGCGCCCATGTGATGGGCAACGACGCGGCGATCGGCTTCGCCGGCAGCCAGGGGCATTTCGAGCTCAACGTCTACAAGCCGATGATGATCTACAACCTGCTGCAGTCGATGCAGCTGCTCGGCGACGCCGCGGTGGCCTTCACCGACAACTGCGTGAGCGGCATCGTCGCCAACGAGGAGCGGATCGCCCGGCTGCTGAACGAGAGCCTGATGCTGGTGACCGCGCTGGCCCCGGAGATCGGCTACGACAACGCGACCAAGGTGGCCAAGACCGCGCACCGGAACGGCACCACGCTGAAGGAGGAGGCGATCCGCCTCGGCTTCGTCGACGAGGCGACCTTCGAGCGGGTGGTGCGCCCCGAGCTGATGATCGGCCCGCGGTGACGGGCCGGTGAGCGCGGACCCCGCCGCCGGCGCGCCCGCGGATGCGGAGGCCGGCGCGCGGATGCTCGCCAGGGCGGCGCTCGACGAGGCGCTGATCGCCGTCCGGGCCTATGACACCAAGGCCCAGATCGTCGGCGTCGGCTACATCTTCGCGCTCGGCGTGGTCGAGCGGATCGCCGACGCGCTCGAGCCCGGCTTCGCGATCAGCGTCGGCTTCGTCGTCGCGGCCTGGGCGACGCTGGTGCTGCCGGCGGTGATGTTCGGCTATGTGCTCTACCCCACGCGCAAGACGGTGCAGGGGCCGTCCGGGCGCGGCCTGCTCTATCTCCGCGCCGGCGCCTTCGCCGAGCCGGCGGCCTATGTCGCCGCCGCGCGGGAGGCCGACCCGCTGCGCGAGATCGCCGCCGAGCTGTTCAGCGTCTCGCAGCTGCGCGAGATCAAGCGCCGGCGCTTCCTGCGCGCGCTGTTCGCCGCCGGCGCGGCGCTGATGCTGCTGCTCGCCGCCCATATCCTGCAGGCGCTGCTGTGAGGGCAGCCGCGGCGCTGCTGGTGCTGGCGCTCGCCGCGGGCAATTGCGGCGGCACGCCGGAGCGGGCCTCGGCGCTGCTGCCGCCGGCCCGGGCGGCGGAGCTCCGGGCCGCGGCGGAGGCCCGGCTCGACGGGCCCTGGGGCGAGGCGGCGCTCGCGCATTTCCTCTCGCTCGACCCGGCGGACCGGGCGGCGGTCGCGGCGACCGCGCGGCGCGGCCACGGCGCCATTGGGTTCGCCGGCACCGGCCCGGCCGCGCGCGAGGCGGCGGCCTTCGCCGGGCTGCTGGTCGAGGCCGGCTGGCTCGCCCCGGCCACCGCGATCGGCGCGGACGGCGCGGCCCGGCCGGTCTGGCTGCTCACCGCGGAGGGCGATGTCGCGATGCCGGGGCTGCTGCGCCGGGCCGGGATCGACCGCGCGCACTGAGGCGGGACGCTCGGGCCGGGCGATGCCCCGGGCCGCGCGCGCGGCCGGCGCCATCGCCAGGCGGCCGGCCCCGGGCGGTCGGCACCAGGCCGGCCGGCCTGACTGCTCACCGCGAGGAGCGATCTCGCAATGCCGGGGCAGCCGCGCCGGGCCGGAATCGACCGCGCGCGCTGAGTCGGGAGGCTCGGGCCGGGCAAATATCCCGGGCCGGGCGCGCGGCCGCCACCATCGCGAGGCGGTCGGCGCCGGGCCGGCCGGTCTGGCTGCTCACCGCGAAAGGCGATGTCGCGATGCCGGGGCTGCTGCGCCGGGCCGGGATCGACCGCGCGCACTGAGGCAGGAGGCTCGGGCCGGGCGATGCCCCGGGCCGCGCGCGCCGCCGGCGCAATCGCCAGGCGGCCGGCCCCGGCGGTCGGCACCAGGCCGGCCGGCCTGACTGCTCACCGCGAGGGGCGGTGCCGCGATGCCGTGGCTGCCGCGCCGGGCCGGGATCGACCGCGCGCGCCGAGGCGGGTCGCTCGGACCTGGTGGTGCCCCGGGCCGCGCGCGCAGCCGGCGCCATCGCCGGACGGCCATCGCAGGGCGGCCGGCGCCGGGCGGGCCGGCCTAGCTGCGCCGGCGCCGGCGGCCCCTGGCGCGGCCGATCACCGCGGCGGCGAAGACCACCAGCGCCGCGGCGACGAAACCGGCGGTGAGCGTGCGGAGCCAGGACCAGCCGGCGAACAGCGGATCGAGCGCCCAGGTGACGTCGAAGACGGCCAGCGCGGCGACCGCGAGGGCGACGAAGCCGAGCATGCCGAGGCTGGTCTCCGGCAGGTCCGCCCGCGGCTGGCCGAGCCAGCGGCGGGTGATCGCGAAGAGCGCCGCCGACGCGGCGAGGGCAGGCAGTCCGACAGGCAGAACCATGATGCATCTCCGGCGGACCGGGCGATCCCGGCGGGCCGGCGGGCCGCCGGCACCGGGGGCGCGCGGAGGGTCCGGGCACGCGCCGCCAAGCCATGTACGTGCGGCCCCGCCGGGCTACAATGGAGGGCGTGAGATTCTGCGCGGAGCGGGCGGGCCGCCGCCGCGGCAAGGGGGAGACAGGCATGAAATGGCGCGGACGGCGAAGCAGCCGGAACATCTCCGACCGGCGGAGCGGCAGCGGCAGTGGCGGCGGCCGCGGCGGCGGGCTGGGCGGCCTCGGCAGCATCCTGCGCGGCGGCCGCGCGGCACCGCAGGGCCGCAGCCGCGGCCGGGTCACCCGGCGGCGCGGCGGCATCGGCCTGATCGGCATCGTCGTGCTGCTGGTCGGGATGTATTTCGGCCTCGACCTCGCCCCCTTCCTGACCGCGATGCAGGGCGGCGACGGCGGCGGCATGGTCCCGGCGCCCCGCGAGGCCGGCCAGAGCCCGGCCGGCCCCAACACCATCGACGACGAGACCGAGGAATTCGTCGCCGTGGTGCTGGCCGATACCGAGGAGGTCTGGACCGCCGAGTTCGCGCGCCACGACGCGGCCTATGCCGAGCCGACCCTGGTGCTCTTCGCCGGCCAGGTGCGCTCGGCCTGCGGCTTCGCCAGCGCGGCGAGCGGGCCGTTCTACTGCCCGGCCGACCGGCAGATCTATCTCGACACCGATTTCTTCCGCACGCTCGAGCGCCAGCTCGGCGCCCGCGGCGATTTCGCCCGGGCCTATGTGATCGCCCACGAGGTGGCGCATCACGTGCAGAACCTGATGGGCGTGATGGCCGAGACCGCGCGTGCCCGGCGCGGCGCCAGCGCAGCCGAGGCGAACGCGATCTCGGTGATGGTCGAGCTGCAGGCCGACTGCCTCGCCGGGCTCTGGGCGCAGCGCGCCGAGCGCCGCTTCGGCAGCCTCGAGCCCGGCGACATCGAGGAGGCGATGAACGCCGCGGCGCAGATCGGCGACGACGCGCTGCAGCGCCGCAGCCAGGGCCATGTGGTGCCCGACAGCTTCACCCATGGCAGCTCGGCGCAGCGCCAGCGCTGGTTCGCCGCCGGCTACCGCGGCGCCGGCATCGGCGCCTGCGACACCTTCTCGGCCGAGCGGCTCTGAGCGCCGGCCGGGCCAGCGGGTGCCGCCGGCCGGGCCATCGGAGGCCATCGGGGACGGCCGGGGGCGACCGCCCGGGCCGTCGGAGGCCACCGGGAGCAGCCGGGGGCGACCGCCCGGGCCGTCGGAGGCCATCGGGGCGGCCCGGGGGTGATCGGCCGGGCCATCGGAGGCCATCGTGGGCGGCCCGGAGGCGACCGGCCAGGCCATCGGGGACCATCGGGGGCGGCCGGGGGCGACCGGCCAGGCCGTCGGATGCCATCGGGGGCGGCCCAGGGGTGACCGGTCGGGCCGTCGGAGGCCATCGGGAGCGGCCGGGGGCGACGGCCCGGGCCATCGGATGCCATCGGATGCCATCGGGTCCGCCGGGCGCTGACCGGGGCGCGCCGGCCGGCCCCTCCCCCTCCGCGCCGGTCTGTGCGAGAATGCCGCCATGCAGCGACGCAGCGAGGTCCGGCCGGCGCGCCGGCACAGCAGATGAGCACGATCCGCCCGGCCGAGCTCTCGGAGGCCGCCGCGCTCGCCACGATCGCGCGCGCCGCCTATGGCGTCTATGTCGCCGAGATCGGCCGCAAGCCGCCGCCGATGCTGCAGGACTTTCCCGCCGCCATCGCCGCCGGGCGGGTCTGGGTCGCCCGGCGCCCGGCGCAGGGCTTCGTGATCGCTTTCGCCCGGGGCGCCGACTGGCATGTCGAGAACCTCGCGGTGAGCCCCGCGGCGCAGGGCAGCGGGCTCGGCCGCACCCTGCTCGCCTATGCCGAGGCCGAGGGCCGCCGCCGCGGCCATCCCCGGGTCACGCTCTACACCAATGCCGCGATGTCCCGGGCGCTGGCGCTCTATCCGCGGCTCGGCTACCGTGAGACCGGCCGGACCCATGACGACGGCCTGCACCGCGTGCATTTCGCCAAGGATCTCTGAGCCGGAGGAGCGCGCCGCCATGCCCGACCGCCCCGATGACAACCCCGACGACCGTCCCGATGACGACCGCGACGGCCGCCCCGACGATCGTCCCGCGGCCCCGCCGGTCAATCTCCGCCGCGCCCGCAAGGCCCGCGACCGGGCCGCGAAACGCGCCGCCGCCGATGCCAGCGCCGCGGCGCATGGCGTACCCGGGG
Organism: Paralimibaculum aggregatum; assembly: GCF_030270585.1. Lineage (GTDB taxonomy): Bacteria > Pseudomonadota > Alphaproteobacteria > Rhodobacterales > Rhodobacteraceae > Thermohalobaculum > Thermohalobaculum aggregatum. Next base: position 14,375 of record NZ_BSYI01000014.1, read on the forward strand.
CGGCGCGCAGCCTCGCCGCGGCGCGGCGCGAGAAGGCCGCGCGCGATCTCGAGGCGCATCGCCGCGAGCCGGCCCCCGGCAGCCCCGGGCCGGACGGCGATGGCTGAGCCGGAGGCGCCCGACCGGCCGGTGAAACGCTCGCTCACGCTCAGCGGCCACCGCACCTCGGTCAGCCTCGAGGCCGCCTTCTGGGACGCCTTCCGCGAACTCGCCGCCGGCCGCGGCGTCTCGGTCAACGCGCTCGCCGCCGAGATCGACGCCGCACGCATGCCGCCGGCCTCGCTGGCCAGCGCGATCCGGGTCTTCGTGCTGCGGGAAATCCGGGCCGGAAGCCCGCGCCGCGGCCCCGACCCCCGGGCCTGAAATCGCCGCCCGCCACGGGCGCGAGACGGGCACCGCCCGGCTCCGGCGCGGCGCCCCCCTCGATGGGGGGCGGCGCGCCGCTCCCCCCCGAAAAAGCCGGTCAGCCGATCCGGCCGAGCACCGGGAAGGTCTCGAGCAGCCAGAACGCCATCTGCTCGAAGCGGCCGGTGACCATCATCAGCCCGACCGCCACCAGCAGCGCCCCCATCGCCTTCTCGACCAGCCCCATGTGCCGGCGGAAGCGCCGCGCCCAGCGCAGGAACGGCCCGACGAAGAGCGCCGCGACCAGGAACGGCAGCCCGAGCCCCAGCGCATAGACCGCGAGCAGCCCGGTGCCCGCCGCCAGCGTCTGCTCCTGCGCCGCCATGGTCAGGATCGCCGCCAGGATCGGCCCGATGCAGGGTGTCCAGCCGAACGCGAAGGCGAGCCCGATCACGTAGCTGGTGCCATAGCCGCCGGCCCGCGCCGGCCCCGCGAAGCGCGCCTCGCGGTTGAGGAACGGCAGCCGCAGGAGATGCAGGAAATGCAGCCCCATCACGATGATCAGCGCGCCGGCGATCTGCCCCAGCAGCGTCTTGTTCTGCAGCAGCGTCTGGCCCACCGCCGAGGCGCCCATGCCGAGCGCCACGAAGACCGTCGCCAGCCCCGCCACGAAGAAGCAGGCCGAGACGAAGACCCGCCGCTGGGTGGCCCGGTCGATCTCCTGCTCCTCGCCGCTGATCTGGTCCAGCGTGGTGCCGCCGAGATAGGCGAGATAGGGCGGCGCCAGCGGCAGCACGCAGGGGCTGAGGAAGCTCACCACGCCGCCGCCGAAGGCCGTCGCCACTCCGATGAGGCTGATCTCCACGCCGTCTCTCCCTTGCTGCCGAGCCTGCCGGAGCCCGCGCCCCACGGCTGACGAATAGGAGCAGCGCCGCCCGCGGGAAAGCCCCGACGATGCGCGCGGCGGCTCACAACTGCGTCAGTCCGGCGGCGTCTCGCCCGCCGCCGCCCCGGCATCCGGCGCCGGCGCCGCCGCCAGGAAGGCCACCAGGTCCTCGATCTCGGCCGCGGTGAGCCGCGGGCCGCCATAGCGCGGGTCCGCGGCGCCGAGCCGCTGCCCGGCGGCGAAATATCCGGGCATCGCGCTGCCCGGGCGGCGCACCTCGGGCGCGACGATGGCGAGCCGCACCGCGCCGGCGCCGGCCTCGGCCGCGAAGGCCCGCAGCGCCGCCAGCCCCGGCGCATCGCCCTGCCCGTGGCAGCCGGCGCAGCCGGTCGCCCCGGCATCGGCAAAGAGCGCCGCGCCGCGGGCCGGGTCGCCGGGCGCGCCGGTGAGGCTCCGCGAGATCCGCGCCGCATCCTCGATCACATAGGCCGCCGCGCCGCCGGCATCGGCCGCGCCGGCCGGCCCCGCGGCGCCAGCGATCAGCGCCGAGGCCACGAGCCGCCGCGCCGCCCGCTTGAGCCGGCCCCGCCGCTCGGCTAGGACGGAGCGATGAGCCAAACCCCCGACATCCCCGCCGCCGAGACCCCGGACGAGCTCGACACCTGCGGCCTGCTCTGCCCGCTGCCGGTGCTCAAGACCCGCAAGCGCCTGCAGGGGCTCGGCGCCGGCGCGCTGCTCCGGGTGCGCGCCGACGATCCGGCATCCCGGGTCGACATCCCGCATTTCTGCGCCGAGCAGGGCCATGCGCTGCTCGCGCTCGAGGAGGCGCCCGGCGGCGTGCTGGTCTTCCTGCTGCGCAAGGGCGGCTGAGACCGCCCCGCCGGGCTCACCGGAACGCCGCACAGGGGTCCTCCCGGTCTGCCGGCGGCGCGAACCAGACATAGTCGTAGGGCAGGGCCCCGGCCGGATAGTCCGCCACCTGCCGCCGCGCCGGATCGGTCTCGAGCTGGCCGAGCACGCGCAGCGCAAGCCCCGGCTCGCTGGCCGCGAGATAGAGCGGCATGCCCCGGTCGCGCCGGGCATGGCCGTTGCCCATGATCGCCGCCACCTGGCCGCCGCCGAGCACCGCGGCGCGGCGCACCGCATGGGCCAGCCGGGCATCGCGCAGCCGCTGCGCCTCGACCATGCCGGGCGCCGCCGAGGCCGGCAGCGCGCCGCAATGCGCGGCCACCATCTCGGCCTCCGCCGCGGCCTGCTGGGCCGGCGGCAGCGGCGCCCCCAGCCCATAGGCCCTGGCCCCCGGGCCGAAGGCGATCCCGGCGCTCGCGCCGATCGCGAGCTTCAGCCGGTCGCGCGTCACCGCCGCCCCGGCGACATAGGCATCCCCCGCCGCCTCGAAGACCGGGCGGTAGAGCGCCCAGTCGGGCCAGCCGAGCCGGTCCCAGCCGATCGCCGGGCCGATCGCCGCCGCATCGCCGCCCTCGGCGCGGAACACCAGGATGCCCTCCTCGCTGGCCTCCGGCACCATCTCGAAGGCGATGCCGGCGGGCGCGATCGCCGCCACCATGCGGGCCTGGCGCCGGTGATGCGCCGGATTGTCGTGGATCTCGCCGAGCACCGCCACATCCGCCGCATCCAGCGCCGCCGCCAGCTCGGCCTCGGAGATCGCCCGCCCGGCGGCAACGTCCCAGATCACGCCCTCGAGCGGGTGGCCGGTGGAGACCGGCCCGGTGCTGGCCGGCGCGCAGCCGGCGAGCCAGCCGAGCAGCGCCAGCGCCGCCAGGCCGAAGCCGCGCTGGATGCGCCCGATGCGGCCGGGGCCGCTCATCGCCGCGCCTCGGCAGCCATCGCCAGCCGGCCATCCTCGCCGCGGATCCAGAGCGCGAGCCCCTCGCCCTCCTCGCGCGCGCAGGCGGCGAAGCGCTCGCCGGCGAAGACCGGCGCGGTGGCGCGGAAGGCGAAGCTCCGCGGCGGCCCCATCAGCTCGCCGGTCAGCTCGAGCAGCAGCGTCGCGAGCAGCGGCCCGTGCACCACCAGCCCCGGATAGCCCTCGACCCCGCGGGCATAGTCCGCGTCGTAGTGGATCCGGTGGCCGTTGAAGGTGAGCGCCGAGTAGCGGAACAGCGCGGTGGCATCGAGCGACCAGACCCGCCGCGCGGTCTCGTCGCCGCGCGCCGGCGGCGGCGCCGGGGCCGGGCTGCCGGGCGGCGGGTCCTCGCGATAGACGATGTCCTGCTCCTCGACCGCGGCGAGCCCCGCCGCGCCGGTGATCTCGTGGCGCAGCGTGACGAAGGTGAGCGCGCCGGAGCGGCCCGCCTTCCCGGCGATCCCGGCAACCGTGGTCAGCTTCTCCGCCGGCGCGCCGAGCGGCAGCGGCGCGTGCAGCGTCAGCCGCCCGCCGGCCCACATCCGCCGCGGCTGCGCCGGCCGCGGAAACAGCCGCCCCGGCAGCGGATGCCCGTCGGCCCCGAGCGCGGCGCGCGGCGCCGCCTCGCGGAAATGCATCCAGTGCCAGAGCGGGGGCAGCGGATCGCCCGGCCCCGGCTCCGGCCGCGTCAGCTCGAGCGTCGCGATCAGCGCCGCCGCGGCCCAGGGGTCCATCGCGTCGACCCGCCGCTCGCTCGCCTCGATCCGCCCGCCTTCGGCTGGGGCCATGCCGCGCCTCCTTGCACCTGCCTGCGCCGAGCGCTAGGCATATAGCATGCGCAAGGGTCCGATCCAGAGCCTCGACCATCTGGTGCTCACCGTGGCCGATATCGACCGCACGGTGGCCTTCTACGTCACGCATCTCGGCATGGAGGAGGTCCGCTTCGGCGGCGGCCGGCGGGCGCTCGCCTTCGGCACGCAGAAGATCAACCTGCACGCGGCGGGGCGGGAATTCGAGCCGAAGGCGGCGCATCCCCTGCCCGGCTCCGGCGATCTCTGCTTCCTCACCGCCGAGCCGGTGGCGGCGGCGCGGGCGCGGCTCCTCGCCGCAGGCGTCGCGGTGGAGGACGGACCGGTGCCGCGCACCGGCGCCGCCGGGCCGCTCAGCTCGCTCTATCTGCGCGACCCGGACGGCAACCTGATCGAGCTCTCCAACCCGGCCTGACGGACGGAGCGGACGGCGCCGCCGCCTGCCGCAAGCCGGCGCCTTGGCTTCGCCGCGGGATCGACCCGCAGGCAACCTGCCGGATCCCGGGGAACGACCCGCCGGATCGCGTCGTGGACATGCTCCGGGGCTGCCGGACCGGCATAGCGGTCACGCGCGTGGTCACGCGGCACCCGCGGACCGGCCCGGGATGCGCCCCGGCGACGACGATCGCGGAGCGCCTCCATCGCCTCGCCGGGGAACCGAAGGCCGAGTTCTCCCGAATGGCCGGCATGCCGATGCACCTCGCCCCCCCAGGGCCCCGGCCTGATACCGGGCAGGGACCGGCCCGACCGTTTCGGTCGCCGGTAGGCGCTCGCAGGGCAGTCACTCCGCGCGCCCCTCGCCTCCGGCCGCCGCGGGCCGCTTCGGATCGCCGGGGCGCGGCTGTCGCTTCTGCCCGGCGAGCCTCGCCGGCGCATCTCCGCCAGCCCGGGCCCGTTCAGGCCGGACATTGCCGCCGAAGCTGCCATCGCGACGACGATCTCGGCGAAAACAAGCGATCTCCATCGCCGGGATGACCCCCCCGCCGGGCGCCGGCTCCATCTCCGGGCAACGGGAGCGCCCCTGCCGCGGGACCACCACTTCGCAGCGGAGGACCATCGCCTCGCCGCCTTCCGGCTGCCCGCCGCGCGCCGGGGCTTCGGTCGCGTGATCCGGGAGCCCTGTGGCAGCGATCATCCGGTCACCGTCCCGCCCCGGCGATGACGTCATCACCACCTGTCCGCAGCGGAGGACCATCGCCTCGCCGCCTTCCGGCCGCCCGCCACGGGCCGGGGCTTCGGTCGCGTGATCCGGGAGCCCTGCGGCAGCGATCATCCGGTCACCGTCCCGCCCCGGCGATGACGTCATCGGCGCGGCGGTGCCACCCGTGCAGGCCCGCCGGCATCCGGGTGGGTGGGCGGGGGATGGCGGCGGGCCTGCGCGGCCGCCCGCGCCGACCGCCGCCGGGACCTGTGCCACTGCCTCTGCCTCAGCCCCAGGCCTTGGCGATCCTGGCGCCGATCCCGGCCACCTCGCGCAGGATGTCGAGCTGGTCCTTGCGGGCCTTCGCCGTCGAGGTCAGCGCCGCGCGCTCGCCGCGCAGTGCCGCGGTCATCTCCGCCAGCCCGGCCGACAGCTTCGCCTGCGCCGCCCTGACCCCGGCGAGATCGCCCACCGCCCCGGTCGCCTCGGCCGCCGCGGCGCGCCCCGAGGCCGCCGCCTTCAGCCGGCTCGCGAAACCGGCCGCCGCCTTGCGCTCGGCGGCGCCGAGCGCGCTGTCGCCGGCCTGCCGCGCCGCCTCCGCCGCCTGGTCGCGCAGCGCCCGCGCCGAGGCCCGCATCGCCAGCGCCTCGGTCTGCGCCGCATCGCCGGCCCGCTGCATGGTCTCGATCCGCCGCGCCATCGCGTCGACGGCATCCTTCAGCGCCTTGAGATCCGCCTCCACCGCCTTGTGGGTGAGCGCGAGCTGGTTGAACGCCTTCTCCCGGTCCTCCACCGCCTTCCAGGTGGCCGAGACCGCCTTGCCGATGCCGGCCAGCGCCGCGAGCGCCGCCGGCACCCCGACCACCGGCGTGGTGGCGAGGCTGGCCAGCGCCGCGCCATAGGCGAAATAGGGCACCCTGGAGACCTTCTCGCGGGCCTTCTTCTCCGCCGCCTTCAGGCTTTCGGCATGCTCGCCGCGCTTCTCCTTCAGCGCCGCCTCCAGCGCCCGGCGCCGGGCCTTGGCGAACAGCGTCGCGGTCCACTTGTCCCACATCGCCGTGATGGCGTCGCTCTCCTGCCTGAGGAACCCGGTGAGATCGGCCTCGGAGCCGAGCCGGCCCTTCGCCGCCTCGGCCGCGACCACCCTGTCGAGCGCACGGCTCTGCGACTCCAGATCGGCGATCGCGCGGCACTCGGCCTCGAGCTTCTTCTGGAAGGTCTTCGCGAAGCCCTTGGCGTAGTCGGTCTTCGCCACCGCGCCCATCTCGAACTCGAACTCGAAACGCGCGCCCTCGAAGGTGACGACCTTGCCCTTGGAGGCCGCCAGCTCGCAGACACAGACGAGCCTGCTCCCGGAAATACTGCAGTCGAACATCGGGGTTCCTCCTGCTGCCCTCGGTCAGACGATCCGGCACGGGCGCGGGGAAAAGCCCCGCCGCTAGAGGCTGTCCTTTCCGCCATTGGCGGCGGACCAGGCGAGCGGCGCCTCGAGGAAGGCTCCCACCTGGTCGAGCACCTCGGGCGGGAAAGCCTGCCGTGCCCGCGCCTCCGCCAGCACCTCGGCCCATGTGGCCAGGTGATGTAGCGCGATGCCATGGCCGGCAAGCCGCTCCTCCACACCCTCGAACACGCCGTAGTAGAAAAGCACCAGCGTATGCGCGCATTCCGCCCCGGCCTCGCGCAGCGCGTCGACGAAGCTGAGCTTCGAGCCGCCATCGGTGGTCAGGTCCTCGACCAGCAGCACCCGCTGGCCCTCGGCCAGATGCCCCTCGATGCGGGCATCGCGGCCGAAGCCCTTGGGCTTCTTGCGCACATAGAGCATCGGCAGGCCGAGGCGCTCGGCGATCCAGGCGGCGAAGGGAATGCCCGCGGTCTCGCCGCCGGCCACCGCGTCGAAGCGCTCGTAGCCGGCCCGCGCCAGCACATGGGCGGCGGCATAGTCCATCGCCGCCGCGCGCAGCCGCGGATAGGAGATCAGCTTGCGGCAGTCGATATAGACCGGCGAGGCCAGCCCCGAGGTCAGCCTGTAGGGCGGGTCGGGGCGGAAATGCACCGCCTCCACCTCGAGCAGCATCCGTGCGACGTCGCGGCCCATCACCGCGGGATCGGGGGTGGCAAAGTTCATGACGTCTCGGTCTCCGTGATGTCCTCGGCGCGCCAGTGCAGCGGGAAGCCCGGGTCGAACACCGTGACCGGCCCGGCCCCGGTCTCGATCTTCGCGGGCGGCGTCCAGGCGGCGCCGCGGCTGAGCCGCACCCGGCCCGGATTGGGCGCGACGCCGTAGAAGGTCGCGCCGTGGCCGGCGACGAAGCCCTCGAGCCGGTCGAGCGCATCCGCCGCCTCGAAGACATGCGCCAGCACCGGCAGCGAGACCGGCGCGGTGAAGCAGCCGGCGCAGCCGCAGGCGGCCTCCTTGGCGTCGTCGGCATGGGGCGCGCTGTCGGTGCCCGAGAAGAAGCGCGGATCGCCGGAGGTCGCCGCCTCCACCAGCGCGGCGCGGTGGCGCTCGCGCTTGGCCACCGGCAGGCAGTAGTAGTGCGGGCGGATGCCGCCGGCGAGGATGTGGTTGCGGTTGATCACCAGGTGATGCGTGGTGATGGTGCCGGCCATGCCCTCCTGCGCCCGCACGAAGGCGAGGCCCTCGGCGGTGGTGATGTGCTCGAGCACCACGCGCAGCCCCGGCACCCGGTCGCGCAGCGGGCCGAGCACGCGCTCGAGGAACACCGCCTCGCGGTCGAAGATGTCGATCTCGGGGTCGGTCACCTCGCCATGCACGCAGAGCGGCAGCCCGATCTCCGCCATGCGCTCGAGCACCGGCAGCACCTTGCCGAAATCCCGCACGCCGGAGGCCGAGTTGGTGGTGGCGCCGGCGGGATAGAGCTTGACCGCGGCGACCAGCCCGGCCGCGGCGGCGCGGGCGACATCCTCCGCATCGGTCGCCTCGGTGAGGTAGAGCGTCATCAGCGGCGTGAAGTCCGCCCCGGCGGGCAGCGCCGCGCGGATCCGCTCGCGATAGGCCGCGGCCTCGGCCCCGGTCACCACCGGCGGCACCAGGTTGGGCATGATCAGCGCCCGGCCCGCAACGGCGGCTGATTGCGGCGCGACGCCGGCCAGCATCGCCCCGTCGCGCAGATGCAGGTGCCAGTCGTCCGGTCGGCGCAGGGTGAGGCTGTCGGTCATGGGCAGGTCCGCTGGAGGTTTCGGCCGGGTCATAGCCGGTCCGGCGCGGGATGAAAAGCGCCGCGCGGGGTGCTAGGCTCGGGCAGACGGTGCCACCCGCCGGAGGAGGATCGCCCATGTCCCGCCCGCTGCAGCTTTGTGCCCTGCTCGCCCTGCTGGTCTCCGGCGCCGCCGCGGCGGAGGAGCGGATGCGGCTGCTGCTGACCTTCGGCACCGCGCCATCGGTTGCGGCGGAGGTGGCGGCGGCGATGCGCGCCCGGCTCGACCGGCTGGGGGCGGAGGCCGAAATCGCGCCGCCCGGGCCGGACGGGCGCATCCGCGTCACGCTCGACGGGCCGGCGGAGGCAGAGGATGCCGTCGTCGCCGCGCTGCTCGCCGAGGGCCGGCTGGCCTTCCACAGCCTGCCGGATTTCGCCGACGGGACCGGCGCCGCCTGCCCCGATCCGCTGCCGCACGGGCTGATCTGCCTGACGGATCTCTCGGCGCCGCCGCAACCCTGGCTGTTCGACGCGACCCCGGCGCTGACGCCGAAGGAGATCGGGGCCGAGGCCAGCATCGACGGCGCCGGCCGGCCGGCGGTCTCGGTGATCCTCGGCACCGCCGATGCCGAGCGGTTCTGCGCGCTCACGCTGCAGCATGTCGGCGAGCGGCTGGCGGTGGTCCATGGCGACCGGGTGCTGACCGTGCCGCTGGTGCAGGAGCCGATCTGCGGCGGCCGGATCCTGATCTCCGGCAGTTTCGGCGCGGCCGAGGCGGCGGCGCTGGCCGAGGCGATCGGCATGGCGCCCTATGCCGCGCCGGTCGCCTATCTCGAGAGCGTGCGGACCGAGGCGCCGGAGAGCGCATGGGGCGGCGTGATCGAGGGGCTGAAGACGCTCGGGCAGGACTGAGCGCCGGCCGGACAGCGCGCCGGGGGGAGCTCGGCGGGCACATGGGGCGGCGGGCGCCCGGGGCCCTGCCCCCCCGCGCCCGCCCGAAGATCAGGCCCCGCCCTCGGTCTCCTCGCCGTTCTGGTCGGCGATCCAGGCCACCGAGACCACCCGCTCGTCTGGCGCGGTGCGGAACACGTTGACGCCGCCCGCCGCGCGCGAGCGGAACGAGATGTCGGCCACCGGGCAGCGGATCGACTGGCCGGCATCGGTGACCAGCATGATCTGGTTGTCGTGCTCGACCGGGAAGGCGGTGACCACGCGGCCGCCGCGCAGGCCCTTGTCGATCGCCTGCACGCCCTGCCCGCCGCGCCCGCGCACCGGATAGTCGTGGCTCGAGGAGAGCTTGCCGAGGCCGCGCTCGGTGATGGTGAGGATCAGCTCCTCCGCCGCCGACATCTCGGCATAGCGCTCCGGCGGCAGGGCGATGTCGGCCACCGCATCCTCGCGCTCCTCGCCGGCATCCGCCGCCTCCTCGCCGCCGTTCTCCTCCTCGAGCCCGCCGGCCACCGCGCGCCGCGCCTTCAGATAGGCCGCGCGCTCCTCCGGACTCGCCTCGAAATGCCGGATCACCGACATCGCCACCACCTCGTCGTCGCCGCCGAGGCGGATGCCCCGCACGCCGGTCGAATCGCGGCCCTTGAAGACCCGCACATCCGTCGCCTGGAAGCGGATCGCCCGGCCCCTTGCGGTGACCAGCATCACGTCGTCCTGCGCGCCGGCGATCCCGGCATTCACCAGCCGCACGCCCTCGGGCAGCTTCATCGCGATCTTGCCGTTGGCCTTGACGTTGGTGAAGTCGGACAGCGCGTTGCGCCGCACGTCGCCGGCGGAGGTGGCGAAGACGATCTGCAGCCGCTCCCAGTCGTCCTCCGGCACGTCCACCGCGAGGATCGCCGCCACGCCCGCCTCGTTGGAGATCGCGCCCAGCACATGCTTGAGGAAGCGCCCGCGGGCGTTGCGCCCGCCCTGCGGCAGCCGCCAGCACTTGATCTTGTAGACCATGCCGTCGGTGGTGAAGACCAGCAGCGGGGTGTGGGTGTTGGCGACGAAGAGGCGGGTGACGAAATCCTCCTCCTTCATCGCCATGCCGCCGACGCCCTTGCCGCCGCGCTTCTGCTCGCGGAACTCGGTGAGCGGCGTGCGCTTGACATAGCCGCCATGGGTGACGGTGACGACCATGTCCTCGCGCTCGATCAGGTCCTCGTCCTCGAGATCGCCCTCGAACTCGACGATCTCGGTCTTGCGCGGGGTGGCATAGGCGTCGCGGATCTCGGTGAGCTCGTCGCGGATGATGCCGAGGATGCGCGGCCGCGAGGCGAGGATCTCGAGATAGTCGCGGATCTTCGCGGCCAGCCCCTCGAGCTCCTCGGCGACCTCGGCGACGCCGAGCGCGGTCAGCCGCTGCAGCCGCAGCTCGAGGATCGCCCGCGCCTGGGTCTCGGAGAGGGTATAGGTCCCGTCCTCGTTCATCTTGTGGGTCGGGTCGTCGATCAGGCGGATGTAGTCGGCGATCTGCTCCGCCGGCCAGCGCCGCCCCATCAGCCGGGTGCGCGCCTCCGAGGGGTCGGCCGAGGACCGGATCGTCGCCACCACCTCGTCGACATTGGCCACCGCCACGGCGAGGCCGCAGAGGATGTGGGCGCGCTCGCGGGCCTTCTTCAGCAGATGCGCCGTGCGCCGGGCCACCACATCCTCGCGGAAGGCGATGAACTCGGCGAGGATGGTCTTGAGATCGAGGCTCTCGGGCCGGCCGTGGTTGAGCGCCAGCATGTTGCAGCCGAAGGAGGTCTGCAGCGGGGTGAAGCGGTAGAGCTGGTTCAGCACCACGTCCGGCGTCGCGTCGCGCTTGAGCTCGATCACCACGCGCACGCCGAACCGGTCGGATTCGTCCTGCACATGGGCGATGCCCTCGATCCGCTTGTCGCGCACCGCCTCCACGATGCGCTCGATCATGGTGGACTTGTTCACCTGGTAGGGGATCTCGTCGACGATGATCGCGAAACGGTCCTTGCGGATCTCCTCGACATGGGTCTTGGAGCGGATGATGACCGAGCCGCGCCCGGTCACATAGGCCTTGCGCGCGCCGCTGTGGCCGAGGATCTGCGCCCCGGTGGGGAAATCCGGCGCCGGCACGATCTCGATCAGCTCCGAGAGCGTCATGTCCGGCCGCTCGATCAGCGCCAGCGTCGCCTCGATCACCTCGCCGAGATTGTGCGGCGGGATGTTGGTCGCCATGCCCACCGCGATGCCGCCGGCACCGTTGACCAGCAGGTTGGGGAAGCGCGCCGGCAGCACCGTCGGCTCGGTCTCGCGGCCGTCGTAGTTGGCGACGAAATCGACGGTATCCTTGTCGAGATCCTCGAGAAGCGCGGCGGCGACCTTCTCCATGCGCACTTCGGTATAGCGCTGCGCCGCCGGCGGATCGCCGTCCATCGAGCCGAAGTTGCCCTGCCCGTCGAGCAGCGGCAGGCGCATCGAGAAGTCCTGCGCCATGCGCACCAGCGCGTCATAGACCGCCTGCTCGCCATGCGGGTGCAGCGCACCGATCACCGCACCGACCACGCGGGCCGACTTGGAATAGCCGCGCTCGTAGTTCTGGTTGTTCGAGTGCATCGAGAACAGGATGCGCCGGTGCACCGGCTTGAGCCCGTCGCGCAGATCCGGGATCGCGCGGGAGACGATGACCGACATCGCATAGGAGAGATAGCTCGACCGCATCTCCTCCTCGACCGCGATGGACGGGCCGTCATGGGGCATGCGGCCGGAGGGCACGCCGCCGCCGTCCTCGGGCGGGCCGCCGGGAAGATCGTCGCCGGTGTCGCGGGGGGTCTCGTCGTCGTTCAAAAGGGTCTCCTCACCGGCCTCTGACGGCCGGGCCTCGGGCGCCTCTGGGATGTTTGTTGCGCTTATACGACGCCGCTCTGATCGGGGCAACGGCAGGGGTGGTATGCATGGCGGCGAAAGCCGCCGTCGGGGCCGCCCGCCCCGGATGAAGGCGGCAGGGCCCGGCGGAAGCGTCCCGCCCCCGCGCTGCGCGAGGCCGTGGCCGCCGCCCTCGCCGACGGGCAGAGGCGCGTGCGGCAGGGTTTCGCCGCGCGGCCGGGCGGAAGCGGCGGCCGGCGCGGCCCGGCCATCGCCGCCATGCTCCGCCGGCACCGGTACGGCAGTCGCCCCGCACTCCGCCGTGCAGCCACCCTCCGGCTCCCCGGGGTGCCGCCGTGCCGCCGCCTCACCGACCCGGCGACACCCTTGTGCCGGAAGCTCTCGCAGGCCCCGAGCCGCATCACGCCCAGGCAACCCGAACAGCGGGGCGGCGAGCTTGCGGCAACCGCTGCCGCGGCGCTGCACCGCGCCGCGGCGAGGCGCGCCGTTCGGGCCGCTCCCGGATCCTGGCACGACCGACAGCACCGACCGCCGGGCGCTTCGCCGCCCGCGCGGTGCCGCGGCGGCCGGCACCGCGCCTCCCTCGCCGGGATCGCCAGCATCGCGGCCCACACCGTTGCCGTCCCGAGGCTCGGCCGGGCGGCCGTGCGCGGGAACCCGCGAGACCGGCCGACCGGTTGACCGCATCGGCGCCTTCCTGCCATCGGCCGCGAGCGCCCGGCCCTGGCAAACGGCAACCGCCTGACCCGTGCCCCGGTCCCTGCGCAAAGCCCGCTGCCGCCTCACGCCGGGAGCCCGGCAATGGGCGCGCCTCGTCTCCCGGCCGCCAGAGGCCCGGGAGCGCGCGGGCGGCAAGAGGGCAAACACCGGCATTGCCGTCGGAGCGCAGCGGATCGGCACGGGGCCGGCGGGGCCGGCGCCGATCCCTCGGCCCTCGAAAGCGCGCGCGGGCGCGGTTCGCGCGCGAGGTCCGGCACCCGAGGCGCTCCGATGGCTCGCGGCATCCCGCCCATGCGGCACGGCCCGGCCCCGCGGCGCTGCGGCCGGGTGCAGGGCGCGCGGCACTCCCGCCGATGCCGACCCATTGGCGGGCCCGCGCGCCGGACTCCGGGCCGGGCCGCACGCCGCGCCGCGGATTCGCCATTCATTCGGGGCCGCCGCCGCCTTACCCTCAGGGAAAAACAATCCCCCGGAGGACGTCCGAATGCCCATCCCTGCCGCCGAACCGATCACCGATCCCAACCCCGAGCCCGGCACCGCGGCCCGGGGCTTCAGCTCGCCCGAGATGGGCGCCATCGCGCATCTCTATCGCGGCGAGGTCTACCGCTCGACGATCTGGCGCACCCGCCTCGACAACACCACCAACTGGGCGGTGGTCACCACCGGGCTGGCGCTCTCGATCAGCTTCTCCTCGGCCGAGGCCTCGCCGCTGCCGCTGATCCTGGTCGGGCTCCTCGTGGTGGTGTTCCTGCTGCTCGAGGCCCGGCGCTATCGCTATTTCAACGTCTGGCGGGCGCGCTGCCGGCTGATGGAGACCGACATCTTCTCGCCGATGCTGCGCGGCGAGGGGGTCACGCTCGACGGGCGCTGGAACCGCATGCTCTCCGACGACTACCTGCAGCCGAAGTTCCACATCCCCTATGTGCTGGCGGTGGGGCGCCGGCTCCGGAAGAACTACGGCTACATCCTCGCCGTGCAGGCGGTCTCCTACTACGGCAAGCTGGCGATCCACCCGGAACCAATCGACAGCCTCGACGCGCTGTTCGCGCGGGCCGCGGTGGGGCCGATCCCGGGGCTCTGGGTGGTGCTGGCGGGGCTCGCCTTCCACAGCGCCTGGATCGGCCTGGCCGTCGGCACCTGGCGGATGGAGCTGCACCGGCGCAGCCGCACCGCGCTGATCGCCATCGCCTGAGGGCCGGCCCGCCCGGCACCGCGCCGCTCGGCGCGGACGGGTGGGCGGGCGGGGTCCGGGCCGAGCGGCGCGGTGCCGGGCGGGGATCGGCGACCGGTGGGGCCGGGATCGGTGGGGCGGGGATCAGAAGGGGATTTCGTCGTCCATGCCGCCGCCAGGACCGCCCGGGCCGCCGGAGCCGCCGCCATGGCCGCCGCCGCCGGACCGGCCGCCGCCATAGCCGCGGTCATCGCCGCCGCCGCCATAGCCGCGATCGTCGCCGCCGCCGCCCCCGCCATAGCCGCCACCGCCGCCGCCTTCGCTGCGGCCGTCGAGCATGGTCAGCTCCGACCGGAAGGGCCGCAGCACCACCTCGGTGGAGTAGCGGTCATTGCCGTTCTGGTCCTGCCATTTCCGGGTCTCGAGCTGGCCCTCCACATAGACCTTCGAGCCCTTGCGCAGATACTGCTCGGCGACGCGGATCAGCGGCTCCGAGAAGATCGCCACCGAGTGCCACTCGGTGCGCTCGCGACGCTCGCCGGTCTCGCGGTCCTTCCAGTTCTCCGAGGTGGCGAGGCGGAGGTTGCAGACCTTGCCGCCGTTCTGGAAGCTCCGGACCTCCGGATCGCGACCCAGATTGCCAATCAGGATCACCTTGTTCACGCTGCCTGCCATGGGCCGTCCTCTCCTCTGTCGGGCGTCTCGGGCGTTTGGCGCCGACCCTAGCGCGCCCCGCAGGCCGCGGCTAGACCGGGCAGCACCACCGGGCGGGCGCTCGGCTCAGTCGCCGCCGGCGGCGGCCGGGTCGTAGTGCCCCAGCACCCGGCGCGTCGCCGGGTCGAGCAGCAGGATGCGGCGCTGCACCCGGGCATAGATCATCCCCTCGGGCGGGCGGGGCAGGCCATAGGTGCGCCAGTCCAGCGTCACATGCGGCATGGCCGCGGGCAGCACGCTGCCGACCCGGAGCGCGGGCTCCCGCGACACCGCGCCCCGCGGCAGCAGGCGCATCCCGGGCGCCGCCGGATCGGGCGGACCCGCCGGCCGCGGCGACGCGGCGGGCGCGGCCTCATTCGCCTCAGGCGCCGCCTCGCGCAGCCGCAGCCGGGCCCGGTCGTCGCCGTAGTATCCATAGGGGTCATAGAGGTAGTAGCCGCGCCTCGGGCGCCGCCGGCCCCGGTCCCGCCCTCCGCCATGGCCGCCGTCGCGGTCGCCGAGGCGCGGGCCCGGCTGCCCGGGTTTCGGGCCGCCGGCATCGTGCCCGGCATCGGCCCGGCCGCGCTCCACCGGCGCCCGGGGTGCGCCGACCGGAGCGCGGGCCTCCGCCTCCCGCTGCCCGGCGCCGCCGCCCGCCTCCGACGGCCATGCCGGCCCGCCCGCGCAGACCAGCGGCACGAGCGCGACGGCGAGAACGTATCCGAGACGGCGATGCGGCATGGGACGGCCTCCTGCGGTGCTCCCGCGCCTCAGGATAGGGCACCGGCGCGGCCCTGCGAACCGGAAAGGCCGGCGCACCGCGGCTGGAAATCCCGCGCCCCGGAGGTTACCTCGGGGCGAGCCGGCCCGGCGCCCTGCCCCCTTCCGGCCCGGCCAGAGGAGCAGTCATGGCGATCACCCCCCCGTCCGTCACCCGGAGCCCCGCGCTCACCGCCGATCTCGAGGCCGCGCTCGCCGCGCAGGGGCCGGACTATGCCCCGCGCACCCATCTGCTCGAGCCGGACGGCAAGCCGCGCTATGTCAACCGGCTGATCCGCGAGGCCTCGCCCTATCTGCTGCAGCACGCGCACAACCCGGTGGACTGGCATCCCTGGGGCGAGGAGGCGATGGCCGCCGCGGCGGGGCGCGACTGCCCGATCTTCCTCTCCGTCGGCTATGCCACCTGCCACTGGTGCCACGTGATGGAGGAGGAGAGCTTCGACGACGAGGAGATCGCCGCCGTGCTCAACGCCCGCTTCGTGCCGGTGAAGCTCGACCGCGAGGCGCGGCCCGATCTCGACCAGATCTACATCACCGCGACGCAGCTGCAGCAGGGCCATGCCGGCTGGCCCAACTCGCTCTGGCTGATGCCCGACGGCACGCCCTTCCACACCGGGACCTATTTCCCCAAGCACCAGTTCCTGCAGGTGCTCGCCGCGGTCGCCGATGCCTGGGACCGCCAGCGCCCGCAGATCGTCGAGGTCGCCGGGCGCATCGCCGAGGCGGTGCGCCGGCAGGGCGCGCTCGGCGGCAGCGGCGCGGCGGCGCTCGAGCCCGAGACCTTCGACGCCGCGGCCGCGCATCTCGCCCGCATGCACAACCGGGCGCATGGCGGCTTCTCCGACAACCAGCAGTTCCCGCAGGAGAGCTTCCTGCTCTTCCTGCTCGACCGCTGGCGCCGCGAGGGCGATGCCGAGGCGCTGGGGATCGCGCGGAAGACCCTCGATGCCATCGCCGCCGGCGGCATCCACGACCATGCCGGCGGGGGCTTTCACCGCTACACCGTCGACATCAACTGGCGCACCCCGCATTTCGAGAAGATGCTCTACAACCAGGGCCAGCTGGCGCGCGCCTTCACCGAGGGCTGGGAGGCCACCGGCGAGCCCGCCTGGCGCCGCGCCGCGGAGCGCTGCTTCGCCTATGTGCTGCGCGACATGACCGACGGGGCGGGCGCCTTCTTCGCCGCCGAGGATGCCGACAGCCTGGATGCGGCGGGCCGCCGCGAGGAAGGCGCCTTCTATCTCTGGCCGGCCGCCGAGGCGCGGGAGCTGCTGGGCGCCGAGGGCGACTGGGCGGCGGCCACGCTCGGCCTCGGCAAACCCGTCGGCGAGGTCGGCCCGGTGGCGCATCTCGAGCCCGGCGCGGCAGTGGACTTCGCCCGGCTCGACCCGCTGCTCGAGCGGCTGCGCGCGGCCCGCGAGGCGCGCCACCGCCCGATTCGCGACGAGAAGGTGATCGCCGGCTGGAACGGGCTGATGATCCGCGCGCTGGCCGAGGCCGCCGTGGCCTTCGACCGGCGCGATCTGGCAGAGGCCGCGGCGCGGGCGGCGGAGGCGGTCTGGTCGCGGCTCTGGGACGGCACGCGGCTGGCCCGGCTCTGGGCCGGCGGCGCGGCGCGCGAGGCCGGCCAGCTCGAGGACCATGTCTGGATGGGACTCGCCTGCCTCGCGCTCGCCGAGGCCGATGCCTTCCTCGCGGTGCCCGGGCCCTGGGCCGAGCGCGCCGAGGCGCTCGGCGCCACGATCCTGCGCGATTTCTCCGACGGGGCGGGGCGGCTGCGCATGGCGGCGGAGGACGGCCCGCTCGGCCCGATCTACGAGAGCTCGGACGGCGCCACCCCGGCCGGCGAGAGCGCGGCGCTCGAGCTGCTGGCCCGGCTCGGCGCCCGCGGCGACATGGCGGCCGGCGCGGCGGCGCAGCGCCTGGTATCGGCGGTCTCCGGGCCGATGCGCGAGATCCCGGTGCTGCGGACCGAGGCGCTGATCGGCGCGCGGGTGCTGGCGGCGGGCCCCTCGGTGCTGCGCCGCACGCTGGCCGGCGGCACGGTGGCGGCGCGGCTCCTGCGCGGCGGAGCGGCTTGGGAACTCGAGCTCGCGATTGCACCGGGCTGGCACGTGAACGCGCCCGATCCCGGCACCGAGGGGCTGACCGGCGCCGCCATCGAGGGCGCCGGGGCCGCCTGGCCCGAGCCGCTGTCCCGCAGCCTCGGCTTCGCCGGCGCGCCGCTCAATGTCTACGAGGGCCGCGTCCGGGTGCCGCTCTCCGCGCCATCCGACAGCATCGTCTTGCATCTCCAGCCCTGCTCCGACACGCTGTGCCGCGAGCCGGTGGCCGCGCGGTTCCGGCTCGGCGCCAGGGAGACCGAGAGATGATCCGACCCGCCCCCCGCATCGGCGCGCTCGCCGCGGGCCTCGCCGTGCTGCTGCTCGGCGCGCCGCTGCAGGCGGAGGAGCCGATCAGCCCCTCGGCCTTCGGCGCCTATGCCGAGGGCTACACGCTCTACTTCACGGAAGGCGGCGAGTATTTCGGCGCCGAGACCTATGCGCCGGGGCGCACCACGCTCTGGCAGTTCCGCTTCGGCGACTGCGTGCGCGGCACCTGGCGGGCGCATGGCGGGCAGATCTGCTTCCGCTACGAGGATGGCGACGGCGAGGAGATCTGCTGGCGCATGCTGCGCGACGAGAAGGGCCTCTTCGCCCGCCTGCTCGGCGACGGGCCGGATGCCGGCATGGAACTTCGGGTGGTCCGGCGCGACCGCGAGCCGCTGCGCTGCGGCGGCCCGACGGCCTGAGCCGGGCGGCGCCTAGCCGACGCCCTCGACCACGATCAGATAGGCCTCTCCCGCGCCGTCGCGCTCGGCCTTCGCGGCGGCGTATTCCGGCGAGTTCCAGCAGTCGAGCGCGGCCTGGTAGGAGGGGAACTCGATGATCACGTGGCGCTCGCGCCCGAGCGCGCCCTCGACCTCCTCCGCCGCGCCGCCGCGCACGAGAAAGCGCCCGCCATATTTCCCGAATGCCGCCGCATTGGCCTCGCGGTAGCGCGCATAGCCCGCCGGGTCGGTGACCCGGACATGGCCCATCCAGTATCCCTTCGGCATCGTCCCGTCCTCCGCCGCGGTCAGTCCCCGAGCCCCTCGACGAGCACGATCGTCGCCGTGCTCACCGGCAGGCGATGCGCCCGGGCGGCCTGGTATTCCGGCGAGTTCCAGCAGTCCACCGCGGCCTGGTAGGAGGGGAACTCGATCACCACGTGGCGGCTGCGGCCCATCGGGCCCTCGATCTCGGTATGCGCGCCGCCGCGGGCGAGGAACCGCGCGCCATGGCGCTCGAAGGCGGCCTTCGCGCCCTCGACATAGAGCGGATAGGGCGCGGGATCGTCGACCTCGACATGGGCGATCCAGTATCCCTTGGGCATGCTTGTCCTCCCTCCGTTGGTGGCCGCCACCCCGGCGGCGGGCGGAGCCTAGCAGCCCGGTTGCCGGCAGGCCAGCGCCGCCCGGAGCCGGGGCGCCGGGGCCGGTTCAGTCGCCCTCGGGGCCGAACAGCGAGGGCTGCGACGGGGGCGCCGGCTTCGGCTTCTTGCGCTTCGGCGCCGGCCGGTCGCTGCCGCCGCCGCCGCTACCACCGCTGCCGCCAGTGTTCCCCGTGGAACCCTTGCCGGAGAGGCCCGCCCCTGCCACCGCGGCGATGCGCCCGTCGGCGAACTCGATCTCGAGCGGGCTCCCCGCCGCGATCCCCGCGGCACGGGTCCGCACCCCACCGGCCCCGTCGCGCACCACCGCATAGCCGCGGGCCAGCGTCTGGGTATAGCCGAGCGTCTCGAGCAGCCGGGAGAGCCCGGCCAGACGGTCGCGCGCGCCGTCGCGCAGCCGGGCGGCCGCCGGATCGAGCCGCCGCCCGCGATCGGCGAGGCGCTCGGCGGCGCGGTCGAGCCGCCCGGTCAGCAGCCCGGGGACGAGACGGCTGCCGCCGCGGGCCAGCCGCGTCCGCCGCTCCGCCACGCCGGCCATCAGCCCCCGCGGCAGGCGGTCCGCCAGCCGGGCCAGCGCCTCCTCTGCCCGGGCCAGCCGCTCCGCCGGGCGCGGCATCCGCGCCAGCGTCAGCCGTAGTTCCTGTGCCCGCGCCTCGGTCAGCGCCTCCGGACGCGGCATCCGGGCGAGCGCCGTGTCGAGCCGCTGCCGCGGCGTCTCGAGCAGCCCGTCGGCCCGCGGCAATGCCCGCGCCAGCGCGGTCAGCCGGTCGCGCGCCAGCTCGAACCCGCGGGCCAGCGCGCGCCGGCGCCGGCTCTCGAGCTCGGCCACCGTGGCGGCAAGCTCGGCGCGCACCGGCACCGCCATCTCGGCCGCGGCGGTGGGTGTCGGTGCCCGCCGGTCGGCGGCGAAATCGATCAGCGTCGTGTCGGTCTCGTGCCCCACCGCCGAGATCAGCGGGATCGCGCTCGCCGCCGCGGCGCGCACCACCGCCTCCTCGTTGAAGCCCCAGAGATCCTCGACCGAGCCGCCGCCGCGCGCCACGATCACCACATCCGGCCGCGGCACCGGGCCGCCCTCCGGCAGCGCCGAGAAGCCGCGGATCGCCGCCGCCACCTCGCCGGCGCAGGCCTGCCCCTGCACCGCCACCGGCCAGAGCAGCACATGCACCGGGAAGCGCGCCTCCAGCCGGTGCAGGATGTCGCGGATCACCGCGCCGGAGGGCGAGGTCACCACCCCCACCACCCGCGGCAGATAGGGGATCGGGCGCTTGCGGGCGGGCTCGAACAGCCCCTCCGCGGCGAGCGCCTTCTTCAGCCGCTCGAGCCGGGCCAGCAGCGCCCCCTCGCCGGCATAGGCCAGCGCCTCGATCACGATCTGGTATTTCGACTGGCCGGGAAAGGTGGTGAGCCGCCCCGTGGCGATCACCTCGAGCCCCTCCTCCGGCGCCACCGTGAGCCCCGCCGCGACGCCCTTCCAGACGACGCCCGAAAGCACCGCGCGGTCGTCCTTCAGGTCCATGTAGATATGACCGGAGCGCGGCCGCGAGACCCGCCCGATCTCGCCGCGCACCCGGACATGGCCGAATTCGCCCTCGACCATGCGCTTCACCGCGCCGGAGATCTCGCTCACCGAGAACTCCGGCGTGTTGACGCCGCCGCTTGCGTTTTCTGGGCCGTCGTCGATAAGGCTGTCGCTCATGGTCACTCCCGGGGCTCCGGCCCCGGAGATTAGGCGCTGGCGGCGCGGAGAGAAAGGGCGGGGAGCATGCGGGTTCTGGTCTTGGGCGGCGGCGGCCGCGAACATGCACTGGCCTGGGCGATCGCGCGCTCGCCGCTGCTGACGAAGCTCTATGCGGCGCCGGGCAATGCCGGGATTGCCGACCTCGCCGAATGCGTCGCGCTCGCCATCGAGGACGGCGCCGCGGTGGCGGGCTGGGCGCGCCGGCAGGCGATCGACCTCGTGGTGGTCGGGCCGGAAGCGCCGCTGGTGGCCGGGGTCGCCGATGCCTGCCGCGCGGCCGGGCTCGCGGTGCTCGGGCCGGATGCGGCGGCGGCGCAGCTCGAGGCCTCCAAGGCGTTCACCCACGAGATCGCCGCCGCCTGCGGCGCGCCGATGGCGGCCCATGCGGTCTTCGAGGACGCCGGCGCGGCGAAGGCGCATCTCCGGGCGATGGACGGGCCCGCCGTGGTCAAGGCCGACGGGCTCGCCGCCGGCAAGGGCGTGGTGGTGGCGGAGACGCTGGCCGAGGCGGAAGCCGCGGTCGATGCCATGCTCGGCGGACAGTTCGGCGCCGCCGGCGCGCGGGTTGTGATCGAGGAGCGGCTGGTCGGCGAGGAGGCGTCGCTCTTCGCGCTCACCGATGGCGAGACGGTGCTGGAGATCGGCTCAGCGCAGGACCACAAGCGCGTCGGCGAGGGCGATACCGGCCCCAACACCGGCGGCATGGGCGCCTATTCCCCGGCGCCGGTGCTGGATGCCGCGCTGGCCGAGCGCGCCATGGCCGAGATCGTCCGCCCGGCGATCGCCGAGATGGCGCGGCGCGGCACCCCCTATCGCGGCGTGCTCTATGCCGGGCTGATGATCACCGCGGCGGGGCCGAAGCTGATCGAGTTCAACGTCCGCTTCGGCGACCCGGAATGCCAGGTGCTGATGCTGCGCCTCGGCTCGGATGCGCTGGCGCTCTTCGCCGCGGCGGCGGAGGGGCGGCTCGCCGGGATCGCGCCGGACTGGAAGCCGGAGGCGGCAATCACCGTGGTGATGGCGGCGAAGGGCTATCCGGGCGCCTACGAGAAGGGCGCCGAGATCCGCGGGCTGGCGGCGGCGGCGGGGATCGAGGGCGTCACCGTCTTCCATGCCGGCACCGCGGCGCGCGAGGGCAGGCTTGTGGCCACCGGCGGGCGGGTGCTCAATGTCACGGCCACCGGCGCCGATCTGGCCGAGGCGACGGCGCGGGCCTATGCCGCGGTCGATGCGATCGACTGGCCGGAGGGCTTCTGCCGGCGCGACATCGGCTGGCGCGCGCTCGGGCGCTGAGGCGGGCCCGGCCCGCAGGGCACAGCAGGGAGGGGAGGCGATGTCGATCCTGAAACCGACGGAGCTCTATGGCGAGGTGGTCTGGCTCGGCCTGGTGCCGGAGGGGGTGGACCATATCCGCGCCGAGGCGGTGGACGAGATCGCGCTCGACTGGGGCGGCCCGGTGGGCGACGTGCATCACGGCGAGACCCGGCCCTCCTGCGTGCGGGTGCGCCGGCAATACCCGAAGGGCACCGAGATCCGCAATGTCCGCCAGCTCTCGATCCTCTCGGAGGAGGAGATGGCGGAGATCGCCGCGGGGCTCGGCATCCCGCATCTCGCACCGGAATGGCTGGGGGCGACGCTGGTGCTGCGCGGCATCCCCGATCTCACCCTGCTGCCGCCGGCCAGCCGGCTGATCGCCGAGGGCGCCGCGCCGGCGCTGACCACCGACACCGAGAACGGCCCCTGCCAGTATCCCGCGGCCGAGATCGAGCGTGTGCATCCGGGCCGCGGCGAGGCCTTCCCGAAGATCGCCCGGCACAAGCGCGGCATCACCGCCTGGGTCGAGCGGCCGGGCCAGCTCGCTCTCGGCGACCGGCTCCGCCTGCACCTGCCGCCGCAGCACCGCTGGGCGCATGGCTGAGGCCGCGCCCGGCCCGCCGCGCCGGCGCAGGGCTTGACCGGGCGGCGCCCGCGGCGGCATCTGCGGATCGGCACACCGCATTCCAAGGAGCCCGACGCAATGCCCGACCGCCGCACCGCCCCGCTCGCCGCCGCCCTGGCCGGCGCCGCCCTCTGCCTGTTCGCCGCGCTGCCGGCAGCGGCCCAGCACGACGGCTACCACTATCCGGAGGTCACCTCGGAAGAGGTCTTCGACCGGACCCTGCTGCGCTCCGACAGCAATGTCTCCCGCGATGTCCGCATCGCCTTCATCACCCAGCTCACCAAGGCGCAGATGGAGGCGCCGGAGAACCCGCGCTTCGCGATCTTCGCCAAGGGCGCCGAGGCCGAGCACATGATCATCGTGGCGCTCGACGACACCGTGTTCGCGACCCTCTACCGGGCCCGCGCGGTGCTCGCCCAGCTCACCTCGCAATCGCGCGACACCGATTTCTTCGTCAACAACTCGATCGAGACCAGCGCCACCTGGTTCGACCTTGCCAAGCTCCTCGGCTTCAGCGACCTGGTGATCACCGATGGCGATGCCTGGGCGCATCGCGTGCTGCTGCGCGACTGAGCATCTCGCCCCATCCCGGCGCCCTGCCTTGCCGCGGGGCGCCGCACGGCTATCTGCGACAGGAGGAGGTTCCGATGGACCAGAGCACACCGGCCGGGCAGGACGCGCTCTATGCCTTTCTCGAGACGGCGGGCATCGCCTACGCGCATCACGAGCATCCGCCGCTGTTCACCGTGGCCGACAGCCAGGCGCTCCGCGGCGAGCTGCCGGGCCTGCACATCAAGAACATGTTCCTCAGGGAGAAGAAGGGCGGGCTCTGGCTGGTGAGCTGCCGCGAGGACCGCGAGATCCGCATCCGCGACCTCGAGCGCGAGATCGGCGCCAGGAACTGCTCCTTCGGCAAGCCCGAGCTGCTCGAGGAGGCGCTCGGCGTGAAGCCCGGCGCGGTCACCCCCTTCGCCGCGCTGAACGACCGCGAGGGCCGCGTGCAGGTGGTGCTCGACCGCGCCATCGCCGAGGCCGAGCTGGTCAATGCCCATCCGCTGCACAACGAGGCGACCACCGGGATCGCCGCGGCGGATCTGCTGCGCTTCCTCGAGGCGACCGGCCATCCGCCCCGGCTCGTCGACTTCGACCGGCTCGAGGCACTGGCCCGGGAACGTGCCGGAACGTGAGCCGGTGATTGCGGCGCGCGGCGCCTGCCTCTATCTGAGGGGCCAACCGCATATGGAACCGAGGATCCGAGCATGATCGACCTGAGCAGCGCCCCGCAGAGCGCCGATGTGACCGACACCACCGACCAGAGCTTCGTCGCCGATGTCATCGAGGGCTCGCGCGAGATCCCGGTGATCGTGGATTTCTGGGCGCCCTGGTGCGGCCCCTGCAAGACCCTCGGCCCGATGCTCGAGGATGCCGTGCGGGCGACCAAGGGCAAGGTCCGCATGGTCAAGGTGAATGTCGACGAGAACCAGATGGTCGCGGGGCAGCTGCGGGTGCAGTCGATCCCGGCGGTCTACGCCTTCTTCCAGGGCCAGCCGGTCGACGGCTTCATGGGCGCGGTCCCGGCCTCCGAGATCAAGCAGTTCGTGCAGCGCCTCGTCGACATGGCCGGCGGCGGCGGGCTCGAGGATGCGCTCGATGCCGCCGACGGGATGCTCGAGGCCGGCCAGATCGAGGATGCCGCCCAGACCTATGCGGCGATCGCCGCCGAAGAGCCCGAGACCCCCCGCGCCCATGCCGGGATGGCCCGCGCGGCGCTGGCGCGCGGCGATCTCGAGGGCGCGCGGCTGATCCTCGCCAAGGTGCCGGCCAAGATCGCCGAGGACGGCGCGGTGGCCGCCGCGCGGGCCGCGGTGGAGCTCGCCGAGCAGACCGCCGGCGCCGGCGAGGCGGACGAGCTGAAGGCGCGGCTTGCCGGCAACCCGGACGATCACGAGGCGCGCTACGACCTCGCCCTCGCCCTCGTGGCGGCCAACGACCATGCCGGCGCCGTGGACGAGCTGCTCGAGCTGTTCCGCCGCGACCGCGAGTGGAACGACGGCGCCGCCAAGACTCAGCTGATGAAGCTCTTCGACACCCTCGGCCCCAAGGACCCGCTGGCGAAAAGCGGGCGGCGGCGGCTGTCCTCGATGATCTTCGCCTGACCCCTCGAAAGGAGTCTCATGACGCGGCGCTTCGCCCCAGCCGACCTGCCCGACGCGATCCCGGTCTTCCCGCTGCCGGGGGCGCTGCTGCTGCCGCGGGCGCGGCTGCCGCTCAACATCTTCGAGCCGCGCTATCTCGCGATGCTCGACGACACGCTGAAGACCGAGCACCGGCTGATCGGCATGGTGCAGCCCATGGCCGAGGCCATGGGCGACCGCGGCGGCGACAGGCCGGGGCCGCCGCGCCTGCAGCGGATCGGCTGCGCCGGCCGGGTGACCTCGCTCTCCGAGACCGAGGACGGGCGCTACCTGATCGCGCTCACCGGGGTCAGCCGCTTCCGCGTGGAGGGCGAGATCGACGGCTTCACGCCCTATCGCCGGGTCCGGCCGCTCTGGGCCGATTTCACCGCCGATCTCGAGGGGCCGGAGGAGGATCGCGGCTTCGACCGCACCGCCTTCCTGGCGCTGCTGAAGCGGTATTTCGACGCCTCCCAGCTCGCCTCCGACTGGAGCAGCCTGCAGGACGCGCCGGTGGAGATGCTGATCAACTCGCTCTCGATCATGTGCCCGTTCTCGGTGGAGGAGAAGCAGGCGCTGCTCGAGACCCCCTGCCTCTCGGACCGGCGCGCCACGCTGATGGCGCTGCTGCGCTTTGCCATCGCCTCGAGCGGCGACGAGAGCAAGATGCAATGACCGATGGGCCGGAAGAGGGCGGCGAGCGGCCCGCGGGCCTGCCCGTGGCGCTGCCCGGGGGCCAGAGCGAGACCGCGGGCGGGCGGATGCTGGAGCTGCTGGTCTGCCCCGCTTCGGGCGGCCGCCTGATCTATGACCGCGAGGCCCAGGAGCTGGTCTCGCGCAGCGCCGGGCTGGCCTATCCGATCCGCTCCGGCATCCCGATCATGCTGATCGACGAGGCCCGCCAGCTCGAGGGCTGAGCGGCCGGAGCATGACGCAATGACAAGACAGGAGAGGGACATGCAGGAATCAACGGTCGCCGATCGGTTCGGCGCGGAGCTCGTGGCGCTGCTCGGGACGAAGGGGCAGATCGCGCCCTTCTCCGGCCGCCAGCCGGGTTTCGGCCTCGACGACGCCTACCGGGTCGCCAGCCGCGTGCGCGGCCTCCGCGCAGCGCGGGGGGAACGGCCGGTCGGCCGCAAGATCGGCTTCACCAACCGCTCGATCTGGGCCGAACGCGGGATCTCCGCCCCGGTCTGGGGCGACATGTTCGACAGCACGGTGACCGAGGCCGGCAATGCCCGCGCGGTCGTTGATATCGGCGCGATGCCCGAGCCGAAGATCGAGCCGGAGGTGGTGCTGCATCTCGGCAGGGCGCCGGAGCCGGGCATGAGCCCGGACGAGCTTTTCGCCTGCGTCGACTGGGCGGCACCGGGCTTCGAGGTGGTCTATTCGGTATTTCCCGGCTGGGCGTTCTCGGCGCCCGATGCCGTCGCCGCCCACGGCATCCATGGCGCCCTCGTGATCGGCGAGCGGCTCGACCTCTCGACCCTCAGCGCCGCGGAGCTCGCGGATTTCTCCGGCCTGACCGTGACGCTTTCCGGCGATGACGGCACGCGCCGCCACGGCGTCGGAACCGCGGTCCTCGGCGGGCCGCTCAGGGCGCTCGGCTTCCTCGCCGAGGAGCTGGCGCAGCGGCCGGGCTCGGCGCCGCTGTCGCCGGGCGAGATCATCACGACGGGGACGCTCACCGAGGCGATGCCGCTCAGCCCGGGGCAGGTCTGGACCGCATCCTTCGAGGGGGTCGGCTTCGCGCCGCTCGAGCTTGCCGTGCGCTGAGGCCCGGACCGCCCGATGCCGGCCCCGGATGACCGGGTCCGGCAAGCCCCCGGGGGGCCGGGGGATATCCTCGCGGCCGTTCAGGCCGGGTCCGTGATCGCCTTCTTGCGGCGGCGGCCGACGAAGGCCAGCCCCGCCAGCCCGCCGATCAGCATGAAGGCCGGCGCCGGCAGCGGCACGTCGCCGAGCTGGCCCGGCGTGGTGCCCTGGATCTCGGAGCGGAGCTTGAGCTTGAGCGCATCGCCGAAGGTGTCGAACCCTGTGGCCGCGATCACGAAGGCGTCGGTGCCGCCCTTGATGTTGGCATCGTACCAGGCGCCGAGGCCGACCTCGCCCTCGACATAAATGCCGTTGATCCGGTCGATCCCGGCGGCAAGCGCCGCATCACGCGACGCCGAGGTCGACGCGCCCTCGTTCTGCGCGCCGTCGCCCGAGACATCGATGACCTGCTCGGCGGCGTCGAAATCGTTGCTGGCGAACAGCGGCACGCCGAAATCGATTGCCGAGCCCGGCGCAGTGCTGCCGTTGAAGGGACGGCTGGTCCCGGCAATGTCGCTGGCGAAGGCAGAGGCCGCGGCCGCACTGTCGATCAGGGTCCAGTCGACCGCGATCTCCTGGCTGCCGGCGCCGGACCAGTAGATGAACTGCACCGCGATGGCGCCGATATCGCCGCCGCTGGTGTCGAGGATCGCCGCCTGCACCTGCGGGTCGTTGAAGGCATCGACATAGCCTTGCCGCTGCAACGTGAACTCGGAGCTGCTGACGCTGCCCGATATGTCCATCAGGAGCTGCAGCTCCATGTCCACCGTCGTCGCTGCCTGTGCCGGCAGGGCCAGCATCGCCGTCGCGACGGCACCGTAGATCGTGCCGCGCCAGCCGGCGGCATTCGCAAAAGTCATTCTCATGGCTTACCTTACGTCCTATTACCTTAGGTCAATTTGTTTCCTGAGTAGATTAATTGACCCAAAATTTGTCTAATTTCGAAAAGTACCGATGTCCAGACTGATTTTCCCGGTGGGACAAGCGGCACAACCACGCGCCCGCCGGGAGCGGGGCGTGTCGGCTGCGATGCGGGGGGCAAGGATCGACGGCCGGTGCAGGGCGCACCGGCCGGGCCGGTCTCAGCCGGTGCTGCGGCGGCGGCCGAGGAGGGCCAGCCCCGCCAGCCCGCCGATCAGCAGGAAGGCCGGCGCCGGCAGCGGCACGTCGCCGAGCTGGCCCGGCGAGGTGCCTTCGATCTCGGCGCGGAGCTTGAGCTTGAGCGCGTCGCCGAAGCTGTCGAAGCCCGAGGTGGCGATCAGGAAGGCATCCGTGCCGCCGATGATGTTGCTGCGATACCAGTCCTCGAGGCCCTCCTCGCCCTCGATGATGATGCCGTTGATCTGGTCGATCCCGCTTGCCAGCGCGTTGTCCCGCATCCCGGATGTGGTCGCAGGCTGTGTGCCCGGCCCGTCGCCCGATATGTCCATGATCTGCTGCGCAGCGTCGAAGTCGTTGCCGGCGAACTGCCCGGTACCGAACTGGATCGCCGTCGCCGGCTGGGTCGCGCCCTCGAAGGGCCGGTCGACCGCCAGGATCGCGCTGGCGAAGGCCGCGGCGGCGGCGGCGCTGTCGATCAGCGTCCAGTCGACGGCGATGCTGGTCGGACCGCTCCAGTAGATCATCTGCACCGCGATGGCGCCGGTCTTGCCGTCGCTGGTGTCGAGGATCGCCGCCTGCACCAGCGGGTCGTTGAAGGCATCGGCATAGCCCTGGCGCTGCAGCCCGAACTCGGTTTCATCGATGCTGCCCGAGACATCCACCAGGAGCTGCAGCTCCACATCCACCAGCGTCGCGCCCCGTGCCGGCAATGCCAGCATCGCAGCCAGCGCGGCGCCGGCCACCATCTTCTTTGCCATCATGGCCCCCTCGCTCCGGAAATAGTCTTGAACAAGGACCAATATATCGCGCAATTTTCATCAAACAATTCAAATGTTTATGACAACGGATGGTCACGCCACGGCAGCAGGCGCCAGGCGCGGAGACACGGCGCCGGTCGTCGCAGGCGGGCGGCTCCGGTCATCCCCTGCGGCGACGGCCGGCGAAGGCGAGCCCGGCCAGCCCGGCGAGCAGCAGGGCCGCCGGTGCCGGCAGCGGCAGGTCTATCGCGGTGCCCCTGACCGCGGCCAGCAGCGCGCGATCGAGCTGGTCGCCATAGGAGCCGAAGCCGGAGGCCGCGAGCACGAAGGCATCGGCCCCGCCCGCCGCATTGGCGCTGTACCAGTCGGCAACGCCGGGCGAGCTCTCCACCGCGACGACGTTGATCCGGTCGATCCCGGCCGCCAGGGCAGCATCCCGGGCGTTGCTGGTGACGGACGGTCCCACGCCCTGATTGTCGGCCGAGAGATTGATGATCTGCGTCGGTGCATCGAAATCGTTGCTGTCAAAGAGCGGGGTGCCGAAATTGATCGCATAGGCCGGATGGGTCTGGCTGGATAGTGTCCGCTCGACACCCGCGATCGCGGTGGCGAAGGCACCGGCGGCGGCGGCGCTGTCGATCAGCGTCCAGTCGACGGCAATGCTTTGGTCGCTACCAGACGAGAAATAGACGAACTGCACCGCGATGGCGCCGATCCTGCCGCCGCTGGTGTCGAGGATCGCCGCCTGCAGCTGCGGATCGTTGAAGGCATCGACATAGTGCTGGCGCTGCTGCGCGAACTCGGTGGCATTGATGGTGCTGCCCGAGCTCACCAGGAGCTGCAGCTCCAGATCCACCTGTGTCGCGGCCTGCGCCGGCAGTGCCAGCATTGCAGTGAACACCGCCCCGACAAGTCCGCCCGTCAGACGCCGCGCCGCGGCGGCTCGCGATATCACGATCATGGTTGCCTCCTTGGAGTCCTGAATCAGGATCGTTCCAAGATACAACTTATACGCGAACAACGCTTCGGATTTATGACGGATTCAATCGATCCCGGGCCAGACAGGCCGGCGGGCCGGCGACCGCGCAGGCGTCGCCGTCACTCCACGGTGGCGAAGGCCTCGGTCGCCCGGAGCAGCTCCTGGGTGATGCCCGGCTCGGAGAGCGCATGGCCGGCATCGTCGACCAGCTTCAGCGAGGCGGCCGGCCAGGCCTCGTCCAGCCGCACCGCGGTGATCGGCGGACAGATCACGTCATAGCGGCCCTGCACGATCACGCCGGGAATCGCGGCGATCCGGTCCATGTCGACGAGGATCTGGTCGTCGCACCGCAGCCAGCCGCGATGCTCGAAGAAATGGCACTCGATCCGCGCGAAGGCCCGCGCCTGGGCGCCGTCGAGCAGGCCCACCCGCATCGGCCGCAACGAGGCGGTGGCGCTCTCCCAGCGCACCCAGGGCCGGGCAAAGCGCATCTGCTCGGCCTCGTCGGCCGCGGTCAGCCGGCGGTAGTATGCCGCGATCATGTCGCCGCGCTCGTCCGGCGGGATTGGCGCGGCGAAGGCGTCCCAGGGCTCGGGATAGAAGCGCGCCGCGCCGCCGCCGTAGAACCAGTCGAGCTCCGCGCCGGTCATCGTGAAGATCCCGCGCAGCATCAGCGCGCGCACCCGATCGGGATGGGCCTGGGCGTAGAGCAGCGCCAGCGTCGAGCCCCAGGAGCCGCCGAAGACCTGCCAGCGCTCGATCCCGAGATGCTCGCGGATGCGCTCGATATCCGCCACGAGATCCCAGGTGGTGTTGGCGTTCAGCCCGCCCTGCGGCCGCGAGCGCCCGGCGCCGCGCTGGTCGAACAGCACCACCCGGTGCACCGCCGGGTTGAAGAAGCGCCGCATGAAGGGGCTGCAGCCCGCCCCGGGGCCGCCGTGGAGCACCACCACCGGCACGCCGTCGGGCCGGCCGCACTGCTCGAGATAGATTTCGTGGCCGTCGCCCACCGGCAGATAGCTGCGGGCAAAGGGCTCTGTCATCGGGTAGAGTCGCAGCTCGGGCATCGCGCGGGGCTCTCCTTCTCAGACCCGTCCTCGAGTGCCCGAAGGGAGCCGCCGGAAACGCGGCACCGGGCGCGGGAGCAAGATCGGGTGTGCCCCGACCTCTCCATGCACTATGTGATGCGCTGAGGCGATGCAAGCCGGTGCGAGAAGGAGCCCGACGATGACCGAGACGGCAACGCAGAGCGAAAGGGCAGCAGCGGCCGATGCCCGCGTCGATGCCGCGGAGATCGCGAAATTCGAGGCGATGGCCGCGGAATGGTGGGACCCGGAGGGCAAGTTCAAGCCGCTGCACATGCTCAATCCCTGCCGGCTCGACTATGTCATCGCGCAGATCGCCGCCACCCATGGCCGCGACCCGGACGCCCCGCGCCCCTTCGAAGGGCTCAGGATCCTCGATATCGGCTGCGGCGGCGGGCTGCTCTGCGAGCCGATGGCGCGGCTCGGCGCGCAGGTGACCGGCATCGACCCGGCGCCCCGCAACATCCCCGTCGCCGCGCTCCATGCCAGGCAGTCGGGCCTCGATATCGACTACCGCGTGACCACGGCGGAGGCGATGGCGGCCGAGGGCGACCGCTTCGACGCCGTGCTCAACATGGAGGTGGTGGAGCATGTGCCCGACCCGCGGGCCTATCTGCGGGCCTGCGCCGAGCTGGTGGCGCCGGGATGCTGCATGATCACCTCCACCATCAACCGCAACGCCAGGAGCTTCGCCGTGGCCATCCTCGGCGCCGAATACGTGATGCGCTGGCTGCCGAAGGGCACGCATGACTGGCGCAAGTTCATCACCCCGTCCGAGCTCGAGGGGCTGCTGGCGGCCGCCGGGCTGCAACCGGTCGACGCCACCGGCTTCGTGTTCAACCCGATCGCCTGGTCATGGCGGCTCTCCGGGCGCGACCTCTCGGTGAACTACGTGACCACCGCACTCAAACCTGCGTGAGCCGCCGGCGCGCCGCGCCGCCGCACTGGCGGGGCGCCCCTCCCCGCCCCCATATTGCGGCTACAACGGTCGCGGGGGCGGCCCCCTGGCAGAGGAGATCGCGATGACGAAACGATACGAGAAATCCCCCGAGGCGATCGCGCGGCTCACCCCGGAGCAGCGCCGGGTGACCCAGCAGGACGGCACCGAGCCGCCGTTCCGCAACGCCTTCTGGGACCATGACCGCCCCGGCATCTATGTCGACGTGGTCTCCGGCGAGCCGCTGTTCTCCAGCCTCGACAAGTTCGATGCCGGCTGCGGCTGGCCGAGCTTCGACCGCCCGCTCGAGAGCGAACACATCGTCGAGCGCACCGACCGCTCGCTGTTCATGACCCGCACCGAGGTGCGCTCGGCCCATGGCGACAGCCATCTCGGCCACGTGTTCCCGGACGGCCCGCGCGAGACCACCGGCCTGCGCTACTGCATCAACTCGGCGAGCCTGCGATTCGTGCCGCTCGAGGACCTCGAGGCGGAGGGCTATGGCGCCTATCTCCGGCTGTTCGAGACGGACACCGCCGGCAAGCCGTGAACCCGGCGCCGCCGGGCGCCGTCACGCGCCGGCGGCAGACCGCCCGGCAGAGGCCGCAGGCCGGCGCCGGGCAAGAGGCGCATCCGGGCGCCAGCCCGGATTCCGCAAGGTCGGTCTCCCCCGGGAGGCGCCGGCTCAGCGCGGCGAGCGCTTGGTCAGGATCCGCTGCAGCGTGCGCCGGTGCATGTTGAGCCGCCGCGCGGTCTCGCTCACATTGCGGTCGCAGAGCTCAAAGACCCGCTGGATATGCTCCCAGCGCACCCGGTCGGCCGACATCGGGTGCTCCGGAGGCGGCGGCTTCTGCTCGCCGCGGGTGCGCAGCGCCTTCTCCACGTCGTCGGCATCCGCCGGTTTCGCCAGATAGTCGATGGCGCCGATCTTCACGGCGGCGACCGCGGTGGCGATGGCGCCATAGCCGGTCAGCACGATCACCCGGCAGTCGGGGCGCGCCTCGCGCAGCGCCTCGACCACGTCGAGCCCGTTGCCATCCTCGAGCCGCAGGTCGACCACCGCATAGGCCGGCGGCGTGTCGCGGGCGACCTGCAGCCCCTCGGCCACGCTCTCCGCCGGGATCGGCCGGAAGCCCCGCCGCTCCATGGCACGGGCGAGCCGCAGCCGGAACGGCGCGTCGTCGTCCACCAGAAGCAGGCTGTTGTCTTCGCCGATCTCGACCAGGCCGTCATCCATCCTCGGGTCTCCCAGGCAGGCGGTTGCATGCGTGCATCGTGCTGATCACGACATATGGCGAGCGATAGAAATCGCCCGCGAAAGGAAATATGTCAAACCGCCGCGCGGCAGGCCACCGCGGACCGCCGGCCGGGCGATCCGGTCAGCGCCCGGCCTCGAGGATGCGGGCCACCTCGCCGGCGATCTCCTCGGGCGGAAACCCGCGGCGGAAGATCGCCGTCACGCCCTTCCCCGGCTCGGCCAGATAGATGTAGGCGCTGTGGTTCATCAGGTATTCCGCCGCCGAATCCTCGAGCTCCACCTTGTCGTAATAGACCTTGTAGGCATCGGCCACGGCGCGGATCTCCTCGGCGCTGCCGGTAAGCCCGATCATCTCCGGGTGCAGGTAGCCGGTGAAGACCTCGAGCGCCTCCGGCGTGTCGCGCGCCGGGTCGACGGTGATGAAGACCGGCGTCACCGCGTGCCCCTGCTCGGCCAGCATGACGCTCGCCTCGGCCATCACCTGGGTGTCCACCGGGCAGACATCCGGGCAGTAGGTATAGCCGAAATAGATCAGCGCCGGCCCGTCGATCACCTCGTCCGAGCTGACGCGGCGGCCGCTCTGGTCGGTCAGCGTGAAGTCCCCGCCGAGCGACGCATCGCCCATCTCGAGCCGGGCCAGCGAGCGGGCCTCGGCCGGCTCCTCCTGCGGCGCCAGTGCCAGCCAGGCGGCGCCGGCAAGCACCGCCACGACGAACACCCCGGCCAGGGCGAGGATCGGTTTCTGCATCTGGGCCTCCCGCGGCAGTTCATGAGATCGGGCCGGGCGCGCGCACCGGCTCTCCCCGGCAGAAAGGCCCCCGGCCATCACATTTCAAGGCGACACATTGTGAGCGGGCCTCCGCGGCCGCTGGCGCGGCGCGCCCGGCAGGCTAGACTGGCGCCATGGCAGAGGCAGGCTCCCCCGGATTCTTCAACACCCGCGCCCGCGGCGACTGGGTGCGGCTGCGCACCCTCGTGGTGCTGCGCTGGATCGCGATCACCGGGCAGAGCGCCGCGGTGCTGGTGGCCGGCCGGCTGCTCGGCTTCGCGATCCCGCTCTCGCTCTGCGCGCTGGTGATCTCGGCGGCGGTCTGCGTGAACCTCGCGGCCTATTACCTGCACCCGGCGGAGAAGCGGCTCTCGGAGCGCGGCACCCTGCTCTCGCTGGCCTTCGACCTGATGCAGCTCGGCATCCTGCTGATGCTGACCGGCGGGCTCAACAACCCGTTCGCCATGCTGATTCTCGCGCCGGTGACGATCTCGGCCACCGCGCTGCGCATCCGCTCGACGCTGGCGCTCGGGCTCGTGGCGCTGGCGCTGATCCCACTGCTCGAGCTCGTGCACCTGCCGCTGATCACCGGGCGGGGGACCCCGCTCGAGGTGCCCGGGCTCTACCGCCTCGGGCTCGGCGCCGGGCTGGCCACCGGGATCGTCTTCCTCGCCCTCTATGCGCGGCGGATCACGGTCGAGGTCTACCGCATGTCCGAGGCGCTCTCGGCCACGCAGCTGGCGCTGGCGCGGGAGCAGCGGCTGGCGGCGATCGGCGGCGTGGCGGCGGCCACGGCGCATGAACTCGGCACCCCGCTGGCCACGATCAAGCTGGTGGCCGGGGAGCTGGCGCGCGAGCTCGAGGGCGATCCGCAGCTTGCCGACGATGCCAGGCTGATCCGCGAGCAGGCCGACCGCTGCGGCGAGATCATGGCCGATCTCAGCCGCACCGGCCGGCAGGACGCGCATGTCCGCCATGCGCCGATATCGGCGGTGGTCGAGGAGGCGGCCGAGCCCCATGCCGGGCGCGGCAAGCAGGTGATCGTGCGCTATGGCGGGCTCCCCGTGGCGCGCGCCGGCGGCGAGCAGCCGGAGGTGGCGCGCACGCCGGAGCTGATCCACGGGCTGCGCAACCTCGTGCAGAACGCGGTGGACTTCGCCCAGAGCACCGTCTGGATCGACATCTCCGAGCGCGAGGGCGGGCTGCGCATCGCGGTGGGCGACGACGGCCCCGGCTTCTCGGCCGACATCCTGCCCCGTCTCGGCGAGCCCTATATCAGCACCCGCGCCCGCGGCGGGCGGGAGCGCGGTGGCGATCCCTACGAGGGCATGGGGCTCGGGCTCTTCATCGCGCGCACGCTGCTGGAACGCACCGGCGGGCAGATCGCCTTCGCCAATGGCGCGGACAGCCGGCGCCGGCGGAAGGACGGCTCGCGCCCCGTCGAGGTCGCGCAGCCGCCGGGCGCGATCATCGAGATCGTCTGGCCTCCGGGCACGCTCGTGGTCTCGCGCCAGGCCGTGCGCGGGCCGCTCGGGCGCAACCCTCCGGAAGATGCGGGCCACCGGC
Source organism: Paralimibaculum aggregatum (assembly GCF_030270585.1). Classification (GTDB taxonomy): domain Bacteria; phylum Pseudomonadota; class Alphaproteobacteria; order Rhodobacterales; family Rhodobacteraceae; genus Thermohalobaculum; species Thermohalobaculum aggregatum. The sequence goes on from NZ_BSYI01000014.1 coordinate 49,375, forward strand.
CGGAGGGAGACCTGGCAGACGACCGGAACAACGCCGCCGACATGCAAGCTTAACGGTTTTTTTACCACCTTGCTTCTACCGGAAGGATTGGGATGCTATCGTCTTACAGATTAAGAAGTATTCTTGGAGTATGAATGCGTGGGCTCCGCTGAGAGTTCTGTTATTCTGGCGCTGACGGGGCTGTCGGTGCTGGCGCTCGTGCTGGGCGTGCTGGTCCTGCGCCGCGCCGCCGGAGGCCGGCAGCGCGAGCATGGCGTCGAGGGCGCGGCCCCGGTCCTGGTGCTCGAGGGCGACCGGATCGTCGCCTGCTCCGGCGCCGCGCGGGAGATCGGCGCCGCCGCCGGCATGGAGGCGACGGCCTTCCTGGCGCAACATTTCGCTGCGGCGGAAGCGGAGCCGGCGGCTGCGCCCCCCGGTGCTGCCCCGACCGGCCCTGCCCAGACCCATCCTGTCCAGACCGGCCCTGCCCAGACCGGAGCGGCACCGCCTGGCGCGGCATCGGCGGCGCTGGAGGCACTGCGCCAGACCCAGCGCACCGGGCAGGAGCACCGGAGCCTGCTGGCGCGCGCCTCGGGCGAAGCGGTCGAGATGCACGTCTATCCCCGCGGCGGCCAGATCGCTATCGAGCTGCATAGCGTCGCCCCTGCCGCCGAGACCCCGGCCAGGCCGGACGCGGCCGGCACCGCGCCGATGGCCGACCAGCCTGCCGCCGCCGCCATGGCCGGCACGCCCGGCCCGCAGCCGCATCGCAGCGAGCCGGTCGACACCCTGCTCGAAAGCGGCTCCCTGATCCTCTGGCGCACCGGCCCCGGGGGCGAGACGCAATGGGCCTCGGGCTGCATCCGCTATCCCGAGGGCACGGTCAACGCCGCCCAGGCGCTCGAGCTGCTCGCCGCCCGCCGCCTCACGCTCGAGACCGAATCCCCCGGCAAGCCGCGGGCGCAGGGCCACCGGCTCGAGGTGGTGCATGGCACCGGGGTGCTGCCGCTCAGCGTGGTGGAGCTCGACATCCCCGGCGGCGGCCATGTCGGCTATGCCGTGGATGCCAGCGCCGCCGCCTCGGCCGAGCGCACCCTGACCCGCTTCGTGCAGACCATGACCGAGACCTTCGCCCATCTGACCGTCGGCCTCGCGATCTTCGACCGCAACCAGACGCTCGTGCTGTTCAACCCGGCGCTGGTGCGGATGTGGGAGCAGGACCCGGCCTGGCTCGCCCGCCGCCCGGGCCTGCGCGAGATCCTCGACCGGCTGCGCAGCGCCCGCCGGGTGCCGGATGTGCGGGACTATCACGCCTGGCGCGACGAGCTGCTCGGCCTCTTCAACGACACCGAGCGGGCGGAATACGAGGAGCTCTGGAACCTCGCCGACGGCACCTCGATCCGCGTGCTCGCCCGCCCGCATCCCCATGGCGCGCTGGCCTTCGTGTTCGACGACGCCACCGAGCGGATGCGCCTCGAGCGGCGCAACCGGCACATGGACGACCTGATCAATTCGACGCTGGAGAACCTGCACGAGGGGCTCGCGGTCTTCGCCCCAGACGGCACGCTGAAATTCGTCAACCGCGCCTTCCACGAGATCTGGGACACCGACAGCTCCTCGGTCACGCTCGACATGCACGCCTCCGATCTCTGCGCGCTCTGCTCGCGGCTGACCGTGGAGACCGAGGTCTGGGAGCGCATGGTGACCTTCGCCACCGGCGAGGACAACCGCCGGGCCTGGACGGCGCGGCTCTCGCTCGGCTCCGGCCGCATGCTGGGCGCGCGCTTCGCCCCCCTGCCGGACGGCTCGACCATGGCGCTCTTCGCCGATGTCACCGACAGCGAGCGCATCGCCGCGGCGCTTTCGGAGCGCAACGAGGCGCTCGAGGCCGCCGAGCAGATCCGCTCGGCGGTGCTCGACCAGATCAGCCACCGCCTGCGCACGCCGCTCAACACCATCTTCGGCTTCGGCGAGCTGCTGACCAATCCGCGCCTCGGCGAGCTGACCGACCAGCAGGGGCACTATGTCTCCGGCATCCTCGAGGCGGCGGCGCAGCTGCTCGACACGATCAGCGCGATCACCGAGCTGGCCTCGCTGCAGATCGACCCGCTGGAGGGCGAGGATGGCGGCTTCGGCGTCGAGGAGGTGCTGACCAGCACCGCCGGCCTGCTCGAAAAGCGGGCGGCGGCCGGCCAGGTCGGGCTCAACGTGCAGCTCGACGGCGCCATCGGCGTGCTCTCCTGCAACCCGGTGCGGCTGCGCCAGATCGTCTTCAACCTCACCGCCGACGCCATCCACCGCTGCCCGGAGCTTGGCGAGGTCACCCTGCACGGGCGGCGCGAGGACAGCGGCACGGTGGAGATCTCCACCCGCGAGACCGCGGAGCCCGCCCTGCTGGCCGAGCTGCCCTCGACCAACCGGATCGAGATCAACAGCCTGACCCTCTCGCTGGTGCGCCGGCTGGTGGCGCAGGAGGGCGGCGCGCTGGAGATCAAACCCGATGTCGAGCGCGGCCATATCCGCATCACCTGTCGCTTTCCGGAGACCGTGGAGACCCTGCCGCTCGCCCTCGATGCCGGCTGAGCGAGGGGTTGGCGGCGATGCGCGCGGCCTTGCCTGGGCCTCCGCCCGGGCTGGCGCGGAATGCCGGCGGGCCTCCGCCTCCGGCCGCCCGGCAGCGCCGGATGCAGCCACCGATTTTGCCGGCTGACAGGCCCCGCCGCGCGCGCTAACACGGGAGCCCATGAGCCTGCCCGACCCCAACCTCGCCCCGGCGCTCCACCCGGTCCGCCTGCCCGACGAGACGGCCACCGCAGCCTTCGGCGCGGCGCTTGCCGCGGCGCTCCGCCCGGGCGACTGCGTGACGCTGACCGGCCCGCTCGGCGCCGGCAAGTCGGCGCTGGCCCGCGCGGTGATCCGGGCCGCTCTCGGCGCGCCGGGGCTCGAGGTGCCCTCGCCCAGCTACACCCTCGTCAATGTCTACGGCGAGGGTGACGGGCCGGAAATCTGGCATGCCGATCTCTACCGGCTCGGCAGCGCCGAGGAGGCACTGGAGCTCGGTCTCGACGAGGCGCTCTCGGAGGCCATCCTGCTGATCGAGTGGCCGGACCGGATGGGCACCGCCCTGCCCGCGCGCCGGCTGGAGATCACCATCGAGGTCGCGCCGGACGAGGCCCGGCTGCTCACGCTCACGCCCGTCGGCCCCGGCTGGGCCGCTATCGCCGCCGCGCCGGAGGATCGCCCGTGACCCTTGCCGCCACCGGGGTCTCCGCCCGCATCTCCGGGTTTCTCGACCGTGCCGGCTGGGGCGCGGCAGCGCTCGCGCCGCTCGCCGGAGACGCCTCGGCCCGGCGCTATCTCCGCCTCGCAATGGGGGCCGACCGCGCGGTCCTGATGGATGCGCCGCCCGCCGCCGGGGAGGATATCCGCCCCTTCGCCGCGGTCACCGGCTGGCTGCGCGCGGCCGGGCTGTCGGCGCCGGAAATCCTCGCCGCCGATGCCGAGGCGGGGCTGCTGCTGCTCGAGGATCTGGGCGATGCGCTCCTGGCCCGGGTCGCCGCGGCGGAGTCCGCCGCCGAGCCCGCGCTCTATGCCGCGGCGGTCGATCTCCTGGCCGCTGCCCTGCCGACCCCTCCGGACAGTCTCGCGCCCTATGACATGGCCGTGCTGCAGCGGGAGGCGGGGCTGGCGCTCGACTGGTATCTCGCGGCCGGCGACGTGCCGCCCGCCCGCGATATGCGTGCGGAATACGAGGAGCTGCTGGCCGAGGCCCTGGCCACGGTCGCCGGGGCCCGCGATACGCTTGTCCTCCGCGACTACCACGCGGAGAACCTGATCTGGCTGCCGGATCGCGCCGGGCCGGCCAGGGTCGGGCTGCTCGACTATCAGGACGCGCTGGCCGGCCACGCCGCCTACGATCTCGTCTCGCTGCTCGAGGATGCCCGCCGCGACACCGCGCCGGAGCTGCAGGCGGCGATGCGCGCACGCTATCTGGATGCGCGGCCCGATCTCGATCGCGAGAGCTTCGCCGCCGCCTATGCCGCCCTCGGCGCCCAGCGCAACCTCAAGATCGTCGGCATCTTCGCGCGCCTCTGCCTGCGCGACGGCAAGCCGCGCTATCTTGAGCTGATTCCCCGGGTCTGGAGGCATCTGGCGCGGGATCTCTCCCATCCCGCGCTGGCGCCGCTCGCGGACTGGGTGGCGCGCCGCCTGCCGCCGCCCGAGCCTGCCCGGCTGGCCCGGCTCGCCGCCCTCGAGGGGGCCCGCGCCGATGTCTGAGGCAGGCGCGCTCCGGGCCGCCATGGTGCTTTCGGCCGGGTTCGGCACCCGGATGCGCCCGCTCACCGAGCACATGCCGAAGGCGATGGTGCCGGTCGCCGGACGGGCGCTGGTCGACCGCGCGCTCGACCGGGTCGCGGAGGCCGGCATTCCGCGCGCGGTGGTCAATCTCCACTACATGGGTGCGATGCTGCGCAGCCATCTCGCGGGTCGCGCATCCCCGGAGATCGCCTTCTCCGAGGAGCAGCCGGAGATCCTCGACACCGGCGGCGGCATCCGCCAGGCGCTGCCGATGCTGGGGGCGGCCCCGTTCTTCGCGGTGAACTCCGACGCCGTCTGGGCCGGCGCGAACCCGCTCGACCGGCTGCGCGCGGCCTGGGGCGGCGAGCCCGCCTGCCTGCTGCTGGTGCCGCGGGAGCGCGCGCGCGGCTACACCCGTGCGGGGGACTTCTTCCTCGCGCCCGGGGGCCATCTCGCCCGCCGCGGCAGCGCCGAGAGCGCGCCCTATGTCTATACCGGCGCGCAGATCCTCTCGCCGGAAGCCTTCGAGGGCACCGGGCCGGGCGCCTTCTCGCTCAACCCGGTCTGGGACCGCCTGATCGCCGAGGGCCGCCTGCGCGGCGTGGTCTATGACGGGCTCTGGGCCGATGTCGGCACACCCGCCGGGATCGCCGCGGCCGAGGCCGCGCTGACGGAGGCCGGGCAATGAGCCTCTACACCCTGCCGCTCGGGGTCGAGGTGGCCAATGGGTTCGCCCGGGGCTTCCAGGCGCGCTTTGGCGGCGAGGATCCGCTGCTGGTGGCGCGCAGCACGATCTACGCCAACACACCGCGCGCGCTGCGGCGCATCGAGGCGGCGCTGGCCGAGGCGGCGGATGGCTCGGCGCTGCTGCCGCGCCTCCGGGTTCTGGGCGATCTCGGCGCCGACCCGCTGGCCCTGCCCGGATTGCCCGCCGCCCCGGACCCGCTGCGCCGGCACCTGCGGCTGATCCGCCTGGTCGAAGGCTATCTTCGGGCCACCGGCGGCAGCGGCCCGCCCCCTGCCGCAGCCCCGGCGCTGGCCGAGGGGCTGGCGGGGCTCCTCGACGAGCTCGACGAGGCCGGGCTCGACGGCGCCGCCCTGCACCGCCTGGCCGCGGCGCCGGAGGCCGAGACCCATGCCGCGCACTGGCAGCAGCTGCTCGGCTTCGTGGAGATCGTGACCGAAGCCTGGCCGGCGATCCGCGCCGAGGCCGAGGGCGGCGCGCCCGATCCGAAGGCGCGGCAGCGCCTCGCCGTCGCCGCACAGCTCGCCGCCTGGGAGGCCGCGCCCCCCGCCGAGCCGGTGATCGCCGCCGGATCGACCGGCGCCGTCGGCACCACTGCCGAGCTGATGGCCGCGATCGCCCGCCTGCCGCGCGGCGCGGTGGTGCTGCCGGGGCTCGACGCCGAACTTCCGGATGCGGTCTGGGACGAGATCGCCGCCGGCCGCGCGCCGGAGCATCCGCAGGCGCCCTTTGCCAACATCCTGACCCGGCTCGGATGCCGCCCGGCCGATGCCGTGCCCTGGGTCGAGACGCCGCCCCCGGTGCCGGCGCGGGCGCGCCTGTTGCGGGAGGCCTTCCGCCCGGCGCCTGTCACCGATGCCTGGATCGCCGCCGCCCCGGCCCTGGCCGCCGAGGCCGAGGCGGCGGTTGCCGGGCTCGGACTGGTCGAGGCCGGGCATCCGCGGGAGGAGGCGGGGGCCATCGCGGTCGCGATCCGGCAGGCGCTGGAGGTGCCGGGCCGCCATGTCGCGCTCGTCACCCCGGACGCTGCGCTGGCCCGGCGGGTCACGGCCGAGCTTGCGCGCTTTGCCGTGCTGCCGGACGATTCGCTCGGGCGGCCGCTGGCCGGCACCCCGCCGGCGGTGTTCCTGCGCCTGATCGCCGAGGTCGCCGCCGGGGCGCCAGACCCGGTGCGCCTCGCCGGGCTGCTCGGGCATCCGCTGATGCGCGCGGGCCGGTCCCGCGCGGCGCATCTGGCGCTCGCCCGGCGCTATGAGCGCAAGGTGCTCCGGGCCCATCCCGCGCTGGAGGCGGCGCCGGGCACACTGCCGCCATGGCCGGAGGACGATGCGGCGGCGGCCGCGCTCGCCGAGGACGAAACCCCGGAAGCCGAGCGCTGGCGCGCCGAGATCGCGGCGGCGCTGGCGCCCCTTGTCGAAGCGCTGGCGGCAGGCGCCCCGCTCGCGGCGCTGGTGGCGGCGCTGGTGCAGGCCGCGGAGGCGCTCAGCCGCGACGCGCCGGAGGCCGAGCCACTGGTCTGGCAGCGCTCGGCGGGGGCGGCCGTGCATGCGCTCGTGCAGCGGCTGGCCGGCCATGCCGATGCCCATGGCGAGGCGCCCGTCGCCGCCTTCCCGGCGCTGCTGGCCGAGCTCCTGGGACAGGCCGAGCTTCGCCCGGACCCGGCGGCACCCCATCCACGGGTATCGATCCTCGGCCCGCGCGAGGCGCGCACCCATCCGGCGGATCTGGTGATACTCGCCGGCCTCACCGAGGGCACCTGGCCCGCGCTGCCGGCACCGGATCCCTGGCTCAGCCGGCCGATGCGGGCGGCATTGGGGCTGCCCTCTCCGGAGGCGCGGATCGGTCTCGCCGCGCATGACCTCGCCCATGCGCTGCACCGGGCGGAGGTGCTGCTCACCCGCCCAGCCCGGCGCGACGGCGCGCCCGCCCTGCCCTCGCGCTGGCTGGTGCGGCTCGAGAACCTGCTGGCCGGGCTCGACGGCGGCGCGGCACTGGATGCCATGCGTGCGCGCGGAGCGGCGCTGGTAACCGCCGCGCGCACGATGCACCGGCCGGCGGCGACGCTGCCCCCGGCGACGCGTCCGCGGCCGAGCCCGCCCGCCTCGGCGCGGCCGCGCAAGCTCTCGGTGACCGATGTCGAGACGCTGGTGGCGGACCCCTACGCGATCTATGCCAAGCGCGTGCTGCGGCTCTTGCCGCTCGACCCGCTCGGCCGCCCGCCCGGCGCGATCGACCGCGGGCAGGTGCTGCACAAGGTCTTCGAGCGTTTCGTGGCGGAGACCGCCGATGCCCTGCCCGAACCGGCCGAGGCGGCGGCCCGGCTGGTGGCCACGGCGGATGCGGTGCTCGCCGAGGAGATCCCCTGGCCCGACCGGCGGCGGCTCTGGCGCGGCCGCATCGCGCGCGTCGCGGGCTGGTTCGTCGGCAAGGAGCTGGAACGGCGCGCCGCGGGCGCACCCGCGCTGAGGGAGGCTGCCGGGCGGCACCGCCTCGCCACCCCCGCCGGCATGGTGGAGCTCACCGCACGGGCCGACCGGATCGACCTCTGCGGGCCGGGCGCCGCGGTCTACGACTACAAGGCGGGCCAGCCGCCATCGCCGAAGCAGATCGCCGCCGGGCGCAACCAGCAGCTCCACATCCAGGCGGCGATGCTGGCGGCGGGCGGCTTCAAGGGCATCGCGCCGCTGCCGGCGCTCCGCGGCGCCTATATCGGCCTCGCCGGCAAGGAGGAGCCGGTCGAGAACCTCGACGAGACGGTGACCGAACACATGGCGCATCTGGCGGAGCTGCTCGGGCACTACCTCACCGACACGCCCTTCGTGGCGCGCGCACGCCCCGATCTCGCCCATGAGGAGGGTGACTACGACCATCTCTCGCGCCGCGCCGAATGGGATCCGAGCCTGTGAGCCGCCAGGGCCCCACGCCGGCACAGGCCGAGGCCGCCGATCCCGCCAGCTCTGCCTGGGTGAGCGCCAATGCCGGCTCCGGCAAGACCCGGGTGCTGGCCGAACGCGTGGCGCGCCTGCTGCTCGCGGGCGAGGCGCCGGAGCGGATCCTCTGCCTGACCTACACCCGCGCCGCCGCGGTGGAGATGCAGAGCCGCCTGTTCCGCATGCTCGGCGGCTGGACCATGGCACCCGACGCGGCGCTGGCCGAGGATCTCGAGCGGCTCTCCGGCGGCACGGCCCCTGCCGGTGCGGCGGCGCTGGCCCGGGCGCGGCGCCTCTTCGCCGCGGCGCTGGAGACCCCGGGCGGGCTCAAGATCCAGACCATCCACGCCTTCTGCACGCAGCTCCTCCAGCGCTTCCCGCTCGAGGCGGGCGTCTCGCAGCGCTTCACCGTGCTCGACGACCGCGACACCGCCCAGATCGTGGCCGAGATCTGCCGCCAGCTCGCGCTCGCGGCGGAGGCTGGCGAGGCCGGGACCGGTTTCGACGCGGTGGCGGCGCGGCTCTCCGACGAGCTCTTCGACAGCCTCGTCAAGGCGGTGCTGGCGGCGCGCCCGGCCTTTGCGGCGCCGCTCCGGGAGGAGGACCTCGCCCGGCTGTTCGGGGCGGAGGCGCTGCTACCGCGGGCAGAGATCGTCGCCCGGGCGCTGGCCGAGGTGGACTGGCCGGCACTCACCGGTCTCGGCGCGGCCATGGCAGCGGCGGGCAAGAGCATGGGCAGGCCCGGTGCGCTGATCGCCGAAGCTGCGGAACGGGCCGCGCGCGAGCCGGAGGCGGCGCTGGAAGCGCTTCAGGCCGTTTTCCTCACCGACAAGTTCGAGCCCCGCAAACGCGGGCGCTTCCCCACAAAGGCGGTGCTCGAAGCCGTGCCGGCCGGCGACGCGCTCACCGACGAGATGATCGCCTGGGCGGTTGCGGTGCGCGCACGGCTGAACGGCGCCGAGATGGCCGCCCGGACCCGCGACCTGCACCGTTTCGCCGCCGCTCTGATCGGCCGCTACGAGGCCGCCAAGGCCGCCCGCGGCGCGCTGGATTTCGCCGACCTCGTGGCCCGCGCCGCAGCGCTGCTGACCCGGGCCGAGACCCGCGCCTGGGTGCTCTACCGGCTCGACCGCGGCATCGGGCATATCCTCGTCGACGAGGCGCAGGACACCGCCCCCGAGCAGTGGCAGGTGGTGGCGGCGATCGCGGAGGAGTTCTTCGCCGGCGACGCGGGCCAGGCGGTCCGGCGCACGCTCTTCGCGGTGGGAGACGAGAAGCAGTCGATCTACTCCTTCCAGGGCGCCGATCCGGCGAGTTTCGAACGGATGCGGGCCGGCTTCGCCGCGCGGCTCTCGGGGCTCGGCGAGGCGCTGGCCGAGCCGGCGCTGGTCACCTCCTTCCGCTCGGCGCCGGGGATCCTGCGCTTCGTCGACACGGTCTTCGCCGAGGGCGCGGAAACGCTGACCAGCCGCGGCGCGGTCACGCATGAGGCGAGCCGCCGCGAGGACGGCGCGCGGATCGATCTCTGGCCGCTGATCGAGCCGGATACCGCGAAGGCCGATCCCCCTGCCTGGTGGGAGCCCGCCGCCGCGGCGCCCAATCCGCGGCCGAAGGCACAGCTCGCGGCGCTGCTGGCCGACGAGATCGCCCGGATGGTGGCGGGGCAGCGCCAGCCATCGCGCGGCGGCCGGCCGGGCGCGCCGGTGACGCCGGGCGACATCCTCGTGCTGGTGCGCAAGCGCGATCTCCTGGCGCAGGACCTGATCCGCGGGCTCAAGGAGCGCGGCGTGCCGGTGGCGGGCGCGGACCGGCTGTCGCTCTCGGCGGGGCTCGCAGTGAAGGACCTGCTGGCGCTTCTCAAGGTGGCGCTGCTGCCGGAGGACGATCTCTCGCTCGCCGCGGTGCTGCGCTCGCCGCTCTTCGACATCTCCGAGGCCGCGCTCTTCGCCCTCGCCCATGGCCGCGAGGGCCGGCTCTGGGATGCGCTGATGGCGGCGCCGGACCATGCCGGGGCGGCGGCGCTGCTCTCCGACATCGCGGCGCAGGCGGATTTCCTGCGGCCCTACGAGCTGCTGGAACGGGTGCTGATCCGCCATGGCGGGCGGCGCCGGCTGGTCGCCCGGCTGGGGCCGGAGGCGGAAGACCTCGTGGACGAGCTGCTCGACCAGGCGCTGGCCTTCGAGGCGGCGCAGGTGCCCACGCTGGCCGGCTTCGTCGCCTGGATCGAGGCCGCCGAGCTCTCGATCAAGCGCGAGATGGAGGCCGCCGGCGGCGCGGTGCGGGTGATGACCGTGCATGGCGCCAAGGGGCTGGAGGCGCCGGTCGTGATCCTCGCCGATACGGTGCACCAGCGCGAGACCGGCACGCGCAGCCCGGTGCTGCCGGCCGAGGGCGGCGGGCCTGCGCTCTGGATGCCGAAGCGCGCCGAGGAAGACCCGCTCGCCGCCGCCACCCGCGAGGCCCATGCGGCGCGGGCCGAGGCGGAACAGGACCGGCTGCTCTATGTCGCGCTGACCCGGGCCGAGGACTGGCTGATCCTCTGCGGCGCGGGGGCCGAGGGGACCGCCAGGAATAGCTGGTATGGCCGGCTCGAGGCGGCCATGAAGGCGCTCCACGCGGCAGCCCTGCCGGCGCCCGGCGGCGAGCCCGGCGCGGAAATGCTCCGGCTGGAAGACCGCCCGGTGCCGGCCCCGGAGGCCGCCACCGACACCCGCATCCCGGAGCCCGCCCTGCCCATCGCTCTGCCCGGCCCCGCGCCGGCGGAGCCCCGCGAGATCCGCCGCACGCCCTCGGAGCTGCTGGGCGCCGGCGAGCCCTCCGGCGGCACCGGGCGCGGACGCGAGGCGGCGCTCGCCCATGGCCGCGCGGTCCACCGCCTGCTGGAGCTGCTGCCGGAGGCGCCGGCCGAGGGCCGCCCCGCGCTGGCCGCTCGGTTGCTGGCGGCGGAGATGCCGGCGCTCGATGCCGCCGCCCGGGCGGCGGCCCTCTCCGAGGCGGAGGCGGTGCTCGCGGCGCCCTGGGCGGCGGAGGTGTTCGGCCCCGGGAGCCTCGCGGAGGCGGCCATCGCGCTCGATCTGCCGGCGCTCTCGCGCCGGCGCATGCTCGGGCGGATCGACCGGCTCATGGTTGCCCCCGCGCACGTCCTCGTGATCGACATCAAGACCGACCGTCTGGTGCCGGACCGGCCCGGAGAGGTGGGCGCGCCCTATCTCGCGCAGCTCGGCGCCTATGCCGCCGCGCTCGCGCCGATCTGGCCCGGCAGAGAGGTCCGCGCGGCGTTTCTCTGGTCGGCTGGCTGCGCGCTGATGGAGGTCCCGCCGGGGCTGCTCGAGGCCGCGCTGGCCCGTGCGGCCGATGCCCCGCCCGCTTGATAAACCCGCCCCGCGCTCATAGGTTGGTCGCTCGCGATTGGCGTCGACCGTCCGGTTCCTCATCGGCGGCGACTTCTGAGGAGGCAAGATCGATGACGACCATGGCAGTCACCGATGCAAGTTTCGAGACTGACGTGCTGCGGGCGGATACCCCCGTGGTGGTCGATTTCTGGGCCGAGTGGTGCGGGCCCTGCAAGCAGATCGGGCCGGCGCTCGAGGAGATCGCGTCCGAGCTGGACGGCAAGGTGCGCATCGCCAAGGTGAACATCGACGACAACCCGAATGCGCCCTCGAAATACGGCGTGCGCGGCATCCCGACGCTGCTGATCTTCAAGGGCGGCGAGCTGGTCGACCGCAAGGTCGGCGCGGACAGTAAGTCCGGCATCGCCAACTGGATCGAGAGCGCGATCTGAGCGCTCTCCCCGGTCTCCCGGCGCACCGCGTCAGGAGACCATGCGCTTCTCGCGCGCGAAGGGGCTGAGCCCGAGCCAGTCCTGCATCCCTCCGGCAATCTCGCTGTCTCCGAACATTTCGATGCGCGAATGTTCGGCCCGAACAGTGGTGAGCCCCATCCAGATCCCCGTCATGGTGCGCAGGTCCGTGGTCACATGGAGATCGACCTCGAAGCCCGGATCGCTCCAACAGAGATCGACCGTGCCGTCCGGCTCGACACAAAGCCACCAGGTGCGCTTCGAGGCCGGCAGCTCGGGATAGGTGATCTGGATCACCACGCGCCGTTTCGGCAGCGGGCGCGGATCCAGGTTGCGGCGCATGTCCCACATCAGGAGCGACGGGTCCAGATTCCGCAGCGATGCCCGCGACTCCACCCAGCGCTGGCCCCAGCCACCCACGGCCATGACCACCCCCTCGAGATCGCGCCCCGCCTCGGTCAGCCGGTATTCCATCATGCCGGACTCCCCGTGAACCGGGCGGCGCTCGACGACGCCAGCCTCCTGCAGCTCGCGCAGCCGTTGCGAGAGCAGCGTCGGCGACATCCGCGGCAGGCCGCGGCGAAGATCGTTGAACCGGGTCGAGCCGGCGATCAGCTCGCGGAGCAGAACCAGGGTCCAGCGGGTGCAGAGGATCTCCGCCGCCATCGAGACGGGGCAGAACTGCTTGTAGCCGGCTTGGGACATGGTCGGCTCCTTCCTTCCCTAACGGAACGAGCCTAGCGGCGACCTTTGGGCGGCTCCAGTACGGAAACTGTATCGCCCGCTCCAGTTCCCGCACTGGATGCTCCGCCGCGCCGCGCCCAGCATGGACGGCACCGGGGCAGCCGCTCCGCCATCAGAGAGGAGAGACGCGATGACCTACAAGCGCTACGTGATCGAGCGGGACCTGCCGGACGTCGGCAGCCTCGGGGAAACCGAGATCGCCGGGGCGGCGGAGACCTCCAATGGCGCACTGGCCGAACTTGCGCCCGAGGTGCAGTGGATCGAGAGCTTCGTCGCCGCCGACAAGACCTTCTGCATCTATCTCGCGCAGGGCGAGGAGGCGATCCGGACCCATGCCGAGCGCAGCGGCTTCCCGGCGAGCCGGATCACCGAGATCGCGCGGGTGATCGACCCGACCACCGCGCAGGCCTGAGCTCAGCCGGCGTCCCGCAGCACCGCGCCGGCGAGGTAGAGCGAGCCGCAGATCAGCACGCGGAGCGGTGCTGCGGGCGCTGCCGCGGCGATCCGCTCGAGCGCCTCGGCGACCGACCCCGCGGGCTCCGCGGCGATGCCGGACTGCCGGGCGATTTCCGCCAGCCGCTCGGCCGGGATCGCGGCCTCGGAGTCGGGGATCGTCACCGTGACGGCACCGGCGGCCTGCGGCGCGAGGCCGCGCAGGAAGGCATCCGCCTCCTTGGTGTCGAGCATTCCCGTCACCAGCCAGAGCGGCGCCGGTGCGCGGGCGGCGATCTCCCCGAGCGTCGCGGCGATCGCCTCGGCCGCCGCCGGGTTGTGCCCGCCATCGAGCCAGAGCTCGGCGCCGGCGGGCAGCAGGTCGAGCAGCGGGCCGCGCAGCCGCTGCATCCGCGCCGGCCATTCGGCATTGCCGAGCGCCGCCTGCGGATCGCCCTGCCCCAGCGCCCGCAGCGCCGCGATCGCGATGCCGGCATTCTCCACCTGATGCGGGCCGGCCAGGCGCGGCGGGTCGAGATCGAGCAGTCCGTCGCCGTCCTGGAAGACCAGCCGGCCGGCCTCGCGGCGGACATCCCAGTCCTCGCCCGCGACGATCAGCGGCGCGCCGACCGCCTCGGCCCGGGCGCGGATCGCCTGCATCGCCTGATCGGGCTGGCGGCCGACGATGCAGGGCACGCCCCGCTTCAGGATCCCGGCCTTCTCGCCGGCGATCTCCGCCAGCGTCTCGCCAAGATACTGCTGGTGGTCGAGCGCGACCGGCGTGATCACCGTGAGCCGCGGCCGGTCGATGACATTGGTGGCATCGAGCCGCCCGCCGAGCCCGACCTCGAGCAGCAGGTGATCCGCCGGCTCCCGCGCGAAGGCGAGCAGCGCCGCCGCGGTGGTGATCTCGAAGAAGGTGATCGGCACGCCGCCGTTGACCGCCTCGCATTCCTCGAGCAACGCCGCGAGATCGGGTTCGGGGATCAGCCCGCCGGCAAGCCGGATGCGCTCGTGAAAGCGCGCGAGATGCGGCGAGGTATAGGCCTGCACGCGCTGCCCGGCGCCTTCGAGCCCGGCGCGCAGCATGGCGGTGACGGAGCCCTTGCCGTTGGTGCCCGCGACATGGATCACCGGGGCCAGCCGGCGCTCGGGATGATCCAGCCGCACCAGCAGCTGCTCGATGCGGTCGAGCGTCAGGTCGATGATCTTGGGGTGGAGTTCGAGCAGCCGGGCGAGGATCGCGTCGGAGCGAGGCGCCGCCGCGGCGACGGAGCCCGCGCTCATGCCGCGCCGCCGTCCGGCGCCGGCGGGGCTGCCTCCGCGGTCCCGGCCATGGCGGCGCGCTCCTCGGCCGGCGCGGCGGTGATCTCGCCATGCACCATCGGCGGGCGGCGCATCAGCAGGTGGAGGATACGGGCGATCTCCTCGCGGAGCTTCGTGCGCTCCACCACCCGGTCGATCATGCCGTGGTCGAGCAGGTATTCCGAGCGCTGGAAGCCCTCGGGCAGGGTCTCGCGGATGGTCTGCTCGATCACCCGCGGCCCGGCGAAGCAGATCAGCGCGTCGGGCTCGGCGATCTGCACATCGCCCAGCATGGCATAGGAGGCGGTGACGCCGCCGGTGGTCGGATGGGTCAGCACGACGATGTAGGGCAGCCCCGCCTCGCGCACCATGTCGACGGCCACCGTGGTGCGCGGCATCTGCATGAGGCTGAGGATGCCCTCCTGCATGCGCGCGCCGCCGGCTGCGGTGAAGGCGATCAGCGGCCGCCCGCCCTCCACTGCCGCGCGGGCCGCCGCCAGCATCGCATTGCCGACATGTAGCCCCATCGAGCCGGCCATGAAGGAGAAGTCCTGCGCCGCGGCGACCACCTCGAGTCCGTAGAGCTTGCCGATGCCGACCAGCATCGCCTCGTGCTCGCCGGTGCGGCGGCGGGCCTCCTTGAGCCGGTCGGAATAGCGCTTCTCGTCGCGGAAGGAGAGCGGGTCGGCGATCGGCTCCTCGACCTCCACCTCGGTGAAGAGCCCGCCATCGAAGAAGGCATTGAAGCGCGGGCGCGGCGCGATCGCCATGTGGTGGTTGCAGCCCGGGCAGACGTTCTGGTTGTCCGCCAGCTCGCGGTGGAAGATCATCTGCCCGCAGGCTTCGCATTTCGCCCAGAGGTTTTCCGGCATCTCGCGACGCTGGAAGAAGGACTTGATCTTCGGCGGGACGAAATCGGTGATCCAGTTCATGACGCGCCTTCGCTTGCGGTGTGGCTGCTAGATAGCGAGCGTGCCGCACGGGTGCAATGCGGGCAGGCGCGGTTGCGTCACCCGCCGCGGCCCGGCCCTCAGCCTTGCGCGGCCGCGTATTCCGCCTCGCTGACCGGATCGAGCCATGTGACGGCAGCATCGCCCTCGACATGCTGCAGCGCCAGATGGCACATCGCATGGCCCGCCGCCGCGCCGTGCCAGTGCTCCTCGCCGGGCGGGATCCAGACGCTGTCGCCCTCGCGGATCAGCCGCGCCGGCGCGCCGCGGGCCTGCACCAGCCCGATGCCCGAAAGGACATGCAGGGTCTGCCCCAGGGGGTGCGTGTGCCAGTGGGTGCGGGCGCCGGGTGCGAAGCTCACCTTGAGCGCGGCGAGCGGCGGCGCGGTCGGCGTGCGGGCCACCGGCTCCTGCCAGACCTGCCCGGTGAAATAGTCGGCCGGCGCCGGGCGCGTGCCGGCCTCTGCGGCGGTGGTGATCTCCATGGCGCGGCTCCTTCTCCTCGGTCAGCCCCCGAGGGGCGCGACGGCGATGCCGCCGCCGGAAAGGTATCCGGCCTTCAGCGCATAGAGCAAGACGGAGACGGTCGCCACCGAGAGCACGGTGGTGGCGAGCACGGTGGCCGAGGCGCGCTCGATCCAGACCCCGTATTGCTGCGCGATGACGAAGACATTGGTCGCCGTCGGCAGCGAGGCGAGCAGCACCGCGGTCAGCATCCAGGCCGGATCGACCCCGCCGACCATGGACAGCGCGACGAACATCGCCGCCGGATGAAGGACGAGCTTGATCGGCACGATATAGACCAGCCCGAGCGGCACGCGCTTCACCGGCCGGAGCGCCAGTGTCACGCCCATGGCGAAGAGCGCGCAGGGCGCCGCCGCCTGCGCAAGGTAGTCGATCAGCCGCTGCACCGGATCGGGCAGCGCGGCATCGGCGAAGGCCAGCCCGACGCCCACCGCGGTGGCCAGGATGAAGGGATGCAGCGCGATCTTCGCGATCACATCCAGCACCAGCTGGCCGATCCCGCCGCGCCGGGCCCCCGACATCGCCATCATCGCCGGCGCCAGCGCGAAATGCATCATGTTCTCGAAGCAGAAGATCAGCGCCACCGGCACCGCCGCCTGCTCGCCGAAGGCCAGGATCGCCAGCCCCGGACCCATGTAGCCGATATTGCCGTAACCCCCGGCCAGCCCCTGCACCGTCGCCTCGGCGATGTTGCCGCCCGTCGCGACCAGCGCGATGGCGAAGGTGAACGCCAGGATCCCGAAGGTCACCCCGACGGTGGTGAGCACGAAGCTCCAGTTGGTCAGGTCCTCCACCGGGGTCGTGGCCAGCAGCTTGATGAACAGCGCCGGCAGCGCGATGTAGACGATGAAGATGTTGAGCCAGGCCAGCGCCTCGATCGGCTGCGGCTTGATGCGCGCGGTGGCGAAGCCGATGGCGATCAGGCCGAAGAACGGGATAATCAGCGAGACGATTTCGAGCATGGTCGGCCTTTGCGGGAAACGGCTTGCGCGCTGCCATGCCCTCCCGGGAAACGGCGAATAGGACAGCGCCGCTGACTATCTGCGCCGCGCGTCGGCGGTGCAAGGGGCTCTCGCGCCTTGTGATGCGCCGATCCATCGCGCAAGCTGGCGCCAAGACACTGCGACGGGGACCCAACGGATGAACGCGGAACACATCTTGACCTGGATCGACGGGCGCTGGCATCGCGGCAACGTGCCGATCCTCGGCGCGGCGGACCATGCCACCTGGCTCGGCTCGCTGGTCTTCGACGGCGCACGCGCCTTCGAGGGCGTGACGCCGGATCTCGATCTGCACTGCGCGCGCACCAACCGGTCGGCCCGGCGCATGGGGCTCGAGCCGCATCTTACCGATGGCGAGCTGACCGAGGTCGCGCTCGAGGGCGTCGCCGCCTTCCCCGCCGGTTCAGAACTCTATATCCGGCCGATGATCTGGGCCCGCGGCGGCTGCCAGATGATGATCGTGCCGGATGCCGAGACCACGGCAGTGGCGGTCTGCATCGAGGAGAAGCCGATGCCCCCGGGCCCGGTCGGGCTCTCGCTCACCCGCACCCGCTTTCGCCGGCCGACCATCGAATGCATGCCCACCGACGTGAAGGCGGGCTGCCTCTACCCGAACAATGCGCGGATGCTGCGCGAGGCGCGAAGCCGCGGCTTCGACAACGCGGTGGTGCTCGATGCCCTCGGCAATGTCGCCGAGACCGCGACCTCGAACATCTTCCTGGTGCGCGACGGCGAGGTCTTCACGCCGATCCCGACAGGCTGCTTCCTCAACGGGATCACCCGGCAGCGGGTCATCGGGCTGCTGCGGGACGACGGCGTCGCCGTGCACGAGGCCAGCCTGACGCCGGCCGATCTCGATGCCGCGGAGGAGATCTTCACCACCGGCAACGCGACCAAGGTGATGCCGATCACCCGTTTCGAGGATCGCAACCTGCCCTTCGGGCCGATCGCCCGGCGCGCCCGCGAGCTCTACTGGGACTTTGCCCACAGCCGCCTGAAGGTGCCCGCCTGAGGCGCCGGCGGATCAGGCCGCCTGGCGGCGCCGGCGCCGGCCGATCCAGGCCAGCCCGCCGATCGCGGCCAGGCTCATCAGCAGCGCCGGCGGCAGCGGCACGCGGTCATAGCTGATCGAGCCCACCGCGCCGCTGATGTTCGGGAAGGTGATGTCGAACCGCACCACCTCGTCATAGCCCGGAATGCCCGGAGCGGACGAGAAGTTGAACCGGCGGAGCGAATTGTCCCCGGTCTCGGAGCCGAGCACGAGGGTTTCGGCCGCGAGCACGGGAATTCCCGTGCCGGGATCGTCGGCAAAGAAGAAGGTGAAGGTGACCGCCGTGTCCTCGTCGAGATCGATCAGGGTCGCATAGCGGAAGAAGACGCCCGCCGGATCGAGGAAGGTGAATTCGATATCGCCGCCGTCCGGGTCGTCGTTCGGATCGTCGTAGATGCCGCCCGTGGTGCCCGGCGAAGCCGCGACATTCTGCAGGATCAGCACGTTGCCCTGGGGTTCCGTGCCGAAGCTCGGGCCGGTCGCGAGATCGCTGTCGCCGCCGGTGCAGGGCGTGCCCGGGAAATCCGGCCCGCAGCTCGAGTTGAAGATCACCACCGGATCGTTGTTCGGATTGGTCGAGGCTATGGTCACCCCGAAGGCCTCGTCGAACAGACCCTGACCGTCGACGACCTGCCCGGCCACCGGCATGATGCCATCGTCGTCGATCTCGAAATCCAGAACCACGGCCAGGGCACCCTGACCGAACAGCGATGCACCCAGCATCGCGGCAAGAACCGCACGCATGAAACCACCCTTCACAGATACTTACGCACCAGCCGCAAGGGACACCCTCCCCAACACCCTGCTCCGCATGGGCGGACCAGGATCGCGGCCTGTATCTACAGCGTAGTCACAGAAGAATACCCACTTCAAGCGTCAGTTTGATACGCTTTGTCTCGATACCGGAAAGAGATTTCCTCCGGATTACTGCAGCGGGTCAGTAGATTGTCTGGCGCAATCGTTCCGGGTATTCGGCATCATAGGCGGCGCCGTCGATGCCGCCGGTAGACATCCGGCCGAGCATCGAGCCGGTCGAGGGCAGCGCATCCCGCGCGAGCTGGCTGTCCGCCGCCCAGAGCCGGGACCGGGCCAGTGCCTTCTGGCACTGGAAATAGACGCGCTCGGCCGTGACCAGGATCACCGAGCGCGGCGGCTTGCCCTGCATCGCATGGCGCTCGAGCAGGTCCGGCGCCACCGAGATCCGGGCGCGGCCGTTCACGCGGATGGTCTCGCCGATCCCGGGGATCAGGAAGATCAGCGCCACCCGCGGATCGCGCACGATGTTGCGCAGCGAGTCGATCCGGTTGTTGCCCCGCCGATCCGGGAGCGCCAGCGTGTGCCGGTCGATCACATGGGCGACCGGGGCGGGATCGCCGCGGGGCGAGGTATCCAGCCCCTCCGGCCCTGCGGTGGCGAGCACCACGAAGGGCGATGCCTCGATGAAGGCGCGGTAGTCGTCGGAGATGTGGTCGAGTTCCTTGACGCGGCTCGCCTGGCTGGCCTCGCCATAGATCTCCGCGAGCCCGGCCTCGGAGGTGATCAGATCGGCTGCGGGATCAGTCTCCATGGGCCGCGTCCGCGAGGCTGCGGATGAAGGCGAGCACCTCCGCCGGGCTCTCGCCGCGGCCTATCCGCTCGACGATGGCGGAGCCGACCACCACGCCGTCGGCAACCCCGGCGATTTCCGCCGCGCGTTCCGGCGTCTTCACGCCGAAGCCGACGCAGACCGGCAGGCCCGAGGCCTTCTTGATGCGCGCCACCTCGGGCGCCACGGCGACGGCCTCGGCCGCGGCAGCGCCGGTGATGCCGGTGATCGAGACGTAGTAGACGAAGCCCGAGGTGTTGGCGAGCACCGCTGGCAGGCGGGCGTCGTCGGTGGTGGGCGTGGCGAGGCGGATGAAGTCGAGCCCGGCCTCGCGCGCCGGCAGGCAGAGCTCGGCATCCTCTTCCGGCGGCAGGTCGACGACGATCAGCCCGTCGACCCCCGCGGCCTGCGCGGCCGCCAGGAAGGCGCCGACACCCATGGAATAGATCGGGTTGTAGTACCCCATCAGGATGATCGGCGTCTCGCCGTCGGTCTCGCGGAAGGCGCGCACCATCTCGAGCGTGCCGGCGAGGGTCTGCCCGCCCGCGAGCGCGCGCTGGCCGGCGAGCTGGATCGCCGGGCCGTCGGCCATCGGATCGGTGAAGGGGATGCCGAGCTCGATGACGTCGACGCCGGCGCCGGGCAGGCCCGCGAGGATCTCAGCAGAGATGCCGGGATCCGGATCGCCGGCCATCACATAGGCGACGAAAGCCGCCTTGCCCTCCGCGGCACGCAGCGCGAGCCTCGTTCCGATCCGCGACATTCAGGCCTCCCTCGGTGATGTCTCCGTTGCGGCAGGCCGGTTCCCTCGGGGCGCCGGTCGCCGGCCACCTAACTCGCCGCAACGGCGCCGGAGATCAAGCCCGGGCGATGCGCCCGGGCGTCGCGCTCGAATGACGGTCAGTCGTCCTTGCGGAAGTATTTCTTGTCGCGCGGCTTGCCGTCCCAGCCCTGCTTGCGGGGCGGACGATCGTCGCCGCGGTTGTCGTCGCGGTCACGGCCGCGATGGCCGCCGCCGCGATCGTCGCGGTCGCCGCCGCGGAAGCCGCCGCCACCGCCCCGGCCCTGGTAGCCGCCGCGGTCGTCGCGGTCACCGCCGCGGAAGCCGCCGCCACCCCGGCCCTGGTAACCGCCGCGGTCACCGCGGTCCTGCCGGTCCTCGCGAGGTTCGGCCTTGTTGAGCAGCACCGGGTTGAACCGGTCGCGCCCGATCACGCCGTCATTGCACCAGATCGTGGAGACGGCACCGTCCTCGCCCACGCTCTCCACGACCATACGCATGGATCCAGATTTCAGGATCACCAGATCGCCCACGGAGAAATTCGCCATTGGCCTTGAGCCTTTCATCGCCGGGGGGTAACCCGCCGGACATTGTTTTTCACTGCATCATTGCTTGTCTCGCGCCCGTCATTCGGCAACGCGAACCCGCGCCTATACGCCCGCGGCGCCTCCGAGTCCAGCCCCCGCGGCGCGGGACTGCCGCATGGTCGCCGGCAGCGGCGCGCCGTCGAGGCACTCCCAGGCGGTGGCGGCCACCCGATCGGCGAAGGCGGCATCGGCACGGGCGATGCGCTTGGTCTCCTCCATGACATAGTCGCGCACCAGCGGCGCCGCGTCGCGCTCCCGCCCCAGCTGGAGCTGGAAGACCATGCTCGGCCCCTCGAGGAAGGCGCATTCGCAGCCCGAGAGATAGAGCTCCCACATCCGGCAGAAGCGCTCCCCCATGCGCGCCGCGACCTTCGCCCGCCGCTCGGCGAACCGATGCCGCCAGGCGCGCAGGGTAAGCCCGTAGTGACTGCGCCAGATCTCGCAGTCGAGGGTCCAGAGACCCGAGCGCTCCACCGCCGCCACGCTCTCGGAGAGCGAGGGTGCATAGCCGCCGGGGAAGATGTAGCGCCGCAGGAAGGGCGAGGTCGCCCCCGGCGCCGCGCGGGTTCCGATGGCATGGATCAGCGCCAGCCCGCCGGCACGCAGCCGGTCATGGACGATGCGGAAATAGGCCGGCAGGAAATGTGCGCCCACATGCTCGAGCATGCCGACCGAGACGACACGGTCGAAGCCCCCCTCCACCTCGCGATAGTCGCGCCGCTCGAAGCGCACCCGGTCCGCGACGCCGAGGCGCTCGGCGCGGGCGACCGCGAGCCGGTGCTGGCGCTCGGAAAGGGTGACGCCGAGCACCTCGACATCGGCGAGATGCGCGAGATAGAGCGCGAGCCCGCCCCAGCCGCAGCCGATATCGAGCACCCGCTGGCCGTCGCGAATGCCCAGCTTGGCGGCAATGTGGCGCTTCTTGGCGAGCTGCGCCGCGTCGAGCGGCAGCCCCGGCTCCCGGAAATAGCCGCAGGAATACTGCATGTCGCGATCGAGGAAGGTGCGGTAGACCTCGTCGCCGATGTCGTAATGCGCCCTGGCGTTCTGCCGGGCCCTGGCGATCACGTTGTTCTGCTGGAAGCGGCGGAGCCGGCGATGGACCCCGCGCCAGAAGCGCTGGCCCGGCGTCATGTCGAACTGGCGCTTGTTGAGGAAGAAGAGCCGCATCAGGTCGTGGACCGAGCCTTCCTCGACCAGCATGGCTCCGTCCATATAGGCCTCGGCTGCGCCGAGCTCGGGATTCAGCAGGATCCGCCGCGGCGCTGCAGGGTCGGTAAACCTGATCGTGACATGCGGCCCCGGGCCGGCGCCGCCATAGCTGTAATGCCGGCCTTCCGTGTCGATCACCGCAAGGCGCCCGTTCTCGAACGCCCCCTTCAAGACGCTGTCGAGCAGTCGCATGGCGAGCCTCTCCGGACCCAGTTCCTCCCCGATGCACAGTATATATGGCTCCGGCGCGATGCCAAAACAGGACGGTGCGGCAGGCGACCGGGCTTGACCGCCACTCCCGGAGCGGCAACGCTTTCCGAAACGCCTGCCGAGGGAGGGCCGGGATGAAACGCAAGCTGGTGACCGGGGCGGACGCCGCCCGGCTTGTCCAGGACGGCGACACGATCACCACCTCGGGCTTCGTCGGGATCGGCGTGCCGGACGGGCTGCTGTCGGACCTGGCGGCGCGATATGCCGAGACCGGCCACCCGCGGGATCTAACCCTGCTCTTCGCGGCCGGACAGGGCGACGGCCGCGACCGCGGGCTCAACCGGCTGGCGGCGGACGGGCTGCTCGCCCGGGTGATCGGCGGGCACTGGGGGCTGATCCCGAAGATCGGCCAGCTCGCGCTCTCCGACAAGATCGAGGCCTACAACCTGCCCCAGGGCGTGATCACGCATCTCTACCGCGACATCGCCGCCGGCAAGCCGGGCACGCTCACCCATGTCGGCCTCGGCACCTTCGTCGACCCGCGGCTCGAGGGCGGCCGGATCAACGACGTCACCCACGAGGACATCGTCGAGGTGGTGGAGCTCGGCGGCCGCGAGAACCTCTTCTACAGGGCGCGGCCGATCGACGTGGCGCTGCTGCGCGGCACCACCGCCGACGAGGTCGGCAACATCACCATGGAGAAGGAAGCGCTGGTGCTCGACGTGCTCGCCCAGGCGATGGCCGCGCGCAATTCGGGCGGGCTGGTGATCGTCCAGGTGGAGCGGGTGGTGGCCGACCGCACGCTCACGCCGCGCGAGGTGGTGATCCCGGCGGCGCTGGTCGACGCCGTGGTGGTCGCCGCGCCCGAGCATCACCTGCAGACCTATGCCACGGCCTATTCCCACACCTTCACCGGGCGCTACCGCGCGCCCGCCGGCGCCAGCAGGGCGATGGCGCTCGATGCCCGCAAGGTGATCGCGCGGCGCTGCGCCTTCGAGCTGCCGGTCAACGGCGTGGTCAATCTCGGCATCGGCATGCCGGAGGGGGTGGCCGATGTCGCCGGCGAGGAGGGGCTGCTGGAGCATCTGACGCTGACCGCCGAGCCCGGCGTGGTCGGCGGGCAGCCGGCCTCCGGCCTCGATTTCGGCGCCGCGGTCAACACCGATGCGATCATCGCGCAGAACGCGCAATTCGACTTCTATGACGGCGGCGGGCTCGATCTCGCCTGCCTCGGCATGGCCGAGGTGGACGCCGCAGGCAATGTCAACGTCTCGCGCTTCGGGCCGAAGCTCGCGGGCGCCGGCGGCTTCATCAACATCAGCCAGAACGCCCGCAAGGTCGTGTTTGCCGGCACCTTCACCGCCGGCGGGCTCGATGTCGAGACCGGCGGGGGCGGCCTCCGGATCCTGCACGAGGGCCGGGCCGACAAGTTCCGCGCCGCGGTCGAGCAGATCACCTTCTCGGGCCGGCGCGCCAATGCCGTGGGGCAGAAGGTGGTCTATGTCACCGAGCGCTGCGTCTTCGAGCTGGGGGCGGACGGGTTGCGGCTGGTGGAGATCGCGCCCGGCATCGATCTCGAGCGCGACATTCTCGGGCACATGGCGTTCCGCCCGATCATCGACGAGCCGCACGAGATGGATGCCCGCATCTTCACGGACGAGGCGATGGGGCTGAAGACGGAGCTGCTGCGGCTCGACCTCGACGAGCGGTTCGCCCTCGATCCCCAGGGCCGGCGGCTGTTCATCAACTTCGAGAAGCTCCGGGTCCGCACCCAGTCGGATGTCGAGGCGATCCGGTCCCGCGTCGAGACGCTCTGCGCACCGCTCGGCCATCGCGTCGATGTCATCGTCAACTATGACGGCGCCCGCATCGACGAGGACGCCGAGGAAGCCTATTCCGCGATGGTCGCCGATCTCGAGGACCGGTTCTACCACCGGGTCTCGCGCTATTCCGGCTCTGCCTTCATGCGCCTCAAGCTCGGGCGGACGCTGGCCCGGCGCGGACCGGCCCATGTCTTCGAGACCAGCGACGAGGCCCGCGCCTATCTCGAGGGCCGCCTCTGACCGGCCTGTCCGCTCAGGCCCGCGGCGCCCGCACGCTGCGGAACAGGCAGGCCCGGCGCGGCCCTTCCGGCGGGGTCGCGCAGATCGGCTCGGCAGCGACCAGCGCATCGAGAACCAGCACCACATAGTCGCGCGTCTCGGCATAGGGCGGCACGCCCTTGTGGCGCACCACCGCGTTCTCCCCGGCATTGTAGCCGGCGAGCGCTAGCAGGATGTCGCCGTCGAACTTCTTCAGCAGGAAGTCGAGATAGGCCGCACCGCCGGAGAGATTCTCGCCCGGGTTGCGGGAATCGCGCACTCCGAAGCGCTTCGCGGTCGCCGGGATCAGCTGCATCAGCCCGACCGCCCCCTTCGGCGACACCGCGTTGGCATTGCCGGCCGACTCGACCGCGATCACCGCGACCAGCAGGGCCTCCGAGATCTCGTGCCGCCGGGCCGCGGCCTTGATCTCCGCGCCCCATTCCTCGGCGATCCGGCCGACCCGCGCCCGGCTGATCAGCGCCCCGCTCCGCGCGCGTCGGCTGCGCAGGATATCGAGCGGCTCGGCCCAGCGCGGCGGGCTCGCCGCCGACTGTCCGGCCTCCGCGACCTCCCAGAACCAGCCATGATGCTGCTTGCGGCGGGCGGTCGCGCTGCCGCCCTTTCGCTTGGGTGCGAAGCGCTTCGTGCCGCCGCGCGGCGGCCGCACGCTCTGGAAGCCCGTCTTGTCCCAGGCCCGCACGCCGTTCTTCAACCGGGTCGAGCGCGCCTCCGAATCGGCAACACCACCAGCAATGAACATACAAATTGCAACGAAAACCGAGACAAACCGTGCCCAAACGCCTTGTTTCTGCCACATTTTGCCCATCATAGCTCCACAGTTGAATCCCGGCGCACCATGTTTTGACCATGTTTTGTCCGAAGCACCAGAAATCGACGGTCAATTTGCATTGGCCAACGTATTACTGCTTTCGCCGGGCCGGCGACAGGTGATAAAACTCGTTGCAGGGACGAGGCCGGTGTGGAGGCCGCCTCACCTTGCTGCGCCTGGGGTTTGGCGCGGGAGTGTTTTGTTACGAAACCGCAAAACGCCACATGGCCATCTGGAGGGTAATATGACGATCTTTTCTCAGTTCATCCGCGACGAAGCCGGCGCTGTCACCATCGACTGGGTTGCGCTGACCGCTGGCATCCTGCTGCTCGGTATCGCCGTGGTCTACGCGATCTTCGAGACCGGCGTTGTCGACGTCGTGGACACCATCAACAGCGAGCTCTCGAGCGCTGTCGACACCGACCTCGACACCGACTTCGACTCGGGCACCCTGACCCAGTAATCCTCGGGTCGCCCGGCACCGCTTGCCGGGCAGAGGTACCGCAGATCCGGCCGGGAGCGTCGCGCTCCCGGCCGTTTCGTTTTGCCCTGGCACCCGCGACAAATTATCGCCTCTCGATTGATATCACGGTCATCTCCGCAATCTATGCGTGTCAAATCAGGCACTCCCGGGCCCGACCTGCCACCGCAGTCTCACCAAAGCGCTCCAATTCCCGGCGAAAACCCGTTATACGAAAAGATGGAATCTGTCCGGATGCGGCAGCGGGGTGAGACATGATCGGGCTCAAGACATTCATGATGCGCGAAGATGGCGCGGTCTCGGTCGAATGGGTGGCCGCGACGGCGGCACTGATCGTCGTGAGCTCCTTCATGGGCTATTATCTCTTCTTCGGGATCAACGAGATCCGCGAGGAGAACAACACCGACTTCAACCGCGTCCAGACCGGCGAGAGCGCCGGAGGAGGCGGGATCGAGTAACCCGGCGGCAGGCGGCGCTTGATGCCCGCCTCCGCCTGCGTCATAGAACGGGGGGGCCTGTTCCGAGGGCAGACGGCCGATACATCGAGACACGCGCCGGATACGGTCCGGCAAATGGGGCGAAGCCATGAAAATCATCGCAATCCTGGTTCTGATCTTCGGCGTGGCGCTGGCCGGCGGCGCGATCTACTTCGCCTCCACCTATTTCGACGAGTTCGAACGGCGCATGGCGCAGCGCGGCGACACCGGGCCGAAGATGGTCAACATCGTCGTCGCGAAGAACCAGCTCCGCTATGGCGCGGTGCTCGACGGCAAGGACCTGCGGTGGCAGGCCTGGCCGGAGGACGCCCTGCCCCAGGGCGCCTTCACCGAGGCGGAGGCCCTGCTGGGCGACAAGGACGCCCCCAAGAAGGACAGGATGCGCGTGGTGCTGCGGCAGATCGAGCCGGGCGAACCGATCCTCGAGGCGAAGGTATCGGGCTTCGGCGCCCGCCAGCGTCTCGCGATGCAGCTCGCGGAGGGCAAGCGCGCCTTCACGATCCGGGTCGACTCGGTCTCGGGCGTCGCCGGCTTCATCAACCCGGGCGACCGGGTCGACGTGCTGATGATCCGGAACGCCGGCCGCGGCAATCTCGAGAGCAATGTCGTCCTGCAGAACGTGCTGGTGATCGCGGTCGACCACGACACCAACCAGGAAGGCCACCGCCCGAAGAACGCGAGCACCGCGACCGTGGAGGTCACCCCCACCGAGGCGCAGAAGCTGACGCTCGCGCAGAATCTCGGCCGGCTGTCCCTGACGCTGCGGGCGCTGGACAATCACTCCTCGGAAGGCGAGGCGGCCCCCGCCCCGGTGGATGTCCGCGATCTCTTCGGCATCCAGGATGCGCCGACGCCGGCACCGCAGCGCGAGCGCTCCTCGACCTCGGTCACGGTGCGCAAGGCAGGCGAGATCACCGGCCGGCTCAAGTTCCAGGATGCAGAGTAGCCGCAGGCTTGCCACACTGTGCGAGGTTTCCGGCTTAACCGCTTGAGTATTTGTGAGTTTTGATATCTACTCTGCGTAATGCAGAGTACGGGGCTTTGTGCGTTCGCAAAAAATGAAGGAAGAGGGACCTTAGTCATGATACTCAGGATCGTGCGGGCGGCGCTTCTGGCCTTGGCGGCCATCGTCGCCGCTGACCCGGGAGCCGCCTCCGCTCAGAGCATTCTGAGAGTGGCGCGGGGGCTCGCCTCCGACGACATCGTCGTCCTGACGAACCGCGCCATCGTGGTCGAGAGCAGCCAGCCCTTTACCGAGCTGTCGATCGCCCAGCCGGAGATTGCGGACGTGCAGCCGCTCTCGGACAGGTCGATATATATTCTCGGCCGGCGACGCGGCAAGACCACGCTCACAATGCTCGGCGAAGGCGGACGGCTGATCAGCAACGTCAACATTGTCGTGCGCCCCGACATCTCCGAACTCAAGGAACGCCTCAGCACGATCCTGCCGCAGGAGGACATCGAGGTCCGCATCGCCGGCGGCAACATCGTCCTCTCCGGCATCGTCTCGGGGGCAACGCAGCAGGAGCGTGCGCTGACCCTGGCGCGGGCCTATGCCGGCGATGCGGTGGCCAACATGATGACCATCGGCGGGACGCAGCAGGTCGCCCTCAAGGTCCGGGTGGCCGAGATGAACCGCAACGCGGTCAAGGACATCGGCGTCTCGATCGCCGCGCTCGGCAGCGGCCGCCGCTATGCGACCGACAACGTGACCGGCGATGCGCTCGCCCTCACCGATCCGCTCTCCTCGCCGGCCGGCCCCAACGCGCCTCCGGGCTCCTCCGGCAACCTTGCCGGCATCGAGCGGATCTTCAGCGGCGCCTTCGGTGCCTTCGGCGCGATCTTCGCCGTCGCCGACAACTTCATCCTCGACATCGAGATCGACGCGCTCGAGTCCAAGGGCTTCCTGCGGATGCTGGCCGAGCCGACCCTGGTCGCGCTCTCGGGCACCGAGGCGGAGTTCCTGGCCGGCGGCGAGGTGCCGATCCCGGCAGTCGACGGCGAGGGCAACGTCTCGGTCGACTTCCGCGCGACCGGCGTCAATGTCAGCTTCGTTCCCGTGGTGCTCGACGGCAGCCTGATCAACCTCGCGGTGACCGCCGAGGTCTCGGCGCCGGATCCGTCGCTCTCCTCGACCAGCGGCGGCATCAACATCACCGGCTTCCAGACCCGCCGGGTAACCACCACGATCGAGCTGCGCGACGGCCAGAGCTTCGCCATCGCCGGGCTGTTCCAGGAGGACTTCTCCGACGCCATCGATCAGGTGCCCTTCCTCGGCGACATCCCGATCCTCGGCACCCTCTTCCGCTCGGCGCAGTTCCAGAAACGGCAGACCGAGCTTGTGATCATGGTCACGGTCAATCTGGTCACGCCGGTCGACAATGAGGACGAACTGGCGCTGCCGACCGACCGGTTCGGCGTGCCGACCGAATTCGAGCTCTTCCTGATGGGCAACGCGCTGCCGGGCAATGGGTCCAACCTGCTGACGACCCAGGGCTTCGACGGCGATTTCGGCTATGTCGTGGAGTGATGATCCGATGAAAAAGGCACTGTTCATGATCGCGCTGCTCGGCACCGGCCTCGTGCTCAACGGGTGCACCCGGCCGGCCGGCGGCGGCGAGCGCAGCTCCGAGATCGGCCAGTCCGTCGATCTCACCTTCGCCCGTCAGGTGGCCTACAAGACCCCCGACGACTTCCTGACGGATCTCGGCCGCGTCTTCGCCGCGGAGACCGAGGATACCGTCACCTTCGCCTTCAACAGCTCGCGGCTCGACAGCACGGCGCGCGGCGTGCTCCGCGGCCAGGCCGCCTGGCTGCGCGAGCATCCCGAGGTCCGGATGCGGATCGAGGGGCACACCGACGCGGTGGGCGGCGAGCGCTACAACGACCGGCTCGGCCTGCGCCGTGCCCGGGCGGTGGTGAACTATCTCGCCAGCCGCGGCGTCTCGCGCTCGCGCCTCGATGCGGTCGAGTCCTATGGCGAGACCCAGCTCGCCGTGGACACGCCCGACCGGGAGCGGCGCAACCGCCGGGCAATCACCCGGGTGGCCGGCTTCGTGCGGAACTTCGTCGGCGACGGCATGGACGGGCGCAAGGCCCAGCGTGCGATCGGCAGCTATCTCGGCATCGGCGGCGCCGGCACGGTGTCCGACAGCGACGTCGACGTGAACTGATCCGTCGCGGCGCCGCCACGCGGCGCCGCACGGCAAGATTGCCAAGTGCGTGCGGAGAAGGGTCATCCCGCTTGATCCTTCTCTTTGGCGCTACACGTGATAACATCCGATGGTGGGAGTGGCATCCATCGCGGCCATTGACGATCCATGGCATCCTGATGGGGGTGAGCCTTGACACGGCTGATACACTTGCCGGAGCGCTGGCAGACAGGATTGGAGGGAGCCTTCGGGCGACGATCCATCTCGCAGGCCGTAACGCTTCCTGCAACTCCCGGTGCTAGCCTCCTCGGCGCGGACTGGCCGCGGCGCGACACTCCCGTCGTGAGCCACGGGCCCGCCGGCCGGGGCATGGAGGCGAGAATGGATGCGGTGCATGGCGATCTGACGAAGAGCACGGGAAGCAGCGGCTTCATGGGGCGGTTCCTCGCCGATGAGCGCGGCGCGATCACCACCGACATCGTGCTGATTCTGTTCCCCATCCTCTTGATAATCCTGACGATCTTCGAGATCGGCATCTCCTTCTACTTCGTCCTGGCGGCGCAGAAGGCGGCGCAGATGGGCGCCCGCTTCATCATCGGCGAGACCCCGATCCACAGCGGTGTGCCCGATGTCTACGAGGTGGCGCTCGCGAACGGGGAGTTCGGCGACAGCTGCTACCGGGTGGACGGCGCCGCGACGCCCTGCACCTACGACACCTCGTCGATGGTCGTGGTCGGCACCGACGGCGACGGCAACAACATCAACGGCTGGATGTGCGACGGCGACAATCTCGGCGCATCCTGCGACGAGACCCGTTTCAACGAACTCGTGGACGAGATGCGCTGGGTCTATCCGAGCCTCCTCGCGAGCCACGTGGAAGTGATCTATACCGACGAGGAACTGGGCTTTGCCGGCGGGCCGTTCCACCCCAAGGTGGAGGTGGCGATCGAGGCCCGCAGCTCGCCGATCAAGATCCTCAGCCTGCTCGATTTCGTCTGGGGCCTGGTGCCCAACAACACCGAGCTGGGCGATGACGAGAAGGTGGCGATCTCCCGCGGGCAGACCCCGGACTCGCAGAAACTCCGCAGGGTCGCAGCCAGCGTGTTCGGCGGCGACAACAATTCGACGAATGTAAGAAACTGAGGTAGTAGCAAGGAATGGCCCTCTCGATCCGACGGGACTCGTCGCTTGGCTCCGCACCCGAGGCGTTGGTATTCGCGGACGGTTTCCCCGAAATCGATACGCTGGCGGAGGAACTCGACAACGAGTTCGGCGTCGATCAATGGGTCGAGGTGAGCAACACATCGGCCGACCAGGCGCTGGCACAGCTCGGAGGCAACACCTCGATCGCGATCGTCACCGCCTCGGCCGACATGCCGCAGGCGATCGAGGGCATCGCGGCGCTGATCCGCAAGGCGCGGGATGCCGGGCTGCTCGTGCTGCTGATCGTCGGCGAGATCTCGTCGCGCAGCATGCACATGCTGCTGAAGGAAGGCGTCGCCGATTTCGCCCCCTACCCCGAGCCCGAGGGCGCGCTGACCGAGGCGATCGAGCGCCTGCGCTTCGTGCGCGCCTCGGGCAACCAGAGCGGCGTCGGCCTGACCACCAGCGCGCTGCAGCGCCGCGGCAAGGTCCTCACGGTCTATGGCGTCGCCGGCGGCGTCGGCGCGAGCACCATCGCGGTCAACCTCGCCTGGGAGCTCGCGACGCTGGTGCGCAAGCAGGGCCGGAAGGTGGCGCTGCTGGATTTCAACTTCCAGTACGGCTCGGTCGCGACCTTCCTCGACGTGCCGCGGCGCGAGGCGGTCTACGAGCTGGTCTCCGAAGCCTCGAGCTTCGACCAGACCGGCCTTGCCCAGGCGCTCTCGACCTATCAGGACAAGCTCTGGGTGCTGACCGCGCCGCGCGACGCGCTGCCGCTCGACATCGTCACCCCCACCGACGTGAAGGCGATCATCAACCTCGCCCGCGAAGCCTTCGACTATGTCATCATCGACATGCCGCAGGCGCTGATGAACTGGTCGGAGCCGGTCTACACGATCTCCGACGATTTCTTCGCGGTGATGGAGATCGACATGCGCTCGGCGCAGAACATGTTCCGCTTCCTGCGCACCCTCAAGGCGGAGAGCATGGATCTCGCGAAGCTGGTCTTCGTGCTCAACCGCTCGCCCGGCATGACCGATCTCACCGGCAAGGCCCGGGTCAAGCGCGTGGCCGAGAGCCTCGGCATCACCCTCGGCCACCAGATCCCCGATGGCGGCAAGGCCGTCGTCAATGCCTGCGATCAGGGCATCCCGCTCGCCGAGATCGCCAAATCGAACCCCGTGCGCAAGGAGGTGCTGCGCATCGCGCAGCGCGTCGCGACCGAGGATGCCACCAAGGCCGCCAGCTCGGGATGACCCGCCATGGAAGATGTGAGCGCGAGGCGTAGAGATGTTTCGACGGATTAGAACCGAGAAGGACGAGAAGGCGGAGCAGTCGCGCGCCTCGATCATGCGCCGTCCGGAGCGTCCGCATTCGCCGGAGCAGGATGCCAAGCGCCTCGGGGTGGAGCTGCCGGTCCAGCAGGGCGGCCATCCGGGCTCCGAGCTGGCGGAGCAGAAGCCGAACCGCTTCGCCCTCGCCACCAAGCGCGAAGCGTCGCCGCAGATCGACGAGGCCGAGGCCAAGCGCCGCAACCGTCTCCTCGGCCTTCGGGTGGAGCTGCACGGCGTGCTGCTCGACACGCTCAACCTCTCCGCCATCGAGAAGGTGCCGCTCTCCGAGCTCAAGGCGGAGATCGCCGACATCTCCCGCGAGCATCTCGCCGACTCGGACATCGTGCTCAACAAGACCGAGTTCGAGCAGCTCATCGAGAACCTGGTTCACGAGACCGTCGGCCTCGGCCCGCTCGAGCCGCTGCTCGCCGACGACACCGTGACCGACATCCTCGTGAACACCCACGAGCAGTGCTATGTCGAGCGCGGCGGCAAGCTGGTGAAGACGGACGTCCAGTTCAAGGACGGCCACCACCTGATGCGGATCATCAACAAGATCGTCTCCGCGGTCGGCCGGCGGGTCGACGAGAGCCAGCCCTGGGTCGATGCCCGCCTCGCCGACGGCAGCCGCGTCAACGCCATCGTGCCGCCCTGCGCGGTCGATGGCCCGCTGCTCTCGATCAGGAAGTTCTCGAAGAAGCCGCTGACCGTGGAGAAGCTGATCTCCAACGGCGCCTTCTCCGAGGAGATGGCGCTGTTCCTGCATGCCTGCGTGCGCACCCGGCTCAACGTCCTGGTCTCCGGCGGCACCGGCTCGGGCAAGACCACCAACCTCAACGCCCTGTCCTCCTTCATCTCCAACGACGAGCGCATCCTCACCATCGAGGACACCGCCGAGCTTCAGCTCCAGCAGGAGCATGTCGGCCGGCTGGAGAGCCGCCCGGCCAACATCGAGGGCACCGGCGCCGTCACCCAGCGCGACCTGCTGAAGAACGCGCTCAGGATGCGCCCGGACCGGATCATCGTCGGCGAGACCCGCGGCGAGGAGGTCATCGACATGCTGCAGGCCATGAACACCGGCCATGACGGCTCGATGACCACGATCCACGCCAACAGCCCGCGCGACAGCCTCGCCCGCATCGAGAACATGGTGGGCATGTCCGGCGTCGAGCTGCCACTGAAGGCGCTGCGGGCCAATATCGCCTCCGCGCTCAACCTCATCGTGCAGGTCAGCCGCATGTCCGACGGCGCGCGGCGGATGGTCTCGATCTCGGAGGTCGTCGGCATGGAGGGCGACATCGTCACCATGCAGGAGATCTTCAAATTCGAGCGACATGGGGTGGACAGCGAAGGTAGGATTCGTGGCAAGTTCGTGGCAACGGGCATCCGCTCGCAATATGCGGACCGGTTCAAGCAGTGGGGCTACGAATTGCCCGCCACGCTGTTCCGTCCGGATATCTGAGCCGTTCGGGAGGTCACATGCTGTTCCAACCGCTGATCTACGGACTGATCTTCGTCGGTGTCATCGCGATCGTCGAAGGCGTCTACCTGATCGTCTACGGCAAGACCCTCAAGCGTGAGAAGAAGGTCAACCGGCGGCTCACCCTGCTGCAGGACGGCAAGGACACCGAGGAGGTGCTCACCATCCTCCGGGCCGAGCGCGAGGGCTCGGAGCGGGTGCGCAAGCTGCCGGTGATCGGCGTGCTGCTCGATCAGGCGCGGCAGGCGAGCATCTCCATGACCCCGGTCTCGATGACCGTTGCGCTGGTCGGGCTGATCGGCCTGAGCTTCTTCCTGCTCTCGGTGTTCACCGGCGCGGTGCTGCAGGTGAAGATCGTCGTGGCGCTGATGCTCGGCTACGGCTCGCTCTATCTCTGGCTGCGCGACAAGGCGCGCAAGCGGATCAAGCTCTTCGAGGAGCAGCTGCCGGACGCGCTCGACCTGATGGTGCGGTCCCTGCGCGTCGGCCATCCGATGACCGCCTCGGTCGGCATCGTCGCCCGCGAGATGCCCGACCCGCTCGGCACAGAGTTCGGCCTGGTGGCGGACGAGGCGACCTATGGCATGGACATCAACAAGGCGCTCGAGCGCACCGCCGACCGGATGCCGGTGGCGGATCTGCGCTTCCTGGCCATCGCGATGAACATCCAGTCCACCTCCGGCGGCAACCTCGCGGAGGTGCTCGAGGGCCTGTCCAAGGTGATCCGGGCGCGCTTCAAGCTGTTCCGCAAGGTGCGGGCGATCACTGCCGAGGCGCGCTGGTCCGGCTGGTTCCTTTCGATCTTCCCGATACTGGCGCTGCTGATGGTTCAGGTGGTACAGCCCACCTATTACGATGATGTCTCGGATCACGCCCTGTTCCTGCCCGGTGCGATCCTGACCTTCATCCTGCTTGTCGTAAACGTAATTTTCATGCGGATTCTCGTGAACATCAAGGTCTGAGCCATGGGAGGCAGATGAGCGATGGCTGAGACCGATGCGGGCGCCGCACAGGCGGGCGCGGCAGGGGCGGCGGATGCGGGCGAGGCCGGGGCGGCGCTGTTGAGCACACCGGGCTTCGTCGAGGGATTCTGGAACTATCTGATCGAGAATTTCGGCCCGTCCGGCCCGTTCTACGCGATCGCGGCGCTGGGCATGGTGCTCGCGCTGGTGGCGTTGCCCTTCGTGCTGCGGCGCCAGCGCGATCCGGTGGATCGGCTCGGCACCGCCGACGACCGGCGCGACATCGAGCTCGCGACCCTGCGCACCGACCGGGATTCGGGCGCGCTGCGCGGCTTCGAGCAGTATCTGGAACCGACCGATACCGAGGAGCTCTCGGACACCCGGGCCAAGCTCGCCTCCGCCGGCTACAAGGACCGTGCCGCGGTCCGGGTCTATTTCTTCGCCCGCGCGGCGCTCGGGATCGGGTTGTTCTGCTTCGGCATGTTCTTCCTCTTCGTCGTGCCGAAGGACCCCAACACCGTCGTCTCCATCACCCTCTCGGTCGCCTTCGGCCTGATGGGCTATTTCCTGCCGGTCTACTGGGTCGAGCGGCAGATCCAGAGCCGCCGCGAGGAGATCGCCAACGCCTTCCCGGACGCGATGGACATGATGCTTGTCTGCATCGAGGGCGGCCAGTCGCTCGAGCAGGCGATGGCCCGGGTCGGCAAGGAGATGGAGACCGCCTCCGGCCCGCTGGCCGAGGAACTGCAGATCGTCTCCTACGAGTTCCGCGCCGGCAAGGACCGCATCGCGGTGCTGCGCGACTTCGCGGCGCGCTGCGCGGTCAACGACATCAGCTCCTTCGTCACCGTGCTGATCCAGTCGACCGCCTTCGGCACCTCGATCTCCGAAGCGCTGCGGGTCTATGCCTCCGAGATGCGCGACAAGCGCCTGATGCGCGCCGAGGAGAAGGCCAACGTGCTGCCGACGAAGCTCACCCTCGGCACCATGATGTTCACCGTGCCGCCGCTGATCCTGATCCTGATCGGGCCGTCCATCATCCAGATCATCCGGGCGCTGAGCGGCCTGTCCCGATGACCCGCCGGGCGCTGCCAGCAATGGGCGCAGCGCTTCTCCTGCTCGGGCTCGGCGCCTGCATGCAGGGGCCGCTCGCCCCCGTCGGCGGCCCGTCGCCGGCCGGCCCCGACAAGTTGCTCCAGGAGGGCACGCTGCTCCTGCGCACCGGCGAGCCGGCCATGGCCTACAGGCGGTTCATCAGCGCGCTCGGCGCCGGCGGCGATCCGGCCAGGGCGCTGACCGGCGCCGGGCTCGCCCTCGAGGCGCAGGGCCAGCTGCACCAGGCGCGCGACTATCTCGAGCGGGCGAGGGCGCTGGCGCCGAACTCCGTCACCGCGCTGAACAATCTCGGCGCCGTGCATTACAAGCTCGGCGATTTCGCCGCCGCCCGGCAGGCATTCCGCGCCGCCTTCGCGATCTCGAGCGGGCGCAGCGGCATCGCCGCCGCCAACCTGAACGCGACCGAGAAGGCGATTGCCGCCCGCGCACCGCGCGCGCCGATCGAGGTGACCCACAGGCTGCAACGCCTCGGCGGCGGGGTCTACACGCTGATGCCGGTGGGCGAGACCGAGGAACCGGTGCCGCCCGAGATGCAGCTCGCACCCGACGTGGACTCGGCCGATCTCCCGGCCGCGGACATCGCGGTGGGCGGGCACGGCCCCGCCCCCCGGCCCGTCTCGATCGAGGAGGTCGAGGCGGCACTGCCGGCGCTCACCGTGCCTGCCTCCGGCCCGGAGGACACGACCGCCGAAACCGGCGAGATGCCTGCGGAGCCGGTCACGCTCGCGGTGACGGACGCGTCCGCCGATGGCCCGCCGGTGACGCTGGAGATCCGCCCCGCGGAAGCCTTGCCGATCCCCCCGGCGCTGGCGGCGCGGGCCAGAGGCGCCGGCGAACCGACACCGCCGAGCGGCCCGGCCCCGGAGAGCGCGGCATCGGCGGCGGCGCCCGCCGGGCCCGCGGCCCGGGAAGCGCTTGCCTTGCCGGAGCCGGTTCCCCCGGCGGAGGCGGACGCGCCGACGGCTCCGGAGGCGCAGGGATTGCCCGGCGCCGCGGCCGACAAGCCATCGCTCCCGGCGCCGCCCTCGGGCACCGGCCAGGCGGCACCCGATGGCGCCGCCCCGCCGGACGGCGCGGAGGGCTTGGCCGACGATCCCAAATCAACGATGCTGCGGCCGACATCGCCCGGTCATGCAAGAAGGAGCACTCCATGCGTAGAGGCCTGCCTCTCCTGATCCTGGTCGCGGCCGCGCTGGCGGGCTGCTCTGAATCGATCAGCCGTCGACCGGATCCGCTGGCCAAGAACGTGATCGACGATGCCGGGCTGAGCAGCCTGCTGCTCGCCGCCGGCGATGCCGAACAGGCGGTGAACTATTTCGAGACCGCCTCGGCGGAGGAGCCCGAGCGTGCCGATTTCCGCCGCGGCCTCGCCATCGCCTATACCCGCGCGAACCGCTACCCGGAGGCGATGCGGGTCTATGGCGAGCTCGACGCCCTCGGCCAGGCGACCCCGGTCGACCATCTGGAGCAGGCCTTCGTCGCGGTGCGCCTGCAGCGCTGGGCCGATGCCGAGGCGCTGGAGGCACGGCTGCCCTCGGGGCTCGACACCGCCCGCCGCCACCTGCTCACCGCCATGCTCGCCGACAACCGGCAGGACTGGGACGCCGCCGACAGCGCCTATGCCCGGGCCGAACTGCTGACCTCGCAGCCGGCCAAGGTGTTCAACAACTGGGGGGTCAGCAAGATGGCCCGCGGCGATCTCGAGGATGCCGAACAGATGTTCCTGAAGGCGCTCGGCTATGACAGCACGCTGTTCAGCGCCAAGAACAACCTGGCGATCGCGCGCGGGCTGCAGGGCAAGTTCCAGCTTCCCATCGTGCCGATGACCGACCGGGAGAAGGCCACCATCCTCAACAATCTCGGGATCATCGCCGCCCGGCAGGACAAGACGCAGCTCGCCAAGGGGCTCTTTGCCGCCGCGGTCGACGCGCATCCGCAGCATTACGAGGCCGCCGCCAGCCGGCTCGCGAGCCTCGAGACCTCGGTGCAGAACTGATCCCATGCTGAGCGATCCCGCGCTCATCGCCGCAGTGGCGCTGCTGGTGCCGCTGATGGGCATCGTCGCCTATACCGACACCCGCGACCTGCGCATCCCCAACTGGACGGTGCTCGCGGTGCTCGGGGTGTTCCTCGCGACCGGCTCCTGGGGCCTGCCGTTCGAGACCTTCCTCTGGCGGCTCGGCTATGCCGCCGTGGCCTTCGGGCTCTCGCTGCTGCTCTACAACGTCGCGCAGGGCGGCATCGGCGCCGGCGATCTCAAGCTGATGATCGTGCTGGTGCCGTTCCTCTCCGGCGCGATCCTCGTGGATTTCCTGCTGATCTATGTCGCGGTGAGCGTGCTCGGCTCGCTGGCCTTCTGGGCCGCGCGACGGGCGCTGAAGGGCCGCAGCACCGGGTGGAAGGCGCTGGATACGGCGGTCTACTACCCCGTCGGCGTCTATATCGGGATCGCGATCACCGCGGCGCTGTTCCTGGAGCTCGTCGTCCGGCTCGGGTGAGCGGCTGCGGCGCCCTCAGCGCCCGGCCCAGGCCGCCCAGCCCGGATCGTCGAGGAAGCGCCGCGGCACGTCGGTGATCACGCCGTCGAGCCCGGGCAGGCGCAGCGGCACGAGCCCGGCCGGGTCGTTCACCGTGAAGACCCGCAGCGCGATGCCGGCGGCGCGGGCCTCCGCGAGATGCTCCGGGGTGAGCGCGGTGTGGCGCATGTGCAGCGCGCCGATGCCGAGCGCCGACAGCCGCTCCCGCCAGTCCGCCGGCGGTTCCTTGTAGAGCATCGCCAGCGCCTGCGCCGGCGCGCGGGCCCGCAGCGCCGCGAGCGCGCCGGCATCGAAGCTGGAGACGACGATGCGCTCCGCCATCCCCGGCCGGGCGTCCATTGCCGCCAGCACCGCCTGCACGAGCGGCTCGGGATCGGCGCCATGCGGCTTCATCTCGAGATTCGCGGTCAGGCCGGCGCCGCCGAGAAGATCCAGCGCCTCGCCCAGTTGCGGGATCCGCTCGCCGGCGAAATTCGGCGAGAACCATGCCCCGGCATCGATCCCGGCGAGATCGGCAGCGCCGATCGCGGACAGCGGCCCCCGGCCATCGGTGCAGCGATCGAGCGCCGCGTCGTGATGCAGCACCGGCGTGCCGTCGCCGAGCAGCGAGACATCGAACTCCACCGTGCGCACCCCGGCGGCGATCGCCGCGCGGAAGGCCGCGAGCGTGTTCTCCGGCGCCGCCCGGCTCGCCCCGCGATGGGCGATGATCCGGTCGAGCGCAACATCGGCAGCGGGATGCCGAGGGGTATCTGGTGCGTCCGTCATGTTGCTCGCCATAGCATGGCCGGGCCCGGCTTGCACCCGGTCGGAGCATCATGCGAGATGATACCGCCCCGCAACGGGCGCTTCTGGGAAATCCGGCATGGCGCTTCTCCGACTTGCATTGCTGATCGGGCTGCTCGGCGCGGCCGGCCTCGTCTGCGTGCTGGTCGGGCGGGTGGCGGCGGTGCATGTGCAGACCCTGATGTCCGAACGCGCCAGTGCCGCGCTGGCGACGATGCGGCTCGACTGGCCGATGATCGAGATCGACGGGCTGGTGGTGCGGCTGCGGGGGACGGCGCCGGACATGCACGCCCAGGCGCTGGCGCGGGAGACCCTGGCGCTCGCCCTGCCCGCCGCCCGGATCGAGGACCATTCCGCCGCCCATTCGCAGCCCGCGCCCAGGCGCCCGCCGGTCCGGGTGGAGCTCTACCGCGATGTCGGCAAGCTGATGCTGCTTGGCACGCTGCCGGACGAGGCCGCGCGGGCGCCGCTGCTCGAAACCTTCCGGAACCGCGCGCCGGATCTCTGGATCGAGGACCTGACCAGCATCGGCGCGGCCCCGGCGCCGCAGCCGCTGGCGGTGGATCTCGCGGCCGAGGCCGTGCTGCGCGTGCCGCGGGCGCGGGTGATCCTGCGGCCGGGGCTGCTCCATGTCACCGGGCTGGCCGCCACCGATGCCCAGCGCCTCGCGCTCAGCCGGCGCC
Organism: Paralimibaculum aggregatum; assembly: GCF_030270585.1. GTDB lineage: Bacteria > Pseudomonadota > Alphaproteobacteria > Rhodobacterales > Rhodobacteraceae > Thermohalobaculum > Thermohalobaculum aggregatum. The sequence continues at coordinate 88,597 of NZ_BSYI01000014.1, forward strand.
TGCTGGCCGCGGCCCCCGGCGGGCTCCGGCTCGAGCTCGACATCCGCGTGCCGCCGCCGGTGATCGCGCCCTTCGCGGTCTCGATCAGCAAGCGGGGCGCGGGCGGGCTGCGGCTCGAGCTCTGCGCGGCGCGCACGGCCGAGGAGGCGGCGGCGCTCCGCGGGCTCCTCCGCCAGGCCGGCTTCCGCGACGGCGAGGCGCTCTGCCCTCATGGCGGCGGCGGCCCTCCCGGCGACTGGCTCGGCGCCGTCGCCGCCGGGCTCGGCATTCTCGGCGCGGTCGAGGAAGGGCGGTTCCGCCTGCATTACCGCCTCGCCCGACTCGAGGTGCCGGCCGAGATCCCCGATTCGGCCGCCGAGGCGATGCTGGCGGATCTCCGCTCCGGGCTGCCGCCGGGCTTCACCGCGCGGCTCGGCCGGCGCCGGGCCGCGACCGCGCGCACCGGCGAGCCCGAACCGGGGCCGCTGCTCGACTACTGGATGGCCTATGACGTCAGCGCCGACAGCGTGGACCTCTCCGGCATCGTCCCGGACCGTGCCGCCGGCATGGCCCTCGAAACCCTGGCCGCCGCGCGCTTCCCTAACCGCCTGCTCCGCTCGACCCTGGCGACACGCGATGCGCCCGAGCCGGAGGGCTGGCGCCAGGCCGCCGCGGCGGCGCTGATCGCGCTTGAGGATCTCGAGGCGGGCCGCGTCCGGCTGTTTCCCGGGCGGCTGCGGGTCGAGGCGGCGCTGGCCGCGCCCGCCGCCGCCGCCACGCTGCACCGCGCGCTCGCCGAGGCCGCGCCGGGCTACGCGCTCTCGACCGCGTTCCGCATCGATCTGCCCGCCCAGGTGCTGGCGGTCCCGCTCGTGGCCGCGCGCTGCGTCGCCGAGCTCAACGCCCTGATGACCGCCGAGCCGCTTGCCTTCGCGCCGGGCAGCGCCGTGCTCGAGCCGCATACCGCGCCGACGCTCGACCGTGCGGCCGCGCTGCTCGGGCGCTGTGCGCCGGGCCGGCTGGAGATCGGCGGCCATACCGACAGCCAGGGCTCCGAGGGTTTCAACCAGCGCCTGAGCCAGGCCCGTGCCGACTCGGTGCGCGAGGCGCTGCTGGCCCGCGGCATCGGGCCCCGCCGCCTGGTGGCTCGCGGTCATGGCGAGAGTTCGCCGATCGCCAGCAATGCCACCGAGGAGGGACGGGCGCGCAACCGCCGCATCGCCTTCTCGTCGCTCGCCCCCGAAGACGGGGCCGACAGCCCGGACGACGAAACCGCGAGGACCGAGGAATGACCGCCGAAGCGCTGTCCTGGACGCTTGCCGCGCTGCTCTTCGTCGCCGTGCTGACAGGATGGCTGCTGCACTGGATCTGGTGCCTGATGTCGCGCGCGGTCAGCTCCGATCGCAGCCGGATCGCCGATCTGACCGCCCGGCTCGACGCCGCCGAGCACGCCCGCACCGAGGCCGAGCGGGCGATGGAGGAGGCGAATCGCACGCTCGGCGCCCGCATCGCGGAGTTGGAGGCCGCGCTCACGGCGCAGGCCGAGGCGCACGAGGCGGAGCTGGCAAGCCATGCCGCCGAGCAGGCCCGGCTGGTCGAGAGCGCGACGCGCGAGGCGGAGGCCGCATGGGACGGGCTGGGCAATGCCCGGCGGCGCATCGCCGAACTCGAACGGGCACTGTCGGAGGGTGGCTGAGCCGGCGGGCGCCTAGCGGGCCCAGCGCGCGGCGGCGAGATCGTCGCTCTCGCGCGCATCGACCCAGGCGCCCTGGCCGTCGCGGCCTGTCTCCTTCTTCCAGAACGGCGCGCGGGTCTTCAGGAAATCCATCAGGAAGGCGGCCGCCTCGAAGGCGGCGGCGCGGTGCCGGCTCGCCGCCAGCACCAGCACGATGCGGTCGCCCGGCGCGAGCGGGCCGACCCGGTGGATCACCCGCACGCCGGAGAGGGTCCAGCGGGCGCGGGCCTCCGCCACGATCCCGGCCAGCGCCTTCTCGGTCATGCCCGGATAGTGCTCGAGCTCCATGCCGCGGATCTCGCCCTCCGGCGCAATGTCGCGGACGAGGCCGGTGAAGCTGACGACGGCGCCGATATCGCCGCGGCCCTCGGTGAGCCCGGCGATCTCCGCGCCAATGTCGAAATCCGCCGTCTGCACGGAGACCGTGAAGGCCGCGCCGCTGCCCGCTGCATCCATGCCTCAGCCCCCGGTAACCGGCGGGAAGAAGGCGATCTCGCGCGCGCCGCGGATCGGGGTCTCCAGCGCCGCCATCTCCTGGTCGATCGCAACGCGCACGGCGGAGATGTCCTCGAAGGCCGCGGCATATCGCGGATCCCGCGCCCGCAGCACCTCGATCAGTTCCGCGGCCGTTGCCGCCTCGCCGGGATCGACCTCCTCGGCGGCGGCCCCGACCCGCTCCCTGAGCCAGGCGAAATAGCGTATCTGCATCAGCGCTCCTCCTTGGCCGAAATATAGGCCACCGCCTTGCGAAAGTAATCCCATCCGGTCACGAGGGTCAGCGCCGCGGCAAGCCAGAGCAGCCCGATGCCCGCCGCCTCGACCAGATCGTCGATCCAGGGGCCGGCACCGCCCGCCGGCGGCGGCCCGGCCAGCGCCGCCAGCGGCTCGGCGGCGAGCAGCACGCCGATCGCCGCCATCTGCGCCGCGGTCTTCCACTTCGCGAGCCGCGTCACCGCGAGCGGCGCTCCGGCGAGATGCTCGCGCAGGCCCGAGACCAGCACCTCGCGGGTCACGATCACCGCGCCCGGCAGCAGCAGCAGATCTGCGACCGGGCTGGTGGCCGCCAGCACGATCAGCGCCACCGTCACCATGGCCTTGTCGCCCACCGGGTCGAGCATCGCGCCGAGCGCCGACTGCTGGTCGAGCCGGCGCGCGAGCCAGCCGTCGAGGAAGTCGGTGAGGGCGGCCGCGAGAAACAGCCCGAGCGCGATCCGGCCGGCCAGCGGCGCATCGACCAGCCAGACCACCAGCGCGAGCGCCGGTGCGGCGGCGATCCGCGCCATGGTCAAGAGGTTCGGCACGGTCCAGATCATCGCCCGCTCACCCGTCGCCGTGGAAATGCGCATAGACCGTCTCCGCCATTGCCGCGGAGATCCCCTCCACCGCCTTCAGATCCTGCAGCCCGGCCCGCGCCACCGCCTTGGCCGAGCCGAAATGCGCCAGCAGCGCGCGCTTGCGTGCCGGCCCGATGCCGGCGATCTCGTCGAGCGGGTTGGCGGTGGCCGCCTTTGCCCGCTTGGCCCGGTGCGTACCGATGGCGAAGCGATGCGCCTCGTCGCGCATGCGCTGCACGAAATAGAGCGCCGGGCTGCGGAAGGGCAGCGCGAAGGGGCGCCGCCCCGGCGCGTGGAACACCTCCTTGCCGGCATCGCGGTCGGTGCCCTTGGCGACGCCGACCAGCGCCAGATCCTCGATCCCGAGATCCGCCAGCACCGCGGTCGCGGCGGTGACCTGGCCCTGCCCGCCATCAATGATCACGAGATCCGGCCAGTTGCCCGCCTCGCGGTCCGGGTCCTCCTTCACCAGGCGGGAGAAGCGCCGCGTCAGCACCTCGCGCATCATGCCGAAATCGTCGCCCGGGGTCAGCGCGGCATCCTTGATGTTGAACTTGCGGTACTGCCCCCTGGCGAAGCCCTCGGGCCCGGCCACCACCATCGCGCCGACCGCATGGGCGCCTTGGATGTGGCTGTTGTCGTAGATCTCGATGCGCTGCGGCGGCGCCTCGAGGCCGAGCGCTCCGGCGAGCCCCTCGAGCAGGCGGGCCTGGCTAGAGGTTTCGGCCAGCCGCCGGGCCAGCGCCTCGCGGGCGTTCTTCCCGGCATGGGCGACCAGCTCGCGCTTCTCGCCGCGGCTCGGCACCGCCACCACCACGCGCCGGCCGGCCACCGTGCCGAGCGCCTCCGCCAGCAGCCCCATCGACTCGAAGGGATGCGAGAGCAGCACCATCCGCGGCGGCACCCGGTCGGTGTAGAACTGGCCGAGGAAGGCCTCGATGATCGTCGCCTCGTCGTGCTCCGCCGCCACGCGGGGATAATAGGCCCGGTTGCCCCAGTTCTGGTGGTTGCGGAAGAAAAAGACCTGCACGCAGGCCTGCCCGCCCTCGCGGTGCAGCGCCACCACATCGGCCTCCGCGGTGATCCGCGGGTTGATGCCCTGATGCCCCTGGATCGCGGTCATCGCGCGGATCCGGTCGCGGTAGACCGCGGCGCGCTCGAACGCCATCGCGGCGCTCGCCTCGGCCATCCGGTCGGAGAGCTCCTTCTGCACCCGGGTCGAGCGGCCCTCGAGGAAGCGGCAGGCATCGTCCACCAGCGCGGCATAGCCCTCGGCGGAGATCTCGCCGGTGCAGGGCGCCGAGCAGCGCTTGATCTGGAACAGCAGGCAGGGGCGCGTGCGGCTCTCGAACACGCTGTCCGAGCAGGTGCGCAGCAGGAACGCCTTCTGCATCTGGTTGAGCGTGCGGTTGACCGCGCCGGCCGAGGCGAAGGGGCCGAAATAGCGCCCCTTCTCGCGCCGCGCGCCGCGATGCTTGCGCATCAGCGGATAGTCTCCGTCCTCGATCAGGATATGCGGGAAGCTCTTGTCGTCGCGCAGCAGCACGTTGTAGCGCGGCTTGAGGCGCTTGATCAGGTTGGCCTCGAGCAGCAGCGCCTCGGTCTCGGTCTCGGTCGTGATGAATTCCATCGCCGCGGTGGCCATGATCATCCGGGCGATGCGGTTGCTGTGCCCGCCGAGCTTGGCATAGCTCGCGACCCGCTTCCTGAGGCTGCGCGCCTTGCCGACATAGAGCACGGCGCCCTGCGAATCGAGCATCCGATAGACGCCGGGTTTGTCCACCAGCGTCGCCAGATGGGCGCGGATCACGTCCGGCCCGGTCCGGGCCTCTTCGGGCGCCGGATCGTTCGCGTCTGCCGGACTGTCTGCGGTTCGGGTCGGGTCGCTCATGGATTCGTGCCGGGCTGCCAGAGCCCCTGTTCGAGTGCAAGCGAAAAGGAGTCCCCGGAACCTGTGGACAACCGTGTGGGAAACCTGTGAGGGCATGCGCCACCCTCTTGAGTCCCAAACGAATTTGTTACATTGCCCAAAAAATAGGCAATACGCCAAGGCGTTGAAATCGCAGAAAAATAAACCTTTCCCCAGGATAATGTATTGGATTTTCGGCGTTTTTGTGTCGGGGGGATGAAGCCGGGGGCCGGCGTGGAAAACCACTCCGGGGCAGGGTGCGGCAGGGTCATCTTCAGGCGCCCTGGATATCCGGTGTCTGCCAGGCCAGATGCTGGCCGCCATCCACCGCGATCATCTGTCCGGTAAGCGCCTTGCAGGCAAGAATGAAGCGCATCGCGGCAAGAATGTCCTCCGGGTCGGAGCCCCGGCCGAGGATGCAGGCCGCTCTCTGCCTGGCGAAATGCGCTTCCGACTGCCGGGTGGCGCGCAGGGTCGGCCCGGGGCCGATGGCGTTCACCCGAACCCGCGGTGCAAGTGCCTGTGCGGAGGTTCGCGTGAACATCCCGAGCCCCGCCTTGGCCACCGTGTAGGAGGCGAAGAAGGGCGTCGGCTTCAGCACCCGCTGGTCGATCATGTTGATCACCGCGGCCTGCGCCACCGGCTCGCCATTGGCATCGGTCGCGGCCTGCGGCGCCTGCTCGGCGAAGGCGCCGGTCAGATGCACCGGCGCGCGCAGATTGCTCTCCATCGCGCGGTCCCAGCTCTCGCGCGTCATCCGCCCGACCCGGTCGTCCTCGAAGATCGAGGCATTGTTGATCAGCAGCCCGAGCGGCCCGCCAAGCGCCTCGGCCGCGGCCGGCACCAGCCCCGCGACCGCCGTCTCGTCGAGCAGATCCGCCTGCAGCGCGACGGCCGTCACCCCGAGCCCGCGGGCCTCCTCCGCGGCCTCCGCCGCGCCGGCGGCCGAGCTGTTGTGGTGAAACGCGACATCCCAGCCGGCGCGGGCCAGATCGAGCGCTATCGCCCGCCCGAGCCGCTGCCCCGCCCCGGTCACCAGAGCCCGCGTTGCCTGCATGATCTCTCACCTCCCAATCCGCCCGGAGAACGCCGGCCGCCCGCGCCCGGGCAGCCCGCGCCGGGCCTGCCCGCCTACTTGTCGCCGAGCCGGCCGCATTCGCAGACCTCGCCCTCGAGCCGATGCACCCCGCAGCGCGGGCAGCGCTCCAGCGCGAGCGGGCGCACCGGCGGCGACCGGCGCCTCGCCGGGCGCCGGAAGAACACCGCCCAGACCAGCAGCAACACGAGCGATGTAATCAGGATCTTGCCGAGCATCTTCGCCTCCTTCGCCCTCCATGACCTAAGCCGAGGGGCCACCGGCTGCAATTGCGCAGCGCGGCCGCCGGGGGATTTCCCCGCAGGCCGAAATTCGGATAACAAGGACGCAGCCGGAACGGGCGGTGTCAACCGAGGCACCCGCCCGACCCGGAATGTTGCCCTGAAGACGAACTCGCCGCGAGGCCGTGCCATGACCCCGGACGACCCCCAGGAACTGCTCAAGGTCGAGCTGGTGCAGCTCAGATCCGAGCATCGCCGGCTCGATGCGCAGATCGAGGAGCATGTTGCGGTCGGCCTCGGCAGCCTCGAGGTCCAGCGGCTGAAGAAGCGCAAGCTCGCCCTGAAGGACCGCATCACCCGGATCGAGGACGAGCTCTACCCCGACATCATCGCCTGATCGGGGCAGCCAGCCAGCATTCACCAGACAATGAAAACCAGACAGCCTGAGCGGGGGAAGACTGCATGACCCAGATGGTCGGCATCGTGATGGGAAGCCAGTCGGACTGGCCCTGCATGAAGATTGCGGCGGAGCTCCTCGAGGAGTTCGGCATCGCGCATGAGGTGCGCATCGTCTCTGCGCACCGCACCCCCGACCGTCTGTTCGCCTATGCCGAAACCGCGGCGGAGCGCGGGCTCGCGGCGATCATCGCCGGCGCCGGCGGGGCCGCCCACCTGCCGGGCATGCTCGCCGCCAAGACCCGGGTGCCGGTGCTCGGCGTGCCGGTGGAGAGCCGGGCGCTGTCGGGCCTCGACAGCCTGCTCTCGATCGTGCAGATGCCGAAGGGCGTGCCGGTCGGCACCTTCGCCATCGGCCCGGCCGGGGCGGCCAATGCGGCGCTCTTCGCCGCGGCGCAGATCGCCGTGACCGACGACGCGGTCGCGGCCCGGCTCGATGCCTGGCGCGCGGCGCAGAGCGCCGCCGTCGCCGAGGAGCCCGACCGTGGCTGAGCGCAGGCCCCTGCCCCCCGGCAGCACCATCGGCATCCTCGGCGGCGGACAACTCGGCCGGATGCTCGCCATCGCCGCGGCCCGGCTCGGCCTGCGCGTGCATGTCTACGACCCCGGCGCGGCGCCGCCGGCGGCGGAGGTCTGCCATGCCCATACCCGTGCTGCCTTCGACGACGCGGCGGCGCTCGGCGGCTTCGCCGCGGCGGTCGACGTGGTGACCTTCGAGTTCGAGAACGTCCCGGCGGCGACGGCGGCGGCGCTCGCCGGCAAGGCGCCGGTGCATCCGCCCGAGCGCGCGCTGGCGGTGTCGCAGGACCGCGCCACCGAGAAGGGCTTCATGGCCGAGCTCGGCATCGCCACCGCGCCCTGGCAGGCCGTGGACTCGCTGGAGGATCTCCGCGCCGCGATCGCGCGCATCGGCACGCCCGCGGTGCTGAAGACCCGCCGGCTCGGCTATGACGGCAAGGGGCAGGCCCGGATCTCGGCGCCCGAGGAGGCCGCCGGCGCCTGGGCCGCGATCGGCGAGAGCCCCGCCGTGCTCGAGGGTTTCGTAGCGTTCGATGCGGAGATCTCGGTGATCGCGGCGCGCGGGGCCGACGGCGCCATCGCCGCCTATGATCCGGGGATGAACCTTCACGACGGGGGCATCCTGCGGCGCACCACCGTTCCCGCCCCGGTGCCGCGCGGCGTCGCGCAGGAGGCGGTGCTCACCACGGGGCGGATCCTGAACGCGCTCGACTATGTCGGGGTGATCGGCGTCGAGTTCTTCGTCGCCGGCCGGCAGCTCCTGGTCAACGAGTTCGCGCCGCGGGTGCACAATTCCGGGCACTGGACCATCGAGGCCTGCGTGATCGACCAGTTCGCCCAGCACATCCGCGCAGTGGCGGGCTGGCCGCTCGGCGATGGCAGCCGCCATTCCGATGCGGTGATGGAGAACCTGATCGGCGACGAGGCGGATCGCTGGGAGGCGCTGGCCGGCGACGGCTGCGGGCTGCATCTCTATGGCAAGGCCGAGACCCGGCCGGGGCGGAAGATGGGCCATCTGACGCGGATCTCGCCGAAATCCTGAGCCGCCGGATCACGCCGGCTCGCGTGCCGCTCGCACCGCCTGACAGGCCTGCGAGCGATGTTACGACAGCGTTGAGCGCCGTCGCGGCGGCACCTTTATCCGGATCGTGACGCGCAATTCCCGCCGCCCGATCCGGAGACAGGAGACCCCGATGACGCTTGCCCCCGCCGTCCCCGCCGCCCCGGCCGCCCCCGCCGAAGCCCCGAGCCGATCCCCGGCCCCGGCCGCCATCCTCCATGCCATCGCCACCGTGCTCTTCGCCGGTGCCGCCGCCACCGTGGCCTTCGACCTCTTCGGCCAGGTGCTGAGCCCGATGCTGAAATCGCTCGCCAGCCCCTATCTCGGCGCCAAGCTCGCGCCGGTGCCGCTGGCGAGCCAGGTGCTCGCCACGCTGACCGGCCTGCCCGGCAAGGAGCTCGGCGCGCTCGGCCTGCCCCATGGCCTGCACATGCTGACCGGTCTGGTGGCCTATCCGCTCGGCTATCTCCTGGTGGTGCGCCCGCTGCACCGGGCGGTGCTGCCGGGGCTGCACTGGGCGGTGCCGGCGGCGGCCTACGGCGTCGCGCTCTGGGTGCTGGCCCTCTATGTCATGGCGCATCTGGTGGCCGGCAACCCGGCCTTCCTCGGCTGGGGCGGGCTGACCTGGGTGGCGCTCTGGGGCCATGTGATCTTTGCGCTCGTCGCCGCCGCGGTGATCGAGGCGCGGCTGCCCCGCTGACGGCTTCCCCGTCCGGGTCCGGGCCGCGGCACACTCTGCCGCGGCCCTTTCTGCGCGCGCACCATTTCCCTTTCCGGCCGGAGCGCTATGCTGCGCGCCATGATCGAGCAGGACGACGACAGGCAGGGAAATCGCGGGCCCGGCGGCGATGCGGCCGGCACCACGCATTTCGGCTACGAGACCATCCCCGAGGCCGAGAAGGCGGGCCGCGTGCGCGGCGTGTTCTCCTCGGTCGCGGCGCGCTACGACCTGATGAACGACCTGATGTCGGCCGGCGTTCACCGCCTCTGGAAGGACGCGATGGTCAGCTGGCTCGCGCCGCACCGGGGCATGGCGCTTCTGGACCTTGCGGGCGGCACCGGAGACATCGCCTTCCGCGTCGCGCGCCGCGCGCCGGAGGCCGAGATCACCGTCTGCGACCTCACCGCCGAGATGCTGGCCGAGGGCGCCCGGCGGGCCGAGGCGCGCGGCTTCCGCGGCCTGCGCTGGGTCGAGGGCGATGCCATGGCGCTGCCCTTCGAGGCCGGCAGCTTCGACGCGGTGACCATCGCCTTCGGCATCCGCAACGTGACCCGCCCCGAGGCGGCCCTGGCCGAGGCGTTCCGCGTGCTGCGCCCGGGCGGGCGCTTCCTCTGCCTCGAGTTCTCGCAGGTCAGCCCGGAGCTGCTGCGGAGCCTCTACGACCGCTACTCCTTCTCGGTGATCCCGGCGATGGGCGAGGCGGTGACCGGCGACCGCGCCTCCTACCAGTACCTCGTCGAATCGATCCGCCGCTTCCCCGACCAGGAGCGCTTCGCCGACATGCTGCGCGCGGCCGGCTTCGACCGGGTCGCCTACCGCAATCTCTCCCTCGGCGTGGCGGCGATGCATTCGGGCTGGCGGATCTGATGATCTCGGCGATCCCGCAGCTCTGGCGGCTGCTCCGCACCGGGGCAACCTTCGAGCGCACCGGCGCGATGCGCGAGATTCTCGACGCCTTCGGGGTGCGCGGCATCCCGCGCTTCGCGCTGCGCGCGCTGGCCTGGCCGTTCGGCGTGTTCGGGCGCAGCGGCGACCCGACGCTGCCGCCGGTGGCGCGGGCCTGCCAGGCGATGGGGCCGGCCTATGTGAAGTTCGGCCAGATCCTCTCGACGCGGCCGGATGTGGTTGGCGACCGGATCACCACGCAGCTGCGCTACCTGCAGGACCGGCTGCCGCCCTTCCCGATCGAGGCGGCGCGCGAGATCATCGCCGCCGAGCTCGGTGAGCGGGCGCTGCTGATCGAGGAGCTGGGGCCGCCGGTGGCCGCGGCCTCGATCGCCCAGGTGCACCCCGCCCGCTGGGGCCCGAGCGGCGAGAAGGTCGCGGTCAAGGTGCTCCGGCCCAACGTGGCGCGGCAGTTCCGGCGCGACATCGGCACCTTCTACTTCATCGCGCGGGTGGTGCAGGGCATCGTTCCCGGCACCGAGCGGCTCAAGCCGCACGACGTCGTCGCGCATTTCGAAGGCGTGGTGCATACCGAGCTCGACCTGCGCCTCGAGGCCGCCGCCGCCAGCGAGTATCGCGACAATGCCCGCGGCGAGGCGCGGATCCACGTGCCGGAGATCTACTGGGAGGGCACCGGGCGGCGGATGCTCACCATGGAATGGGTCGAGGGGCTGCCGCTCGATCCCGCCGCGATCGAGGCCGCCGGGCTGGACTGCCGCGAGATCGGCGCGCGGGTGATCCGGGTCTTCCTGCGCCATGCCCTGTCGGACGGCTATTTCCATGCCGACATGCACCAGGGCAACCTGCGCGTGCGCCCCGAGGACGGCGCGCTGATCCTCTTCGATTTCGGCATCATGGGGCGGCTCGACCCGGTCACGCGGCGCCATTATGCCGAGATCCTGTTCGGCTTCCTCACCCGGAACTACCGCCGCGTGGCGGAGGTGCATTTCGAGGCCGGCTACGTGCCGCCCGACCGCGACGTCGAGGAGTTCGCCCAGGCGCTCCGCGCGATCGGCGAGCCGATCTTCGGCCAGGATGTCAGCCAGATCTCGATGGCCCGGCTGCTGGCCTATCTCTTCGAGACCACCGAGCGCTTCGGCATGGAGACCCGCGTCGAGCTGATCCTGCTGCAGCGGACCATGGTGGTCGTCGAGGGCGTGGCGCGCTCGGTCGATCAGCATTCCAACATCTGGGAGGCGGCGCGGCCGGTTGTCGAGACCTGGATTCGCGACAACATGGGGCCGCGGCAGATCGTCCGCGACGTCGGCCAGACGGTCGACATCCTGCGCCGGCTCGGGCCGCGGCTGCCGGGGCTCGCGCAGGAGCTGGTGATGCTCGCCGAGGATGCGCGCACGCGGCGCGCCCACCCGCCGCCGCCGCCGCCGCCGCCGGCGCGGCCGCGCTGGCCGGCGCTGCTGGCCGGCGTGATGCTCGGCGTCGCGGGCTTTGCCGCCGGGCTGCTGCTGCTCGGCTGAGATCGGACGCCCGGCCTTCAGCCTGCGGGGCAGATGCGGGACCACGCCCGCCATCCGGTGATTCCCGGCTTGCGTGAAACCGGCTATTTCCAGCTTGCCCAGAGGGGGTCGGATCAAATACAGATTGGCACTGGGTTTTATCGTCAATTGCGGCAAGCCGGCCCGGGGGTTTCCAGCAACCGATGCAAGCCAAGCGCATCCTCCTGATCATCGGCGGCGGCATCGCGGCCTACAAGTCGCTCGAGCTGATCCGCCTGATCGCGAAGGCCGGCGGCAGCACCACGCCCGTGCTGACCGGCGCGGCGCGGGAGTTCGTCACCCCGCTCTCGGCCGCGGCGCTGTCCGGAAACCGGGTCCACGAGGCGCTGTTCGACCTGACCGACGAGGCCGAGATGGGCCATATCGAGCTCTCCCGTGCCGCCGATCTGGTGGTCGTCGCGCCGGCCACCGCCGATCTGATGGCCCGCATGGCCCAGGGCCGGGCCGACGACCTGGCCAGCACCCTGCTCCTCGCCACCGACACGCCGATCCTGATCGCCCCGGCGATGAACCTGCGGATGTGGCTGCACCCGGCGACGCAGCGCAACCTCGCCGTGCTCAGGGGCGACGGGGTCGCCGTGGTCGGCCCCAACGAGGGCGACATGGCCTGCGGCGAGCACGGGCCCGGCCGCATGGCGGAGCCGGCGGAGATCCTCGCCGCCATCGAGGCGCGGCTCGCCGATCCCGCGCGCCCGCCGCATCTGGTGCTGCCGGGCGAGGCGGTGCCGGGGCCGCTGGCCGGAAAGCGCGTGCTGGTGACCTCCGGCCCGACCCATGAGCCGATCGACCCGGTGCGCTACATCGCCAACCGCTCCTCCGGCGCGCAGGGCACCGCGGTCGCCGCCGCGCTGCGCGACCTCGGCGCCGAGGTGCGCTTCGTCACCGGCCCGGCCGACACGCCGCCGCCCGAGGGCGTGACGGTGATCCCGGTGGAGAGCGCGGCGGAGATGCTGGCGGCGGTCGAGAAGGCCCTGCCGGTGGATGCCGCGGTGTTCGCCGCCGCGGTGGCCGACTGGCGCGTCGCCTCGGCCTCCAGTTCCAAGATCAAGAAGGATGGCGGCGGCCCGCCGGCGCTGGCGCTCGCGGAGAACCCGGACATCCTCAAGACCGTTTCCCATCTCGCCGACGGGCGGCGGCCGTCGCTGGTGGTCGGCTTCGCGGCGGAGACCGACGACGTGGTGACGCTCGCCACCGCCAAGCGCCTGCGCAAGGGCTGCGACTGGATCGTCGCCAACGACGTGCGCCCGGAGACCGGCATCATGGGCGGCGCGGAGAACGCGGTGACGCTGATCACCGCCGACGGGGCCGAGACCTGGCCGCGCGCGCCGAAGGCGGAGGTGGCGCGCCGGCTCGCCGCGCGCATCGCCGCAGCCTTCGCTCCTGCCATGGAGGCCGACCGTTGACGCTCCAGATCGCCGTGCTGCGCCTGCCCCATCACGATCCCGCCCTGCCGCTGCCGGACTATGCGACCGCCGGCTCGGCGGGCATGGATCTCTACGCCTCGCTGCAGCCGGACGACCGCGCCGAAGGGCTCGCGCTGCCGTCGCTCGGGCGGGTGCTGGTGCCCACCGGCCTCGCCATCGCGATCCCCGAGGGGCATGAGGGCCAGGTGCGCCCGCGCTCCGGGCTCGCGGTGCGCCACGGCGTCACGGTGGCCAATGCCCCCGGCACCATCGACAGCGACTATCGCGGCGAGCTCGGCGTGCTGCTGACCAATCTCTCGCTCGAGACCTACTGGGTGAGCCATGGCACGCGGATCGCGCAGCTGGTGATCGCGCCGGTGACCCGCGCCCGCCTGGTGCCGGCGGAGAGCCTGCCCGGCACCGCGCGCGGCGAAGGCGGCTTCGGCTCGACGGGGACGCATTGATGCTGCGGCTTTCGCGCAAGACCCTGCTGGCCCTCGAGGCGGTGCTGGACGTCGCCTACAACGCGCGCCCCGACCCGGTGCAGTCGAAGGACATCACCAAGCGCCAGGGCATCCCGCAGCGCTATCTCGAGCAGGTGATGCAGTCGCTGGTGCACAAGAACATCCTGAAGGGGGTGCGCGGGCCGAAGGGCGGCTATACGCTGGCGCGCGAGCGGCGCAAGATCACCGTGGCCGACGTCGTCCGCGTGGTCGACCAGCTCGACGCCGAGGCCGATACCGACCCGGTTTCCGAGGCGCCGCTGGGCGAGCGGGTGATCGGGCCGCTCTGGGACGAGACCCGCGAGGCGGTGCTGGAGCGGCTGTCCGGGATCACCATGGAGGATCTCTGCCGCCGCGCCGAGCGGCTCGAAATCCCGCATGGCGCCAAGGCGCCGCCGGACTTCAACATCTGAGCCAGGGAGACCCGCAAGCCATGGACGAAGACCGCTCTCCCGGACGGGCCGGCTGCGTGCCGCGGGGCCGCATCTATGACGACATCACCGGCACCATCGGCGCGACCCCGCTGGTGCGGCTCTCGCGGCTTGCGGCGGATGCCGGCGTCGAGGCCGAGATCCTCGCCAAGCTCGAGTTCTTCAACCCGCTCGCCAGCGTGAAGGACCGCATCGGCGTCGCCATGATCGAGGCGCTGGAGGCGTCGGGCCGGATCGCCCCCGGCGCCACGCTGGTGGAGCCGACCTCCGGCAACACCGGCATCGCGCTGGCATTCGCGGCGGCGGCCAAGGGCTACCGGCTGGTGCTGGTGATGCCCGATTCGATGTCGCTCGAGCGGCGCAAGATGCTGGCGCTGCTCGGCGCCGAGCTGGAGCTGACCCCGGCGGCCGACGGCATGAAGGGCGCGATCGCGCGCGCCGAGGCGATCGCCGCCGAGACCCCGGGCTCGGCGATCCCGCAGCAGTTCGAGAACCCCGCCAACCCGGAGATCCACCGCCGCACCACGGCGGAGGAGATCTGGGCCGATACCGGCGGCGCGCTCGACGTCTTCGTCTCCGGCGTCGGCACCGGCGGCACGCTCACCGGCGCCGGCTCGGTGCTGAAGGCGCGGCTGCCGGACCTGCGGATCGTCGCGGTGGAGCCGGAGGACAGCCCGGTGATCTCCGGCGGCAATGCCGGGCCGCACAAGATCCAGGGCATCGGCGCCGGCTTCCTGCCGGGCAATCTCGACCGCAGCCTGATCGACGAGGTGCTGACCATCGGCAACGAGACCGCCTTCGACACCGCCCGCCGGCTGGCGCGGCTCGAGGGCGTGCCGGGGGGGATCTCCTCCGGGGCCGCGGTGGCGGCGGCGCTCGAGGTGGCCGAGCGGCCCGGCATGGCCGGCAAGCGGATCGTGGTGATCCTGCCCTCCTTCGCCGAGCGCTACCTCTCCACCGCGCTGTTCGACGGGCTCTGACGGCGCACCGGATCGCCGGGCCGGCTGCGCCGTCTCCCGCGCGGGAGGCACGGAATGGTCATGCTCTACGAGGCGCTGCTCGGGCTCGGCATCGTGCTGCTGCTGCGCTGGCTCTACCGGCTCTGGCGCCGCAGCGGCGGCGGGCGGGCCATCGGGCTGGCCGGCCTCGGCGCGGCGCTGGCCGCCTTCTTCTGGCCCAGGCTGCTGCGGGCCGACTGGGCGGCGGCGGCGCGGATTGCGGCGGTGGCTGCCATTGTCGGGCTCGCGGGGCTCGGCTACGCTCGGCTGATCGCCCGGGCGCGCCGGGCCGCCGAGACGCGACTGGACCGGGGAGAGCGCGAGCGATGACCGCCATCGACTTCACCGACGAGGAAATCGAACGCTATGCCCGCCACATCGTGCTGCACGAGATCGGCGGCCCCGGCCAGCAGCGCCTGCGCGCCGCCCGGGTGCTGGTGATCGGCGCCGGCGGGCTCGGTGCGCCGGCGATCCTCTATCTCGCGGCGGCGGGGGTGGGCACCCTCGGCGTGGTCGACGACGACACCGTCTCGCTCTCCAACCTGCAGCGCCAGGTGATCCACTCCTCCGAGGAGATCGGCCATCCCAAGACCGCCAGCGCGGCCCATGCGGTGAGCCGGCTCAACCCGAACGTCACCGTGCGGCGCCACGAGACCCGGCTCGACATGCACAACGCCCCGGTGATCTTCGAGGACTACGACCTGATCGTCGACGGGTCGGACAATTTCGAGACCCGCTATCTCGTCAACCGGGTCGCGGCCGATTGCGGCGTGCCGCTGGTCTCGGCGGCGCTCGGGCGCTGGGAGGGGCAGCTTTCGGTGTTCCATCCCGCGGCGGGCACGCCCTGCTACGAATGCATCTTCCCCGAGGCGCCGGAGCCGGGTCTCGTGCCGCCCTGCTCCGAGGCCGGGATCGTCGGGGCGCTGGCCGGCGTCATGGGCGCGATGCAGGCGCTGGAGGCGGTGAAGCTGCTGGCCGAGGCCGGCGAGCCGCTGCTCGGCCGGCTGCTGATCTACGACGCGCTGGTGGCCGATATCCGGACCATCCGCCTGGTGCGGCGGGAGGACTGCCCGGTCTGCGGCGATGGCGTGACCGCCTGAACCGCCCTAGCGGGGGCGCAGATCGACCCAGACCAGCCGGTGATCCGAGCTCGCGGGCCGGCGCTTGCGCAGTCCGGTCAGCCGCGCCAGCGGGTCGCCCCTTCCCGGCCAGAAGACGCCCGCGCCGAGCACCTCGAACCCCGTCGAGGGCAGCACATAGTCCACCCGCAGGCTGATCGGCCCGCCGGGCGCATCCGGCCAGTCGGCGGTCTGGCCGCCCGGAGCGCCGGGGCTCGCCGGCGCCGGGTCCTGCAGCCGGGGATCGGCCAGCAGCGCCGCGATCTCGGCGCGGATGCCGTCCCCGCCATCCGGATCGGCATTGAGATCGCCGGCAACGACCACGAGATCGGCAGGCCCGAGCCCGCCGGGGCGGCCGGTGTCATCCGCCAGCCAGTCGCCGCCCGCGCCGAGGATCTCGCGGATCAGCCGGATCTCGTCGGCATTGCGCCGGCCGTTGCGGTCCTCCGGCCCGTCGAAGACCGGCGGCGTGGGATGCGCCGCCAGCAGGTGCAGCGTGCCTCCCTCGATCGCCACCGGCACGATCCAGTGCGCCTTCGAGGAGAGCCGCATCGCCTGCCAGGCCGCATCGGCGTGGAACGGCGTGCCATCCGGCTTCACCGGCCGCCGCGCGCCCGGCATCGCCGCCCAGCGCAGCCGCGCAAAGCTGCGCACAGCGCCGAGCGGGAAGCGGCTCAGCACCGCCATCGCGTACTGGCCCGGAAAGCGGCCGAAGCCGAAGGCGTCGCCTGGCCCCATGCTGCGTCCGTCGCCGTCGAGATCGTGGCCCGAGGGGATGCCGACATTCTGCGGGCCCTGATGGGCGTGCGCATAGTCGAGCCCGTCGAGCCCCGCAACACCCTCCGCCAGAAGGTTTCGGAACCCCGCCAGCGCCCGGCCCTCGGGATCGGCGTCGAGCTCGTTGATCAGCAGGATGTCCGGGCGCACGCGGAGGATGATCTCGGCGACGGCGAGCACCTGCGGATCGCCGCGCGCGATGTCCCGGATCAGGACCCCCGCGCCCTTGCGCGCCATCGCGGCGTTGAACTGCGCGACGCGCACCGCGTCTCCGGCCCGGGGCGGCACCGGCGGGTCGGCCGCGTGCGCCGGGCCCGCCGCCATGACGAGGGCCAGCGCCGCGGCCGCGAGGCGGCGGATCAGGCGCCGGCCTGCCAAGGCTCCTGCGCCGCCTGCCTGGCCTCGAAGGCGGTGATGGCGTCCTCCTTCTCGAGGCTGAGGCCGATATCGTCGAGCCCGTTCAGCAGGCAGTGCTTGCGGAAGGGGTCGATCTCGAAGGCGATCTCGCCGCCATCCGGCCCGTTGATCACCTGGCGCTCGAGATCCACGGTCAGCACCGCGTTGGAGCCGCGCTCGGCATCGTCCATCAGCTTGTCGACCTGCTCCTGCGGCAGCGCGATCGGCAGGATGCCGTTCTTGAAGCAGTTGTTGAAGAAGATGTCGGCGAAGCTCGGCGCGATCACCACGCGGATGCCGAAATCCAGCAGCGCCCAGGGCGCGTGCTCGCGCGAGGAACCGCAGCCGAAATTGTCGCCCGCCACGAGGATCTGCGCCTCGCGATAGGCCGGCTTGTTGAGCACGAAGTCCGGGTTCTCGGAACCGTCGTCGAGATAGCGCATCTCGTCGAACAGGTTCTTGCCGAGCCCGGTGCGCTGGATCGTCTTCAGGAACTGCTTGGGGATGATCATGTCGGTGTCGATATTGATCAGCGGCAGCGGCGCGGCGACCCCGGTCAGCGTCGTGAACTTCTCCATGAGCAGGCTCCTTTTCTGGCTGGGTTTCCTATCCCCCAAAGCGGCCGCTCGCGCAAGCCGCGCCGGAATGCCGCCTCCGTAACGTTAACCCTTTCGAGAGAGGTGTCGCCCGGCCCGCGCGGCCGCTGCGGCACGGTTCCGGGATGTCCCGCAGACGGACAGGAAAAGGACAGGATGATGACCCGCAGCATGCTCACCGCCGCAGCGCTCGCCCTTCTGGGCGCCACCGCCACCCCCGCCGGCGCGGCGCCGGTGGTCGCCGCCCTGCCGGCGCTGGGCGCCGGGGCGGTGCCGGGCGCCGAAAGCCTGGTCCTGGAGGCCGGCGGCCGCGGCTACCGGCGCGGCTATCGCCGGCGCCATGGCGCGTATCGCGGCTATGGCTACGGCTACGGCTATGGCTATGGCTACGGTCATGGCTACGCTCCGCCGGCGTATGGCTACGGCCATGTTCCGCCGGCCTATGGCCATGGCGGCGGGCCCTATGTGCAGGGCGGCTATGGCTATGGCCCCGACGGCTTCGGCTTCTACGGCTACGACGCCTACGGCTTCTACTATGGCCCCGGCCTCAGCCGCCCCCGCGGCCGCACCGGCTCCGAGGTGGACTGACAGAACAACTCAAAAAACCGTGATGTAGCTCGCGACGGAATACGAATGAACGGCCGTTTATAACGCATCGAGTTCGAAACAAGGAGACGACGATGCTTGCCAAACGCCTGACAATGGCGGCCCTGTTCGGTGTCGCTACTGCCTTCGGTGCGGCCTCGGCCGGTAACGCCGCCACGCAGCCCGCCGCGGCCACGCTCGCGGCCACCCCCGCCCCGGCGGTCAGCCTCGCCGCCGAGGCCACCAGCGAGGACGTGAAGCTCGCGCATGGCCGCGGGCGCGGCTATGGCCACGGCTATTACGGCCCGCCGCGCCGCGTTCACCGCCGGGTGCATCGCCGGGCCCAGCGCCACCACCGCTACTGGCGTGGCTACTACCCGCCCCGCGGCTACCACCCGCCGCGCCGCGGCTACGGCTACGGGCATGGCTACGGACGCGGCTACGGGCGCGGCTACTACTGATCCGGCCCGCGGATCGCCCAGTCGGTCGCGCAGTCGATCGCCAGTCGGTCGCCCCGCGGATCGCCCGGTCGCGCCTCTGGTGCCGGTATCCGATCTGGACTAGAGGGAGGCGATGCGCGTCGCCTCCCTTGCCTCCTTCTACCGCGAGAATCTCCGCTGGCTCGGCGCAGGCTTTGCGCTGAGCTTCTTCTCGTCCTTCGGGCAGACCTTCTTCATCTCGCTCTTCGCCGGCGACATCCGGGCGGCCTACGGGCTCTCCGACGGCGGCTGGGGCGCGCTCTACACGGCGGCGACGCTGTGCTCGGCGGCGGTGCTGTTCCAGGCCGGCGCGCTGGCCGACCGAATCCGGCTGGACCGCCTCGCGGTCACGGTCCTGCTGCTCTATGCGCTGGCGGCCATCGCGATGGCGACGGGCCAGGGCATCGCCGTGCTCCTCGTCGCGGTGTTCGGCCTGCGGATCTGCGGACAGGGCATGATGGGGCATATCTCGGCCACCGCCATGGGGCGCTGGTTCCGCGCCCATCGCGGGCGGGCGGTGGCCTTCGCGGCGCTCGGCTTCTCCACCGGCGAGGCGGTGCTGCCCTCGATCGCGGTGGCGGTGGCCTCGACGGTGGGCTGGCGCGAGACCTGGTGGATCGTCGCGGCGCTGCTGGCGCTCGGCGCGGCGCCGCTGCTCGGCTGGCTGCTGGCCGAGGCGCGGGCGCCGCAGGGCAGCGGGGCCGATGGCGGGCATCCCGG
This sequence comes from Paralimibaculum aggregatum, assembly GCF_030270585.1. Lineage (GTDB taxonomy): Bacteria > Pseudomonadota > Alphaproteobacteria > Rhodobacterales > Rhodobacteraceae > Thermohalobaculum > Thermohalobaculum aggregatum. The sequence continues at coordinate 108,092 of NZ_BSYI01000014.1, forward strand.
CCTCGGCGGGCGCCACTGGACCCGGCCGGAGGTGATGCGCCACCGGCTGTTCTGGGGGCTGGTGCCGGCGGTGCTGGCGCCCTCCTTCATCGGCACCGTGCTGTTCTTCCACCAGGTGCACATCTCCGAGGTCAAGGGCTGGTCGCTGGCGGCGATGGCGGCGGGCTATCCGGTCTATGCCGGGCTCACCATAACCGCCTCGCTGACCGGCGGCGCGCTGGTCGACCGGCTCGGCCCGGCGCGGCTGCTGCCGGTCTTCCTGCTGCCGATGGGGGCGGGCGCGATGCTGCTCGGCGCGGTCGAGGGCGTCGGCGGCTGGCTGCTGGTGCTGGCGCTGACCGGGCTCAGCCAGGGCATGGCGCAGGCGCTCTGGGGCGGGCTCTGGCCGGAGCTCTACGGCACCCGCCATCTCGGCGCGGTGCGCGCCATGGCGACCACGGCCATGGTGTTCTCGACGGCGGCGGGGCCGGGGATCACCGGGCTGCTGATCGATGCCGGCATCCCGTTCCCCGAGCAGGGGCTGGCGCTCGGCATCGCGGCGCTGGCGATCTGCGGGCTGGGCCTGCTGCTCGGGCGCGAGATCCGCCGCCTCGGCGGGCGCTGAGCGGCCTGCCCCGAGGCCACGGCGCTTGCCGGGGGGCGGGGGCTTTGATAAGCGCGCTGCGATGCGCAAGAGCCTAGACCCCAACTCCGAGTTCCAGCGCCGCCGGCAGCGGAAGATCGCGCGCTGGAACCGGCCGCTCGAGACGCGGTGGGACCGGCTGCGCGCCTGGGTCAACATGATCTTCGTCGATCATGGCTTCTTCCGCTATCTCTACCTCAATCTGCACCGCGTCGGCGAGCGCGCCTGGCGCTCGGCGCAGCCGGCGCCGCACCAGATCCGGGCCTTCGCGCGGCGCGGCGGGCGCTCGGTGGTCTCGCTGCGCGGCGGGCAGTTCTTCGGCTCGCTGCCGCTCGAGCGCGAGACCTGCGCCGAGGAAGGGCTCGCCTTCCACAATTTCGTCCTGCGCTCGCGCTCGCTGCCCGACCGGGAGGAGCTGGCGGCGGCGCAGCGGCTGTTCGAGAGCCTGGAATACCCGGTGCTGTTCCACTGCAAGTCCGGCGCCGACCGCGCCGGCTTCATGTCGGCGCTCTACCTCGCGCTGGCCGAGGGCCGGCCGGTCGCCGAGGCCAAGGCGCAGCTCTCGCTCCGCTTCGGCCATGTCCGGCAGGGCAAGACCGGCGTGCTCGACGCCTTCTTCGACGCCTATGAGCGCGAGACCGGCGGGCGCGTCCCGCTCGCGGAATGGATCGAGACCGGCTATGACCGCGAGGCGGTGATCCGCGGCCACCGCACCGCGCGCTGGGCGAGCTGGCTGACCGATGTGGTGCTGCGGCGCGAGTGAGCGCCCCGATCCATCACGAAATCCGGGGGTATCCCATCACGAATTGGCCGCTTGCCTCACCGCCTCGCGGCGGTAGGTTCGCCGGTAGACCTCACGAAAGGACCCTGCCCCATGGCCGCGCATGATTTCGACCCTCTCGCCGCGCGCTCCGACCTCCCGGCGGCGCCGATCCTGCCCGAGGGCGCGACGCTGAATGCCGGCCGTCCGCTGACCTCGATCCCCGGCCCCTCGGTGATCCCCGAGCGCGTGCTGGCGGCGATGCATGCGCCGATGCCGAACATCTACGAGGGCGCGCTGGTGGAGATGTCGGAGCGGCTGCTGGCCGAGCTGCCGCAGCTCGCCTTCACCGATGGCGAGGCCTTCATCGCCATCGCCAACGGCCATGGCGCCTGGGAAATGGCGCTGACCAACACGCTGTCCCGCGGCGACAGGGTGCTGGTGCTTGAATCCGGCCGCTTCGCCGTCGGCTGGGGCAACCAGGCGGCGATGCTGGGCTGCGAGGTCGAGGTGCTGGCGGCGCCGGCGCGCCGCGGCGTCGATCCGGCGGCGCTCGAGGAGCGGCTGCGCGCCGATGGCGGGCACGCGATCAAGGCGATCCTCGTGGTGCAGATCGACACCGCGAGCTCGGTGGTCAACGACATCCCGGCGATCCGCCGCGCGATCGACGCCGTCGGGCATCCGGCGCTGCTGATGGTCGACTGCATCGCCTCCTTCGCCTGCATGGAATTCCGCATGGACGCCTGGGGCGTCGATGTCACCGTCTCGGGCTCGCAGAAGGGGCTGATGGTGCCGCCGGGGCTCGGCTTCGTCTGGGCCTCGCAGAAGGCGATCGCCGCGCATCGCGAGGCCGGGCTGCGCACCGCCTACTGGGACTGGACCGCCCGCATGGGCGGCGGCGCGCACTACATGCGCTATTGCGGCACGCCGCCGGTCACGCATCTCTACGGGCTCCGCGCCGCCTTCGAGATGATCGCCGAGGAAGGGCTCGAGAACATCTGGGCGCGCCATGCGGTGATGGCCCATGCGGTGCGCTCGGCGGTGGCGGCCTGGTCGGCGCCGGGCGGGCTCGAGTTCCATATCGAGGACCCGGCGGCGCGCTCCAACGCGGTGACCACGGTGCTCACCGGCGGGGTCGACGCGATCCGCCTGCGCGCGCTGGCCGAGCAGGAGGCCGGGCTCACCCTCGGCGTCGGGCTCGGGGACTTCCAGGACCGCGCCTTCCGCATCGGCCATATGGGCCACATGAACCCGCCGCAGCTGCTCGGCACGCTCGGCACCATCGAGGCGGTGCTGCACGCGATGGGCGCGCCGATGGGCGGCTCGGGGGTCGCGGCGGCGGCGGCGGCGCTGTCGGGCGCGCTGCATGCCGGCAGGGTCACCACCGCGGGCATGCGCGGCGGCTGAACCGCCCGCGCCGCGGCCTGCCGGGCGGGCATGCGGCGGCCCTCCCCTTCTGCTCCCTACCGACCGGCTACCCTGCCCGGGCCGCAAGTTCCGGTTTGTGGCGGCAATATGTTCCTGTATTGTTCTGGTGTGAACCGGGAGAATCGGAATGGAGCCGCCGCAGGTGGACGAGCTGTTCGAGGACGATGCCGCGCCGTCGCTCTTCACCGACGAGATCGCGCCCGAGCGGCGGCGCGGCCGCGGCGCCGCGCGCAACCCGGCGGTGCGCTATGACCGGCTGACCACCGGGCGCACCGATGACGGCTGGGACCGGGAGGACGACGCGCCGCCGGTGCGCACCGAGGTGATCCGCGACGCCAGCCGCAGCATCATCGCGCGCAACACCTCGCCGGACCTGCCCTTCGACCGCTCGGTCAACCCCTATCGCGGCTGCGAGCATGGCTGCATCTACTGCTTCGCGCGGCCGAGCCATGCCCAGCTCGGCCTCTCCCCCGGCCTCGATTTCGAGACCCGGCTGGTGGTGAAGCCGCGGGCGGCGGCGCTGCTGGAGACCGCGCTGCGCCGGCCCGGCTACCGCCCGGCGCCGCTCGCCATCGGCACCAATACCGATGCCTACCAGCCGATCGACCGCGAGCACGGCATCATGCGCGAGCTGCTCGAGGTGCTCTGGGCCTATCGCCACCCGCTTTTCATCACCACCAAGGGCGCGCATCTGACGCGCGACATCGACCTGCTCGGCCGCATGGGGCGCGCCGGGCTGCTGCAGGTCGCGATCAGCCTCACCACGCTCGACACCCGGCTGAGCCGGGCGATGGAGCCGCGGGCCGCCGCGCCGCCGCGCCGCCTCCGCCTGATGCGGGCGCTGGCACAGGCCGGCGTGCCGGTGCAGGTCAACACCTCGCCGATCATCCCGGCGCTCAACGATCACGAGATCGAGCGGCTGATCGCCGCCGCCGCCGAGGCCGGGGCCAGCAAGGTGAGCTACAGCGTGCTGCGCCTGCCGCAGGAGGTCTCCGGCCTGTTCCAGGACTGGCTGGCGCGGGAGTATCCGGACCGCGCGGCGCGGGTGATGGGCAAGGTGCGCGAGCTGCATGGCGGGCGCGACTACGACCCGCAATGGGGCAAGCGGATGCGCGGCGAGGGGGTCTATGCCCAGCTGATCTCGCGCCGGGTGCGGGCCGCCGCCGCGCGGCACGGGCTCGACCGCGCGCTGCCGGCGCTGCGCTGCGATCTGTTCCGCGCGCCGCCGCGGGCCGGCGACCAGCTCGCGCTTCCGCTATGAGCCGCGGCGCTCTCCCGGCTGGCGCGGGCGCGGATCGGCCAGCTCGAGGCGCAGCCCGCCGACCATGCCGGCCAGCACGTTGTAGAGCGCCGCGAGGAAGGCCCCGAGCAGGAACCCGCCGAGCCAGGCGCCGAGCGCGAACAGCAGCAGCCAGACCACCGCCACCACCGCGAGCATGCTGCCGGTCTCGCCCGGGCCGGAGACCGGCGCATCCTCCACCGCCGCCCATTCCGCCAGCCAGGCGAGATCCCCCGCCAGCCCGCCGCCGATCGCCGCCAGCGTGCCGAGGATCAGCACCAGCCCCGCCGCGAGGCTGCCGGCCGTGACGCCGGCGCTCAGCAGCCCGACCCGCCTGATCTCCGCCAGCATGGGTTCCCTCCCGCTTGCCGCAACGCCGCCCGCCCCTTGGCGGCGGGTGCCGCCGGAGCCTATGGTGCCGGACATGGGAAAGCCAGCCAACCCCACCGCCGCGATGCTGCCGGAGGCGCCCTATCGGGAGCGTTTCGGCGGCCCGGTGGCCGGCATCGACGAGGCCGGCCGCGGGCCCTGGGCCGGGCCGGTGGTGGCAGCGGCGGCCGTGCTGACCGGCCCGCCGCCGCCGGGGCTCGACGACTCCAAGCGGCTGACGGCGAAGCGCCGCGCGGCGATCTTCGCGGCGCTCCCCGGCTGCGCCCGGATCGGCATCGGCATCGCCGACACCGGGGAGATCGACCGGATCAACATCCTCCGCGCCGCCGATCTCGCCATGAAGCGGGCGCTCGAGGCGCTGCTGGCGCAAGGTCCGGTGGCCGGCGCGGTGATCGACGGCAACCGCGTGCCGCCGGGGCTCGGCCTGCCTGCCGAGGCGCTGGTGGGCGGCGACGGGCGGATGGCGGCGATCGCCGCCGCCTCGGTCGTGGCGAAGGTCACGCGCGACCGGATGATGGCCGAGCTCGCGGCGCGCCATCCGGGCTATGGCTGGGAACGCAACATGGGATATGGCACCGCGGAGCACCGCGCGGCGCTTGCAAGGCTCGGCGTGACACCGCAGCATCGCAGGAGCTTTGCACCGATTTCTCGCCTGTTACTTGAGGAATCCTGAACAACACCCTCCGCCAAAAGACATTGACAAGCGATTCGCACACCGCGATCTTGGGCCGAATCGATGGGAGACGACGGGCATGATCGCGGGCGACGGGATCGAGGTGATCGAGGGCGACTGCCTCGCGGCGATGCGCGCGCTGCCGGAGGAGAGCGTCGATCTCGTCTTCGCCGACCCGCCCTACAATCTCCAGCTCAAGGGCGAGCTGACCCGGCCCAACAACAGCCGCGTCGACGGGGTCGATGCGGAGTGGGACCGCTTCGACAGCTTCGCCGCCTATGACGCCTTCACGCGGGACTGGCTGGAGGCCGCCCGCCGCTGCCTGAAGCCCGACGGCGCGATCTGGGTGATCGGCACCTATCACAACATCTTCCGCCTCGGCGCGAGCCTGCAGGATGCCGGCTTCTGGATCCTCAACGACATCATCTGGCGCAAGACCAACCCGATGCCGAACTTCCGCGGCAAGCGCTTCTGCAACGCCCACGAGACGCTGATCTGGGCGGCGCGCTCCGAGACCGCGCGGCCGAAATTCAACTACGATGCGCTGAAATCGCTGAACGAGGGGCTGCAGATGCGGTCGGACTGGCTGCTGCCGGTCTGCACCGGGCCGGAGCGGCTGCGCGACGACGAGGGCCGCAAGGCGCATCCCACGCAGAAGCCCGAGGCGCTGCTGCACCGCGTGCTGGTGGCCAGCACCGAGCCCGGCGACACGGTGCTCGACCCCTTCCTCGGCAGCGGCACCACGGCGGCGGTGGCGAAGCGGCTCGGCCGGCGCTGCATCGGCATCGAGCGCGATCCGGCCTATGCCGCGCTGGCGCGGGCGCGGCTGGCGGAGGTGGTGCGGGCCGAGCGCGCCGCGGTGGCGCAGACCGAGGGCAAGCGGCAGGCGCCGCGGATCCCCTTCGGCCAGCTCGTCGAGCGCGGCATGCTGTCGCCCGGCGAGGTGCTGGAGAGCCAGTGCGGCCGGCACCGGGTGAAGGTGCGCGCCGACGGCTCGGTGGTGGCGGCCGAGAGCCGCGGCTCGATCCACCAGGTCGGCGCCGAGCTGCAGGGCGCGCCGAGCTGCAACGGCTGGCTCTACTGGCATGTGCGGATCGACGGGCGGCTGAAGCCGATCGACGTGCTGCGCCAGAAGCTGCGCGCCGAGATGTCGAGCTGAGATGTCGAGCTGAGCCGGGCGCCCGGCCCGGCATTCCTCAGCCGATCAGCCGCAGCGCCTTGGCGAAGACCGTGGGCATCGCATCCGCCGCCGCGGCCCGCTCCCGCCCCGGCCCCGGCAGCGGGTCGATCCGCGCCCGGTGCACGGTGAGGCGCAGGGCGAAATGCGTGAACACGTGGCGCACCTCGCCGATCGCCTCCCAGGCCCCCGGCACCGGCGGCAGCGGGTCGGGCCCGGGCGCCGCGGTCCAGTCCGAGCTCGGCAGCGCCAGCATGCCGCCGAGCAGCCCCGATGGCGGGCGCCGGACCACCCAGACCGCGCCCTGCCCGTCGAGCGCCGCCCAGACATGGCCGTGGCGCACCGGCCTCGCCAGCTTCGGCGCGCGCGCCGGCAGCTCGCCCGCGATCCCGGCGGCATGGGCGGCGCAGCCCGGGCGCAGCGGGCAGAGCGCGCAGGCCGGGCGCCGCGGCGTGCAGATCGTCGCGCCGAGATCCATCAGCGCCTGGGCATGGTCGCCGGGACGCTGCGCGGGCGTCAGCGCCGCGGCATGGGCGCGGAGCCGCGGCTTGACCCCGGGCAGCGGTTCGGTCTCGGCGAAGAGCCGCGCCATCACCCGCTCGATATTGCCGTCGACCACCGCCGCGGGCCGGTCGAAGGCGATCGCCGCGATCGCCGCCGCGGTATAGGCGCCGATGCCGGGCAGCGCGCGCAGCCCGTCCTCGGTTTCCGGGAAACGCCCGCCATGCTCGGCCGCGACGACCCCGGCACAGGCATGGAGATTGCGTGCGCGGGCATAGTAGCCGAGCCCCGCCCAGGCCTCGAGCACCGCCTCGCGCGGCGCCGCCGCCAGCGCCTCGACCCGCGGCCAGGCCCGGGTGAAGGCGTGGAAATACCGGCCCGCCGCGGCCACCGTGGTCTGCTGCAGCATCACCTCGGAGAGCCAGACGCGGTAGGGATCGGGCATCACCCCGCGGGCCCGGTCGGCCGGGCCGATGCGCCAGGGCAGCGCGCGGGCATGGCGGTCGTACCAGGCGAGCAGGGCGGCCTGGGCCGGCGCTGCTGTCGCGCTTGTGATCGGCGGGCTGAACGGGGCGCTTTCGGTCTGCATCCGGATCGGATATCGAACGAACAGGCGCCGCGGCAAGTCCGGCGCCGCCCGGAGGCGTGAGAGGACCAGGCGATGAGCGAGCCACGGGGTCAGCGCCCGCGCCGGCGCGAGTTCCGCCAGATCGGCGCGGGGCTCTCCAGGCGCATGGTCGAGACCGCGGCGAAGCGCGGCTTTGCCGAGCCGGAGGTGCTGATGCGCTGGCCGGAGATCGTCGGCGCCGCGCTCGCCCCCTCCTGCCGGCCGGTCAAGGTGCGCTTCGGCGCCGCGCCCAGCCTCGGCGCCACGCTGGTGGTGGAGGTGGTCGGCGCACGCGGCCCGGAGGTCGAGCTCAGCGCGCCGCAGATCCTCGAGCGCATCAACCAGTATTACGGCTATCGCGCGGTCTCGCGGCTGAAGGTGGTGCAGACCGGCACGGCAGGCTTTGCCGAGGCGCAGGCGGCGTTTCGCGGCCACCCCGGCGAGGACGACGAGACCGCCACCACGGCGGCGGCGCGGGCCGAGGCCGAGCGCCTCGTCGCCGGCATCCGCAGCCCCGGGCTCCGCAAGGTCATGGCGCGCCTCGGCGCGCTGGTCCTGTCGCGCGCCGGCCATACGCCCTAGATGACATCGATGAACGACGCCAACACGGAGAGATCCATGCCCATGAGCCCCGACCGCCGCCGCCTGCTGGCCGGCCTCGCCGCCACCCCCGCGGCCCTCGCGCTGCTGCCGGCGCCCCTGCGGGCCGAGGATGCCGCGGCCACCCCGCTGCTCACCGGAGACGTGGCGCTCGGCGCCGAGGACGCGCCGGTCACGGTGATCGAGTATGCCTCGCTGACCTGCCCGCACTGCGCCTCGTTCCACACCCGCACCTGGCCGGAGGTGAAGGCGCAGTATGTCGATACCGGCAAGGTCCGCTTCATCATGCGCGAGGTCTATTTCGACGCGCCGGGGCTCTGGGCCTCGATGATCGCGCGCTGCGGCGGCGAGACCGGCTACTACCCGATGATCGACGCCTTCCTGAAGCGCCAGGGCGACTGGAGCCGCGCCGACGACATCCCCGCCGCGCTGCAGAAGATCGGCCGGCTGAACGGGCTCTCGAGCGAGCGGATGCGCGTCTGCCTGACCGACCGCGACTTCGCCGAGACGCTGGTGCAGAACTACAAGGACAATTCCGAGCTGCACGAGATCCGCTCGACGCCGTCCTTCGTGGTGAATGGCGAGCTGCACAGCGGCGCCATGGGCTTCGCCGAATTCTCCGCCCTGCTCGACCGCGCGCTCGAGGGCTGAGCCGCGCCATCGCGACCCGCCATATGGTGGGTCGCGCGACGTTACCCACAAGATGATGTGTACGCCCCATTGACAAGACCGGGGCCGCCCCGCCAGACTGTCCGGTCAGAGGCAGAGAGAGGGGCGCCCCCCATGCAGTTCACCCGGCTGAGGCTCCAGGGTTTCAAGAGCTTCGTCGACCCCACCGAGCTGGTCATCGGCCGGGGGCTGACGGGCATAGTCGGGCCCAATGGCTGCGGCAAGTCCAACCTGCTCGAGGCGATGCGCTGGGTGATGGGCGAGACCCGCGCCAAGGCGATGCGCGGCACCGGCATGGACGACGTGATCTTCGCCGGCAGCGGCAGCCGCCCGCCGCGCAACAACGCCCAGGTGGCGCTGCTGATCGACAATGCCGACGGCACCGCGCCCGCGCCCTACCAGTCGGTGAAGGAGATCGAGGTCGGCCGCCGCATCACCCGCGAGATCGGCTCGGCCTACACGGTCAACGGCAAGTCGGTGCGGGCGCGCGACGTCTCGATGCTGTTCGCCGATGCCTCGACCGGCGCGCAGTCGCCGGCGCTGGTGCGCCAGGGCCAGATCGGCGAGCTGATCGCGGCGCGCCCCACCGCCCGGCGCCGGGTGATCGAGGAGGCGGCGGGCATCGCCGGGCTCTACCAGCGGCGCCACGAGGCCGAGCTCAAGCTCTCGGCGACCGAGGCCAATCTCGGGCGCGTGCGCGAGCTGATCGAGGGGCTGGAGACGCGGCTGCGCTCGCTCGGGCGGCAGGCGGCGCAGGCGCGGCGCTACCGGGCGCTGGCCGAGGCGCTGCGG